>CAWAWV010000003.1:0-271582 GCA_963785875.1 uncultured Thermoleophilia bacterium | reverse complement strand
CGGTACTGGGCTCGAACCAGTGACCCCCAGCTTGTCGAGCTGGTGCTCTCCCAACTGAGCTAACCGCCCAAAGCATGCCTAGTTGCAGGCATTTACGTCTTTATATCCTGCGCTGCACTCTCCCAATAGTTGCGGAGCGACCCCAAGAGTACAGTGAGCCGACGTCGCCTCGGTCACGATCCTCGACCGGCATCCGGCCCGCAAGCGAGAGCTCCGCTCCCGCGTCAGCCTTCCGCTCGTTCGATCGCCGGACGAAGCCCTGGCAACTAACCCCACTTCCGCCGGCGGTCGGTCGCGGTCGGCATCGCCGCGCGCGCGAGCGCGGTCGCCGGCGAGCCCCGCGCGGTCGGCGTCGACTGGCCCTGGCCCTAAAGGGTGTCCGACACCGATTGGTGTCAGACACCAGTCGTCAGCGAAGAACCGCGAGGTTGCGCTCCTCGACCGCGCGGACCGCGGGCAGGTCGTCGACCTGCACGGCGACCCGGTCCTGCTCGACGACCGCCCAGCCGCCGTAGCCCGGGAGCGCCGCGAGCACACCCGCGAAATCGACCGCGCCGGTACCGAACTCGCAGAAGAGCCCCTGCTCCCACGCCTCCTCCACGGTCAGCTCCTGCGTACGGACGCGCTCGAGCACGCGCGGGTCGACGTCCTTCAGATGGAGATGCGCGATCCGGTCACCGGACCGGCGTGCGAACTCCAGCGGGTCTCCACCGCCGACGACGCAGTGGCCCGTGTCGAACGTGATCTTCACGAGCTCGGGGTCGGTTGCCTCGAGCAGCGCCGCGACCTCCTCGGGCCCTTCGAAGTACGTCGCCGTGTGAGGATGGAAGGCGGCGGTCACACCCGCCGCGCGGGCGCGCTCGGCCGCCTGCTCCACCCGTGACGCGGCGCGCCGGAGCTCGTCACCGGAGAGCGACGTCGCGGCGCGCGCGTCGGGACGACCGGCCACACGCAGGCGCGTCTCGTTCTCGTCGGCGGCGAGCACGATCGGCCCACGTGCGCCGGTCGCCGCCAGCACCGCGACCGTGCGCTCGACGAAGTCGAGGTCCTCGCGAAAGCCCTCCTCGTCGGCGATCCGGATCGGCGCGAACGCGCCCACGAGCTCGAGGCCATAGGGCTCGAGGGTCGCGAGCACAGCGTCGGGCCCGTCGCCGAGATACCCCGGAGGGCCGAGCTCGATGCCGGTGTAGCCGAGCTCCCGCACCGTCTCCAGGATCAGGCCGGGTGGGATCAGATCGTCGCGGTCGACCGTCCGTTCCCACACGCCCCAGGTGCACGGCGCGCTCGCGAGCCGCAGCGTCACAGGAACCTTCTCTCGGCGCGCCGCGCCGCCTCGTAGTCACGCCGGGCGGCCTGGACCGCAGCGAGCTCGGACACCTCCGCAACCGGGACGTCCCACCAGCTCTCGTAGGACGGCACGCCCTCGTACCGGTCGACCTCCACGACGATCGCGCTGACACCGTCGGCGTCGCGGGCTCGGGCGAGCGCCTCACGCAGCTCGTCGATCGTGGCGACACGCTCGGCCCGCGCGCCGAGCGAGGCGGCGTTCGCGGCGAGATCGATCGGCAGGGTCGGCGGCGGGTCGGCGTCGCCGTCGAGGACGGGACGGTCGCCGTCGACGTAGCGGTACTGCGTGCCGAAGCCCTGCAAGCCGAGGGAGCGCGAGAGGCCGCCGATCGAATTGAAGCCATGGTTGTCGACGATGACGACGGTGAGCTTCAGACGCTCCTGGACGGCGGTGACGAGCTCGCCCGGCATCATCAGATAGGAACCGTCGCCGACGAGGACGACCACCTCCCGCTCCGGGGCCGCCAGCTTGACGCCGACGCCGCCGGCGAGCTCGTAGCCCATGCACGAGTAGCCGTACTCGACGTGGTAGCCCTTCGGGTCGCGCGTGCGCCACAGCTTGTGCAGGTCGCCCGGCATCGCCCCTGCCGCGCAGACGACCACGGCGGTCGGCGGCAGCGCGTCGTTGACTGCTCCGATCACCTCGCTCTGCGCCGGCAGCGGGCCGTGGCCGAGGCCGTACAGGCGCGTCACCTCTGCGTCCCACTCCACGTTGAGGCGCGCCGCCTCGGCGCGGTAGGCGTCGTCGACGGTGTGGCCCTCGAGCGCCTCCGCGAGCTGCACGAGCCCCGCGCGCGCGTCGGCCGCCAGGCGCAGGCCGCCGTGCTTGGCGGTGTCGAGCTCGGCGACGTTGAGGTTGACGAAACGGACGCCGGGATCCTGGAAGGCCGTCTTCGACGCGGTGGTGAAGTCGCTGTAGCGCGTGCCCACGCCGATCACCAGATCGGCTCCGGCCGCGAACCGGTTCGCCGCGAACGTGCCGGTCGCCCCGATCGCACCGAGGTTGGACGGGTGGTCGAACGGCAGCGAGCCTTTCCCGGCCTGGGTCTCGCCGACCGGGATGCCGGTCGCCTCGCAGAACGCGCGCAACGCATCGGTCGCCTCGGAGTAGATGACGCCGCCACCGGCAACGAGGAGGGGTCTGCGCGCAGCGCGGATCGCGTGCGCTGCGGCCGCGAGCGAGTCTCCGTCCGCCGCTTGCCGCGGCACGTGCCACGTGCGCTCCGCGAACAGCTCCTCGGGGAAGTCGAACGCCTCCGCCTGGACGTCCTGCGGGAACGCGAGCGTGACGGCGCCGGTGTCGGCGGGACTCGTGAGGACGCGCAGCGCGGCGAGCGCGGCCGGGATCACCTGCTCCGGCCTCGAGATCCGGTCGAAGTAGCGCGACACCGGCCGGAAGGCGTCGTTCACGGAGACGTCGCCTGCCCACGGCACCTCGAGCTGCTGCAGCACCGGGTCGGGCCCGTGCCCGGCGAAGATGTCGCCAGGGACGAGGAGGACCGGCAGCCGATTGATCGTCGCGAGCGCCGCGCCCGTGACCATGTTGGTCGCGCCGGGGCCGATCGAGCTCGTGCAGACGAGTGCGCCGAGGCGGTTCCGCATCCGCGCGTACGCGACCGCGGCATGCACCATCGCCTGTTCGTTCCGCGCCTGGTGATAGCGGAGCAGCTCGGGGTGCTCGAGCAGCGCCTGGCCGACGCCCGCGACGTTGCCGTGTCCGAAGATGCCGAAGCAGCCGCCGAAGAACCGGTGGCGGACGCCGTCGCGTTCGACGTGCTGCGCCGCGAGGAAACGGACGAGCGCCTGCGCGGCCGTCAGCCGGGTCGTGCCCACCCCTAGTCCTTGTCCGGGCTCGGCAGCATCGCGTCGCGGACGTCCGCCACGAGGTCCTGATACGAGGCGATGAAGCCGCGCAGCGTCCGCCGGGTGGCGCCGAACGTGTCGAACTCGTCGATCGTGAGGCCGTCCGGCTCGTACGCCCGCCGGAAGTCGGGCAGCTTCGTCTCGAGCTCGGCGAGGATCGCCGGCGGCACCTCGTCGTCGAAGCGCGGGACGACGTCGATGTCGGACGCGTTGAACAGGAGCTGCCACTTGTAGGGGATCGTCAGCACGATGTCGCCGCCGATCAGCTGCGACCAGTGCAGGTGGTTGCGGTAGGCGGCGGCGAGCAGGCGGGTGCGGTAGCCGCGCTCCCGATAGATCGCGTACGCGCGCTTCACGCAGGCGATCCCCGACCAGTTGACGACGCCGGGCGTGAGCAGCACACCGAGCCGGTCGGCGTGCACCTGCAGCCAGTCGTCGAGACGACCGATCATGATCGTGCAGACGGGCGACATCGCGCTCGTGTCCTCGCCCGCCGCTTCGCGCCGCAGCAGGCCACGCTCGACGGCCTCCGCGACGGCGAGCGCCTGCGGCACCGTGAACGAGACGGTCGCGTTGACGCTGACCCCGTTGGCCGTCATCTCCTCCAGCGCGGCGATCCCCGCCCGGGTGACGGGCGCCTTCACCTGCATGTTCGGTGCGAGCCCGGCGAACGAGACCGCCTGCTCGGTGATCCGCTCCGGGTCGCGGTAGAACTTCGGGTTCGTCTGGATCGAGAGGCGCCCCTTGCGCCCGTGCTCCCGCTCGAAGATCGGCAGCAGGAGCTCTGCTCCCTTGACGGCCATCTCCTCGATCAGCTGCCACGTGATCTCGTCCTCGGTCGCGGTCGGCCGTCCGGCGATCATCTCGCTCAACCGGTCGCGCCACAGGTGCATCTCCTTGTGCAGCACCTCGCCGACGATCGTCGGGTTCGACGTCGCCCCCACCGCGCCGTTCGCGATCGCGTAGGTGAGCTCCTCGATCGAGCAGGAGTCGTTCCAGTAGTCGGTCGGCGTCGTCGCGACTGTTTCGTGGAGCGGGCTCCTGATGTCCGTCTGCGTTGCCATGTGGCTTCTCCTTGCGAGGGCGGATCGTCGCGCAACGATCACTTCGGATATGACTCCACCATCATCGCACCGACGCCGATCGAATGAACCTGCGGATCGCGAGCCGGGACGGGGTCGTCCGCGTCACCCCTGAGTCCGCAGGCTGGTCGTACGTGGGGTTCGAGGTGGTGCGGGTGAAAGGACGGCTGGAGCGACGGGAAGCGACGCGCGAGACGTGCGTCGTGGTGCTCGCGGGAACCTGCGACGTCGCTGCGGGCGCCATCGCCGCCCGCGACCTCGGCCGAAGCGACGTGTTCGCCGGCGCGCCGCAAGCGGTCTACGTCCCCCCGGGGGTCTCGTTGGCTGTCGAGGGAGACGCAGAGGTCGCGCTCTGCACGGCGCCCGCCGAGGGGCGCCTCGGGCCGCGTCTGCTCGATTCACCGACGCTCCTCAGCCGCGGCGAGGGCATGGAGCAGCGGCGCATCGCGAACATCCTCATGGAGGATCAGGAGGCCGAGGCCCTGCTCGTCACCGAGGTTGTCACACCCCGTGGCCACTGGTCGAGCTACCCGCCGCACAAGCACGACACCGATGACCCGCCGCGGGAGACGTATCTCGAGGAGACCTACTACCACCGCCTCCGTCCGGGCGTCGGGTTCGCGTTCCAGCGCGTCTACTCGGACGACGGCGAGCTCGACGAGGCGATCGCCGTCCGCGACGGCGACGTCGTGCTGGTGCCGCGCGGTTACCACCCGGTCGCCGCCGGCGCACGTCACGACCTCTACTACCTGAATGTGATGGCGGGGCCGGTTCGCGAGTGGCGCATCAGCGCCGACCCGGCCTTCACATAGCCGTCGCGCCGCGCGCCGCACGCGCGGCGACGACGTCCTCTCGGGCGGAGACGACGCAGATCTGGAACTCGCCGAGGAACGTCAGCAATGCCGCGACCTGCTCGCGTACCGGTGCGGCGTGCTCGCCGATCGCCGGCGGTGAAGACGAGCGCGTCGAGCCCTCCGAGAGCGGCGGCCATGGCCGCCACCGCCTGCGCGACGCGATAGGTGAACACCTCGAGCGCGAGCCGGGCAGACGGATCGTTCGCCGCCGAGCAATCGCGGCCACGTCGTCAGTGCCCGCGAGCCCGCTCAGGCCGGACTCGTGCTCGAGCGCGGTCGAGCACGTCGAGCCAGGCCGCGCTCGCCGCAGCAGGTAGAGGAGGACGCCCGGGTCGACGCTGCCCGAACGCGTGCTCATCGGCACGCCGTCGAGCGGGGTGAAGCCCATCGTCGTGTCCACGGAGCGGCCGTCGAGGACAGCGGTGACCGAGCAGCCGCCGCCGAGATGGCAGACGACGAGCCGCGGTACACGCACCCGCTCGGCCGACCACGCGACCGAGAGGCCGTGGAAGCCGTAACGGCGGATGCCCCATCCGCCGCCATCGGCGCGGCAGGGCGTAGGTCGCGGCGGCTCGGGGAGCGTCCCGTGGAACGTCGGTGTCGAAGACGGCGACGTGGGGACGCCGGGCAACGACTCGCGCGCCCGCACGATCGCGTCGAGCGCCGGTTCCTTGTGCAACGGCGCGAGCGCGACCAGCTCCTCGGATCGCCTCGCGACCGCGTCGTCGATGACCGCGGGCCGACGAACGCGGTCCCCGCCGTGCACGACGCCGATGCGCCACCGCCGCGACTGCTCGGCACCTCGCGAGCGACTCGACCGGCCGTCGACCGCTCGTCCGCCGTCGACCACGCGCAGCTTGAGGCTCGTCGACCCGGCGTTGACGACGAGGACGTCGCTCAGCCGGGCCACGTCCAGCCGCGGACGTCGGGATCGTCGTCGCCGTGCTCGCGGGTATAGGCGCGGCCGCCATCCGCTGCTCCGTCCATCTGCTGGCGCACGTGCGCGGCGCGATCCGCAAGGCCCGGGCACGCGGTCGACGACGTCCATCACCAGGTGGAAGCGGTCGAGGTCGTTGAGCATGACCATGTCGAACGGCGTCGTCGTCGTCCCCTCCTCCTTGTACCCGCGGACGTGGAGGTTCGCGTGGTTCGTGCGGCGGTACGTGAGCCGGTGGATCAGCCACGGATAGCCGTGGTAGGCGAAGACGACCGGCCGTCGCTGCGTGAAGAGCGAGTCGAACTCGCGCATCGGAGAGGCCGTGCGGATGCTCGCGTGTCGGGCTGCAGCCGCATCAGGTCGACGACGTTGACGACCCGCACCTTGAGCTCCGGGAGCGCGCTCGCGCAGGATCGAGACCGCCGCGAGCGTCTCGAGCGTCGGGACGTCGCCGCAGCACGCCATCACGACGTCCGGCTCGCCGCCCTCGTCGTTCGACGCCCAGTCCCAGATGCCGGCGCCGCGCGTGCAGTGCACGACCGCTTCCTCGATCGACAGGTAGTTCGAGCGCCGGCTGCTTGCCCGCCACGATCACGTTCACGTAGTGCGCGGCTGCGCAGGCAGTGGTCGGCGACCGAGAGCAGGCAGTTCGCGTCCGGCGGCAGGTAGACGCGGATGATCTCCGCCTTCTTGTTCACGACGTGGTCGATGAAGCCGGGGTCCTGGTGCGAGAAGCCGTTGTGGTCCTGCCGCCACACGTGCGAGCTGAGCAGGTAGTTGAGCGACGCAATCGGCGGCCGCCAGGGGATCGACCGCGGTCACCTTCAGCCACTTCGCATGCTGGTTGAACATCGAGTCGACGATGTGGATGAAGGCCTCGTAGCAGTTGAACAGGCCGTGCCGCCCGGTGAGCAGGTAGCCCTCGAGCCAGCCCTGGCACTGGTGCTCCGAGAGCACCTCCATCACGCGGCCGCTCCGGGGCGAGATCCTCGTCGGTCGGCTCGACTGCGGCATCCCAGGCGCGATCGGTGACCTCGAACACGATCGGCGAGGCGGTTCGAGGCAGTCTCGTCGGGCCCGAAGAGCCGGAAGGTCGACCGGTTGCGGTCGATCACGTCCCGCAGGAAGCCGCCGAGCACGCGGGTCGCCTCGCTGAGCGTCGTCGCCCGGCGTCGGCACGTCGACCGCATAGTCGTGGAAGTCGGGCAGGACGAGGTCCCGCAGCAGCGCACCGCCGTTCGCGTGCGGGTTGGCGCTCATGCGCCGCTCGCCCGCGGGCGCGAGCTCGCGCGAGTTCCGCCCGCAGCCGCCCGGACTCGTCGAACAGCTCGCCCGGGCCGGTAGCTGCGCAGCCACCGCTCGAGGATCTCGCGGTGGCCGGCGTTCTCGCGCGCCGTCCGCGACCGGGACCTGGTGCGAGCGCCACGTGCCCTTCGACCGGGACACCGTCGACTTCCTGCGGGCCGGTCCAGCCCTTCGGCGAGCGCAGAACGATCATCGGCCAGCGCGGCCGCTCGCCGGCACGGCCGTCGCGGGCCGACTGCTGGATCGCGTGGATCTCGTCGAGCGCCTCGTCGAGCGCAACGGCAAACCGCTGTGGACGTCGGCGCGGGCTCGTCGAGGCCGACGCTGACGAAGAGCGGCCGCCAGCCGTAGCCCTCGAGCAGCGCGCGCAGCTCGTGCTCGGGGATGCGCGCGAGAACCGTCGGGTTGGCGATCTTGTAGCCGTTCAGGTGCAGGATCGGCAGCACGGCGCCGTCGGTGCGCGGGTCGAGGAACTTGTTCGAGTGCCAGCTCGTCGCGAGCGGCCCGGTCTCCGCCTCGCCGTCGCCGATGACGCACGCGACCACGAGGTCGGGGTTGTCGAACGCCGCCCCGAACGCGTGCGCGAGCGCATAGCCGAGCTCGCCGCCCTCGTGGATCGAGCCCGGCGTCTCCGGCGCGACGTGGCTCGGGATCCCGCCGGGGAACGAGAACTGCCGGAACAGCGCACGCAGCCCGTCGGCGTCCTCGCTCACGTGCGGGTAGAGCTCGCGTGTACGTTCCCTCGAGGTACGCGTTCGCGACGAGCCCCGGCCCACCGTGCCCGGGCCGGTGATGTAGATCATCGTCGAGGTCGCGCATCTCGATCGCCCGGTTCAGGTGCGCGTAGACGAAGTTCAGCCCGGGTGTCGTGCCGAAGTGCCCGAGCAGGCGCGGCTTGATGTGCTCCGCCTGCAGCGGCTCGCGCAGAAGCGGGTTGTCGAGGAGATAGATCTGCCCGACGGAGAGGTAGTTCGCGGCGCGCCAGTATGCGTCGAGGAGCTCCAGCTCACGCTCCGCGAGCGGTGCGGCGCTCATCGCGCTGGTTTGTCGAAGACGACGAGGACGCTGAGCTCCTCGTAGCCGGTGAAGCGGTGCTCCACTCCTGCCGCCACGAAGACCGCGTTTCCCGGGTGCAGCTCGACGGGTGCCCCGGCCACCTCGAGTGTGCCGTGCCCGTCGAGCACGACGTACACCTCGTCGTCGTCGTGCGGCTGCTGCCGGTCAGGCTCCGGTGCGACGAGCACATAGACGCCGATCTCGATGCCTTCCGACTCGTGCACGACCTCGTAGCCGCCCTTGTCGGAGAGGCGTGCCTTGGCGGCCTCGATGTCGAACGGGTGCGTCGAACCCAGCGATCGCATGAACGCTCCTTTCTTGTCCATGCACCGGATGCTACGCGGCCAGCTCGTCCGCGATCGTCCGGGCGATCGCGGTCGCCCAGGCAGTGACGACCGCCCAGTCGCGGTAGTCACCCTCCGGCGCACGGAGCACGCCGGCGACCAGACGCTCGCGCCGGCCCAGGAATCCCTTGACCAGGCGACCACCGAAGAGATGGTGCTCACGCGCGCCCGTCGCCACGACGAGCGGGTCGGCTTCGAACTCGCCGACCCCACCGATCGGGCCACTCGAGAAGAGCCAGGTGGGACGCGTCACGATCGCGCGCTCGTGCTGCTCGAGGAAACCCGTCGCCTCCTTCGTCCAACGGCCCATGTAGACGGCGCTCCCGAGGACGAGCGCGTTATAGGCGGCGGGGTTCGTCACCTCTTCCAGGTGCCGAACGTCGACAGAGAGGCCCTGCGCTGCGATCACCGAGCCGATCGCCTGCGCGAGCTCGTAGGTCGCGCCGTGCCGGCTGGCGGCTGCAACGAGGACCTTGGTCATACCCCGAGTCTGCCGCTGCACGGGCCACCCGGAATGCGCGAATTCGCGGATCCGGACTGTGGATCGGTGCCGATCCCGTCACGCTGCAGCGCAGGCACGCTGCGGACATGGTCGACGACAAGCTCACCGAACGCGAACGCGCGGCGGCGATCCTGTTGGCCTACGGCCACACGAATCGCGACGTCGCGCGCGAGCTGCACGTCTCGATGAGGACCGCCGAGGGCGAGCGGGCGCGCCTCATGCGGAAACTCGGGATCGAGCGCCGGGCGCAGCTCGTGCGCTGGGCGATCGAGCGCGACCTCCTCCGCTGACCGCGGTTGCGGGAATCCCGCAACACGATTCAGCGGCACCCACGATTTGAGAAGGGGCGATCGCTCGCAGACTCCGCCCAGCAAGAGAAACCAGGTCGAGCCAAAGACGAGCATCGGCCAACACGGAAGGAGCGCACCATGCGCAAGTGGTTCGAAATCGGCGGTCTCGTCGCAGCAGTCGTCCTGATCGCCTTCGGCTCCGTCGCCCTCGTGATGGGCGTGCAGGGCGGGAACACCGTCAAGAGCGGCCTCAAGCTCGAGCAGATCACGGGCTCGCCGGACATGACTCCGACCGCGATCAAGGCCGAGGCCGCAAAGGCCGGTCTCGACGTGAACTCGATCGACTTCCCGACGAAGTCCGTCGCCGGCCTCGCGATCAACAACGGCGATCGTGCCCGCACGTTCGCGCGAGTACATGCGGATCCACACCCTCGAGGCGACCGGCGGCGTCCCGTACGCCCTCATGCCGCGCTACGCCACGAAGGACGGCAAGGGCACGAACGATGCAGCGAGTGCCCTGCAGGCGAACGGCCGGCCGGTCGACAACGCCACCCGCAACATCTGGGTGACCGAGACGGCACTGACAACCGCGCTCAACACGTCGTACATGGCGTCGCGGCTGGCCCTCTTCGGAATCGTCACGGGTGTCGCGTTCCTGCTCACCGGCATCGGGTTCGCCGTCCTGGCGATCTCCGGCGCCCTCCGCAGCCCCGAGACGGCGCTGACCTGGTTCGCAAAGCGCCGGACGGCGAGCAAGGTCGCAACGATCTAGCTCCCCTCCGCGCTGCAGCGGCAGAAGGGCCGGGCAGAAGCCCGGCCCTTCGCGTTTTCTGCAAGTCGTTCTTCGGGCTATTCGGCCAGCAGGCCCTGGGCGATCGCGTAGCGCACGAGCTCCGCTCTCGTCGTGAGGCGGAGCTTCTGCATGATGTGCGCGCGGTGCGTCTCGGCCGTGCGGACGGAGATAAACAGCTGTTTCGCGATCTCCTGGTTCGTGTGGCCGTACGCGAGCAGCCGCAGCACCTCGCGCTCGCGGTCGGAGAGCGGGTCCTCGTCCGCGCGCCGCGCCGCGTCTGCTTCGGCGGCGATCAGGCGCGCACCGAGCTCGGGATGCACGTAGCGGCCGCCGCGGGCGACCTCGCGGACCGCGTTCACCACCTCGACGTCCGCCGCTTCCTTCAGCACGTAGCCGCTCGCCCCGAAGGCGAACGCCTCGCGGACATAGCGAGGATCGTCCTGCATCGAGAGCACGAGGATCCTCGTCTTCGGCACCTCGTGGAGCAGCTGCGGTATCGACTCGAGACCGCTCCCGTCCGGCATGACGACGTCGAGGAGGATCACGTCGGGGCTCGTACTGCGCGCCTCGAAGATCGCCTCGCGCCTCGAGCCCGCCTCGGCGACGGGCTCGATGTCCGACTCCGCAGCGAGCAGCAGCCGAATGCCGGTACGGACGACGGCATGATCGTCGACAATCAGGACGCGAATCGGGTCGGCCACTCTTAGGGACATTAACCGCCGGCGCGGAGGGACCATCCGTGTAAACCCGCAAGCGGTTTGCGTCCCGCACACGATGGTGGAGCCGCGCGCCGCCAATACTGTGCCCGCATGGGACTCCAGCTGCCGGTGGTCTGGGTGCTACACGGGAAGACCTCCTCGGGACGGCTCGATGCGTCCGACGACCGCTTCATGCTCACCTCGAAGCGCCGCGCCTTCTCGTTCCCCCTCCAGTCGGTGACGGCGTTCAGCATCGATCGGGCGCCGGCCCAACGTGTCCGGGGGCTGCCGGTGCTGTCCCTTCGCCTTACCGACGGGGAAACGGTGTCGATCGCGAGCATGGACGGCGCGGGCTCTCTGCAGCAGCTGGCAGCGCTCGTGAGCGGGCGTCAGCTCGCCGCCAGCGGCACCTGAGCGGCGAGGGTCGTCCCGCCTGCTGGGGTGGACTCGATCTCGAGCGAGCCACCGACGAGAGCGAGGCGCTCGCGCATGCCGACGAGGCCGAGCGCCTCGTCACGCACGTCCCCCTGGTCGAAACCACGTCCGTCGTCATCGATCGTCGCTGCGACCGTACGCCCTCGCTGCGCGACGACGATGCTGACGTTCTCGGCGGCTGCGTGCTTGACGACGTTCGAGAGAGCCTCCTGCACGACCCGGTAGAGCGTGGTTTCGATCTCGGGCGGGAGACGCTCATCGAGCCGCGTCTCGGCCGTCGCCTGGATGCCGCTCCGCTCCCCGAACGTCTGGGCGAGTCGTTCGAGCGCCGGGCCGAGGCCGAAGTCGTCGAGCGCCGACGGTCGCAGCTCGACGGCGAGCGCGCGCACGTCCTGCATCGCCTGGACGACGAGCGCCCGGACGTCGGCCTCGGCGCGCTCCGCCTCTTCCTTGCTGTGGGCGCTGCCGATCGCCTTCAGGCCGAGCAGGATCGACGTCAATGCTTGGCCGGTCTCGTCGTGCAACTCCAACGCAAGGCGGCGCCGCTCCTCCTCCTGAGCCGCGACGACGCGGCGCACCGTGTCGCTTGCCACGCGTTCGGAGAGAGCGATCGCAACAGCGGCCCGGGACGCGAAGATCTCGGCGAGACGAAGGTCGCCGTCCGTAAAGCGGCCGTTCGTGGTCAGCTTGTCGTGCACTGCGATGACGCCGAGCACGCGGCCGCGCGCGATCAGCGGCGCGTATAGCCCAGTTCGCGCGCCCATGAAACGCGTCTCCGACTGGTCGACGTCGGGATCGTCGTAGAGCGAATCCACGCGTGCGCTCTGCCGCCGATCCATCACGCGGCCGAGCTTCGACGATCCACGCTCGATCACATGCCCCACCAGCGCTGCGGCGAGCTCGGCATCGTCGGCGTCGGCGGCGGCCATGCGCAACCGTTCGCCACCGTCGGTGGGCAGAGCCGCAAGCGCCAGTCTCGCGTTCGTCAGGCCGCGTAGCCGCTCGCAGACGAGCGTCAGAAGTCGAGTCACATCGGTCTCGTCGACGATTGACCGGACCGTCTCGTGAAGCGATTCGAGCTGGCGGGACCAGCGCGTCGCGGACTCGTAGAGGCGCGCGTTCTCGATCGCGACGGCAGCCTGGGCGGCGAGGAGCGTGGCGAGCTCCTCGTCTTCGTCCGTGAATTCGCCTCCGTCCTTCTCCGTGAGGTAGAGGTTGCCGTAGGCAAGCCCGCGAAGCATCACGGGCACACCGAGGAACGAGTCCATCGGCGGATGACCGGGCGGGAACCCGGAAGAGCGAGGATCGTCGGAGATGTGGGTCAGCCGGAGCGGGGTTGCGTCGCGAATGAGCACACCGAGGATGCCGCGCCCACGCGGGAGGTCGCCGATCATCGTCCGCGTCTCTTCGTCCACCCCCGTCGTGATGAACCGCTCGAGCGCCGCGCCCGTCTCGTCGATCACGCCCAGCGCGGCGTATCGCGCCCCGGTGAGCGAGACGGCGGTCTCGACGATCTTCTGCAGGAGACTGTCGAGCGACAGCTCAGAGTTGAGCGCGATGCTCGCGTCGATGAGCTCACGCAACCGGGAATCCGCCCGCTGCGACTTCACGGGCGCAACTTACCCCGCGGCGCTCCCCTCGGTCGAGCGGGCCGCGTCCGCTGGCCCGCGGGTCCCAACGGGGACGGTTACCGCGTGGGCCGTCAGGGAGCGATCGATGACGACCGCCTCATCGCCGCACACGACGATGACCGGCGTGGTCGCGTGGTGCAGCACGTACGTGGAGACGCTGCCGTGGATGAGGCGCTGGAGCCTGCCCCACCCGTGCGCGCCGACCACGAGGAGCCGCGCGTCGCGGTTCGCCGCGACCCGGCACAGCTCGCGGGCCGCGGGGCCTTCGAGCGCCAGGGTCTCGACCTCCACGCCCGACTCCTCCGCTCGCGCCCGGACGGCTGCGAGCACGTCGCCGATCCGGTCGAGCTCCATCCTCCGCAGCTCGGCGGCCACCTCGGCATAGCCGTAGTAGGCGTACCCAGGCGTCGTCTCGTGGGCGACGCTCACGACGAGCAGCGGCACTTCGAGGCGCGCAGCGAGGTCGATCGCCTCGCGTGTCGCCTCCTCGGCGGACGGCGAGCCGTCGGTCGCCAGCATGATTGGTTTCATCGCGTGCCTCCTTTCGGTTCGTATCCGGATCGTCGCCCGGGTGACGGCGGCGCGTATCGGGGCCGGCGCGGCACCCCGTTCGTAGTTCTCCGCAACGACCGGGAGTCGGGCGCGCTCAGATAGCAGCCACTTCGGGGTGGCAAGCCGCGACGCGCGACGGTACGACGACCACGGGCACGGTCGCCCGCTTGAGGACGCGAGCGGCGACGCTGCCGCTCATGAGCGCCGCGATGCCGTGGAGTCCCCGTGTCCCGCAGACGATCGCGTCGACGCCAAGGTCCCTGGCGGCGGTCGTGATCTCGCGGGCAGGATCGTTGGTGGTCGACTCGACCAGCTTGGTCACCGCGATGCCATCACGCAGCAAAGCGTTCACCTGCTTGTCGAGGTGGGCGATGCGATCGGGCTCGTCGAGTAGGACCGAGTCGCCGCCGATGTGACTGCCGACGAACCGCTGATCGCAGTGGAACGCGATGATCTGTCCGCCCGGCTCGAGGAGTGTGAGGGCCTCCCGCAGCGCTGCGTCGGGGTGTGGCGACCCATCGGTCGCCCAGAGAATGCTCGAGTACATGGCTCCTCCTCGTTGTTGGTTCCATCGTCGCCCCCGCCGCCCTGGAAGACGTCGGCCCAGACCCTCACGGGGAGCTGCGGGCTTCGCTGATTCAGATCAGGGCCAACACGGATCCGCCCGAGCCGCTCGCGGCGGCCTATGCGGCGCGCAGAGTCGGATCGAGCAACGCCGCGAGGGTCGGGACGACCGTGATTGCGCCGTACGCTCGGAGCGCATCCGCCTCGGCGCCGGCTGCCACACCGACGACCGGCATCGCGAGGTTCCGTGCGGCGACGACTCCGGCGCCACTGTGCGTGAGGGAAACGGCGCGAGCCGGTTCGACGTCGAGCTCCGCGCACGCCGCGAGCAGCAGATCCGGGTCGGGCCGCGACCGCAGGCCCCGGGCACGCATGGTCTCTGCATCGAGTCGGACGTCGATGAGTTGCGCGAGCCCTGCGCGCTCGAGCATTGGGGACGCGGACGTGCTGGCGGACACGACCGCGGTTCTCAGCCGGCCGAGGGCAGCCGCCTGCAGGTACCGGTGCGCCCCGGTGAGCGCGGCGACCCCTCGGGCGCGCAACCCACGCTCGATCAACTCGCCTTTGCGGCGGGCGACACCATCCACCTCGCCCTGCGGCAGGCGCAGGCCCCGACCGGCAAGAAAGAGCGTGATCCCTTCGAGACGTGGCCGACCGTCGAAGTAGGCGTCATAATCGGCATCGCGGTCGAATGGCACATAAGGCCGCTCAGCGTGCGCCGCTGCGAGGAGCAATGGATCGAGCGTCTCCGCCCATGCCGCCGCGTGGAGTGAATCGCTGTCGGTGAGCACGCCGTCGAGGTCGAAGATGCAGGCACGCGTGGCCGATGGGAGCCCCAGCATGCGGGGCGTCACGGGGACGGACGGCAGCCACGGGGCAGGCTTCACCGAGTGGAGCGTCGCGATCCGGTCGAGCAGCGCCGCAGTAGCCCGGCGCTCATGCGCCAGCTCCTTGGCTTCGGCGGCCACCTCCGCGGCCGGGAGGAGGAACCGGTCGGCCTCGAGGGCCCGCGCCGCCGCGTCGAGCGCCCACTGCCATTGAGCTGCAGTACGGTCGAGATCAGGATCACGAGTCGGACACGTCATCGAACTCAGGGTCCGTCCGGCGTGTTCCCGTCGCATCAGCAATTGACCGCACGGCGAGCGGGTTTTCGTGCCGATGAGAGCGGACGGCGAACGCGCGACGATTGCAGGGGAGGCGATATGACATTCATCTGGTTCATCGTGTGGGCAATCTCGAACAGCATCGGCGACCACGAGCCACTGTTGTTCGATCCGGTCAATGCGTGGTCGTGGACGCTGATCCTCGCAGCCGCCCTCGACCTGGCGGGCGGGCACGCGCACTCGGGGACGAAGCGCCGGTAGACCGTTCGGTGCCGGCACGTCCCCGCGTCGAACTGCCGCCCAACAGGGATCGTCGCTCGGGCCTCATGGCCCGACACAGTTGAGCCCAGTCTCGTCATCCCCATAGGATCGCCCCATGAGCTGCGCTGGTGAGGTGTCGTGCGCGTCCTTGTGACCGGCGGAGCGGGCTTCATCGGCTCTCACGTCGTCGATCGGTTGGTGGCAGCAGGACACCGGGCGAGGATTCTCGACCTCGTGCCGTCGCCCTACCACAGCGATGAGGCCGTGGAGCAGATCGTCGGTGATCTGCGTGACCGAGAGACCGTTCGACGAGCGCTCGCCGGATGCGACGTCGTCATGCACCTGGCGGCGGTGGCCGACGTCGACCAGGTCACGAAGGATCCGGCGACCGCGGATGTGGTGAACGTTCGTTGCACTCAGACGCTCCTCGAGTGCGTCCGCGAGCACAAGACGAAGCGCTTCGTCTTCGCGAGCACGATCTGGGTCTACGGCGACGCATCCGATCCAACGCCGCTCGAGGAGACTGCGGCGCTCGGTCTGCCGAAGCACTTTTACACCGCGACGAAGCTCGCCGGCGAGATGTACACGGCGTCCTACGGCGCCCTGTACGGGCTCGAGTGGACGATCCTGCGGTTCGGGATCCCGTACGGCCCGAGGGGCAGGCCGACCGCGGTCGTGCCGGCGTTCACGGCGAAGGCGCTCGCGGGACGGCCGCTGACGATCGCGGGCGACGGGACGCAGGTACGTCGCTTCATTTACGTCGAGGACCTCGCCGCGGGCTGCGTCGCAGCCCTCGCGCCGATCGCTGCGAACCGCGTGTACAACCTCGTCGGCGACGAGACGACAAGCGTGCGTGCGATCGCGCGCACGATCCGCGACATCGTCGGCATGGTTCCGATCGAGCACATCGAGGGCCGGGTCGGCGACCTGCACGGCGGCAACGTCTCGGGGGAGCGAGCCGCACGCGAGCTCGGCTGGCGGGCGACGACGAGCTTTGCGGACGGCGTTCGCCGCTACGTCGACTGGGTGACGGCGGACGAGGGAACGCCGAGCGCCGCGATCGCCGCCAGCACGGACGGGAGCGCCGCCACCGTCGCGCGCCACGACGCCGGCGCTCCGTAGGCATCTGAGTCGTGTAGGAGCACGACGTCGCCCGGACGGAGCCGGCGGGTGACGCGGCGGGCCACGGAGGCGCCCGTCGCGCGTCGCTCCCAGTCTCGCCCCCACGCCGACCAGAGGATCGGCCGCCAACCGAGCGCACGGACGAGGTCGAGCCCGCCCGCGCTGAAGACACCGTACGGCGGCCGGTAGAGCACAGGCTCGCACGCGGTTGCGTCGGCGATCACGGCGCGCGCGCGCGCGAGATCGGCGGCCAGCGCGCCACTCGACCGGCGGAGGAGAAGCTGATGCCGGTAGCCGTGCATGGCGATCTCGTGACCCGCCTCGTGGATCGCGCGTGCCAGCTCGGGGCGCCGCTCGACCTGCTCGCCGACGAGGAAGAAGGTCGCAGTCGCACCGTGCCGAGCGAGCAGCTCGAGTACGGCCGGGGTCGCCTCGCGATGCGGGCCGTCGTCGAAGGTGAGCGCGACTGTTCCTGGCGCGACGGTTCGCTCGATCCCGAGGCGCTGCGCGAGCTTCGGCACGTGCGCCGCAGCCGCGGGCACGAACCAGTCGAGCCTCACAGCACGAGGGCGAGGACGACGGCCGCAGCGGACGGCAGCTCCACGATCGACAGCGACCCCCGGCGGCCTCCCGCGAGCGCCCGCGCGATCGCGAGCCGGAGCTCGTCGCGCCGCCCGACCACCTCCGCCAGCCCGTGCCGGCTGAAGGCCGCGTTGTTCGCCCGGAGGTGACCGCGCCCCCAGCCGTAGGAGATCGTCGGGCAGCCGCGGATCGCCGCCTCGAGGACGGTCAGCCCACCGGTCGAATGCACCAGCACGTCGGCGGCAGCGAGCCAGTCGCTCATCTGCTCGGTGAAACCGACGACGCGGACGCGGCGCTCGGTGCCGTAACGGTCCTCGACCCGTGCGCGGACGCTCTCGTTCCGGCCGGTCAGGCAGACGACGAGCGCGTCTTCGGCCGCCAGCGCTGCGTCGATCGCGCCGGCCAGGTCGCCGATCCCCCAGCCGCCGCCGGAGACGAGCACCACGTGCGTCTCGAGCGGCAGTCCAAGGGCGGCGCGTGCCTCATCGCGATCGCGCTGCGCCTCGAACTCGGGCCGGACGAGACCCTTGACGACGACGACCCGTGCGGCCTGGCCGGCGACGTCGCGCACCTCGTCGGTCGACTCCGAATGCGTCACCAGGTGGAGGTCGATCCCCGGCGCGGCCCAGTAGTGCATCATCGCGAGGTCGGTGATCACGCCGACCGTGGGGACCGCGAGCCGCCCCTGCCGCCGCAGCGCGCCGAGCACCTCGGTCGTGATGGGGTAGA
The DNA here is from genome assembly GCA_963785875.1 of uncultured Thermoleophilia bacterium. Lineage (GTDB taxonomy): Bacteria > Actinomycetota > Thermoleophilia > Gaiellales > Gaiellaceae > PALSA-600. The sequence continues at coordinate 253,532 of CAWAWV010000003.1, read as the reverse complement.
CCGAGACGACGACGTCCGGCTTGACTCCCTCGACGAGCCGGAGAATGCCGCGGGCTCCGAACGCGTGGACGACGAACCGGGTGAGCCGGCGCGACCAGCGCGCGTGGACAAAGACCCAGAAGCCGGCATCCCAGAGCCACCGGAGGTGATGGAAGACGACACCCGGCGCGCGCTCACTGACGAGCACGAACGCGCGGCCCATTGCACGGAGGCCGTCCTCGACGACGACCTCGGCACCGGGATCCTCGAGGCGGAGCCGCTCGGCGAGCAGCCGGGCGGGCAGGTCGTGCCCTTCGCCAACGCTCGCCGTTAGGATGAGAACGCGCGTCACATACGCATCCTGCCTCAGTGTCGCCGCTCCCGGCAGAGCGTGTTCAGACCGCTCTCATGATCGATCTGATTTCGTTCCGACGACGCTGATGGCCCGGACCCCGCCGATCACCGAAACCACCGACCTCAGCCGGTTCGCGATCGGGTTCGACGCTCGTGACCGGGCGCGCCTGCACCAGCTGTGGGACGAGGTGTTCCTGTCGGAGCGCTGGTCGGAAGGGGAGCTGACCCGCGGCTTCGAGGACGCGTGGTCGAGCTGGAATGGTTTACCTGCCGTTGCATTCAGCAGTTGGACGGGCGCCGCGTTCGCGGCGCTCGAATGGGCACAGGTTCGGGGCAAGACCGTCCTCTGCCCGTCGAACACGTTCATGGCCACCCCACTCGCTGCCATCCACGCCGGCGCGACCGTCGAGTTCGTCGACTGCAACCGAGACGACCTCTGCATGTCGTTCGACGATCTCGAGCGAAAGGTCCAGCTCCACCGGCCGGCTGCCGTCTTCCTCGTGCACATCGGCGGTCACATCGCGTTCGACGCCCATCGCATCGCCGAGCTGTGCGCCGCGGAGGGAATCGTGCTGATCGAGGACTGCGCGCATGCGCACGGCGCCGAGTGGGACGGCCGCCGGGCAGGCACCTTCGGAGACGTTGGCATCTGGTCGTTCGCGCCGACCAAGACGGTCTCGACCGGCGAGGGCGGGATGCTCGTGTCGAGGCACGCGGATGCGATCGAGCTCGCGCAGGTGTTCCGCAACTACGGCAAGCCCGAGTACGCCGTCCACGGCCTCAACTTCCGGATGAACGAGTTCACGGCTGCGATCGGCATCGTCCAGACCGAGCGCCTCCCGGAGATCGTCAGCTGGAAGAACGAGGCGCTGCGCACGCAGATCGACCCCTTGCATCCGTCTCGGCTTCGGCTGCCCGACGGGATGACCTCGGGGCTCTACAAGGTGATCGTCTTCGAGCCGATCGAGCGGTCGACCGGCCGGGTGTACGACGATCCGTGCCACCGCCTGCTCGGGCATCCGGTCGACCTGCCGAACACCGACTGGGTCGCGACGAACCACTGGTGCGTGCCGCTCTACTACCGCCCCGACGTCGCGTCAGGCGACGGCAGCCCTCGCAACGGCTACTGAGCTCCCGAGCACTGCGGTACCGGCGAGGGCGAGGAGGAGCGCGCCGCCGTACGCCACCGGATGAGGCGGGCTCGCGCTCGTCAGCGCCGGCGCGAGCGCGGCCGGAAGGAGCATTTCGAGACCGAACGCGATCGGGATTGCGCGGGTCGCGGGCCACGACTGGATCGAGGTCATCTCCGCAAGGAGAGCGCTCCAGCTGACGAGCGCGACGGCGGCGAGGAAGCCGACGGCGGCGCCCCACGCATGTCGGGCGAGTGCGGCATCGACAAGGCTCGTCGCGAGCCCGACCCACGCCCACCCGATCCCCGCCGTGATGCTCGTCGGCAGACCACCCGCCAGTCGGAGCCGCCGAAGCGCGTACGGCAGCGCGGCGATCGCGGGAACCGCGGCGACGACCATCCACGTCGCACCGGTCCCAAAATGGCCGGTGCCCGACGGGGCGGCCCAACCGAGGATCGCAACTGCGCCCGCGATCGCGATCGCGCCGGCGATCTCGCCTGCACCGATCGTCTCGCCGAGAACCGTGGCGCCGAGCGCGAGCAGCACGATCAGCCCGAGCCCGAGCGCCGGCTGAACGAGCGCAACGGAGGCAAGCGCGAGCGCGCCGGCCTGGACCGGCCAGGCAACCGCACCCGCGGCCACGCCCGTGAGCCACAGCGGTCGGCGTACGAGACGCGCAAGGAGCGACGCGCGCAGCGCCTCCGTCGACGGCGCCTGCCGCGCCTCCAGCGCCTGCAGAGACGTCGAGGCGGCGTAGAGCGTCGACGCGGCGGCTGCCATGAGGACTGCGACGGCGATCCGCACCCGGCGAGCCTATGCGCCGGCGCAGATGGTTAGGCGGCCGGCACTACCGGTGGGCGCTCGGCCGGCTTGATCTCGCCCGCCTTGATCGCCTCGGCAAAATGGCAGGCGACGACGTGCCCGTGCAGCTCGCGCAGGCGAGGCTCCTCGTCTGCGCAGCGCGTCGGCTGCACGAACGGGCAGCGGGTGTGGAAGCGGCACGCGTCCGGCGGGTTCGCCGGGCTCGGCAGATCGCCGCCGACGCGGATCGGCCGCCGCAGACGCTCGACCTTCGGGTCCGGGATCGGGATCGCCGAGAGGAGCGTCAACGTGTACGGATGCAGCGGGTTCTCGTACAGATCGTCCGCCGGCGCAATCTCGACGATCTTGCCGAGATACATGACGATGATCCGCGTCGAGATATGGCGCACGACGGCGAGGTCGTGCGCAATGAAGAGATACGTCAGCTGAAAGTCGCGCTGCAGGTCCTCGAGCAGGTTGACGATCTGCGCCTGGATCGACACATCGAGCGCCGAGACCGGCTCGTCGCAAACGACGAAATCGGGATTGAGCGCGAGGGCCCGCGCGAGCCCGATCCGCTGCCGCTGGCCGCCCGAGAACTCGTGCGGGTACCGGTTCGCCGCGTCGGACGGCAGCCCGACGATGGTGAGGAGCTGCCCGACCTGGCGGCCGACCGCCCGGCCCGAGGCGATCCCGTGCGTGCGCAGCGGCTCGCCGACGATCCGGCCCACCGAGTGCCGCGGGTTGAGCGACGCGTACGGATCCTGGAAGACCATCTGCATCTTCCGCCGGACGGGATGCAACTCGTTCTCGGACGCGCGGGTGATGTCCTGTCCGTCGAACACGATGCGCCCGCCGGTCGGCTTGTACAGACGCAGGATCGTCCGGCCGAGCGTCGACTTGCCGCAGCCCGACTCGCCGACGAGACCGACGGTCTCGCCGCGCGCGATCGAGAAGGAGACGCCGTCCACTGCCTTGATGTCGCCGACGTGCCGGTCGAGCACGATGCCGCTCGTGAGCTTGAACCAGACGCGCAGATCATCGACCTCGAGCAGCGGCGCGCCGCCGTTCAGGCTCATGCGGAAGCCTCGAGCCTGCTCCGGTCCCACGCGTCGGCGTCGACCGGATAGAAGCACGCTGCGGCATGACCGGGCTCGAGCTCCTCGAGCTGCGGGAGCTCGGCGTCGCAGTGCTCCCGCCGATAGCGGCAGCGCGGCGCGAACGGGCACGACGTCGGCGCCGACAGCATGTTGCGCGGCGTGCCGGGGATCGGATTCAAGGCCGCGGCCCGGCGCGTGTGGAGGCGCGGCACGCTCTCGAGCAGCCCGAGCGTGTACGGGTGGCGCGGCGTCCCGAAGATGTCGTCGGCCGAGCCACCCTCGACGAACGTCCCTGCATACATCACTTCGACGCGCTCGCAGATGCCGGCGACCACGCCGAGGTCGTGCGTGATCATGATCAGCGCCGTATTTCGCTCCGAGACGAGCGCGCGCAGCAGGTCGAGGATCTGCGCCTGGATCGTCACGTCGAGCGCAGTCGTCGGCTCGTCCGCGATCAGCAGCTTCGGTTCGCACGCAAGTGCCATCGCGATCATCGCCCGCTGGCGCATCCCCCCGGAGAACTGGTGCGGGTAGTCGTGTAGCCGCGCCCGCGCCTTCGGGATACCGACGCTGTCGAGCAGCTCGGCGGCGCGAGCGAGCGCCTCTTTCTTGTGCAACCCAAGGTGCGTCTCGAGCGGTTCCCGCAACTGCCGCCCGATCGTGAGCACCGGGTTCAGGCTCGTCATCGGGTCCTGGAAGATCATCGCGATCTGCCGGCCGCGAATCGACCGCAGCTGATGGTCGCTCATCGTCGTCAGCTCCTTGCCGTCGAGCCGCGCGCTGCCCCCGGTGACCCGACCCGCGCGCGGCAAGATGCCGAGCAGGGCGAGTGATGTAACGCTCTTCCCGCAGCCCGACTCGCCGACGATGCCGAGCGTCTCACCGGGCGCGATGTCGAACGACACACCGTTGACGGCGTGCACGATGCCGCGGCTCGTCCAGAAGCGGACTTCGAGGTCCTCCACCTGCAGCAGTGGAGTCCTGAAGCTCACGCCCGCCCCCGCAGCTTGGGATCGAGCGCCTCGCGGAGGCCGTCGCCGATCAGGTTGAAGCCGAGCACGGAGATAACGATCGCGACGCCGGGGAAGATGGCGAGGAACGGCGCCGTCTGCAGGTACCGGACGGTCGAGGTGAGCATGTTGCCCCACTCCGGCGTCGCGGGATCCTGCGGCCCGAGACCCAGGAACCCGAGGCCCGCGGCGTCGATGATCGCGGTCGCGAGAGCCAGCGTTCCGGCGACGATCACCACCGAGATGGCGTTCGGCAGCACGTGCGAGATGAGGATCCTGCGGCGCCGGACTCCGACCGCGCGGGCGGCGAGCACGAAGTCGTTCTCGCGTTGCGCGAGCACGGAGCCCCGCAGGAGTCGGGTGAAGATCGGGATGTTGACGACACCGATTGCGATCATCACCTGGAAGAGGCCCGGGCCGAGCAGCGCGACGATCCCGATCGCCATCAGGAAGCCGGGGATCGCGAGCATGATGTCGACGAAGCGCATCAGAATGGTGTCGACCCAGCCGCCGAAGAAGCCTGCGATCGAGCCGAGCACGATCCCGATCGACAGTCCGACCGAAACGGCGACGATGCCGATCAGCAGCGACAGGCGCGCGCCGTAGAGGATACGCGACAGCTCGTCGCGGCCGAGGTCGTCGACGCCGAGGAGGTGATGCGACGACGGGCCTGGGCAGCAGCCGCTGAAGATCGCCTGCAGGTCTTGCGCGCGGGGATCGTGGGGCGCGAGCAGCGGCGCGAAGATTGCGACGAGGATGAAGAGGCTGACGAGGACGAATCCGATGATCGCGCTCGGGTTGCGCCGCAGCCGCCGGAACGCCTCCGACCACAGGCCGCCCTGACTCGCCTCGAGGGAGATCTCAGCCGATTCGAGCTCAGCAACGGACATATCTGCCTATTGACCTCCGAGCCGGATTCGCGGGTTGATCAACGCGTACGAGATGTCGACGCAGAGATTCACGAAGACGACGATGATCGCGACGAACAGGATCCCGCCCTGGATCACGGGGTAGTTGCGGTCGGAGATCGCCTGCTGCAGCCACGACCCGATCCCGGGATACGAGAAGACGGTCTCGGTGAGGATCGCGCCCGAGAGCAGCAACCCGACCTGCAGCCCGACGATCGTCGAGACGGGCAGGAGCGCGTTCCGAAGCACGTGCCGTGAGTCGACCGTGCGCGGCGGCAGTCCCTTCGCCCGCGCGGTCCGAACGTAGTCCTCGTTCTGGACGTCGAGCACCGCGGCACGCGTGATGCGCGTGATGATCGCGAGTGGAATCGAGCCGAGCGCGACCGCGGGCAGGATCAGATGTTTCACCACGTCCCAGAACGCACCGAGGTTCCCGGCTAAGAGCGCGTCGAGGAGATAGAAGTTGGTCGGGTGCGGGATGTTGATCAGCACCGAGATCTGCCCCACTGTCGGCAGCAGCCCAAGGCGGACCGCGAAGATGTACTTCAGGATCAGCGCGAGGAAGAAGATCGGGATGGAGATGCCGAACAGCGAGATCGCCAGTGAGATCTGGTCGAACACCTGCATGTGACGCTTCGCCGCGAAGAACCCAAGGGGAATGCCGATCAAGATCGAGAAGAGCGCCGCCGCGACCGCGAGCTCCGCGGTGGCGGGGAAGCGCTGGCGGATCTCGGTGAGCACCGTCTCCCGAGTCGTGATCGACGTACCGAGCTTGAGCTGCGCCGTCTGCTCGAGGTACTTCCAGTACTGCTCGTAGATCGGCTTGTCGAGGCCGTACTGATGGTTGATCTGGCGGATCGTGTCGGGTGTCGCGCGTTCGCCGAGGAGCGCCTGCGCCGGGCTGCCCGGGAGCGCTCTGATCCACACGAAGACGAGGATCGAGAGCCCGAGCAGGATCGGGATCAGCAAGAGCACTCGGCGGACGACGAACCGGAGCATGAGTAGAGCCTAGCTATGAGCCTCCCTTTTCGAGCCTGCCGTGGAAGAGAGCTGCTGGGGGCCGGCGTGCCGGCCCCCACAGCGGACGTCCTGCTAGCCGACCGACACGCTGGAGAAGAACTGGATGTCGACCGGGCTCGGCACGTAGCCCGTGACGTTCTTCTGGAACGCCAGCGCCGGGCTCGTGTGGGCGTACGGAACGCCCGGGAGGAAGTTCATGAGCATGTTGTTCGCCTGCTTGTACAAGGCGATGCGCTTCGCGAGCGACGTCTCGTCGCGCGCCCTCGTGAGGATGTTGAAGATCGCGGGGTTGTTGAAGCCCCACTGCTTCTGCGGCGTGCGGAAGAACACGCCGGCGAAGTCGTCGGGGTCACCGTAGTCACCCGTCCAGCCGTACAGGTAGACCTGCGCCTTGCCCGCCTGGACGCCGCCGAGGTAGTCGGGGTTCCACGGGGCTGCGTGCGGGACGACCTTGAACCCGGCCTTTGTCAGGCTCGCCGAGAACGCCTGGAAGTTCTTGACCGGATCCGGCATGTACGGACGCGAGACTTCCGTCGGGTACCAGAACGTGATCTTCACCGGCAGCTTGAGCCCGGCCGCCTTGAGCAGCGCCCGCGACTTCGCCGGGTTGTAGGTGTACTGCTTGACGGTGTTCGAGTACCCGAACAGGCTCGGCGGCTGGAACTCCTTCGCGACGACGCCGCGACCCGCGTAGAACGCCTTGACGACGCTCGCGCGGTCGAGACCGTAGGCGATCGCCTGGCGGACCTTCAGCTTGTTCATCGGCGGCTTCGACTGGTTCATGCCGACGATCGCCACGTTGAACGGCGGGCGGGACAGCAGCTTCAGGTTGCTGTCCTGCTGGATCACGGAGATGTCCTGCGGCTCGACGAGGTCGTAGCCCTGGATCTCGCCGTTCTGCAGCGCCTGCAGCCGCGCCGCGTTGTCGGAGATCGGCTTGAAGATCAGCGTGCTGAGCTTCGGCTTCGTGCCCCAGTAGCTCGGGTTGCGAACGAGCGTGAGCTTGTCACCGCGCGTCCACGACTGGAACATGAACGGGCCGGTGCCGGTCGGATGCTGGGTCGCATACGTACCGGTCGGATGGAACACGCCGTTCGCATCGACGTTGCCCTGGTTCGCGCCGTACTTGTTCATCGCCGTCGGGCTCTCCATGAAGAACGACGGGAGGGACAGCGCGCCGAGGAACGCCGCTGACGCGGAGGTCAGATTGATGGTGGCGCTCGACGTGCCGTTGGTCTTGCAGCTCTTGAACAAGCTGCCCTTCGGAGCGCCCGACTTCGGGTCGTACTTCTTGAACCCACCGAAGACGGTCTGCCAGTAGTACGTGGCGCTCGGGTTCTGGAAGGAACCGGTGAAGTTGTACCAACGGTTGAAGTTGGCGCACACGGCGGCGGCGTTGAACGGTGTGCCGTCCGTGAACTTCACGTTCTTGCGCAGCGCGAACGTCCACGACTTCCCTGCGTTCGACGACTTCCAGCTCGTCGCGAGCGATGGGGCGACAATGGTCGTTCCCGGCTTGAGGCTGACGAGGCCTTCGTAGACCTGGACGATCACGCGGCCGGACTCGCCGTCGGAGATCAGCGCACCGTCGAGCGCGACGGGATCCGCCGACGAGCCGAAAACAAGCGTGTCGCTCGCTGACTTGTGCGCTCTCGCGCCGTACGCAACAGCTACGGCAACGAGTGCCACAAGGCCAAAGCCGATCAGGGCCTTGGTCAGGTTTCTCATAGATGATCCTTTCGGGAGGACGAGGTTCAAGTATGTCTAACGGCCATGGGCAAAGCCAATTGAAGAACGCCGTTATTACAGAGTCGCACGTTGCGGAGCTGAGCGAGCTCCTACGCATCCCGAGCATCAGTGCCGACCCGAGCCACGCGGCCGATGTTCGTGCCGCTGCCGACTGGCTCGTCGAGCTGTTTCGCAACGGCGGCGCGGACGCCGAGATCGTCGAGCGCGCGGGCCGGCCGATCGTCGACGCGCTCGTGCGCGCCAGCGGCCGCTCAGCTGCGCCGCTCATCCTGTGTTACGGCCATTTCGACGTGCAGTCGCCCGCGCCGTTCGAGCTCTGGGAGAGCGCGCCGTTCTCGCCGGAGGTTCGCGACGGCTGGCTCTATGCGCGCGGCGTCGCTGACGACAAGGGACAGCTGTGGGCGCTCGCCCGGGCGGCGCTCGAGCTGTCCGATGCCGGCGAGCTCCCAGTCGACGTGCGGTTCGTGCTCGATTGCGAGGAGGAGGTCGGCGGCACTTCGATCATCGGCCACCTCGAGGAGACGGCGGGGCCTGCGCGCGCGTGTGTGATCTTCGACACAGCCATGCTGGACGACGAGACCCCGGTGCTCACGATCGCGACCCGGGGAACGCTCTACCTCCACGTCGAGGTGCGAACGGGAGAGCGCGATCTCCATTCCGGCGCCTACGGCGGCGCTGCGCTGAACGCGCTGCACGTGCTCGTTTCCGTGCTCGCCCGGGTCCTGCCGCACGACGGCCGACTGCCGGAGCTCTTCCAGGCCGGCGTCGCCGCGACCCCGGCGGCGGAGGTCGCTGCGTGGGAGCGGCTGCCGCACGGCGCCGGGCAGCTCGCCGCGCAAGGTGCGGTGCCCGCCGACGAAGCAGCAGGGCTCGAGTTCTATCTCCGCACCTGGGGACTGCCGTCGATCGACGTCAACGGGATCGAAGGGGGCTCGCCCGTCCTGCAGCGCACGATCGTCACCTCGGCCGCGCGGGCGAACCTGTCGATGAGGCTCGCACCGGGCCAGACGGTGGCAGAGCTGCTGCCGCTCGTCCGCGCGGAGCTGACCCGCGACCTGCCGGCCGGTGCACGCGTCGAGGTCGAGGACGTCGCCGCCTGCGATCCCGGTGCCACTCCGGCGGACGCGCGGGCGATCGCGCTTGCGAGCGAGGCGATCGAGCGAGCGACCGGTAGACGGCCGCTCGTGCTCCGAAGCGGCGGTTCGCTGCCGATCATGCCGCTCCTCGAGCGCCTCGGCATTCCTGCGGTCGTGACCGGGTTCGACGTCCCGTCGGGGAACGTGCACGCCCCGAATGAGCGCATGCGGATCGCCAATCTGGGTCTGGCGCTCGCGAGCGCGCACGAGCTCTACCTCGCGTTCGCCGGCCTGTGAGGGCCCTCCAGCTTGCGGCCGGGGACGATCCGCCGCAAACTGGGGTTGATGGGGTTGGAACCGACCGACGCTGAGCTCGTCGTACGCTGCCGCGCGGGCGACGATTCCGCGTGGGCGCTGCTCGTCGAACGCTTTTCGCGCTACGTCTACGCCATCTGCAGCCAGGGGTTCCGGCTCTCCCGGCACGACGCCGAGGACGTGTTCCAGGACGTCTTCACCAAGGCGTACGAGAACCTCGCCAAGCTCCGGAGCGCCGATGCGCTCCGGCCCTGGCTTGCGCAGCTGACGCGCCGCCAGTGCATCGACCGCCTGCGCGAGACGACCCGCGAGGCGCCGGTCGAAGAGCTCGAGCCGGACGGCGTCGACGACCTGTTGGAAACCCTCGACGAGGCGATGGCGGTGCGCCAGGCGCTCGCCCAGATCGGGGAGCCGTGCGGGGACATGCTCGACCGTTTCTTCGCCCGCGATCAGAGTTACCGCACGATCGGGGACGAGCTCGAGCTGCCGGCCGGCACGATCGCGAGCCGCATCTCCCGCTGCCTCGAAAAATTGAAGGGCGTGATGGAAGATTCCGAGGCTCTCGTCAGTCCTGAAGTCGGGTGACTTGAAATGGCGACTAACGACATCGAAGAGCTCGGCCGCCTGATCGCGGCGCTTCCCCCGACGCCTGAGGGCTGGGTGCGCGCGGCGCAGGAGCTGCCGCAGGTGAGGCGTGGGCTCGACGACCTGCTCGGCCGCGCCGAAGCCGATGCCGCGCTGCGGTCGAGGCTGATCGCCGATCTCGAGTCCACCCTCGCAGACGCCGGGATCGAGCCGACACGGCAGGTGCTCGCCGACGTCCGCGAACGGTTGCGCTCCCCCTAGCGGTGGAGGCCCCTCGCACCGGAAGGCCGGCTGCCGCCGGGCCCGCCACTGCGCAGGCGGGTGCGGCGGCGGCCCACGTCATCGCGGCGGCGGCGCGCGAAGCCGGCAATGCGACCGGCGCGGCGCAGGCGGAAGCGCTGGCTACGCGTCTCACGCGCCTTGGCGAAGAGGACGCCGACGCCCTCGACGCTGCCCGGGCGGCGTTCCCCGACGCCGAGCCTGAAGCCTCCGACGCGCGCCGCGACTTCGCCTTCGGGAAGGTTCTCGACCGCGCCGCAGCGGCGCCGCTCGCGATCGCCGAGGCGTGCGCCGACGTGGTGGTTCTCGCCCGCGACCTGGCAGAGCGCATCGACCCGGCCCAAGGGCCGGATCTCGAGGCCGCGGCGCTGCTCGCCGGAGGGGCCGCGCGGGCGGCGGCGCACCTGGTGGAGGTCAACCTCGCCGTCGGGACCGATGACGAGCGCGCACGGCGGGCGCGGCGCGCGGCGGAGGTTACGTGAGCGAAGAAAGGCTCTTTCCTGCCTGGTCGCTTCCACGCGAAGCAGCAACCCAGATCGCGCTCGCGAATCCGCTGCCGCAAAAGGTCGATCGCGCCTGGGCGATCGAGGGGTCGACCGGGGCGGGCGTACGGGTCTGCATCCTCGACAGCGGTGTCGAGCGCGGACATCCGCTCGTCGGCGAGCTCCAGGGCGCGGTTGCGATCACGCTCGGCCCTGAGGGCGAGACGATCGCCGAGGAAGACGAGGAGGGCGACCTGTGCGGCCACGGCACCGCCTGCGCCGGAGTCGTCCGCGCGCTCGCTCCCGACGCGGAGATCCACTCCGTGCGCGTGCTCGGCGCCGGTTTCAAGGGCTCGGGCAGGACGCTGCTCGCCGGCCTGCGCTGGGCGATCGAGCACGAGTACGACGTCGTCAACATGAGCCTTTCGACCACGAAGCGCGAGCTCGGCGAGACCCTCCACGAGCTCGCCGACTCGGCCTACTTCCAGCGAACGATGCTGATCGCCTCCGCGCACAACATGCCGGTCGAGTCGTATCCGTGGCGCTTCTCCTCCGTCGTCTCGGTCGGGAGCCATGAGGAGGACGACCCGCTCGTCTTCTACGCGAACCCCGACCCGCCCGTGGAGTTCTTCGCACGCGGCGTCGACGTGGACGTCGCGTGGCTCGGCGGTGGCTCGATCCGAGCGACCGGCAACAGTTTTGCCACGCCTGCCCTGAGCGGGATCGCCGCCCTGGTGCTGGGCAAGCACCCGGGCCTGACGCCGTTCCAGGTGAAAACGGTGCTGTACCTGATCTCGTCGAACGTGGGAGGCTAGAGCCATGCCGAACGAACGCCTCGAAGCCGCGGTCGCCGCCGCCGTGCTGCCGGCGGAGCAGGACTTCGCCGAGCTTCTGCGCTCGATCGTCGTGGTCGCGCGTGCCATCTTCGGCGCGCAGGCGTCGTCGGTCCTGCTGTTCGACGACGAGACCGACGAGCTCGTGTTCGCCGCGGTCGCAAACGAGCGCGAGCAGCATCTCGTCGGCCGGCGGTTCCCGTCGTCGCAAGGGATCGCCGGCTGGGTCCTGTCGGCCCGGACGCCGCTTGTCCTCGAGGACGTGCGCAGCGACCCGCGCCACTCCCGCGACGTCGCCGAGGACACGGGCTACGTCCCGAAAGGCCTGATGGCGGTGCCGCTCCTCCACGACGAGGAGCCGCTCGGCGTGCTGCAGGTGCTCGACCGGCCGGAGCGCTCGACGTTCTCCCTGGCCGAGATGGAGCTCCTCGGGCTGTTCGCGACGCAGGCGGCGACGGCGCTCGCGCTGCTCAAGAAGGCCCGGCGGGCGCGTGCCGCGCTCGACGGCGACCCGGAGGCCGTGGCCGTCGCCGCGGTCGCGGGCGCACTCGAACGGCTCGAAGGGCCCAGGCGGGACGCCGGCCGCGCGCTGCTCGACGCCCTCGCCCGCATCTTGCGCTAGAGGCTTGGAAGCCCTCTCAACGCCGAAGGGCTCCTCTCGGAGCCCTTCGGCGAATCTCCTTGCGGTGCGAGAGCTACTTCTGAAGCCCCGGCTTCTGGAGCCCATGGGCCTCGACGTCGTCGCCGTCGTCACTCGGGGCGCCCGTGTCCATGCCCTTCTCAAGACCTGGCTTCTGGAGCCCGTGGGCCTCGACGTCCTCGCCCTGCTCTTCGTTCTTCTTGCCCATGTTGTCGCGCTCGTCCGACATTCCAAATCCTCCTTTTGATTTCCGCGAGCCCCTCGCGGAAGAGACACCCACAAGACGGGGGTCGCGGCAGAAATCTTCCCTCCCCTTCCGGTTTTCGTCAAACGATGCGATTCTCCGCCAATCGGGAACGTCGGGGGACAGCTCCATGAGTCGGCCGCCGCGCTGCGCGGCGTGTTCCGGAGCCCCGGGCTCCGGCGCATCGAGCTGGCCTTCCTCGGCTCGATCATCGGGATCTACGCCAACGTCGTCGCTGTCTCGATCTACGCGTTCCACCACGGCGGTGCGACGGCCGTTGGGCTGGTCATGTTCGCGCGGATGGGCGCCGCAGCAGTGTCGGCACCGTTCATGGCCGGCCTCGCCGACCGGCACGAGCAGCGGCGGGTCATGCTCGCAGTCGACCTCTTCCGCGTCGGGACGCTCGCCGCGGTCGCCGCCGCTTCCGCCGGAGGCCTCTCGGCCGCCGTGTACGCGCTCGCGGTCCTGACGTCGATCGTCAGCACGGCCTTCCGGCCCGCCGAGGCATCGCTGATTCCCCGGCTCGCGTCGACACCCGAGGAATTGACAGCCGCGAATGTCACATCGAGCACCTTCGACAGCATCGGCGCCTTCGCAGGGCCGGCCGCCGGGGCGCTCCTCTACACCGTCGGCGGCCCGACGCTCGCCTTCGCGGCCGTCTCGTTCACGTATCTCTGGAGCGCCTCGTTCGTGGCGCGCATCCCAAAGCTCGAGCAGCCGGCACGACCGGCGCACCTCCCCGAGGATGAACACGGCGGGATCGCCGCCGGCTTCCGCGCCGTCCGCGCCGAGCCGCGCCTGCGCATCGTGATTGGGCTCTACAGCGCCCAGACGCTCGTGGCGGGGTCCTACAGCGTGCTCGTCGTCGTCGTCGCGCTCCAGGTCCTCGGCCTCGGCAACGCCGGGGTCGGGTTCCTGCAGGCGGCGACCGGCGTCGGCGCGATCGTCGGCGCGATCGTGGCCCTGGCGCTCGTCGGGCGTAAGCGCACGGCGGCCGACTTCGGCCTCGGGCTCGCCTGCTTTGGGGCACCACTGATCGCACTTGCCGCGCTCCCGCATACCTGGGCGGCGGTCGTCGCCCTCGGCCTGCTCGGGATCGGAAACAGCGTCGTCGACGTCTCCGCGGTGACACTGATCCAGCGGACCGCGACCGCAGCAGTCGCGGGCCGGGTGTTCGGCCTCCTCGAGGCTGCCGCCGTCGGCGGGCTCGGCCTCGGCGGAGTCCTGACTCCCCTACTTCTCCATTTCGTCGGTGCCCGCTGGACGCTTGCCGTCGCCGGTGCCATCCTGCCGCTGCTCTCGATCGTCATGCGACGCGGGCTCGTAGCGATCGACGCGGGCGCGGTCGTGCCCGAGGAGCAGCTCGCTGCGATCGCGACCGTCCCTTTCCTCGACGTGCTGCCGCTCCAGCGGAAGGAAGCGCTTGCGGCCGCGCTCGAGCGCATCGAGTACCGGGCCGGGACGACGCTCTTTACCGCCGGCGATGCCGGCGACCGCCTCTACATCCTGACTCGAGGCACGATCGAGATCGACCTCCCCTCCGGCCCCAAGACTGAGGAAGCCCCGGCGTTCGTGGGCGAGATCGCGCTTCTCCGCGATGTCCCGCGGACCGCGACCGTGCGCGTCGTCGCCGACTCGACGTTCTGGTCCCTCGACGGTGAGCACTTCCTCGACGCAGTCACCGGGCACAGCCGGAGCCGAACGTCGGCCGACAAGCTCGTCGCCTCGCGCGGCATGGCATTCAGCGCATGACGCGGTAAGCTCCCGCGCATGTCTGCACCCATCGAACTCCTCCAGCAGGTCCCCCTGTTCAAGGGTCTCGACCAGAAGTACTTGAAGAGCCTCTCGGCCGAGTTCACCGAGCGTAGGTTCAGCGAGGGCCAGGAGCTGACCGCCGAAGGATCGGGCGGCGCCGGGTTCTTCGTGATCGAGTCCGGAACGGCGAAGGTCACCGTCGACGGCGTCGACCGTCGAACGCTCGGCCCCGGCGACTTCTACGGCGAGATCGCGCTCATCGACGGCGGCACCCGTACGGCCACGATCACCGCCTCGAGCGACGGTGTCGCGCACGGTCTGACCAAGTGGCAGTTCAAGCCGCTCGTCGAGCTGCACGGCGAGATCGCCTGGCCGCTCCTCGAAGCGATGGCTCGCCGCACCCGGGAGCTCGAACAGCACTGAGCATCGACTCGTGCGGGCGACCATCTGGGGCTGCCGGGGGTCGCTCGCGACACCCGGCGAGCGCACGGTGCGGTACGGGGGGAACACTTCCTCTGTCGAGCTGCGGCCCGAGTCGGGCCGGCTCGTGATCCTGGACGCGGGGACGGGGATCCGCCCGCTCGGCATCTCGCTGCGAGGGGTTCCCGACCGCGTCGACCTGCTCCTCACGCACCTGCACCTCGACCACGTCGAGGGTCTCGGGTTCTTCGCGCCGCTTTTCGCCGCCGAGTGCTCGATCACCATCTGGGGGCCGCCGCAAGAGGGCTCTTCGCTTGCGGAGCGGATCGCGGGCTACCTGTCGCCACCGTTCTTCCCGCGCCGCTTCGAGGAGCTGCCTTCGCAGATCGAGTTCGTCGAGCTCGGCGAGGAGACCTGGCAGCTCGACGGGCTCGCGATCACCTCTGCGCGCGTGACTCACCCCGGGACGACGCTCGGCTACCGGCTCGAGGAGGCAGGACGAGCGTTCACGTACATCCCCGACAACGAACTGGGCCTCGCGCCGGAGTCAGGTGCCGCGCTCGCGGAGGGCGCCGACCTGCTCTTTCACGACGCGCAATACACGCCGGACGAGTACCGCGCGCGTGTCGGCTGGGGCCACTCGAGCGTCGACGACCTCTCCGCGTTCCTGCACACAGTCAAGTCGGCGCGGCCGGTGATGTTCCACCACGACCCGTCGCACTCGGACGACTTCCTCGAGTCGATGCGGGCGACCGTCGAAGAACAAACGGGCGCCGGCGTCGAGCTCGCTGCGGAGCTCGCGTCCTACGAGGTCTGACCGGCGAGCCGGTCGGCGACGAGGCGGCGGAGACGCTCGGCCGCCTCGGGCGACCGCCGCTCGAGCGCCCATACGTCACGCTTGAAGATCGCGATCAGCTTCATCGGCGAGCCGGCGACGATCGTCGCGGTGCGGCGACCCGACGCGAGCACGGCGATCTCGCCGAACACGTCCCCCGGCCCGAGGGTGCCGACCTTCTGACCCTCGAGCACGACGTCGGCCGTCCCCCGCTCGACGGCGTACATCGCGTGCCCGAAAGCGCCCTGGGTCGCGATCTCCTGCCCCGGCGCGGCGTCGGCCTCAGAGGCCACCTCCGCGAGCGCCGCGACGTGCTCGGGCTCGAGGTCGTGGAACAGCGGGATCGCGGCCAGGCGGGCGGTGTCCACGCCGAGAACCTACGCGTCGGAGGCGTGGACGAATGGAGAACGTCTGGCGTCGGCGTGGTACGCCGAAAGGTTCAGGACTGCGCGCGCCAGACGTGCGCTTCGACGTCGTCCGCGTCAACAGCGGGCTGCGCCTGCTCGGCCTGCTCGGCCTCGGCTTCGACGGGGTCGGTACCCCGGTCGACGCCCTGCTCTTCCTCGACCGCCATGTTGCCTCCTCGATCGCGTTTGTCACTCGACAGGACGGGAAACCGTATCCCCATCTTCCCGTACCCGCCGGCAGTCGTCCGGCGTTCCCACGGCGATGACCTGGAGATTCCTCGAGCCAAAACTGCCGCAGCTGCCGCCTCGGAGCCGGCGGAACCGACTGCAGTTGGCTCCCCGCCCCGCTCACGGCCTGTGGCGGCCGCAGCACACCGGGCACCGCGCCGCCTAGCTCCTAGCCTCGGCCCCTTCTAACGCGCGAGCCCTTCCCGCAGAATGGTGCGGGTGGACACCGTGCCCAGCGAGAGGCTCGCCGAGCTCGTCCCGTTCGTCCCCCGCCTGACGCTCGAGTGGCTCCGCGACGAGCCCGACCGCCTGTCGCGCGAGCTCGACGCGACGATCGCGTTCGTCGACATCTCCGGCTTCACAGCGATGTCGGAGCAGCTCTCGAACCTCGGCAAGGCGGGCGCGGAGGAGGTCACGGACGTCATGAACTCGACGTTCGCGGCGCTCCTCGACGTCGCGTACGCCGACGGCGGCGGGCTGCTCAAGTTCGGCGGCGACGCCCTGCTGCTCCTGTACGACGGCCCCGGACACGCGATCCGCGCCGCGCGGGCGTGCTTCGGCATGAGGCGGGTACTGCGCACGATCGGGCGACCGCGCACGTCCGCGGGCGCCGTGCAGTTGCGCATGCATGCGGGAATCCACAGCGGGCGCTTCCACTTCTTCCTCGTCGGGGATGACCACCGCGAACTGCTCATCGCCGGGCCTGCCTCGACGAGGACGGTCGAGATGGAGGCGACCTCCGAGGCCGGCGAGATCGTCGTCAGCGCAGAGACCGCGGCCCTCCTGCCAGCCGAGGTCCTCGGCGACCCGAAGGGCGAAGGCATGCTGCTCATCGGTGAGCCGCAGCCCGGCGGCGAGTTCATACCGACCCCGGACGTCGAGGGCATCCCGCTCGAGCTGGCGATCCCGGCGCCGCTCCGTTCCCAGTTGCTCGAGGTCGGCCCGTTCGAAGGGGAGCATCGCAACGGCGCGATCGCGTTCGTCCGCTTCTCCGGCCTCGACGAGGTCATCCAGACGGAGGGCGCCGAGGCGGCCGCAGACGCGCTGAACGCGCTCGTGCGCACGATCCAGGCGGCGGCGGCCGAGCACGGGGTCACGTTCCTGGAGAGCGACGTCGACCGCGACGGGGGCCGGATCATCCTCGTCTCGGGCGCCCCGCGCACCTACGGCGACGACGAGGAGCGGATCCTGCGAACGCTGCGCGCGGCGGTCGACTTCGGCCTGCCGCTGCCCGTCCACATCGGGACGAACCGCGGCCGGTTCTTCACCGGCCAGGTCGGCGCGACGTTCCGGCGCACCTACACCGTGCTCGGCGACACGGCGGCGCTCGCCGCTCGGCTGATGGCGCGTGCGGGCGAGGACGAGATCTACGTCTCGGCCGAGGCCTTCGCACGCGGCGGCGCCAGTTTCGCCGCCGCCGAGCTCGAGCCGTTCCTGGTCAAGGGGAAGAGCGAGCCGGTGCAGGCGTACGTCCTCGGCGCGATCGCGGAGGCGCCGCCCGCCGACGATGCTCCCAAGCCCGGCGCTGCCCTCCCGTTCGTCGACCGCGAGCGCGAACGCGCCGTGCTCGACGCGGCGGTCGCACCCGTGCGGATGGGCTTCGGCACCCTGGTGGAGCTGATCGGCGAGCCGGGGATCGGCAAGTCCCGCCTCGCCGAGGAGCTCGAGGCGAAATGCGCCGACATGGGCAAGGTCGCGGCGCGCTGCGACCAGTACGAGGCCGCGACGCCGTACCACCCGTTTCGCCCCGTGCTGCGGTCGCTGCTCGACGTGGATCTGAACGGCGACGGCGACCACAACCGCACGATGCTCGCGGAGCGCTTGGCGCGGATCGACGAGGACCTGGTGCCGTGGGCGCCGCTGTTCGCCGCCCCGCTCGACATCCACGTCTCCTCCACCCCCGAGGTGGATGCGCTCGACCCCGCGTTCTGGCGGGCCCGCCTGCACGGCGTGCTCGGCCGGGTGCTCGGGCAGGTGCTCGACGCGCCGACGCTGCTGCTCTTCGAGGACGTCCACTGGATGGACGACGCCTCGTCCGAGCTCCTGCGATTCCTCGGCACACAACTCCAGACGAAGCCGTGGCTCGCGTGCACGACGCGTCGACCGGTGGCAGGCGGGTTCGCCGCAGCCGACGGCTCCCCGCCGCTGCCCGCGATGACGCTGCGCCTCGAAGCGCTCCCGGATGCTGACGCCAAGACGCTCGCCCAAGCGGCCGCGGGCTCGACCCGGCTGAGCGACGAAGAGCTCGAAGCGATCGCCCAGCGGGCCGCGGGCAACCCGCTGTTCCTGCAGGAGCTCGCGGCCCCCGAGGAAGCCGAGGGCGACGGTGTCGTCCCGGAAACGGTTGAGGCGCTCCTCGCCACGAAGATCGACCGGCTCTCGCCCGCCGACCGGGCGCTGCTCCGCTGGGCGTCGGTGCTCGGGCTCTCGTTCTCGGGCGCAGTGATCGCCGAGGTGCTGGTAGGGGACGACACCGCGTCGGCCTCGTCGGAGGCGTGGGACCGCCTGACGGAATTCGTGGAGCGCGACCCGAACGTGCCGGGCGGGTTTCGTTTCCGGCACGCCCTGATCCGCGACGCGGCCTACGAGGGTCTGTCCTACCGCAGGCGGCGCGAGCTCCACGGTCGGGTCGCGGACGTGATCGAGGGCCGACAGGCCGACGTCTCGGAGTATCCCGAGTTGCTCTCGCTCCACCACTCTCGGGGCGAGCAGTGGGACGGCGCGTGGCAGTACTCCGTGATCGCGGCACGCCGTGCGTGGGAGAAGTATGCGAACGTCGAGGCGGCTCAGTTCTTCGAGCGCGCGCTCGAGGCCGCCCAGCTCGGCGCCGTGGTCACCTCGATGGATCTCGCCGAGGTCTGGGAGGGGCTCGGCGACGCGCGAATGCGCCTCGGCGAGTACGAGCGCGCCGGCGAAGCGTTTCGCGCGTCCCGCGAGGCCCACGACGGTGGCCCCGTCGAGGAGGCACGGCTGCTGCAGAAGGAAGCCGTCGCGCTGCTCCGGCTCACGCGCTACCCGGAGGCTCTCGAGTTGCTGACAGCGGCCCTGGGTCTCCTCGACGGCGTCGAGGGCGGGGAGGCCGCACAGCAGCGTGCACGCCTGATGAGCTGGCACGCCGCGGTGCTGCAACGGCAGAAGCTCCCGGAGGGGGTGATCGACTGGTGCGAGCGCACGATCGCGGAGGCGGAGCGCGCGGACGCGCGTGACGCACTCGCGCAGGCGTACTTCATGCTCGACTGGGCGTACGTAGCGCTCGGGCGGCCGACGGAGGCGGTGTACTCGGTTCGCTCGATCGCCATCTACGAGGAGCTCGGCAACCTCGACCTGCTCGCGTGGGTCCTGAACAACCTCGGTGGCTATCAGTACCTCGAAGGCCGCTGGGACGAGGCGATCGAGCTCGCAGGCCGCGCCCGCGACACGTTCCGCAAGATCGGCGACGACACGAACGCGCTGATCGTGGCCCTCAACATCGCGGAAGTCCTCTCCGACCAGGGGCGCACCGACGAGGCAGGGCCGGTCTTCCACGAGGCGATCGACGCGCGGCGGGCGGTGGGGATCCCACTCGAGATCGCCGAGGCGCTGAGCCTCCTCGGCCGGCACGAAGCCCGCGTCGGCAACTTCGCCGAGGCGCACGCTCATCTCGACGAGGCGCGAGCGGTCTACCAGGAGCGCGGCGACGACTTCGGTCTCCTGACGACGAACACGCGACTCGTCGAATGCCTCGTGCTCGAAGGCAACGCAGTGGACGCGCTCACGGCTGCGGACGACGCGCTCGCACGGGCGCGGGACCTGGAAGGCGCGGCAGTCTTCGTCGCCGCCCTTCACCGCCAGCGCGGCTGGTCGTTTCTCGAGTCCGGCGACGTCAACGCCGCTCGCGTGGCGTTCGCCGAGAGCCTCGCGGTCGCGCGCTCGGGCGGCGAGAACTACGGGCTGATCTCGAACGAGTACGAAGTCGCGCTGACGCTCGACGCGCTTGCGCGCGTCGAGCGTCTCGCGGGGAACGATCCGGGCGGTCCTGAAGCCGAGCGAGACGCGATCCTCACGCGCCTCGGCGTCCTCCGGCTTCCGCAGCCGCCGGTCGGCTCCTAGGGGCCTGGACCTCCAGTCCCAGTTCGCCGGGATCGTCATGTCGAAGAAGCGGAAGTTCTTCCCGCCGATGTTCTGCCCGCCCCAATTCGACACAACCGGGTTGTTGGCCGGGATCTTGTCCTGGTACGACGACATGATGCCCCAGTAGTAACCGTCGGCATCACAGATCGCGTTCTGCTCGACACCTGCGAAGGCGCCCTTGGCAGTCAGCTTCTGGGCGGCCCACCCGTGAGTGTTGCCGCCGACCGCGTCGAGTGTCGTGCAGTCGACCGCGGTGTGCGTCGCAGCATCGACGGGGCGGCCGCCGGCGCAGATCGGGATGAACTGCTCGCCGACGTTCTTGCCGTATCGCGCCTTGAGCTGATCCTTGTCGACGTAGTACCTGATCGTCAGTTCGCCGCCCGGCGCCCGGCCGTCGGACTCCGCGAACCCGGCGACGCCGGCCGTGATGCGCCCAGTGCATCCAGCCGGCACGCGACTACCAAGCGTGTAGGGGCTGAGCGTCGCGAACGTGAAGCCTGACGCGCCGGTCAGGTCGGCGAACGAATCGACGAGAGTCGAGCCGCTGAGCTTCTTCTGGTTGAGCGAGCACTGGCCGCCCGTGCACGACACGGGCGACACGTCGTCCGCGATCAGGAACGAACCGCTGTTCACCAAGGGCGCGAAGCTCCCGTTGCCGCTCGCTGTGAGCCTGAACTGCTCGGGTACGGCCGAGCCCGAGATGGAGACGCCCGAGAAGCTCGCGACGAGCGCGCCGCCCGTTCCCGCCTGCAGCGGCTGGGTGAGCCCGCCCGAGTCGGTGTTCGCGAGCGTGCCGTCGGTCGGCGTATCGCCCAGGTCGACACTGCAGCTGGTGTAGCCGATGGGGCACTGCGTCATCGGCAGGCCGTCTTCGTGGAACAGACCGACCGTCACTGGGCCGCCATTCGAAGCACCGGCGTCGCCGATCCTGCTGCCGCTCTGCGTGTCTGTCGGTTGACCGACGAAGCCGAGATGGCACGCCGTTGTGATGCTCGTCGACACGCCGGTCGAGGCCAGTGACTGGTAGGTGAAGCTCGTCCCCGTCAGGTCAGTCGAGGCGTACGCCGACTGCGAGCCCGACCAGCCGAACTGCCCGCCGCAGGCGACGTCGACCTTGAACGTCGCGACGAACGTCTTCCCGGGCCGGACCTTCACGTTCTGGATTCGGATGTGCTGGCCGGAGGCGGTCACGTTGTCCGACGGCTGCGGAGCGGTGGTCGACGTGTCGACCTTGAGCTGCGGCGGAACGACGACGTCCGCCGACTGGAGCGCCGTGGTGCTCGAGCTGTCGTTCGCGACCGAGAGCTGCACCGTCGCCACCGTATTCCCGGCAAACACGGACGTCGCGGCGGCGCCGCAGGTCGGCGCCGGCGTCCCACTGGTCGCGTTCTGGACGCAGATCTCGAATTTCGTGACCGCCGGCGGCTTTGCCGAGCCTGCCGGTGCCAGGACGATCGGCACGAACAGAAGAAGCGCGAGCGGCAGCAGATGCCGCCAGCCGCACCCGTCGAGCGGCGCTCATGTCAGAAAATTGGCTCACGTTTCCCCTCCCAAGGCAAAGCCGCGACCCGACCCGGTGTGTCGACGGCGCTAGATCCGGCCACAGTTTCCGTTCCTCCCCCAAAAGAGGGACTGTAGGCGTCGAGACGCCTGCTGTCTAGACGTGAAAAGCCCCTAGAAGATTTCCGCGCACCACGGTTGCACCGCAGTCCGGAAGAGGGCGTCTGCACGCTCGACCGCTCCGCGGGTGAGCTCCGCGAGCGCGTGACGCACGAACGAGGTCGGCAAACGAGAAGCCGCCCAGGTAGACGGAGCCGAGCCCCGTCACCTCGAGCGCGAGCTCGGGCTCGTCTCAGTTCTGGCGGCACCGTTCGGGCCGATCCGCCACCGCCCGGCGTTCAGAGACATGAACGCGTCGCTCAGCTCGATCACGACCTCCCCGTCACCAGCGAGGGAGCGTGCGGCCAGCGCAGCCTCGAGGTCGAGCAAACGCACCCAGACGCCGTCGTTCACCTGGAACTGCATCCGCCGGGGCTCGGCGAGGAGGAGGAACAGCGGATGGTCGAGCGGCAGCAGGCCCGCTTCGAACTTCGATGTCCAGTCGAAGTCGAGTAGCCACCGCCAGAGCTCCCGCGTCGCCTCCGGCGTCGGCGCGACCGCCTCGACAACGGACACCTTGCCGGACGACGACCCGTGCGCCCAGTCCTGTTCCACGTGGTAGATCGCGTAGCCCGCAGGCTCGTGATCGAGCTCGAGCAGCGCCAGCCGCTTCGGGGTCGACGGCCCCCAGGGGCTCGGCGCGAGCCGGCGGGCCTCCCACCACTCGCGCGACCGCGCGAAGAGCCCGGGACGTTGCGCGAACACCTGCTCGTAGAGCGGCGGGAACGTCCGGGCAGCCTCGTCGGCGTCGACGAGGCGGACGGTGCCCCGCGGCTCGAACGGCTGCGCGAACGCCGTTCGCTCCTTCGCGAGCGTCAGCTCGCCCGTCCGCGCGGCGAGCCCGTAGCCGAAGCGTGGGTAGATCGCTGCCTCCGACGCCCACAGGTACGCCGCCGCGTCACCGCGGGCCCGGCAGTCGTCGAGCTGCGCTCGCATGAGCGCCGTCAGCACGCCGCGCCGACGGTGGGTCGGCAGCACGCCGACCACGGTGACGCCGGCGGTCGGGATCGCGCCGCCCGGCACGGACATGCGGTACGAGAACGCGCCGGCGGCGCCGACGATCCGACCGCCCTCCCACGCCGCGTGCACGCGCTCGACGTCCATCAACTGCGCGAAGCGCTCCGCGTCCTCGAGCGAGTTTTCGTGCCCGAAGTAGTGGCCGATTGCATTCAGCGCGTCGCGCAGCTCCGCGACCGTGTTGCACGGCCGCACCACCTCGATGCTCATGCGCTTGAGGCTAGATGAGCCTGTGGATCGCGGACGCGCCCAGCGTCTTCCCGGCGGCGTCGAGCGCCGTGACGGCGAGGAATCCCTTGCGGGCGCCGAGGTGGAGCGCGGTCTCGAACCCGGTGCGCCGAGCGGTCGCGACGGGCCGGAGGGCGCGCGGGCGCGGCCCGACGTCGGCGCGCCACCGCGCGACCTCGGTGGCGCCGTTCCAGCTGACGTGCGCCGTCGCGCTCCCGCCTTGACGGGTGATCGCAACCTTCGGCGGCTCGGTGGGCCGGCCGACCCAGGGCGCGCGGAACGCCCGATAGGTCACGCTGCCGTCGGCGAGCGACGCGTCGAAGCGAACGGTGCCGTCCGGCGCGAACTCCGTGAAGGCTCCGGCGGTCCCCCAGCCGACGAAGGCGCCGCCGTCCGGAAGCTGCTCGAGATTCCCCATCGCCCATGCGATCCGCGGGTTGTCCGGCTGGAACTCGGCAACGAGGCGCGCCGTCATCGCGCTCAGCTCGAGTGCGAGCCGCATCGGCCGGGCGTGAGTGGTCGCGGTCGGGGCAGCCGCGTTGTTGTCGAAGACCGTCAGCGTCCCGTCGGCGTGGCGGCGCACGTCGTGCTGGAACGAGAACTCGGCGCCGGGGACGATCGTGAAGTCGCTGTGCTTGCCGCCGAGCCGCCAGAGGACCGCGCCGGTCTGCCGGTGGACCTTGTAGATCGCGCAGGTGTGCCGCGCGGACACGAGCAGATGTCCGTCGGTGTCGACGCCGACGGAGTTCAGGTGGAAGTAGTCGGCGACGTCGTTCTTGACGCTCGGCAGCAGCGACTCGTCAAGGCCGACGTGCGCTGAGCTGCGCCACTCGAACAGCACCTTGCCGGTGGGCACGTCGAGCTCCTGGACGACGCCCTCCGTGAGCTGCCCGGCCGCCGAGCCCCCGACCGCTGTCAGGTCGGCGGGGATGTTCGAATAGATCGTGATCAGCGCCGTGCCGCGCGAGGTGAGCAGGAACTCGTGCAGGTCGCCGTGCTCGCCGTGCCCCGCTTTGACGCGAGCGATCTCGCGGTAGCTCTGGTCGGCGACGACGAAGTCGCCGCCGTAGCCGCCGAGCACGTCGCCCTCGTACCAGGTGAGCACCGGCTTGCCCCGGTAGCGCTGGACGCGGAGGTTCATCGCCGTCAGCTTGGCTTCCGGCTTGAACCAGATCGGCTGACCGGAGTTGTCGACGATCAGCGCTCCGTAGCCCGCGCCGGCCTTGCCGGTGATCTGGAACGGCGCAACGAGGACATGCCCCGGGGACACGGTCTCCGAGCTGGTCGTCACGGCGACGACCGGCGGGCGCAGGTCGGGGCGGGAGACGAAGCGGTGCGGCGCCACGGGCGCCACGAGCGCCGCGTTCGCGGCCGGGATGACCCTCGAGCCTGCCGCGAGCCCGGCCGCGCCGGCCAGGAACCCGCGCCGTGAGAGAGCCCGCTCGATCGCCACGCGCGCGATTCAATCACCCAGGCGGCGATCGCGAAGTCACACGCACCTACCATGCGAGCTCGTGCGCTGGATTCTCCCCATCCTGGTCGCCGCTCTCCTGGTCGCGGCGCCTGGGCGAGCGCTCGGCGGGCAGCTGACGCCGCCCGTGATCCACGAGCCGTTCACGGCGCTGCCGTGCCCGATCCGTCCCGACACGAACATCGACATCGAGGGCTGCCAGGAGCACCGGATCCTGCGCACGGATCGGGCGATCGACGCGCAGGTCAGGACGATCTTCCGCCTGCTGCGCACGCAAAGCGCGCGCCTCCTCTTCGTCACCGGCGAGCGCGACTGGCTCCATTACCGTCGTGCGTCGTGTGCGGCGGAGGCGTCCCGTTACGCCGGAGGGACGGCCGCGCCGGTCGCCTACCTGAGCTGCTCGCTACGCAAGAACAAGTCGCATCTCGCCGACCTGACGATCATGAGGAAGACGTTCGGTCAGCACTGAGTCGCGAGACAGGTGCCTGGCAGCCTCGGTGCCAGGCACCCGCTGCGTCAGGTCAGGACGGGGCCTGCGGCGCGGTCTGCGTCGGATCGTTGGGCAGAAAGCCCGCGACGTTGTGGAGGAAGGACGCGAGAGCCGTGACGGCCGCGGCGACGACGGCGAATTCGAACGCCTTCCCATACCCGGTGTCGACGATGGACTTGCCGGCGAACGCCGAAACGAGCGCCGCAAGCACGCCTTGGACGAACGTCCTCAGCGCACGGATGAACGCCAGGAGCACTCGTTCGAAGAACGCCCCGGGCGAGCTTCCGAAGAACGCGACGAGGTATGGCATCTGTGGCCTCCGTAGTTCATGGCCGCAGATGGACAGTGCGGTCACCCTAATGTCTGTGGCTCGTCCGGCGCCTCGAAATCACCCTGACGAGTGATGCCCGGGCCCAACGTGGTGTCTCTCCCGATCGATGATCGGAAGAAACACCGATGCCGCCACGGTGAGGCGGAGCCAGCCTTTCGACATGGGCTTCCTCGAAGGTCGTCCGCGCTGGCAGCGCCGATTGGCGTACGCCGCCCTGATCGCACTCGGGCTTTTCCTGGTCATCCAACTCGTTCCCTACGGCCGCAGCCACACGAATCCGCCAGTGACGCAAGAGCCGAAATGGGACTCGCCGCAAACCCGCGCGCTCGCGGCGAGAGCCTGCTTCGACTGTCACAGCAACCTGACGAAGTGGCGCTGGTACTCCAACATCGCTCCCGCCTCGTGGCTGGTCCAACGGGATGTCGCCGGCGGGCGGTCGCAATTCAATTTCTCCGAATGGGATCAGCCACAAGACGTCAGCGCCGGTGACCTGGCCGACTCGATTCGAGGCGGCTCGATGCCCCCGTGGTTCTATGTGCTCCCGCACCCCGGTGCGAAACTGAATGCCACTGAGAAGCTCGCCTTGATCCGTGGCCTCGCTGCCACGCTTGCCGCCTCCCCGCCCAAGGGTGGCGGGGGATAGCACGCGCGTGACGGCTCGCTAGCCGACGCGCTCGAGCGGCGCGTACTCGAGCATCAGCCGGCGCTCGTTGCCGTCCTCGAACCGCACCGTGACCACGCCTCCCGCCTCGATTCGCGTCACGATCCCGGTGCCGAGCGTCTCGTGCCGCACCGTGTCGCCCGTCGACAGGTCGGGGAACACCTCGCGCGGCGCGAACTCGCGCTGCACCGTCTGGCGGCCATAGCCCGACCATGATGCGGGCCTCAGCCGCTCGCGCTCGACGCCCAGGTTCGGCAGCTCGTCGAGGAACCGCGACGGCAGGTTCGCGTCGTAACGTCCGTACAGGCTCCTGCGCATCGCGTGTGTGAGCGTCAGCCGCTCCTGCGCGCGCGTCATCCCGACGTAGCAGAGGCGCCGTTCCTCCTCGAGCGTGTTCTCCTCGATCGACCGCGAATGCGGGAAGATCCCCTCCTCCATCCCGATCATGAACACGGCGCGGAACTCGAGCCCCTTCGCGGTGTGGAGCGTCATGAGCGTGACGAGGCCGCCGTCGTCGGGGTCGTCACGAATCGCGTCCTGGTCCGAATAGAGCGAGATCTCCTGCAGGAAGCCCGAAAGTGAGGGCTCCTGCGCCGCGCTGTCGTACTCACGCGCCACCCCGACGAGCTCCTCCAGGTTCTCGATCCGGCCGCGAGCCTCGATCGTCCGCTCGGCCTCGAGCGCCTCCAGGTATCCGGTGCGGTCGAGGACTGCCTGAACGATGTCGGCGACGTTCGCGTCGGTCGCGGTCGCCATCACCGACTCGAGCACAGTCCGAAGACCGGTCACTGCGCGCACACCGGCTGCACCGAGACCCGCCTCCTCTGCGTGGCGCATCGCGTCCCACAACGACACGTCGAGCCCGGCCGCGTACGACTGCAGGCGGGCGAGCGACGTGTCGCCGATCCCTCGACGCGGCCTGTTCGCGATCCGAAGCAGCGACACCGTGTCCGCAGGGTTGTCGACCACCTGCAGGTACGCGATCGCGTCCTTGATCTCCGCGCGCTCGTAGAAGCGTGGGCCGCCGATCACCTGGTAGCCGACACCCTGCCGCACGAGCACGTCCTCCAGCACGCGGCTCTGCGCGTTCGTCCGGTACACGACGGCGACCTCCCGGCCGCTGTAGCCCTCCTCGACACAGCGGGCGATCTCCGCCGCGACGAACCGCGCCTCGGCGTGCTCGTCCTCGGTCTCGACGACGTGCACGAGCTCCCCCTCCCCGAGATCCGACCAGAGGTTTTTCTCCTTGCGCTCGCGGTTGTGCGCGATCACCTCGTTCGCGGCTGTGAGGATCGCGTTCGTCGAGCGATAGTTCTGCTCGAGGGGGATCACCTTCGTCGCCGGGAAGTCCTTCTCGAACTCGAGGATGTTGCGGATGTCGGCTGACCGGAACGAATAGATCGAATTGTGGGTCACGATTCCATTCGCGACGAAGTTGTGCGTCCGCTCGACGTTCAAGTCGTAAACTGGCGCCTCTAGATCGACCTCGTCGACCGTTTCGACTAGATCAAAGCCGCCGTCGTCCGTGAACATCACCATTCCCGGCCGGACGGCTGATGCCGGCATGAAGGGAAGTGAGTTCCGCTCTTTTCCCACCGCGCCCGCCGACGAGGCGATTCGGGCCGTGTACCTGATCGAGACATCCAGCGCACCAGCGATTCTCTCGACGATCTCGTTGATCCACGACAGATCCACACTCGACGTCTCGAACCGCCAACCAGTTGACCCTTTGTACGCCGGGCGGAGCGAGAGGCCGAGGCCCCGCAAAATCTGGCGGCCCTCCTCGTCGTAGCCGAACAAACTGATGCGGTGAAGTGGCTTCCCGCCCCGCGCGTTCCCGCACAGACAGACGGTAAGTCGACGGCGGACCCGGGCTCCGGTAGTCGTCGTCGCAGAACTAAAATGCGGATGCTCGAAGCGCAGCCCGTGGTCCCCAAGCAGGTCGACCGCCGCGCCTTCCGTTTGGGTTTCGTGGAAAACCCGATTCAGAAGCTCCTGGTTCGCAACGATGCTGTTCCTCGCGTCGACACGCGCTCCGGGTCGAGCGACGAACGGCAAGGTCGGCAGGCCGTAGCGGAGCGACAGCAGCACCTCGGCCACACGAGCCTCGGCCTCACTGTCATGCACGCCGATCACCCAGGCCGCATCCGCGTGTTCCCCGTTCAAGCGAACTGCAGGTCCGGCCAGGGTCTTCGCGCGGCCGTCTGTGTACGTGCGCGACGTGCCGATGCGGAACCCCACCTCGTTCTTCCACATGAGGTACGTCATGTGCACCTGCGGTGTCCGCCCGACCTTGAATCCAGCGAAGTGGGTGTGCTCGGATGTCGACACGATTCGCCGGCCGCTCCGGAGGGTGATCGCGATGCCCTCGCGCGATCTGGCCTCATGAACGTGCGTCACCCGGGCAGGCGCGAAGCGCCCACTGCCATAGCCCGACATGACCTCGTCGCCGATCCGAACATCTTCGATCGGCTTCTGCGTACCGTCACCCATCGTCACGAGCGTGCCTGCGACCAGGCACTGGTCCGGGTCGCCAACCACCATCAGGTTCTGGTGCTCCTGCGCGAGCAGCTTCAGGAGGACGTACTGGGCGTGGTTCGTGTCCTGGTACTCGTCGACGAGCACGTAACGAAATGACTTCGCCCACCGCTCGCGCGCCTCGGGGAACCGCTGCAGCACGTCGACCGTCAGCATCAAGAGGTCGTCGAAGTCGACCGCGTTCGATCCGAACAGCCGCCGCTGGTAGAGCTCGTACACGTCGGCGACCGTCTGGTCGTAGAAGCTCGCGACCCGCGACGCGTACTCGGCCGGGCCGATCAGCTGGTTCTTCGCGTTCGAGATCTGCGCGTGGATGCCGCGCGGCACGAACCGCTTCGGGTCGCGCTCGAGCTCTTCCAGGCACGCCTTCACGAGCCGCACCTGGTCGGCCTGGTCGTAGATCGTGAAGCTCGAGCGGTAGCCGAGCCGCTCCGCCTCGCGGCGCAGGATGCGCCCGCACGCGGCGTGGAAGGTCATGATCCAGATCGCACGCGCGACCGTCCCAACCGCCCGCTCCACCCGCTCCTTCATCTCGCCGGCGGCCTTGTTGGTGAACGTGATCGCAAGGATCTCGTTCGGCTTGACGCCCTGCGTGGCAAGCAAATGCGCGACTCGGTGGGTGAGGACACGCGTCTTCCCGGAGCCCGCGCCCGCAATCACGAGCAGCGGCCCCTCGGTCGTGAGCACGGCCTCTCGCTGAGCCGGATTCAGGTCCGCGAGGTACGACTGAGGCTCGATCGCCGCCACCACCCGAGGGTAGCTTGCCCCCATGGAGATCCGCATCGTGACCCTGGACGACGCGGCCGCAGTGGTCAAGATGGCCAACCTGATCGACACGACCTCCCTCGCGACGGCACGCTCGTTCCGCGCCCTGATCGAACGCGGCACGCCCGCTGGGACGGAACGCCTGGTCGCCGAACGAGACGGCGCGATCGTCGCATGGGCGCCCTCCGGGGTGCACGGCGACGGCAGCGGCTGGCTCTGGATCGGCGTCGAGGCAGCGCATCGGGGTGACGGGATCGGAACCGCGCTCTACGACCGAATCGAGGCGCGGCTCGCCGCGCGCGGCGCGGGAATCCTGCGCACGCAGATCAACGACGAGGACGGCCGCGCGTTCCTCGAGCGCCGCGGGTTCGCCAGGACGAACGTGATGCGACTGCTTGCGCTCGACCTCCAGCAGGCCGACCTCCCCGAACCCGAGGTCGCGGCGCTGCCGCTCAGCGCCGTCGACGTCGGCTCGATTCGGCGCCTCTACATCGAGGGCCACGACGACGTCCCGTCGACCTGGCCGCGGGCGCCGTTCACCCACGGGGACTTTCTGCGCGAGGTTGTCGACGCCGACTGGATCGACCGCGACGTCAGCTCGGTGGTGCTGGAGGAAGGCGAGCCGGTTGCCTTCACAACGGTGATCGCAAACCACGAAGCGGGGCGGGCGGAAGCGCAGATGACCTCGGTCCGTCGCGATCGTCGCGGCCGCGGGCTCGCCTACGCGGTTAAGGTCACCTCGCTTCGTCGCGCGCGCGACGCCGGCCTCCGCACGATGCTGACCTCGAACGACCTCGAGAATGCGCCGATGCTCGCCGTCAACCGCAAGCTCGGCTTCGAGGCATCCGTGCCCGTCGAGAGCTACGAGAAGGAGCTGAGCTCCCGGGCCTAGCCGTGGAAAGGAAACGGCTTCTTCGCGAGCGCGGCCAGCACCTGTGACGTGACCCACACCGGCGTCGCCGCGTAGCGCGTCGAATAGCGGTAGCTGCCGTCCGGCCGCTTGAGGCGCGCCAGGTAGGCGAACGCGGTTCGCGGCGGACGCACCCCGGCCGCCACGAGGCCCTGAATCGCCCACGCCGTCGACTGCGCATCGGAGCCGCGCCCGAGCGTCAGCTCGAAACCGCCGTCGGGCTTCTGGAACGTCCGCAGGAACGCGGCCGCGCGCACCACCGGCGCGCCACGGACATGCGCGACGCGCAGCGCCTCGAGCGCGGCGGCGGTGTCGTTGGAATCGGGCTGACCGCCGACCGCCCAGGCAAAGCCTCCGTTTCGCGCCTGATGCGCGAGGATGAACCGCGTCGTCTTCGCCGGCGACCGTCCGAGCGCGAGCACGGCCCAGACCGTCGAGTTGAGCGTCGGTCCGATCTGGCCGGAGGGCTTCGCGCCGAGACGCGCGAGCAAAGCGTCGTTCCGGTAGCCGAGCGACTCCTCGGCAAGAGCGACGAGCGAGACGTCGGTGGAGGCGACGAGCGAGCCTTCCTGCGAGCGAAGGTAGGCGAGTGAGCCGGGCGCAGTCGCACCGGCTGCTCGAAGGCCGAGCACGGCCCACGAGGTGAGCAGGGCGTCGGACGTGCCGCCCGGCTCGGCGAAGGCGCCGCCCGTGCCGTGCGACTGCACGTACGCAGCCGGCGACGCAGCGAGCGCCACAGCCGCGATGAGTGCGGCGACTACGCCCATACCACCACGGTCCGCAGCCGCGCGCCGTAGCGGTCGAGCATCCTGCGCAGTTCCGGCCCTGCTGCGAGTGCGATCAGGACGTTGCCGCCCGCGTGCGCCAGGTCGAACCAGAGACCCCGCCCGACGACCGCGACGAGCGCGGAGAACGTGTGGGGCGCGAAGCCGTACCACAGCCAGACGTCCATGCTCGCGCTGAATGCGAAGCCGAGCACGGCGGCCACGGCTGCGAGCACCCACCGGTGCCGCAGGAACGGCGAGAGCAACGCACCCGCAGCGCCGCAGGCGCCCCACCCGAGCATCTGCTGTGGCGTCCAGATCCCTTGCCCGAGGAAGAAGTTCGAGACAAACGCCGCCAGCGCGCCCGTCGCAATCCCAGCGCGGAGACCGAGCGACGCGCCCGCGATGATCGCGATCACAGTCACGGGCTGCACTCCCGGGACGGCGGCGAACAGCACCCGGCCGGCCGCGGCCGCAGCGGCGAGTGTCGCAATCACCGCGAGCTCTCGCGTCGAGTCCGTGCCAGCCTCGAACCAGGCGACGCCCGCTGCCACGAGAGCGGCCGCGCCGAGCGCCGTCGCAAGCGCGCCGTCTTGTACGACGAGGGCCGCCACGAGCAGCGCCGCCGAAACGACGATGAGCCTAGACACGGACTCCTTCGCGCACATCGAGCTCGACCACCCGGTCCGCCACCTCCGCCGCCCACGGCAGGTCATGCGTGACGACGATCGTGCCGCGGGTCGGCGCCTCGGCGCGCAGCAGCCGGGCGAGCTCGGCCTTCCGCTCCGGGTCGACGCCGCGCGTCGGCTCGTCGAGCACGAGCAGCTCTGGCTCGAGCGCGGTCACGGCGGCGAGCGCAAGCCGCTCACGTTCGCCCACCGAGAGATCGCGCGGGTGCCGGTCCACGTGAGCGGAGAGGCCGAGCCGATCGAGCGCCACACGGGCGCGATCCTCGCCCGCTCCGATCGCCACTTCGTCCAGCACGCGCTCCGTGACGACATGCCGTCCGGGATCCTGGGCGAGGTAGGCGGCTCGCCTGTGCTCGACGTGTCCCGCGGCGGGCTGCAGGAGCCCGCACGCGATCAGCGCCAGCGTCGTCTTGCCCGAGCCGTTCGGGCCGGCCAGCGCGAGGATCTCGCCGCGCCGGACCTCGAGCGAGACCCGGTCGAGCACACGGGTTTCGCCGTAGGAGAACGAGACGGCGCGCACGTCGCACACAAGCTCTCGCGCGTGCGGCAGATAGAGCGGTCGATGCTCGGCAAGCCAGGAGATCGCCTGGTCGCGAGGTGCGTCGATCACGATCCGGCCTTCGTCCATGAAGAGGACCCGATCGACGCGGGCCAGCGGGCGGGCCGGTCGCTGCTCCGAGACAACGACCGCGCAGGGCAGCCGCTCGACGATCTCGAAGAACGCGTCCGCCGCGGCTGGGTCGAGCTGGGACGTCGGCTCGTCGAGCAGCAGGAGCCTTGGTCGCAGCGCAAGCGCGGACGCGAGCGCGACGCGCTGCAGCTCCCCTCCGGACAGTTCGGCCGTCTGCCTTTCCGACAGGTGCTCGGCGCCGACGAGCGCCAGCGCCTCCTCGACCCGCGACCAGATCTCCGCCGGCTCGGTCCCGAGATTCTCGAGACCGAACGCGACCTCGTTCGCGACCTTGGCCATCACGATCTGGTCCTCCGGGTCCTGGAAGACCGACGCCACCGGGCCGGCGAGAAGCCCGGGACGGGTCTCGCGGGTGTCGAAGCCGGCAACGACGACGGTGCCCGAGAAGGTGCCGCCGTGGAAGTGCGGCACGAGCCCGGCAAGCGCGCGGAGCAGGCTCGATTTGCCCGATCCCGACGGGCCGAGTAGGGCGATGTGCTCTCCCGCGGCCACGGTCAACGAGACATCGCGCAGCACCGGCTCGCCGGGGCGGTAGGCGAAGGAGAGGTTCTCGACCGCGGCTACAGCCACAGCGCTCCCACGACGATGATCGCGACCGCCGCGACGAGCGCTGCTCGGTCGCGGCTCCGCCACGGCGCGGCCGGCGCCCGGGTGCGGCCGGGACGGCCGTACCCGCGAGCCTCCATCGCTTCGGCGAGATTGAGGCCGCGCTCCAGCGAGCCTGCGAGAAGCGGAGAGAGCTGGCGCACAGGCCCCAGCTCGACGCCACGACCACGAAGGGCGAGCCTCAGGTCACGCGCGTCGCGTTCGAGCACCGGCACGAGCCGGGTCGCGAGCGCGACGGCGAGCGTCGAACGCCGCGCCCAACCCGCCGAGGCGAGCAACCGGTCGTGGTCGAGGAGCAGCGCGTAGACGGCGAAGGCGAGCCCGACCGCACTCAGACGCAGCCCCTGGAAGAGACCGTTTCGGAGCTCTTCCGTCGTGACGTCGAGCGTCCCGACGACCGGGATCGTCGGGCCTGCCCAGAGCGCGTGCGAGCCGATCACCTCGACGAACGGCGTGAGCAGGAAGACGGTCAGTCCTGTGGTGAGCGTCCCGACGAGGTACGGCCAACGCCGCCGCGCCGGCGCCCGCCAGGCGGCAGCGAGCAGCACGACGCAGACCGCGGCCACGGAGAGAGTGTGCGTCGCGAGCAGGGCGGCGACCGCGAGGGCCGCGAGCAGTGCCGCCGCGGGCGCGGCGCTCAGAACCGATACCTCAGCGCCGTCGGATCGGCGGCCAGGCGTCGCGCCACGGCGCTGCCGAGCTCGAGCTCGAACCCGCTCCGCGAGCGCCGGATCGCGACATGGTTCGGAGCGACGGGGAGCCCGATCCGGATCGTGTTGCGAAGCGCCGTCTTCGTCCCCACCACGCCGTGGACCTCGCGCGCAATCCGTGCCGCGAGCGTCCGGTCCTTCGCCACGACGCTCGTACGCCCGCCGTCGACGAACGGATGGGGATAGGCGCCGGCCACGACCGGGATGCTCATCGTCGCCGCGGTCCAGTGACGGAAGTCCCACCACAACACATCACCCGCGTGGATGCGCATCTCGGCCGCGCTCCGGTCGCCCTCGACGCCGTCGACGAAGTAGAACCAGTCGCGCTGCGCGCCGAGCGAGCCGGCAACGCCGTCGATCGACTCGACATAGCGTCCGCCGTACCGCGTCGTCACCTTCAGCTTCCGCTCGACCGTCTGGATGCCGTTCAGCCCCGCCGGCACCGAGCCGGCGAACACGACGTGCGCGCCGCGGTCACGGGTCACCCACAGCGTCGCGCTCCCGTGCTCGCGCGCGCCCCCGCCGCAGCCGGTGAGGACGAGCGCGAGCACGAGGACGAGCGCCGGCTTCACGTCACGGCGTTCGAGCGCACCGCGCCCGCTGCGGTCGCGCGGATCAGCAGTCCGGGGTGCGGGCCCGGGCAGAACGCGGCACCGGCCATCGCCGGCACGTTCTTCTTCGAGCCGACGTGCCAGACGAGGCTCGAGGCGACAACGGGCTTGCCGTTGTCGTCGAACGCCGCCGCCGTGTAGCAGCCCTTCTTCGTCGCCGCTCGCACACGAAGCGTCGGCGGCCCACCGGTGGCGCCGAAGGTCGCGTAGTACCAGAGCACGCGATCGCCGTCCTTCAACTTCACCTGGCCGGCGCCCACGGGCGGGGAGGCGTCGTCGACCTTGAACACCCAGCCGCTCGACGCGTCGCCGCCGTAAAGGCCGACCTGGTCGACGTACGGGCCGAAGCTCGTCGTCGTGACGTGGTAGTAGAGCTCGCCCAGAAGCGAGGCCTGCTGGATCGCCTCGAGCGGCGTCGACGCGGTCACCGTCACCTCGGTCGGGCCGAAGAGGGTGCGGGTCTTTCCTTCGACGCGCACCTTGACGGTCGCCGCGAACGCGGTCGCGGGCAGGACGAGCAGGAGAACGACGAGCAGTGTGAGCCGTCTGGCCACGAATCCTCCTTCCACGAGGGGTTCGGGGTGGAGGGCGGCGGCAGGTCTTCTGACTCGAGGCTCCCCCTCCGCCGCCTTCCCAGGCCGAGGCCCAGTGGCGTGATGGCGGAGGGCGTCTCCTCTTACAGCGGCGGGACCGTCCCGGACTTGCACCGGGTTCCCTCGCCGTTCGCCCGTGTGTGTGGGCGATGACTATAGCCTTGTCGCCGTGGAGCACGGAGAGATCGCGGACCGCCAACTCGAGGCGCTGCTCGGGCGGCTCGACCGGCTCGTGGAAGAGCTCGCCCGCCTGAACGCGCGCGAGGAGCGGCGCGAGGAGCTGACCGTGATCGCGCACGAGCTGCGGAACCTGAACGAGTCCCTCCAGGCGATCACCTACGCCGCGCTCGGGACACAAGGCCCGCAAGTGCGGCGCCGCCGCGCCGGCTAGATGTCCCGCCTACAGAGGTTGTGAACGGCTGAGGTTCTATCCGGCCCTCCTTTGAGGCTGTGGGTCTTCCCGGACTCCACGCCCAAAGGAGGGCTCGGATGTATCTGCACGCTAACGCCAAGCTCGGACTGGCTGGCTCGGCTCGCGCTGGTGCGTGCCGTCGAGGATGGGTTGTCGCTCGAAGCCGGCGGCGGCTGCCTTCAGCGTGTCGCCGGCGACGGCGCATCGCTGGTGGCACCGCTGGTTGGATGGCGGTCGAAGACGCTGAGCGCGTTGCTTGATCGCTCGAGTCGGCCGCGACCGCTCGCCGCGGCTGCTCGCGCCCGAGCTCCAGCGAGCGGATCTGCGCCTGCCGGCGCAAGACCGGCTGGGGACCGCGCCTGGTCGCTGGCGCGACCGGCTTTGCCACTCGACCGTCTGGAAGGTGCTTAAGCGAGCCGGGATCTCGCGGCGTCCGCCGAGCGGTCAAGGAGCCGGCCAACAGCTACGAGTGGCCCTGCCCCGGCGATCTGCTGCACATGGACGTCAGCCGCTACGCGCGCTTCTTGCGGCCCGGCCACCGCGTCACCGGCGACCGCTCGCAGCGCTCACGCAACTGGATGCGCCCGCAGACACGCGTCGGCTACGACTTCGCGCACGCGATCGTCGACGACCACTCCCGGCTCGCCTACGTCGAGCTCCACGACGACGAGAAAGCAGAGACGGTGACCGGCTTCGTCGAACGGGCACTCACCTTCTTCGCCGAGCACGGCATCGCTCGCGAAACGCCTGATGACCGATAACGGCTTCAGCTACGTCAAGAACCGCTCACTACGCGAGCTGCTCACCAAGCGCGGCATCCGGCATCTCACCACGCAGCCCTACCGACCCCGCACCAACGGGAAAGTGGAACGCTTCCACCAGACGATGGCCCGCGAATGGGCCTACGGACTCGCCTACCGCACACATCGACACCGCAACGCCGCCCTGCCACACTGGCTCGAGGACTACAACCACCGGCGACCCCACAGCTCAATCGGCGACCGGCCACCAATCAGCCGCGTTCACAACGTCCGTGGGTAGGACAGCTAGACCCAGGCCGCCGCCGCGCGCCTTTCGGCACGGAGGTGTGCGCGTTTCGTGACGGTGGCAGCCACCGTCACGGGACTGTGACCCGTTCGTATCGGGAGTGTGACTTGCCTGCTCAGGGCACGCGGTAGATGTCGAGCACGCCGGTCGTGGCGTGGTCGTTCGCATTGCCTTCGGCGACTGCGACTCGTCCGTCGGCGACGATCGGGCTCTGCCAGTGCATGTCGCCGGATGGGAGCTGTGCGACCCGCCGGCCGCTCGTCGGGACATAGACGTTGACGACTCCTCCGCCCGCGACGTAGAGGAGGCTGCCGGCGAGGACCGGCGACGTGCCGCCGGTCGTGTTCGACCAAACGGCGTGGAGCCGGCCGGCCCGGAGGAGGAGCGCCTCCGTTCCCGCGTCCGTCGACACGAAGACCCACTTGCCTTTCCACACCGCCGGCTCGCTGAACATGTCGACTCCGCCCGGTACGGGCAGCGTCTGCAGCTCACCGCCGGTTCGCGGGCCGGGTGCGGGCAGACGATGCAGGTCGAGAAGCCGCAGCTTCCCGTCCTTCCCGCCCTGAACTGCGAGCCCGCCCGCCAGAAACGCGGGGCTCGTCGAGCCGAGGTCGAGATCGGAGGTGTTCAGGTGCTCGTGGTCGACAGGCGTCCAGTGGCGCAGCAGGCGCGACGCGTCGGCCGAGAGGACGAGCACGCTGTCTCCCCAGTCGGTCTTGCCGTCGAACGGAGCGTTGCCGGTCGCAACGACCAAAGTCCCGTTCGCCGGGTCGACCGCGGCGCCGTTACGCGACCAGATCGCAGAGTCGCTCGACGCACACGTCCTCGGCACGATCAGCCGGTGCCGGTCGGAACACAGCGAGTTCCACACGTGCGCAATCCGGCCGGTCGCCTCCGACATCGTCGCGACGTGGCCCTGATACGGCGGCGCGTCGCCGATGTAGCCGCCGGTCGTGGCGATGACGCGGCCGCCGAACACGTTCAGCGACGAGGTGATCTTCTCGTGCGTCGCGTCGAACGTGATCCGGGTCGTCCAGAGGACGCGCCCGTCGGACAGCCGCAGCTTTCGGACGCGCCCGTCGGGCGCCGCCGCGTAGACCGCGGTGCGGTCGGTCGCGAGCGCGGGCGTCGCGTTCGTGATCTGCGCCGAGCCTGCGATGCGCACGTACGCGGGGGGCGTGAACCGCCAGAGGACGCGCCCGGTCTTCGCGTCGAGCGCCTCGGTTCGCCCATACGTGGTCGTGAACAGGAACGCGTCGCGCCCGCGCACGCCTTTCGACACGTAGATCGGCGACGAATCAACGGTGCCGTCGAGCTTCACGCGTAGGCGCCGGAGCTGCGACACGGTCGCGGCGGTGATCGACGCGTCGGGCGACGCGTTGTGACGCGCGGTGTCGTAGCCGAACCTCGCCCAATCGTGGCCGGCGGCGCTTCCCGACGACGAGGTCGCCCGCACGGTGGCGACGATCGCGGCCGCGAGCGCCACGACGAGCACGATCCGCTTCACTGGGCGAGGCGGAAGAAGTTGCCGGACTGGACGGACATGAGGTACAGCTCGCCGTCGGACCCCTGTGCGAACGACGACAACCCCGCGACCGTGAAGAGCTCACGTCGCAGACCGGTCGCGCGGCCGCCGGAGATCTTCAGGCTCCACACGAGACCGGAACAGTAATCGCCGTAGAAATACCGGCCGACGGCGGCGGGAATCTTCGTGCCGCGGTAGACGTAGCCGCCGGTGACCGAGCAGCCGTCGCTGTGCGGGTACTCGGCCACCGGGGCGTGGTACGCACCCCGCGTCAGCAGTTTCGTGATCCCGTCATACACATGGTTGCCCTCGTACCGGTTCCACCCGAAGTTCGCCACAGTCTGCGTGCCGTGCTTCAGGTAGTCGATCTCCTCCCACGCGTCCTGGCCGACGTCCCCGATGTAGAGGTCGCCGCTCTTCCGGTCGAAGCTGAAGCGCCACGGGTTTCGAAGCCCGTAGGCGACGAGCGTCCAGCGAGGGCTCTTGGCGTTGATGTTCAGCCGCATGATCTTCGCGAACGGCCGAGCGAGGCTCTGTCCGTTCTGTTGCGGGTCACCGGCCCCGCCGCCGTCGCCGTTCCCCCAGTAGAGCAGGCCGTCGGGGCCGAACTGCAGCTGGCCGCCGTTGTGGTTCGAGGCGAAGTCCTTCACGAAGAGCCGCTGCTTCGCCGAGGACGGGATCGCGCGCGTGCCGTCCGACCGGTACTCGACGACGTGCGTGTCGCCGTTCCGATCGGTGAAGGCGATGAAGAAGCGACGCGTCTTCGCATATGCGGGATCGAAGGCGACCGACACGAGCCCCTGCTCGCCGCCGCTCAGGACTTGCGGGCGAATGTCGAGGAAGGGCGTGGCCCGGATCGTGCCGCCGGAGAACACGCGAATCACGCCTGCCTGCTCGACGACGTAGAGGCTCCCCGGCTCGCCCGGCGCCGGGGTGGCATACACCGGCGCGTTGAACTGGGCGACGCGAACGAGGTGAAGATCAGCGCTCCGTGCCGACGCGCCCGCAGCGAGCACGAGCAGGGCGAGCACCACGGCGAGCGCGGCCCTCATTGCGCTGCCAGGTCGTGCGACCGCACCCACGGCCCGGGTGGAGTGAGCAACGATTCGGCGTGCAGGTATGCGAGCCCGGCGAGCGGCAGGTCGGCCCAACGCTCGAAGCAGAAGTAGCGGCGGCGCCAGTCGGGGAAGAACTTGCGGTTGAAGCTGTGGAGCCGCTCGAGCTGGAACAGGCGGTCCCCCTTCAGGAGAAGCCAGCGCATCGACCGCGTGACGCGCGTGGCGTCGTCGCCGGAGCCCAGGAAGTCTGCGAACACGGCGAAGTTGAGCGACAGCTCGGTGACGGCATGCTGCCGCGCCCACGCCACCGTCTCCGTGATCAGAAACTCCATCAGCCCATTCGGGGTGTCGCCGCGGCGGCGCATCGAGGCGAGCGAGTAGCCCTCGCTTGCCGGGGAAGGAACGAGCTGCAGGAACCCGCCCACTCGTCCGTCCGGCGCGACCGCCACCGCGAGCACCGTGTCGGGGTAGCGGAAGAGCGCGTCCATCGCCATCGTGAACCCCCGCTCCGGCCAGTTCCCGCGCCACTCTTCGGAGACGGAACGCAGCTGGGCGCGGAGCGGCTCGTCGGCATCGGCAGTCGAGAGCACCTCGACGTGGTAGCCGCACTTCTCGAGGCGCGACACCGACTGGCGGACCTTGCGGATGGCGCGTCCCTCGAGCGAGAACGTCACGGGCCGGATGACGGCCTCGTCGCCGAGATACATCGACTTGAACCCGATCGAGGCGTAGTCCTCGAGCGCCTCGGTCGCCGCGCCCGCCACGGCGACGCGCCAGCCCTTGGCATGCGCTATGCGAACGAACTCGCGCACGAGCTCACGCCGCTCCGTGACTTCGCCGATCGGGTCGCCGGCGACGAGCGCCGTCCCGCCGATCACGCGGTAGGCCAGAAACGACCGGCCGCTCGGTGAGAAGAAGTAATTCTTGTCGCGGCGGAGGGCGAAGTACGCGAGGCTGTCGGTGCCGTGCGCCTGCACGAGCTCCGCCGCACGCTCGCGCTCCTCACCGAGTGCGGGAGGCACTCCCTGCGGCCGCAGCCAGAGCCAGAGCGCGCGAAAGCCGAGCGCGCCGATGAGCAGCGCGAGCGCCACTTCGATGCGACGCGAGTACGCGTCCTGGTCGTAGAGGCCGACGACGAGGATCGGCACGGCGAACGCGAGCGCGGCTATGACCTGCAGGAGCGGCACGAGCGTCGCTGGATCACCAGGCGCCACGAAGTGGCGGCGCGATCGAAGGAGCGCCACGAGCAGGACGATGTGAACCGTCGCCTCCTCGAAGTCGAGCCCTTTGGCGAGGTGCGCGATCGCCGATCCGATCACCAGCGCGACCGCGAGCACCCAGGCGCGCCGCTTGCGCCGCGCAAGCCCCCGCGAGAGAAAGACCAGCGCCAGCCCGAGTGCGAGCGCCACGGTGCGCGCCGCCTCCGGAACGCCGGGCGGCAACACGCCACTCACGATGCTCGTGCGGTCGGCAAGCTCAGGCGTGAGTGCCGAGATGATCGAGATCACGCCCGCCAGCGTGGCTGCCCACGCGAGGGCGACTGGGGTGGCCGGGCGACGCACCAGTCACACGGTAGCTGGCGCCGGTGTCAGATACGCGGCCTAGAGCAGGGCGCGGCGGAGCTCGTCCTCTTTGCCCGGCTCGAGGATCGCGAGCACCTGGTCGCCCACCTCGAGCTGGGTCTCCTCGTCCGGGATCTCGGCTTTGCCGGCGCGCACGACCGAGATCAGCCGCGCGCCTTCCGGCAGGCGGAGCGCGCGGACGCGCTTCCCCTGGCAGTTCGCACCCTTGTCGACCGTCACCTCGACGATCTCGAGGTTCTCCTTGCGCAGCTCGAGCAGATGCACGAGCCCGTGCTCAGGCACCTCGTGCTCGATGAGCCCCATGATCGCGCCGGTCGCGGAGACGGTCGGCGAGATGCCGAGCAGGTCGAAGTACGACTGGTTCCGTGGATCGTTGATTCGAGCGATCACGTTGCCGACGCCGTAGTGCTCGCGGGCGAGTTGACAGATGACGATGTTGTCCTCGTCGTCGCCCGTCGCGGCCACCAGGAGGTCCGGCGGCCGGGTGATGCCGGCGCGCTCGAGCACGAACAGCTCGGTCGCGTCGCCGCGGATCACCTGATGCTCGAACTCTGCTTCGAGCTTGTCGAACCGGTAGGGCTTCTGCTCGATCAGCGTCACCTCGTGCCCGGCCCGGAGCAGCGAACGGGTCAGGTTCGCGCCGACCTTGCCGCCGCCGGCGATCAGGACGTACATCGGTCGGCCACTAGAGGACCGCCTCTTCTTCTGCGTGGCGGACCGCCGACACGAGCGTCTCGATCGCGGCTGAGGTTGGACAGACGATGCGTAGGCCCTTCGTGGCGTAGAACTGCGCACGCGCCGGGTCGAGCACGCGGACGATCACCGTCGGGACCTCGAAGTGCTTCTGTGCCGCCTGTGCGATCACGAGGTTCGTGTTGTCACCGTTGGTCGCGACGACGACGGCGTCCGCCTCCTCGATCCCGGCTTCGCGGAGCAGCGTCAGGTCCATGCCGTGACCGACGACGAAGCCGCCCGTCCAGTTCTCGCCGAGCCGGCCAAGGGCGTCCTCGTTCTCGTCGAGGACAGTGACGTCCCAGCCCGAGGCGAGCAGCTGCTGCGCGACGGCCGAGCCGACCCGGCCGCATCCGACGACGATCGCTTTCACAGCGGCGCAGCGTACTCCCCAGCAAGGTCGCAGTGTCTGACAGAAGGTGTCAGACACGCGGCAGCCTCTACGTCGCGGCGAGCTCCTCGTCCATGACCGTCTGCGGGAACGCGACGATCAGCACCTCGCAGGGCGCCCGGCGCAGCACGAAATCGACCGTCGGGGAGAAGAACCGTGACTGCCGGCGCCAACGTGGCGCCGAGCCGAGCACGATCAGGTCGGCGTTCACCTTCTCGGCCTGCGCGACGATCGCATGGCCGATCGCCCGGGCGCGGACGGTCGCGCCCTCGACGGTAACGCCGAAATCTGCGCCTAGCAGCTTCGCTTCGGCGAGCGAAGCTTCGGCCCGCTCCTCATCGTCGAGGAGCGCCGCGTCGAGAGGCAACTCGAGCGGGACGCGAATGACGTGCAGCGCCAGCACCTCCGCCTCGTGATCGGACGCGAGCTTGACCGCGGTCGCGAGCATCTCCTCGCCGATCACGCCGAGCTTCATCGGGACGAGGATCCGCTTGAACTGCGCGACGGGTACGAGGGGACGCTCGTCGGGGGACTCGACCCGCTCGAGCAGGCCCTCGCCTCGCGACAGCCGCACGCTCACGAAGATGACGAGGCCGACGAGGAGCCAGAGCGGTCCGGCGTACCGCGCGGCCGGATGGGTGGCCATTGCGACGATCCAGACACCGAATGTCGCCAGGGCGCCCACGACCGCAGGCAGCGGGATCTCGCTTCCGCGGATCGTCACGGAGAAGGGCGCCCGGTACGGCCGCGGCAGGTCGGGCTCGTCGATGCGCAGCTTGATGACGGCGAGCTGTGCCGCCGTGAACGCAAGCAGAACTCCGAACGAGAAGAGGCTCGCGAGGAATGCGACGTCGTCGCTCTTGATGGACGCGGTGGCGACCACAATCGACGACGAGACGGTGGCGGCCGCGAAGATCGCGTACGGCGACACGTGCGCCCGGCGGCTCAAACGCCCGAATGACCGTGGGAGCTGTCCGTGCTCGCCGAGCGAATAGGCGAGCCGCGAGAAACCGGATACCGACGTCGTCACCGCTGCGAGGAGGATCAGCGCACCGGTGATTCCGACGTAGAAGCGGAGCACGCCGCCGAGATCCCAGGGGAGCTTGTGGCCGATCCGGTCCGCGACACCGAGGAGCGGCGCCCGGATCCACTTCGTGCCGAGCTCGGTTTGGGGCCCCGGGAACGCGGAGACTGCGACGACCGCGATGGCGACGTAGACAGTCACGACCGTGGCGATCGCCCCGAACACGGAACGTGGCAGATCGACTCCGGGTCGCCTCGCTTCCTCGGCCAGGTTCGCGACGGTCTCGAGACCGGTGAACGCAAGCATCGCGAGCGGTAGCGCGAAGGCAAGGTCGTGCCAGGTCGGGCTCGCGCCGAGGGACGTGCCGTGGGCGAGCGCATGCGGCGAGAAGACGAGCGCGAACCCGAGCACGACGAGTAGGAGCTGGGTCAGGAGATCGAGCGCGGGGACGACGACGCCGAGGCCGTACAGCGACGGCCGGCGGACGAGGCGCACCAGTGCGACCGCCGTGATCACCGACACCGCAACAACGACGTCCCAGGGCGAGTGCTCGAGCGCATTCACCTGCAGCGCGCCCGCGAGGTAGTGCGGCAGGAAGATCGCGGAGAGCGCGATCACGATCAGATAGTCGAGGAACAGCGACCAACCGGTCATGAACCCGAAGAGGTCGTTCGAGGCACGGCGCACGAACGTTGCGGCACCGCCGGTCTCCGGCAGCGCCGCGGTCCCTTCCGCATAGGAGAGGGACACAATGAGGAAGAGGGCGCCGACCGCGAGCAGCACGAGCGGCGTGAAACCGAGGGCATTCGCGGCAAGGACACCGAGCGCGAAGTAGATCGACGACGCGATCTCGCCGTACGCGACCGAGAAGAGCGCGCGTGCGTCGAGCTCGCGCCGAAGGCCGGGCAGCTTCCGGGCCATTAGTCGCGCCTCCTTCGGAGGAGGAAGAGCCTGCCTGCACCCGCGGCGACGAACAGCGAACCGAGCACCAGGCCGACCCCGCCTCCGTGCCAGAGCGTGACAACGAACATCGTGACGCCGAGCGCGACGAGCAGCGCGGCGGAGATCCGCGTGAGCGTGCGGTACATCACGCTGCGCGCCGACCGGCCGCGACCATCACCCGTGACGGAGCGTGCTTCAGGACGTAGTCCACGGTGTGCCCGAAGATCGCACGGTGACGTCCGCGTGGGGCGCCGAGCACGATGATCTCCGCTGCGCGGCGTTCCGCCTCGTCGACGATCGCGCGGCCGGCCTTGCGCGCGCGGACGACACGCTCGACCGTGCGGACTCCGTAACCCTCGGCCGTCGCACGCAGTTCGTCGAGGAGGTTGTACGCGTCGTCGAGCTGCTCCGTGAGGTCCGCATCGAGCGGCAACTCGAGCGGGACGACGATCACCCGCAGGAGGACGATGCGCCCGGCTCGCTCGGTTGCGAGCCGCGCCGCCAGCTCGACCGCCTCGTGCGACTCCTCCCCTGCCACGACGGGGACGAGGATCGAGCGGTACTCGAGCGCGAGCGCCGCGCCGAGCGGAACGGGCGCCCGCGACGTCACGCCGACCGGCACACGGAGGCGACGCCGGTAGAGCAGGTAGAAGACGAAGCCCGCTGCGAGCCAGGCGAAGCCCGCGTAGCGCGTCGGCGGGTCCTGGATGACGACCACGAGC
Source organism: uncultured Thermoleophilia bacterium (assembly GCA_963785875.1). Taxonomy (GTDB): domain Bacteria; phylum Actinomycetota; class Thermoleophilia; order Gaiellales; family Gaiellaceae; genus PALSA-600. The sequence continues at coordinate 209,102 of CAWAWV010000003.1, read as the reverse complement.
CAAGCTGCCCCCGTGCCGAGCCCGCCGACGATCGCAAACAACGGCCAGTCGATCCCGGCGATCCGCAGGTTCGGGCGCGCGCGCCAGCCGACCTCTTCTCCTTTCCCTTTGACGCGGAGCGCGATCACCGCGGCATGCGCGATCGTGAACGAGAGCATCGCGCCGAACGCGTACATCCGGCCGAGGAAGTCCACCTGGCCCGAGAGCACGAAGATCGATGATCCAACGCCTGCGAAGACGATCAGCGAGAGCCAGGGGGTCTTCAGCTTCGGTTGCAGCCGGCGGAACACCTCGGGGAGCTGCCGGTAGGTGGACATCGAATAGGTGATCCGCGATGCGCCGATGACGCCCGCGTTCGTCGCGACGAAGAGGATTGTCGCGGCGAGGATGCCGACGTACACCTTGGCCGCCGAAAGGACCGCGCCGTGCAGGTCGAGGTTCTCGACGAGACCGAGCACCGGATCGTTCTTGAATCCGTGCGGCGGGGGCTGGCCGAGCCGCGTGACGTAGTGCCCACCTTCGTGGACCACCGGCATGGCGGAGAGCGCGACCCACGGGAGCGTGAAGTAGATCGCGAACACCGCGATCGCGACCCAGGAGATCGAGCGCGGGATCGTGCGTACCGGGTCGCGCGCCTCCTCGGCGAGGTTCGAGACGGTCTCGATCCCGGTGTAGGCGATCATCCCCACGGGAATCGCGAGCAGGAACGCCCCCCAGCTCGGCGCGACGCCGAAGTGCACGTTCGACCAGAGGATATGCGGGCTGAAGATCAGGACGAACCCGAGGGCGACGAGCAGCAGCTGGGTCGCGAAGTCGACCATCGCCAGGAAGATGTTGAGCCGCGCCGCCTCCTGGACACCGATGATGTTCAGCCCGACGAGGATCCACGTGAGGCCGACGCCGACGATGATGTCCCACGGGTTCGTCCGCAGCGGCGCCCAGAAGATCGAGAGGTAGTGCGGGACGAAGATCACCGAGATAGCGATCGTGATCACGTAATTGAGCATCTGCGCCCACGCCGCCCCGAACGAAATGAGCTCGTTGAACGCGTGGCGTGCGAAGCTCGACGAACCGCCCGCCTCCGGGTAGCGGACGGTTCCCTCTGCGTACGTCGACGCCGTCGCGGCGAAGATCAGCCCGCTGATGATGAAGACGAGGGGCGTGAGCCCGAGCGCGATGCCCGCGACGAGACCGAGCGCGTAGTAGATCGACGAGCCGACGTTGCCGTAGGCGGTCGCGAACAGCGCGGGCGCGCCGAGAACGCGCTCGAGGCCGCTGCTCTGCCGGCGACGCCTTGGCACGGATGGGAGCCTAGTCTTGAGTCGGGACGCTGCTCAGGATCACGTGCGGCTCGAAGAGGAGGCACCGCTTGATCGCAATCGCCCGCCGGCCCCGCAGCCGCGGCAGGTTCGCCTGCAGCCGCTCCGGGAGCACGACGTTCACGGCCGACTCGGGGTCGGCGGTGAGCCGGCGCACATAGGTGAGGATCGAGTCGCCGAGTCGTCCTTCGAGCGGTGCGTCGTCGACCGGGATGCCAAGACCATCGTCTTCCCAGGCACGTTCGCCGAAGTGGACCGCGCGGAGGTCGTCGGCGCCGAGCCGGCGGGCGTACTCGACCGCGCGCAGCGTCGGCTCGTCGGGTTCTCCCGCGAGGACACGGACCACGAGGTGCTCGGGCACATGCCCCTCCGGACGCCGCTCCGACGTGACCGCGGGCACGTCGGCGACGACGACGCCCGGTTCGACGAGCAGCCTGAGCTTCAGGCGGAACTGCGCGCGCTGTGCGGCCGCAAGCAGCGATCTCTTTCGGAACTGCTCGGGCAGGACGACGGTGACGATCACGTCCTCGGCGGTCTCGCGCAGGCGGGCGATCTCGGCGAGCACAGCCTGCTGCGCGTCGGTCCCAGCGGGTCGCACGTCGAGGCGCGAGTCACCTCCGGTGAAGTCGAACCACCGGGCGTAGATGCCCGAGTCGGTGTTCTTCCCGGCGACGTGAAGCGCATCGAAGCGCCCGTCGCCGACCTTGCGCGCGTACCAGACCGCTCCCTCGGCGGCGACGTCGAGCGCCTCGGTGTAGACCAGCACCCGGTTCTGCACCCGGGGAAGGTAGCTAGGGGGCGGGGCGCAGGACGATCGTCTCGGAGGGCGCGTGGGTGAGCACCCAGGCGAGATCCTTCGGCGAAAAGCCCGTGGCAGGCGCGACGATGCGATCGAACCGCTCGACGTCCCAGAGTCGACTCAGGGCGTGCGTCAGCGAACGCCCCTTCTCGATCCGCGCGTCAACTGGCACGTGCGCGCGGAGCGCTTCCTGCTCCACCGCCTCCAGGAGGGGCATCGCCATCGCCACCTGTTCCTTCCGCGCGGAGTCCTCGGGATATTGCAGCGGCACGACGAGCAGGTATGCCGGGACGAGCACCGACTCTTCGGCGCGCGCGATGCGGATGGCGGCATCGAGCACGGTGCGATCGAGCGCGCCCGAGAACGGGACGAGGATCCGCCCCCGTCCCGCGTACGCGGGACGTGGGCGCCGCCGCACGAGCACGATCGTGAGGATCGCGGCGGCCGCGAGCGTCGCGGCGATTGCCAAGGCGACGCTCACGGCCGCTCCTCCTCACGGTCGACGCGATTCGCGACGACCCGAATGTCGACTCCGGGGAGATTTCGAACGAGCGCCGAGACCAGCGACCCGCGCAGGACTTCGCGCTTCCTCGACTCGTCGGGGGTGCCGACGAGCACGTATGTCGAACCGCGCTCGCGCACAACGCGCCGGACGGTCGCGACGAAGTCGTCACCCTCCTCCTCAAGGAAATGTGCGCCAAGGACGACGGCGAGCCGCCGGAGTGCCGCGACCTGAACCTGCTCGTCGGGCGAGAGAGGATGTCCCGGCGCGTGCACCCAGAGGGCGTCGAGCGGCGCGCCGAGACGCTCCGCCGAGCGCCACGCCCGGCGCAGGATCCTCTGTGAGCGCGGCTCCGGCGTGACGAGCGCGAGCACCCGCTCGGCGACGGCCCGCGCGCTCAGCGGGTCGAGGATGACCACCGACTGGCGCCGTGCACCGACATCCTCTGCTATCTCCCGCAAGGCGAGCTCCCTCAGAGCCGACAGGCGGTCACCCCGGAAGAAGTTCTCGAGCGCGGTCTGCACCCGATCCGGCGCGTACACCTTCCCTGCCCGGAGCCGCTCCTGCAGTGCCTCGGGCGTGAGGTCGACGAGCACGACTTCGTCGGCGCCCTCCAGCACCGAGTCGGGGAACGTTTCGCGGACGCGCACGGCGGTCAGCTCGGCGACGGCGTCGTTCAGGCTCTCGAGGTGCTGGATGTTGACGGTGGAAACGACGTCGATTCCCGCCGCGAGCACCTCCTCGATGTCCTGCCAGCGCTTCTCGTTCCGCGCCTCGGGCACGTTCGTGTGCGCGAGCTCGTCGATCAGCGCGAGCTCGGGCGCCCGGCGGACGACCGCGTCGACATCCATCTCCTCGAGCTCGAGGCCGCCATACTCCGCTTGGAGGCGCGGGATTTGTTCGAACCCGTCGACGAGCGCCGCCGTCTCGGGCCGGTCATGCGGCTCGAGATAGCCGATGACGACGTCGCGCCCGTCGGCGTGGGCCGAGCGGCCCTCCTGGAGCATCCGGTAGGTCTTGCCGACCCCCGCGGCCATTCCGAGCAAGATCCGGTAGCGGCCGCGCACATCAGCCCCCCAGGAGATTGTGCACGATGAGATCGATCAGCTTGATCCCGACGAACGGCAGGATCATCCCGCCGGCCCCATAGAGCAACAGGTTCCGGCGCAGTAGCGCGGTGGCTCCGATCGCCCGGTACTTCACGCCGCGCAGGGCGAGCGGGACGAGCGCGGGAATGATCAACGCGTTGAAGATGATCGCGCTGAGGATCGCGCTCTTCGGGTCGCCGAGCCGCATCACGTTCAGCGCGTCGAGCGGGCCGCGCTCGCCCGGCCTAGATGCGTACGAGTACGCGAACATCGCCGGCAGGATCGCGAAGTACTTGGCGACGTCGTTCGCGATCGAGAACGTCGTCAGCGCGCCGCGCGTGATCAGTAGCTGCTTTCCGACCTCGACGATCTCGATCAGCTTCGTCGGGTTCGAGTCGAGGTCGACCATGTTGCCCGCCTCCTTGGCCGCGGTCGTGCCGGTGTTCATGGCGACGCCGACGTCCGCCTGCGCCAGCGCGGGCGCGTCGTTGGTTCCGTCGCCGGTCATCGCGACCATGCGCCCCTTTGACTGCTCGTCCTTGATCAGCGCCATCTTCGCCTCCGGCGTCGCCTCGGCGAGGAAGTCGTCCACCCCTGCCTCTTGCGCGATCACCGCAGCGGTGACGCGGTTGTCCCCCGTGATCATCACGGTGCGGATGCCCATCTTGCGGAGCTCATCGAAGCGCTCGCGCATGCCGCCCTTGACGATGTCCTTCAGATGCACGACGCCGAGCGCGAAGTTGTCCTTCGAGACGACGAGCGGCGTCCCGCCTTGCTCGGCCACGCCCTGCACGATCCTGTCAAGCTCTCCCGGAGCCGAGCCGCCCTGCTCGGCGATGAAGCGCTTGACAGCGTCGGCGGCGCCCTTGCGCACGAGCGTGCCGTTCATGTTCACGCCGCTCATGCGGGTCGTGGCGCTGAACGGCACGAATTCGTGCTCGCCGAGCTCGCGCTCGCGCAGGTTGAAGCGCTCCTTCGCGAGCACGACGATCGACCGTCCCTCGGGCGTCTCGTCGGCGAGTGACGCGAGCTGCGCGACCTCGGCGAGCTCGCGCTCCTCCACCCCGTCGACCGGCAGGAACTCGGCCGCCTGGCGGTTCCCGAGCGTGATCGTTCCCGTCTTGTCGAGCAGCAGCACGTCGACGTCGCCAGATGCCTCGACCGCGCGACCCGACATGGCGAGGACGTTGCGCTGCACGAGCCGGTCCATCCCTGCGATGCCGATCGCGGACAGGAGTGCACCGATCGTCGTCGGGATCAGGGCGACGAGGAGCGCGATCAGCACCGTCTCCGACTGGCGTGAGCCGGCGTAGATCGCGAACGGCTGCAGCGTCGCGACGGCGCCCAGGAACGTGATCGTCAGACCGGCCAACAGGATGTTCAGCGCGATCTCATTCGGCGTCTTGCGCCGCTCGGCCCCCTCGACGAGCGCGATCATCCGGTCGAGGAACGATCGCCCCGGCTCCTGCGTGACCTCGACCACGAGCCGGTCGGAGAGCAGCCTCGTGCCGCCCGTGACCGCGGAGCGGTCGCCGCCCGACTCGCGGATCACCGGCGCAGACTCACCGGTGATCGCCGACTCGTCGACCGAGCCGACGCCTTCGATCACCTCGCCGTCGGCGGGGATCACCTCGCCGGCCTCGACGATCACGACGTCGCCCTTCTGCAGCTCGGGCGCCGGCACGCTGCGGCCGTCACGCAGGCGCGCGTTCGTGGTCGTGCGGGTTGCGCGGAGCGCATTCGCCTGCGCTTTGCCGCGGCCCTCCGCGATCGCCTCCGCGAAGTTCGCGAACAGCACCGTCAGCCAGAGCCAGACGGCTATGGCGCCGACGAACCACAGCGAGCCGGTGTGGCCGCGGACGAGGTCGAGGACGAAGATGACCGAGGTGACGACGCTGCCCAGCTCGACGATGAACATGACGGGGTTCTTGAGCTGGAGGCGCGGGTCGAGCTTCGGGAACGAGTCCCGGACCGCCGCGACGACGAGCTCTTGCGAGAAGACGGACGAGCGCACCATCAGTGCAGCCCGTCCAGAGCGAGGTTGAGCTCGAGCACGTTCACGCCGGGCTCGCCGAAGAAGCCCCACGAACGTCCGTGGTCGTACTTCTTCACGAGCTTCTGCACGGTCGCGAGCGGCAGGTGGCGGACGGCGGCGACGCGACGAGACTGGAGAGCCGCATACGCGGGCGAGATGTCGGGGTCGATGCCCGACCCGGACGTCGTCACCGCGTCGACCGGGATGTCGTGGGTCGTCAGGCCCGGGTTGTACGGCCTCTCGAGTTTCAGGATTGCCGCCGCCGCAGCCTTGACGTTCTTCGCGAGATCCGGGTTCGTCGGCCCGAGATTGGCGAACGTCGTCGCGCCCGCGTTGTAAGCCGGTGAGGTTCCGGACGGCCGCGCGCGGAAGTACTGCGGGCCGGTGAACTCCTGCGCGGCGAGCTTGGACCCGACCACCTTGCCGTTGCGCTCGATGAGGCTGCCGTTCGCCTTGTTGTGGAAAGCGATCTGAGCGAACCCGGTGATCGCGAGTGGGTACGCGAAGCCGAAGGACGCCGTGATCAGGACGATCGCGATCAGCGAGGAGACGACATTGCGCATCAGTGCGTCAACCCTTCGACGATCGGTCCGAGTGTGAGCGCGGGGAAGATCATCAGTCCTGCGGTGAGGGCGATCACCCCGACGAGCAGGACGACGAACGTCGGGCCGTCGGTCCGGAATGTTCCGGCCGAAGCGGGGACGATTCTCTTCTTCGCGAGCGTGCCACCGAGTGCGAGCGCGGCGAGGAGGGGGACGAAGCGGCCGAGGAACAGGGCGATCGAGCCGACCTCGGCGCTGAAGTTCGTCAGCCCGTAGCCGGCGAACGCGCTGCCGTTGTTGTTCGACTGGGAGTCATAGGCGTAGAGCGTCTCGGTGAAGCCGTGGACGCCGCCGTTGTAGACGGAGGCGAGGCCGCTCTTCGTCACGATCGCGAACGCGGTCAGCGCCAGCACCATAGTCGGCACGAAGAGCGCACCGAGCGCCGCGACCTTGATCTCGCGCGCCTCGATCTTCTTCCCCAGCCACTCCGGCGTTCGCCCGACCATCAGCCCCGCGACGAAGACGGCGATGATGATGTAGAAGAACATGCCGTAGAGGCCGGAGCCGACCCCGCCGAAGATCACCTCGCCGAGGAACAGGTTCACGACCGGCACCGCGCCTCCGAGCGGTGTCTGGGCGTCGAAGCCGCCGTTGACCGACCCGTTCGAGGCGTCGCTCGTCGCGACCGTCCAGGTCGCGGTGTTGGCGAGGCCGAAGCGCACCTCCTTGTCGGCCATGTTTCCCCCGGATTGCCCGTGGCCCTGGGTGATGTTCACCCCGGAAGCCCGCAACACCTGTGACCCGTGTTGCTCCGCGGGCAGGTTGATCGCGACTCCGAGCGCGAACACGACGAACATCGACGCGAACACCATCCAGGCGTGCCGGCGCGCGAGGACCATCCGGCCGAACATGAAGACCTGCGCCGCCGGAATGAGCAGGATCGAGAGCATCTCGATGAAGTTCGAGAAGCCGGTCGGGTTCTCGAACGGGACGGCGGAGTTCGAGTTGTAGAAGCCGCCGCCGTTCGTCCCGAGCTCCTTGATCGCGATCTGCGACGCGGCCGGGCCGCGTGCGATCGTCTGCGTCGCCCCCTGGACGGTGTGGGCGGTCGCGTGGCCGCTGAACGTCTCCGGCACGCCCTGCCAGATCAGGATCACCGTCACGATCACGGCGAGCGGGAGGAGGATGTAGACGAGCGAGCGGTAGAGGTCGACCCAGAAGTTGCCGAGCGTGCCCGACGAGCGGCGCGCGATGCCGCGCACGACGGCGGCGAGAACGGCCATGCCGACCGCGGCCGAGACGAAGTTCTGCACCGCGAGCCCGGCCATCTGGGTGAGGTACGACATCGTCGACTCACCGCCGTAGTACTGCCAGTTCGTGTTGGTGACGAAGCTCGCGGCCGTGTTCAGCGACAGGTGCGCCGGCACGCCCTTCATGTGATCCGGGTTTAGGAACAGGTGACCCTGCAGGCGCTGGATCGCGTAGAGGACGAGGAAGAAGAGAATGCTGAAGATGAGCACGGTCCCGCCGTAGCTCTTCCAGTCCTGCTCCTTGCCGGCGTCGACGCGCAGGAGGCGGTAGACGTTGCGCTCGCCGCGATCGAGGCGAGCGCGGGAGTACACGCGCGCCATGAACACGCCAAGCGGATAGCCGAGTGCGATCAGCGCCAGCGAGTAGAAGACGATCTGCGAGATGCCCTGCCCGCTCACGCGCGCCTCCTGGCGCTACGGGCCGCGACACGTGCAAGTGCACGCCGCAGCTCGACGCGTGCGTTGAACGCGATTGCCGAGACGAGGAACACGGTCAAGATCACCGTCGCGGGATCCATCAGAACCGCTCCCCACGGAAGAGCGCGTAGACGAGGTACGCGAAGACCACCAGCGAGAGCGACCAGGCCGATCGCGTCGCCGGTGCCCATCAGATCCGCTCCAACACGAACCAAAGCACGAAGACGAACGCGAAGCACGCGGCAGCGATCCCGAGTGCGGCGAGGTCGTACATCAGTCGGCCCTCAGGCCCACAAGCACGCGGCGCAGCAGCGGCTCGACGGACTCGACCTCGGTGAACAAACAGCTGGCAGGGCCGGTCAAGAGCTCGTTGACCTTCAGCATCCCGGCGCCCGACACCGGCTCGCCGTCGCGGAGCCGCGTCTCGATCGCCTCGAGGCGGGCGAGGTGCGGCCTCAGTGCTGCACGCCGGATCGGCGCCGCACCGGGAAGCTTCTTCCCGCTGACCTCTTCGATCACTCCGTGCAGCGAACGCGCGCAGAGACGGCGCTCGCGCTCGGAGGTGAGCTCGGAGACGCGCCAGGGGCAGCGCGACTCGAACCCGTGCGCGATCCAGTAATCCGCTTCACGGCGTTCGCGCCGGCGCTCGAGCCAGGCGCGGGGATGCACGGCGATTGCCACGTAGGCAACGTAGAGCCGCGGCCGTCAATGTCGGCTCAAGCTTCCGGAGCGGCGCCTTAAGAGTTGCTCAAGAAGCCGTGGGATCCACGAGGCGGTAGCCGGCGCCCGGCTCGGTGAGCAGGACCTCGGGCCGCGACGGGTCGCGCTCGATCTTCGCCCGCAGGTGCGACACGTACACGTGCAAGTAGTGCGCCTCGTCCCCGTACGCTGGCCCCCACACTTCGCGCAGCAGCATCCGATGTGTGAGCAGCTTGCCGCGGTTCTGTGCAAGCACCCGCAGCAGGTCGAACTCGTGCGGTGTCAGCTTCACGCGTTCACCTTCACGGGTGACGAGCCGCTTCGGCACGTCGATCTGCAGTTCGCCGACCGCCAGCACCGGCCCTTCCTGCGGCGCGAGCCTGCGCAGGACGGCGCGCAGACGCGCGAGCAACTCGTCGACGCTGAACGGCTTCGTGACGTAGTCGTCTGCGCCGGCATCGAGCGCAGCGATCTTCTCCCGCTCCTCGCCGACGGCGGAGAGCACGATCACCGGCGCGTCCGTCCACGTTCGGAGCTCACGGCACACGTCGGTGCCACTGCCGTCCGGGAGCACGAGGTCGAGGATGACCGCGTCCGGCGGTTGCGCGGCCGCGGCCGCGAGCGCGGTCTCCGCGGTCGCCGCCGTGTCGACCGTATAGCCCGCGCCGCGGAGCATCGTCCCGAGCGCACGCAGGATCTGCGGCTCGTCATCGACCACCAACACGCGCTGGCTCACGATCGGAGCTCCACCGGCGCCTCGACGACCGGGAGTGCGAGGGCGAAGGTCGCCCCCTGGCCGGGCCGCGACTCCGCCCACACGCGGCCGCCGTTCGCGGCGGCGAACCCGCGCGCGATCGCGAGCCCGAGGCCGGCACCCGAGCGGTCGGGGCCGCGATGGAACGGTTCGAAGACCCGCTCGAGCTCCGACTCGGGGAGCCCCGGCCCTTGGTCGACGACGCGCACGATCGCCTCCCGGCGCGTCGCGGTGACTCGGATGTGGACCGGGGCGTCGTGGGGCGAGAACCGGAGCGCGTTCTCCAGGAAGTTCGCAAGCACGCGGCGGATTTGGACCGGATCGACATCGACCAGGGGGTGCTCGCCGGCGACGTCAACGCGGTTCGCGACGTCGTGATCGATCACCACCTCGCGGATGAGCTCGTCGAGGGCCCACACCTCCGGCTCGGGCTCGGCTCCCCCCGCCTCGAGCCGGCTCAGGTCGAGGAGGTCGCCGACGAGCCGCGCGAGCCGGTCCGCGTCGACCGCGATTGTGTCGAGCAGCTCGCGCCGGTCCTCGTCGCTGAAGACCAGCCCCTCGTTCCGGAGCGCGCCGACGGCGGTCGTGATGCTCGTCAGGGGCGAACGCAGGTCATGCGACACCGCCCGAAGAAGAGCGGTCTTGACGAGATCGCTCCGCCGCAGCGTCTCGGCTTCGAGCGCTTCCCGCTCGAGGCGAGTGCGGTCGAGCGCAACGCCGAGGAGCGCCGCGAGTGCGGGCAGGAACCGCGTTCGAACGACGGGATTCGGCTGCGACTCGACAGACGTGTAGATCGTGCCGATGACGCGTCCGTCGACCTCGAGCGGCGTCGGTGCGTCCGCGTGGCGCCGGAGGCGCCGCTCGAGCTCGATCTCGGCGCGCTCGACCCCGAGCACCTCCGCCGCCCGATCTCCGATCCAGCCGAGTTCATCGTCGAGCGGCCGTCCCCCCAGCAGGTGCCCGGCGATCTCGGCGAGCAGCGACGCCTCCCGCTGTCGCTGCTCCGCGTCCGTCGCGCGCCTGCGCGAGCCGGCGGCGAGCTCGCTGACGACGACGGCGGTGACGGAATAGGCGGTGAGCGCGAACCAGTTGGTCGACTCGGCGAGCGTGAACGTGTGGGTCGGTGGCAGGAAGATCCAGTTGAACGTGAGCATGCTCGCGATCGCGACCGGCAGCGACCAGCGGATCCCCCAGAGCACTGCAACCGGGAGGACCGCGAAGACGTAGATGACTCCGAGGGAGAGGATCGGCGCGACGGCGTCGAGCGCCCAGACGAGCAGCGTCGCGCCGACAACCGCCACGGTCGACCCGACGAGCGGCAGCGCGAGGCGTGTCCGCATGGAGAGACGGTAGCGCTGCGCGGGGCTGGAGCCCCACGCAGCGCCGGGCGACTTAGCCGTGGATCGAGACGATCAGCGGGATGATCAGGATCGCGACGATGTTCGCGATCTTGATCATCGGGTTGATCGCGGGGCCGGCGGTGTCCTTGTACGGATCGCCGACTGTGTCGCCGGTCACGGACGCGGCATGCGCCTCGGAGCCCTTGCCGCCGTAGGCGCCGTCCTCGATCGACTTCTTCGCATTGTCCCAGGCGCCACCGCCCGAGGTCATCGAGATTGCGAGGAAGAGGCCGGTGACGATGGTGCCGATCAAGAGGCCTCCGAGCATCCGGGCGTTGATGATCCCGACCACGATCGGGAACCCGATCGGGATCAGGGCCGGCGCGAGCATCGACTTGATCGCGGAGCCGGTGACGATGCCCACGGCGCGGCTGTAGTCCGGCCGCTCCGTTCCCTCCATGATCCCGGGGTGCTCACGGAACTGGCGGCGCACCTCCTGCACGACCTCGCCGCCGACGCGTCCGACTGCCTGCATCGCCAGTGACGCGAACAGGAACGGCATCAGGCCGCCGATGAAGAGGCCGGCGACAACCCAGGCGTCGGAGAGCGAGAACGACGTCGTGAGACCGTTGTCTGAGAGGCCGGTCGTGTACGAGTCGAACAGGATCAGCGCGGCAAGTGCGGCCGAGCCGATCGCGTAGCCCTTCGTGACTGCCTTCGTGGTGTTGCCCACGGCGTCGAGCGGATCGGTGACGCCACGGACCTCCTCGGGCAGGTCGGCCATCTCGGCGATGCCGCCCGCGTTGTCGGTGACGGGACCGTACGCGTCGAGCGCGACGATGAGGCCCGTCATCGAGAGCTGCGCCATCACCGCGACGCCGATGCCGTAGAGACCGGCGAAGTGATGGGCGACGAGGATGCCGGCAACGATCACGATCACCGGCGCGGCGGTCGCCTGCATCCCCATCGCGAGCCCCTCGATGATGTTCGTCGCGTGGCCGGTCTGCGACGCCCTTGCGATCGCCTTCACCGGGTTCCAGCGAGTGCCCGTGTAGTACTCGGTGATCGCGACGAGCAGGAACGTGACGACGAGGCCGATGATCGACGAGATGTAGAGGTCGCCGAAGCCGTATTTGCCGCCGTCGAAGGCCATCGTGATCGGGATGAACCCGATCGCAGAGAGCACCGTCGCGGCAAGCACCGCTTTGTAGAGCGCGTTGATGACCGCGTTCTCCCCGCGGCCGAGTCGCGCGAAGAACGTGCCGATCACGGACGCGACCGCGGCCACGGAGCCGAGCGCAAGCGGATAGAGGTACATCCGGTTCGAGAGGTCGCCGACGAGGTTGGTGTGAGTGCCGAGCAGCATCACGGCGACCGCGGTGACGGCGTACGTCTCGAACAGGTCGGCGGCCATGCCGGCGCAGTCCCCGACGTTGTCGCCGACGTTGTCGGCGATCACGGCCGCGTTTCGCGGATCGTCCTCGGGGATGCCCGCTTCGATCTTCCCGACCAGGTCGGCGCCGACGTCGGCGGCCTTCGTGAAGATGCCGCCGCCGAGACGCGCGAAGACCGAGATCAGCGAGCCACCGAACGCAAGGCCGACGAGATCGTTGATGGCCGACGTCGGTGTGTTGTGCAGCGCGCCCGTCAGGAACCAGTAGTAGCCGGTGACGCCGAACAACCCGAGGCCGACGACGAGGAGACCGGTGACCGAGCCCGCCTTGAAGGCGACGTCGAGTGCAGGCTTCAGCCCGCCGCGAGCAGCCTCTGCAGTCCGGGCGTTCGAGCGCACTGCGACGTTCATCCCGATGAACCCGGCGGCGGCCGAGAGCATCGCGCCGACGAGGAATCCGAAGGCGGGCCCCCAACCAAGCTTGTGGTAGACGCCGAGCAGGATGAACGGCACCACGGCGACGATCGCGATCGTCGTGTACTGCTTGCGTAGGTACGCCGCAGCGCCTTCCTGTACGGCGGCGGAGATCTCGCGCATCCGCTCGTTGCCGGCTGGCTGCTGGAGCAGCCACCAGGTCAAGTAGAGCCCGTACGCCACGGCCACGGCAGCGCCGACGAGGCCGAGGAGCACGGGATGATGCATGAACCAATTCATCCGTTTCGCTCCCTCACAAAGTCAAGCGCCGAAGTGCTTCGGCGCGGGCGATTATGTATCACAAGCTCCGGCTACGCGGTTGCAGCGGCGGCGAAGGCAACCTGGAGCCCGGTGAGCGCCTGCTGGAGGTCCCCACGGAGGTCGCCGTCCATGTGCGGGAGGAGGCTCTGGAGAGCGTCGATCGCCCGTTTCGCTTCGCCGAGATCCTTCGCCTCGAGCTTCGCGTACGCGAGGCTCGCGAGCGTCGCGGCCGCGGAGACGAGGAACTCCTCGACGCTGATTCCGAGGAGGTCGTCAGCCACCGATCGGCTCAGCTCCCGCTCGCGGCGCCGTCCCGGCCGGCGCCTCCGCTCTTGCAGGCTCCGTCGAGCCTACGCCTGTGGCCCGCACCTGCTCCGCGTAGATCTCCTCGAGGCTCGCACCTTCGTCGGAGCGCGCGATCTGCCGCTCGGCCGCGTTGCGCTCCGGGATCGTCAGGTATGACGCCGCCCCGATGTCGCCGGCGACCGGCGCCACCCAGTCGAACAGCTGCTCGAGGCGTGCGCGTGCAGGCACCGGCTCGCCGCGCCGGAAGTCGAGGAGCTCCCCGGATAGGCCGTAGCGAGTCGCCCGCCACATGTTCTCTTCGAGGAGACGGTGCGGCAGGGCCGGCAACGTCTCCCCTCGTCGTATGCGCGGGCGCAGCGGGCGGCGAGGACGTAACAGAACGCCGCGAGCGACTGCGCCTCGGCGAGGTCGGGCTGGGCGTCTGCGATGCGGATCTCGACCGTCGGATACGCAAGGTGCGGACGCACGCTCCACCAGACCTGCGTGTGCTCGGTGATCGACCCCGTGCGGTAGAGGAACGCGACGTAGTCCTCCCAGGCCTGGCGGCTGCCGTACGCGTCCGGAATGCCGCAGCGCGGGAACATGCGCGTGAAGATCTCGGTGCGAGCGGAGTGAAGGCCGGAGTTGACGGCTTCGACGAACGGCGAGCTCGCCGAGAGCGCGAGGATCTCGGGCAGGAAGTTGCGAAGCGCGTCGTGCACCCCGATCGCGCGGTCGGCACCGGCGATCCCGACATGCACGTGAAGCCCGAACGTGTTGTTGCGCCAGACGACGTAGCGAAGGAGCTCATCGTTCCGCCGGTAGTGCGGCGTGTCGATGATGCGCTGGTCCTGCCAGCGGCTCCACGGGTGTGTCGCGGTCGCGCCGAGCGCAAGCTGCTGGTCGCGCGCGAGCATGTGGATCTGCGAACGGCGCTCCTGCATCTTCACGGCCGCTTCTTGAAAGGCGACACAGCGGCCCGTGCGGATCTCGACCTCGGACGCAATCAGCTCGCCGACGACGTGCTCGGCAAAGTCGGTGCGATCGGCGGCCGCCTTGAGCGACTCGAAGCGGTTCGTGAGCTCGAGCGTCTCGGGATCGAGAAGCGCGAACTCCTCCTCGACCGCCACGGTGAGATCGGTGCCCGCTTCGAACTCCGCTCGGTTGCGCGCCAGCAGCTCCTGCCACGTCCCCTTTTGCTCCTCGCCCATACGGCGGGAGCCTATCCGGGCGGTTGGAGCAGGCGGCGCGCCACGCCCGCCCACGACCAGCGTGCGACGACTACGCGCCGCGCCGCCTGTTGCAGTGTTGCGTGATCCTCGCGCGACAACGCGAGCAACTCTTGCAGCTTGGCATGCAGATCCTTGGCGTTTCCGTTCTCGAACGCCGCGAGGTGGCGGAGCCGCTCCGGGTACTCCTGCTCGAGCCCAGCGGCTACCTCGGCGAGCCCCGAGTGGCGCGCGACGAGCGGCGGCGAGCCTGCCGCGGCGGCCTCGGCCGCAACCATCCCGAACGCCTCGGGGAAGATCGACGGCACGACGGTCGCGTCCGCGAGCGGAAGGAGCTGCACAAGGTGCCGGTGCTCGAGCGGGCCGGTGAACAGCGTCCGCTTCGGCGCCACCGCCTCGAGCGTCGGGCGGTACGGGCCGAAGCCGACGACCAGGAGCCGGGCATCGATGCCGCGCATCGCCTCGAGCAGCACCTGCACGCCCTTTTGCTCGATCAGCTTGCCGAAGTACACGACCGTCGGCTCCTCGCCCGCGAGGAACGAGGCGAACCGGTCGGCATTGCCTTCGTCGGGGAGGCGCTCCTGCCCGTTGCCCGGGTTCGGCGGGTCCGAACGCGCTTCGGCGATCAGCTCCGCCAGCGCCTCGTCGCGCGGGCGGAGCGTGAACTCGTCCACGTCGACCCCGGGCGGCACCTCGTGGACGCGCTCGACGTGGCCGACGACGTCCTCGAGCACCTCGCGGACGTGCGCCGAGCCGACGTAGGTCGCCTCCGCCGCCGCGAGCGTCTCGGCTCCCCAACGTTCGAGCTCGGGCCGGCCGCGCATCGAGTACTCGAGCTCGGACCCGTGCACCTTGACGCGGAACGGCGCGCCGGTTGCAGCGCCGACCGGGCCGCCCATCAGCACGTGGTTCGTGAACACGAGGTCGGCGGGTAGGAGCTCGCGGAGCGTCGCCGCGTTCGCGTCGACGTACGCGGAGTTCTCGGCGGCGGTGAAGTCTTGCAGGAACTTCGGCTCGAGCCCTGCATAGCGATCCATCACGAACACGGGCAGCAGCTTGTCCGGCAGGTCGACATTCACGACCGCGCGCGCTTCCGACGTCGTACTGCTCCGGCGCGCGCTCCTGGCAGACGACGACGACGTCGTGCCCGGCGCGGCTCCACTCGCGGGCGAGCGCTCGCGTGTAGACGTTCGACCCCGTGCCGCCGAGCAGGTACCCGTGCCAGAGGAGGATCCGCACGGATCGAGGCTACGCCAGGTGGAAATACAGCGCGTGCAGCAGCTCGACCGCGGGGTTCGACGTGTGCACGGTCACCTCACCGGGGACGTCGAGGAGCGCTTCCGAGTAGTTGAAGATGATGCGCACGCCGGCATCGACGAGATCGTCCGCGACCTTCTGCGCCGCGGTGGCCGGCACGGCGAGAACGCCGACGACGATGTTCTTGTCGCGCACCGCATCCTTCAGGCGGCGCTCGTCCTCGACGACGATCCCGCCGACGTCGGACCCGATCACCGCCGGGCTCGAGTCGAAGACCGCGGCGATGTTGATGCCGTGCTCAGCGAAGATCGGCGAGCTCGCGATCGCCTGGCCCAGGCGGCCGGCACCGACGAGCGCGATGTTGTGCTGCCCCTGCGTGCGCAGGATCTTGCGAATCTCCGACAGCAGCGAATCGATCGAGTAACCGACACCGCGCTTGCCGAACTTGCCGAAGTTCGAGAGATCGCGACGGATCTGCGTCGCGTTGATGTTCGTGTAGTCGGCGATCTCCTGTGAGGAGATGCGCTCCTTGCCCATCTTCTTCGCCTGCGTGAGCACCTGGAGATAGCGGGAGAGGCGCGCGGCGACACCGACCGTAAGCCGGTCCGCCACGCCGATACTCGCCGAGCCTTGCAACATCACGAAGTCATTGTGCCGAAGGCTCCGAGACGGCCGTTCGGTTGTCACAAACTCAGCTTGCGCGCTGCAGCGCAGCCGCTCGTCGACGCAGTAGACGAAGGCGCGCGCGCCGTCGATCTCGACGACCGGCAGCCACTCACGGTAGCGCTCCTCCAGCGCGGCGTCGCCGCTGATATCGAGCTCTCGTAGAGAACCCCGACACGGTCGAGGACGCCGCGAGCTCGGTCGCAGAGGTGACAGTCCCGGCGCGTGGAAGACGACGAGCTCCTAGGGATAGAGGCCACGGATGATCGTGGCCTCGGCGACGCGCTGGACGGCGAGGCCGTAGGCGGCGAGACGCATCGAGTCGAGCGGTCGGAACGCGTCGCCCACGTCTCTTCGAACGCGCGCGTGACGATCTCGTTCAACCGCGCGTTCACCTCGTCCTCCTTCCAGAAGTACTCCTGCAGGCCCTGCACCCACTCGAAGTACGACACGACGACGCCGCCCGCATTCGCGAGCACGTCGGGAAGGATCAGGACGCCGTTCGCCTCGAGGATCGTCGTCCGCGGCCGGCGTCATCGGCCCGTTCGGCGCCCTCGACGATCACCTTCGCCTTCACGGCCGCCGGCGTTCAATTCGGTGACGACCTGCTCGAGCGCGCACGGCGCGAGCACGTCGCAATCCACGGTCAGGAGCTCCTCGTTGGTGATGCGGTCGCCACCCTTGAGCTCCGAGAGCGAGCCGCCGTCGCGCTTGTGCGCGAACGCAGCCGCGATGTCGATGCCGTTCGCGTTGTATCGGCCTCCGGTCGAGTCCGAGATCGCGACGACGGTCGCGCCGGGCTCGGAGACGAACTTCGCGAAGAACGAGCCGACGTTCCCGAAGCCCTGCACGGCGATGCGGAGGCCGTCCATGCTCCGGCCCTGCTTCCCGAGCGCCGCCTGGAGGCAGAAGAGCCCGCCGCGGCCGTCGCCTCCTCGCGGCCGAGCGACCCGCCGATCGTCAGCGGCTTGCCCGTGACGACGCCGAGCACCGAGTGGCCCTTGTTCATCGAGAACGTGTCGAAGATCCACGCCATCGTCGCGGCGTTCGTGCCGACGTCCGGCGCCGGGATGTCTTTCTCGGGCCCGATCTCGTTGATGATCTCCGAGGTGAAGCGACGCGTCATGCGCTCGAGCTCGCCGCGCGACATCGCCTTCGGATCGCACACGACGCCGCCCTTGGCGCCGCCGAAGGGCAGGCCCATCAGCGCGCACTTCCACGTCATCCACATCGCGAGCGCCTTCACCTCGTCGAGCGTGACGTCCGGGTGGTAGCGGATGCCGCCCTTCGACGGGCCGCGCGCGACGTTGTGCGTGACGCGCCACCCCGTGAAGGCGCGCACCGAGCCGTCGTCCATCGTCGTCGGGATCGAGACCTCGACCGCCTTCTTGCACTCGCCGAGAATGGCGACCAGGTCGTCGTCGATGCCGAAGGTCGTCGGCGACGTTCTGGAGCTGCTGCTGGGCGATCCGGAACGGGTTCTCGCGGAGGTGAGTCTCGGGTGCCGCAGTCGCCATTCGCGTCTCGAAGCTTACTCCAGCCGGAACGACACTTGCGCGCCGGCTCGGCTTCGCGTCGACGGGAGCGTCGGCCAGGCGACGAGCCGCAGCTCGTACGCGCCGGGAGCGAGGCGGCTGCTCGTCGGGCCGCGCCCGGTGATGCCGAAGCTGTAGCTCCCGGGCAGCAGGTCGCGGAGCCGCGCCAGCACGCCGAGGAATTTGCCCGGCGCCGCTGTAGAGCAGGATGTCGAGCCGGCGCGACCGGCTCGATCTGCAGCCCGTCGGTCGCGCACGACGCACCCGCCTGGACGCTCAGCATCGCCGGGTCGGTGTCGGACGGCGTGAACGACTCGCGGGCTGATCGCGGCGCGGCCGAGCAGGTGTCGCGGCCGCGCCGCGAAAGACGAGCGCCCACGGGATACGCAGCGTGCTCGGCTGCCGGCGGCGCGCGATCGATCGTGCCGGTCGACGACTCGCGCGCGGCCGCGCCGCAGGCGCGCGCACGGTCACGCGTGATCCGCGCCGCACGCCCGGGGCGCAGCACGAAGTGTCGGGTCGACCGTGAACCGAGCGCCCGGAGTCGCCGCCGACGATGGCGCTGATCGCAGACGTCGAGCCGGCGGCTCGAGACGTTGCGGACGACGAAGCGCGTCGCGTGCCAGCGCGGCGCCCTGCCAGACCCCGAAGCCGAGCGAGGTCGGCGATGCGGCGATCTCGCCGACCGCGGCCGCGCCGAGCCGGAGCAGTCCCGCCGCCGACCGCGGTCGCGCGGCGCGCCGCCGCGCTGCGCATAGCCGGCGAGCAGGCTCGCGAGGCCGGCGCCGTCGAGGCCCGGGCCGCACCTGGGCGAGCAGCGCCGCCGCTCCGGCGACGGTCGCGGCGGCGGCGCTCGTGCCGTTCACCGTGGCGTAGAGCGGCGACCCGTCCGGCGGCCGCGCCCGGCTCGGAGGTCGCGATCGCGACGCCGGGCGCAGCGAGTTCGGCTTCGACGACGCCGTCGAACGCGAGGCCGCGCGACGAGAAGCCGGCGACGCGGCCCAGCCGCGTGTTCGGCTCCGTGCACGGCGCCGACCGCGACGCCGACGTCGAGCCCGGCGCGCTGCGCCGCAGCAGCTCGACCGCGCGCCGCGGCCGGGACGACGACCGACCGGCGCGGTCCTCCTCGGCGACGCCGAGCGCGCCCGGGGGCAGCGCGCGCCGTAGACGAGCGACCGCGGCCGCGCCGGCCCGCGACGCGGCGACGCGGCCGCCTCCGGTCGCCGCCGGCGGGCACGACGACGGCCCGGCCGGCGACGAGGCTGAAGCCGTGCGCGTCGAAGCAGTCGACGCTCCGCGACCCGGCACGCCCGCGGTCGCCCGCGGCAGCGACGACGGCAGGTTCGCCGCGTGCGCCGGCGGCGGCTGCGCCGAGCAGCGGCAGCTCGCTCGTCGAGGATGACGTCGAGCCCGCGGCGGAGCACGACGCGCACGCGCGGCAGTCGGCGCGCGCGTCGGTCGCGCCGACCGCGAGCGCGGCCGGCGCGCCGGCCGGGCCCGGCGACCGAGCCGAAAGCGGGCCGGCGCCGCCGTCGTTGCCCGGCGGGCGCGACGACGAGCGTGTTCGAGCGCGAGCGCGCCCTGCACGGCCTGCGCCTCGGGGCCGTCGGCGAACGCGGCGAACGGCTCGGCCACCCCGACGAGCGCGACCCGCACCGCGTCGTGCGCGTCGCCGTCGCCGTTCGGGTCGACGGCGCGGTCGAGCCCCGCGATCAGCTGGTCGCTGCGGCGCGTAGACGAGCTCGCGGCCGTCCGCGCCGGCCTGCCAGCCGGCGACGCGGATCGGCAGCACGCGTCGCGCCGGGCGCGACGCCGTGCAGGCCGCCGGGGCCGCCCGCGCCGACGAGCATGCCGGCCAGCTCCGTCCCGTGCCGCTCGATCTGCGCCGGCTCCTGCGGGTTCGCGCGCGCCGTCGCGTCGCGCCTCGGTCGACGACGTCGATCCCGGGCAGCGACGCGGCCGCCGAGGTACGGCTGCGTCGCGTCGACGCCGGTGTCGAGCAGCGCGATCGTGACGCCGCGGCCGTCGAAGCCGGGCAGCGCCGACTCCGGGCGGTGGCCGCTCGGCAGCCCGAACGCGCGCGGCGATCGAGCTGCTCGGCCGAGATCGTCGCCGGGAACGCGGCCCGCACCGGGTAGACGCCGGCGACCTCGGGGATGTGCTCGAGCAGCGACGACCGCCCGCGGGTCGAGCGCGCGCCGAGAAGCCGTCGAGCACGCGCGCAGTAGCTGTAGTCGGGCCGGACGCCGAGCCCGTGCGCGGCGAGCTTGAGTCAGCACCTGCTGCTGCGCCGCGTAGCGCCTCCGCCGTCCAGCGCGCGCTCGTCCGCCTCGGTCGCGTAGCGCGCCTTCGGCGAGCCGCTGCGCGACCGACGGCGTCTTCAGCACGACGATCGTGCGCTGATCCGGTCGAGACTCGCGGCACGCGGCGTCGCCGACGAGCCCGCGCCAGCTGACGCGCGACGGGCGCGGCGGTCCGGCTCGCCGCGCCGCGGCGACGACGACGGTCGAACCCGAGCGCGACGCGCGATCCCGAGCAGCGCGAGCGCGGCGAGCGCTACGCCGTCGCAAACGCATCGAGCGAAAGGTACTCGGGGTACGGGACGGGCTCGGTGTACCGCGCGGCCGAGGCGATCATCGCGGCGTTGTCGGTGCAGAGCGCGAGCGGCGCGGCGACGGCGTCCGGCAGCGAGGCGCGCAGCTCGGAGTTCGCGGCGACGCCGCCGACGACCGCGACGCGGTCGGCGCCGGTCGGCCTCGACCCGCTCGACGAGCGCGCGGACGATCGCGCGCTGGTAGCTCGCCGCGAGGTCGGCCCGCCGCGCGTCGAGCTCGGCCGGCGCTCAGGTCGCGCACGGCGTAGAGCAGCGCGGTCTTCAGCCCCGAGAAGGAGAAGTCGAGCCCGGGGACGCGCGCGACCGGGAAGTCGTACGCCGTCGGGTCGCCCTCGCGCGCGAGCCGGTCGATCTCGGCGCCGCCCGGGTAGCCGAGCCCGAGCAGGCGCGCGCCCTTGTCGAACGCCTCGCCGGCGGCGTCGTCGAGCGTCGTCCCGAGCACGCGTACGCCGCCCGCGCTCGCGCACGTCGAGCAGCAGCGTGTGCCCGCCGCTCGCGAGCAGGCAGGTGAACGGCGGCTCAGGTCGAGCGGCTGCAGGTAGAGCGACGCGACGTGCCCGTGCAGGTGGTTGACGGGCACGAGCGGCAGCCGGCGCGCCCAGGCGAGCGCCTTCGCCGCCGACGACGCCGACGAGCAGCGCCCCGATCAGGCCCGGCCCGCGTCGTGACGCGCGACCGCGTCGACGTCGTCGAGCGTCCGCCCGTCGAGCGCCTCCTGATCACGGGCGAGACCAGCTCGAGATGCCGCCGCGACGCGATCTCGGGCACGACGCCGCCGAAGCCGCGCGTGGAGCTCGGCCTGGGACGCGACGACGTTCGGCTCGATCTCGCCGTCGCCGTGACGACGCGCGGCGGCCGTCTCGTCGCAGACGTCTCGATCGCCCGAGGATCAGGCGACTGTCGACTCGTCAGGGCTCACGGCTCCGGCGCCAGCGTCGCGCCACATGATCAGCGCGTCCTCGCGGTTGTCGGTGTAGTAGCCGCGGCGGATGCCGCGCCGCTCGAAGCCGAGCTGCTCGTAGAGGCCGATCGCGCCCGTCGTTCGAGACGCGCACCTCGAGCGTGTAGCCGCGCCGCTCGTCGTGCTCGTCAGCTCGAAGAGCCGCTCGAGCAGGCGCGTCGCGATGCCGCGCCGCTGATGGTCCGGGTCGACGGCGACGTTCATCATGTGCCAGGCGTCGACGTACCGCGAGTTGACGATGTAGCCGATCAGCTCGTCGCCCTCGAACGCGCCGAGGCAGATCGAGGTCGGCTTGGCGAGCTCGGAGGCGAACATCGAGCGCGACCACGGCGTCGGGTACGCGCGCTGCTCGATCTGCTCGATCGCGGTCAGGTCGCCGAGCGTCGAGCGGGCGGATGCTCGATCGCGACGGCGGTCACGCCTGCGGCCTCGCGTCCGGGCTCACGGACGTAGAGCGGCTCGACGAGCGCCGCCGGCGCCGAAGGCCCGGCGCGCTCGAGCCAGCAGCAGCGGATCGGGAAGATGCGGCGGGGTCGTCGTCGGGCGGGCACCTCGGCGCCCGCGGCCTCGAACACGTCGCGATAGCGGACCGCGCCGTCGCCGACGAGCGTCTGCCCCGCGACGTCGAGCTCCTCCGGCGCGGCAGACCGGCGGGCCCGGTCGTGAACACCTCGCCGCGGCGCGCGTCGATCACGGGCATCCCGCCGCGCGAACGCCTCGAGCGTCGACGCGCCGGCGACCGGCACGTCGAGCGCGAGCGCCAGCGCCGCGCGCGATCGCGAGGCCGATTCGGATCGCTCGTGAAGCTGCCGGGGCCGCGTGCCGACGACGAGCGCGTCGATGCTCGCCGGCGATCGCCGACGAGCCGGTCGTCGGCGGCCGCAGCACGTCGCCTGCGCCGCTCGGCGCGCTCGCCGGCGCTCGCCGTCGCGGACGAGCGCGCAGACCGCGCCGAAGGACGTCGCGGTGTCAAAGGCGAAGATCGTCACTGTCGATCCTCACGCTCCGGTGCGACTCGTCGACGTGCTCGAGAGTAACGACGGCGCGCGCAGTCGCGGCAGCCAGTCACCGCCGTGCTCGGGCCACTCGACGAAGGCAATCGTGCCGTCGAAGTACGGCTCCAGGTCGCCCCACTCCTCCGGATCGAGCCCCGCGATGCGGTAGAGGTCGAGATGCGCGACCGGCACGGGCGCGTCGTAGCGGTGGCCGATCGTGAACGTCGGGCTCGACACCGGCCCGGTCACGCCGAGCGCGCGGCCGGCGCCGCGGACGAACGTCGTCTTGCCCGCGCCGAGCTCGCCCGAGACCGCGACGACGTCACCCGGGCGAGGCGCGCGGCGAGCCGGCAGCCGAGCGCCTCGGTCTCCGCCGGCGACCCGGTCTCGACCACCACGCGCGGCAATGGTGACCGCCGTCCCACGCGGGTCCGACACCAGCGGCTCAGAAGAGGCCGAGCTGCACGGGCTCGGCTCGACGGAGGCGACGGATCCGACGGCTCGGGCCGGCTGCGGCGAGCGCGGGCGACCGGCTCGGGCGACCGGCGCGGCGGCGCGACCGCGCGGCCGAGCAGCTCCGGGATCCGCGCGAAGTCCTCCTGGAGCACCTCGAGCATGCGCGGCGTGTAGAGCGCGGCGGCCGGGTGGAAGATCGGATAGAGGTGCACCGGGTTGCCGCCGAGGACGACCTCCTGCTCGACGGCCGTGCACCCGCGTGATCCCGGCGGGCCGGCCGGAGAGCAGCTTGGTGGCGAAGTTGCCGAGCGTGCAGATCAGCTTCGGCTGGATCAGCTCGATCTGCTTCAAGAGGTGGCGGCTCGCACGACTCGATCTCCTCGGGCTGCGGGTCGCGGTTTCCCGGAGGCCGGCACTTGAGCACATTGTCGATGTAGACGTCCTCGCGCGCGATGCCGATCCCGGCGAGGAGCTTCGTCGAGCAGCTGGCCGGCCGCGCCGACGAACGGCACGCCCTGCTTGTCCTCGTGGAAGCCCGGCGCCTCGCCGACGAACATCAGCTCGGCGGTCGGAGAGCCCGGCGCCGAACACGACCTGCGTGCGCCCCTGGGAGAGCGCGCAGCGCGTGCAGCTCCGCGACCGGCGTCGCGCGTAGGCGGCGAGCGCAGGAACACGTCGCCGGGGCGCCGAGGCGTCAGTGCCGCAGCCACAGCTCCGCAGCCACAACTCCGCCGCAACAGCCGCCGCCGCCGAAGCTGGGCTGTCCGGCGGTGCCGTGCGCCGCGAACGACGTGCTGAACTGCTTCGCACCTTCGCCCTGCCGCAGTCGGGGCAGGCGGGATCGGGGTCGACATGCCCACGAGCTCCTCGAAATGGCGACTCGCAGCTCATGCAGACGTACTCGTAGATCGGCATCGGACAGAACCTAGCAAGTCGTCTCGGGGCATCCTGACGGGGCGCGCGGACGGTACGCTTCCGCTGCCCGGTACCCGCGAGGGACTGGAGCGCACCATGTTCGACGACGTCACGGTCATCGGCGCCGGCCGCGCCGGCACCACGGTCGCCGCGCGCCTGCGCGAGCGAGGGGTTCGCCTGGGCGAGAACGGGGAGCTCCGCATCGTGTGCGTCCCGGACCGCGCGATCGCCGAAGTCGCGCGGTCGATCGAGCCCGGCCCGTGGGTTGCGCACGTCTCGGGGGCGACCCCGCTCGCGGCGCTCGACCCGCACCGGCGACGCTTCTCGGTGCACCCGCTGCAGACGCTCTCGAAGCAGGGGGGCCGCAGCAGCTCGACGGTGCCTGGGGCGGCGTGACCGCAGAGTCGGAGGACGCACGCGCCCGCGGGCTCTGGCTCGCGGAGACCCTCGGCCTGCACCCGTTCATCCTCGCCGACGACCGGCGCGCGCTCTACCACGCCGGCGCCTCGATCGCATCGAACTTCCTCGTCACGCTGTACCGCGTCGCGGCCGACCTCGTCGAACGGGCCGGCGCGCCACCCGAGGCGCTCGTGCCGCTGATGGAGCGCACAATCGCGAACGGGTTCCAGCTCACCGGCCCGATCGCGCGCGGCGACTGGTCGACGGTCGAGCGACATCGCGAAGTGCTGCACGACACCGACTACGCCGGGCTCTACGACGCGCTCGCGGAGGCGACACGCCCGTGATCGTCGCGCGGTCGATCAAAGAGCTCGACCTGCCGCGGAATGGGGTCGTCGGTCTCGTCCCGACGATGGGCGCGCTTCACGACGGCCACGCCGCGCTGTTCGCGGCGGCACGACCGCAATGCGACGTGCTCGCCGCGAGCGTGTTCGTGAACCCCGCGCAGTTCTCCGAGCCCACCGAGCTCGTCGCGTATCCGCGCGACCTCGACCGCGACGCGGCGTTCGCGGCCGAGCATGGAGTCGACGTCGTCTTCGCCCCGGCCGCCGACGAGATGTACCCGCGACGGATTCGCGACCTGGGTCGAGCCGGGCGGCGAGCCGACGGGCTCGAGAGCGCATATCGACCCGGCCACTTCCGCGGCGTCGCCACTGTCTGCCTGAAGCTCTTCAACGTCGTCCGACCCGCAGATCGCGTGGTTCGGCCGGAAGGATGCCCAGCAGGTCGCCGTCGTGAAGCAGCTCGTCCGCGACCTCAACGTGCCGGTCGAGATCAGGGTCGTCGAGACCGCGCGCGACGACGACGGTCTCGCGCTTCTCGTCACGCAACAACCAGCCTCTCGGCCGAGGAGCGAGCTGCGCGCGCGCGCGATACCGCGGGCGCTGGAGACTCGCGACCCTGCGGCGGCGCGCGCCGTCCTCGCCGCCGCCGGCCTCGAGCCCGACTACGTCGAGGTTGCGGACTTCGACGGCCCCACGCTCCTCGTCGCCGCCCGCGTCGGCTCGACACGGCTGATCGACAACGTTGCCCTCCCGAAAGGAGACCGCCCGTGACCACCCGCCCACGCAAGCCCGCTCCCGGGACACCCGCGCCGGGCAAGCTCCCGCTGCCCGAGGTCGGCGAGATGAAGCGCCGCGGCGACCGCATCGTGATGGTGACCGCGTACGACGCGCCGTCGGGGCGCATCGCCGACGACGCCGGCGTCGACCTGATCCTGGTCGGCGACTCGGCCGCGATGGTCATGCTCGGCCACGACTCGACAGTTCCGGCGACGACCGACGAGATGATCATCCTCACGCGCGCCGTGAACCGCGGCGCCCGCAGGCCGCTCGTGGTCGCCGACCTCCCCTTCGGCTCGTACCACGTATCGGACGCGCAGGCGCTCGAGACGGCGATCCGGTTCGTCAAGGAGGCGGCCGCCGACGCGGTCAAGCTCGAGGGTGCCGGCCCGATGCTCTCCCGCGTTCGCGCACTCACGTCCGCGGGAATTCCCGTGATGGGTCACATCGGCCTGACGCCGCAGACCGCGACGATGCTCGGCGGCTTCAAAGCGCAGGGCCGGAATGCGGCGAAGGCAGTTCAGCTCTACGAGGACGCGCTTGCGCTCGAGGCGGCGGGGTGCTTCTCGATTGTCCTCGAGGCCGTCCCTGCTCCCGTCGCGTCCCGCATCACCGAGTCGCTGTCGATCCCGACGATCGGAATCGGCGCCGGGGCCGGTTGCGATGGCCAGGTGCTCGTCTGGCACGACCTGCTCGGCCTCTATGACGGCAAAGCGCCGCGCTTCGTCAAGCAGTACGCGGAGCTCGCTCCGACGATCCGCGACGCGGTCGCGCGCTACGCGACCGAGGTGCGAGACGGCGCGTTCCCCGAGACGAAGCACACCTACTCGATCGCGGAAGAGGAGCTGGCCGCGTTCGAACGAGGCGTTGGCGGAGCTGAGCGAGGTGCGCTAGCGAAGAAGGCCGCGGTCGAGCGCCCAGCGAACGACGTCGGCACGCGACCGCGCGTCGAGCTTCCGCATTGCGTTCGCCCGATGCATCTCCACTGTTCGGACGGAGATCATCAACCTCGCGGCGATCTCGACGTTGGTATGGCCATACGCGAGGAGGGTCGCGATCGCGCGTTCCCGCGGCGTGAGCACCGCCGATGCGACCGAGCTCACCATGTCTTCGCGCTCGCTTGCGCTTGCACCCGCGCCACACGGACACGCGCATCGACCGCGACTGCCCGGGTCGGCCCGGCGAGCAGCGGGTTCAGGTCGAGCTCCGCGACCTCGGGCAGATCGACCGCGAGCTGCGAGAGCCGATGGAGCACGTCGCCGACGGCAGCGGCGTCCGCCGGAGCTGCCCCACGCCAGCCGACGAGCAGTTTCGCGGCCTTTCCCGTCGTGAGCGCGACATCGACGTCGACATCGGTGAGCGGCGCGAGCGCGAACCGCGCCGACCCAATCAACTCAGCGAGTGTGCCGCCCGGGCCGAACGCAACGAGCGGGCCGAAGACCGGATCCTGGAGGACACCGACGAGGAGCTCCGCCGAGCCGGCGAGGTACGGCTGCACGACAACGGGCCCGCCGATCCGCTCGGCGGCCCGGCGCACCTCCTCGGCACTCCGCAGGTCGAGCGCGACGCCGCCCACCTCGGTCTTGTGTGCGCCGGCGGCCGCGGTTTTGACGACCGCCGGCAGTCCGATCTCCGAGAGCACCTCGACTGCCTCTTCCGGCGTGTGGGCGGTGCGCTCCGGCACGAAGGGGAGGCCGTAGAGCTCGAGCAAGTCACGCGTCTGCGCCGAATCGAGCCACACGTCCTCGCGTTCGCTCAGCGCAGCCTCTACGAGCGTCCGCGCCGCGACCCGGTCGATACCGTCGAGCACGGGGACCGTTCCCTCCGGGCGCCTGAGCCACTCGGCGCGCTGCGCGGCGAGCCCGAGCGCCCGAGCAGCGGACTCCGGGTAGGCGAAGCTGCGGCTGGGAGCTCCCGCTGCGCTGAGGATCACCGGCACGACGGGCTTCTCGGCGCCGGCCGACGCACGTGCGATGGCGGCGGCGACGTCCTCGGTGTCGGCGACGATCGTGAGGACGAACAACACGAGCACCGCGTCGATCCCGGGATCCGTGAGCAAGATAGGAATGGCCTTCTCGTACGCGTCGCCGCCGGCCGAGCCGAGCATGTCGACGGGATTGGCGGTACTCGCCTCGCCGGGAAGGATCGCGTCGAGCTGCGCGCGCGTCTCCTCAGCGAGATCGGGGAGCACGAGTCCGGCGCCGTCGCAGGCATCGGCGGCGAGGATCCCGAGCCCGCCCGCGTTCGTCAGCACGGCGACGCGGTTGCCGCGCGGAAGCGGCGTCGACGAGAGCAGCGCGGCGGTGTCGATCAGCTCTTCGAGTGTCGACGCCCGCAGCACCCCCGCCTGCCGGAACAGCGCCTCCACTGCGGCATCCGACCCCGCCAGGGCGGCAGTGTGCGAGCTCGCCGCGCGCGCGCCGCGGGAGCTCGTTCCGCTGCGCATCGCGAGAATCGGCTTCTTGCGCGCCAGACGCTTTGCGATGCGAGCGAACTTGCGCGGGTTGCCAAACGACTCGAGGTAGAGCAGGACGAGATCGGTCTCGGGATCGTCCTCCCAGTACTCGAGCAGGTCGTTCGACGAGACGTCCGCCTTGTTCCCGATCGAGACGAACGACGAGAGGCCGAGCCCTCGGCCTTCCGCCTGCTCGAGGAGCGCGATGCCGAGTGCGCCGCTCTGCGAAGAGAACGCCGCCCGGCCGGGCGGGAACGCGCGACCTGCGAAGGTCGCGTTCAGCCGCGGCGTCGACGACGCGATGCCGAGGCAGTTCGGCCCGACCATGCGCGCGCCGTGCGCACGCACGAGCGCGAGCAGCTCCTCCTGCCGTGCCGCACCCTCGCTGCCGGTCTCGGCGAAGCCCGCCGAGACCACGCAGAGCGCCTTGACGCCGCGCTGGAGCGCCGCGTCGGCGGCGCCAAGCACCGCGTCGCCGGGCACGCACACGACCGCGAGGTCGGGCACCTCCGGCACGTCGTCGATCGATGCGTACCCCGGGACGCCACCGACGGGATCCCCCTTCGCGTTGATCGGGTAGGCGGCGCCGGAGAAGTCGGCCGCCGAGGATGTTGCGGAAGAGCTCGCCGCCGATCGTTCCGCGTCGTCGCGGACGCGCCGATCACCGCCACCGACCGGGGTGTGAAGAACGGTGCGAGGCTGCGCGGCAACCGCCACGTGGTCGCGCTCGTCGATCGCGGCCAGGACCGTCGTCTGTCGGCCCGAGCGTCAGCGAGACCTCGACAACGCCGCCGTCGAGGCGCGGGCGGACGCGAAGCCGGCGTCGCGAAACACGTTCAGCATCGCCGAGTTCTGCGGCAACACCTGCGCGACGAACTCCTCGATGCCCGCCCGCGCGGCGTGCGCAGCCAGCCGCTCCAGCAGGCGCGTCCCGATCCCGCGTCCCTGGAGGTCGTCCGCCACCGCGAACGCGACCTCGGCGCGCCGTGGGTCACGAAGACGGATGTAGGTCGCGAGCACGGCCGCCTCCCCTTCGAGCTCGCCGACGAGCGAGACGGTCCCGTCGAAGTCGGTCTGGAGGAACGGCTCGACCATGTGCTCGTCGATCCGGCGCGCGCCCTGGAAGCGCAGATAGCGGCTCTCCGGGGAGAGCCGCTCGAAGAAGCGGAGCAGGAGGTCGGCGTCGGCCGGGACGGTCGGGCGCAACCGCAGCGTCGAGCCGTCGCGCAGAACGACATCCTCGACGAAGGCGCTCGGCGGGACTTCCAGCTCGCTGGTCATAGCTCCAGGATCGCCGCGGTCGTGGGAAACCGAATCGGGGTTTTCCCGAGGACCGGTGCGGCCCTCACACCGATTCGGCGTCGTGGCCGGCGGGCCACAGTGACGGTGTCAACAAGGAGGAGACCATGGGACCGATTTTGCTGGCCACCGACGGCTCACCCTCCGCAGCCGAGGCGACGCGCGAGGCGATCGAGCTCGCCCGCACCCTCGACGCGCCGCTGATTGCGGCGGCGGTGGAGCACGTATCCGCTCCGGCGTACGGGTATTACGGGTACGCGGAGGTCTACAGCGAGCTCCGCAAAGCGGAGCACGAGCACGTGTACACCGTCCTCGACGAGGTCTCGGAGCGCGCGGCCGCCGCCGGCGTCGCGTGCCAGACGTTCCCGCTCGAGGGCGCAGTCGTCGACGAGATCTGCAAGCTCGCACGTGAGCGCGGTGCCTCGATGATCGTCATCGGGGCGCACGGCTGGGGCGCGATCAAGCGCCTCATGTTCGGCAGCGTTTCGCTCGGCGTGCTCCACGAGGCTCCGTGCCCGGTGCTGGTGGCGCGCGTGGAGCCGGGCAAGACGACCTGGGTCGACGAGCAGCAGGTTGCTGCGACCGCGTAGATCGAACGAAGGGCGGGATCGAGATCGATCCCGCCCTTCGTCGTGGACCATTACGCCGGAACCGGCACGTGCACTGGCACTGCGAACACAGGGCACGGCGCGACGTGGACGAGCCGCGTCGTGACACTGCCCGCGAGGGCAGCGGTGAGGAACCCGTGCCCGTGCGAGCCGACGACGATCAGGTCAGCGTCGATCTCGCGTGCGACGTCCGCGATCAGGTCGGCCGGTGCATGCACCGCGCCGGTGATCATGACGCAGCTGGCCTCGAAGCCCGCCTCGCTGAGCAGGTCGGTCTGATCCCGGATCTTCTCCTGGATCGCAGGCTCGTCGGCGTAGACCGGATACCCGGCTGCGCGTCCGATGAGGCGTTGGTCGACGTGGACGACGGTCACGCGCGCCGAGAAGGCCTTCGCCAGCTCCTCCACGAACGGGAGCGCGTGGTCGGCGAACTCCGAGCCGTCCGTCGCCCAGATGATCGAGCTCAACATCACGACTCCTTTCCGACTTGGCAGTGCGGAGTGCACCACTTGCGAGAAACGCTCGCGCCGGCAACCGCAAGCCGCATCGCACGAAGCACCGATCCACCGTCAGCGGATCCGCGGACGCGAGAGGCACCTCGGCATTCCTACGCTCGCCGTACAAACGACTCGTCGACGAAAGGACCGCCATGACCACGACCAAGACCCAGTTCGTCGCGCGGCCCGTCGGCGAGTCGATGACGCCCGGCATCATCACCTGCAGCCCTTCGACGCCCCTGCGCACGGTGGCGATGATGATGGTCACCCATCGCGTGCACTCGATCGTCGTGTTCGACGGCGGTGACAGCGTCGCGCCCTGGGGCGTCGTCTCCGATCTCGATCTCATCGACGCCGTCGACACCGACGGAACCGCCGGGTCGGTGGCAGCCTCGCCGGTCGTGACGGTTACCGTCGACGACACGCTGTCGCACGCAGCGCAGTTGATGCGCGAGCACGCGACGAGCCACCTGGTCGTCGTGACCGACGAAGCCGCGCCGCTTCCCATCGGGGTCCTGTCGACCCTCGATGTCGCCCGTGCCTTCGCCGAGGGCGACTAGCCCGTAGCAGCGTCGAGCTGGTACCGGCGGGCAATCTCCGCCAGGGCCGGCGCGAGGTGGCGGGCGAAGATCTTCGCCGGCGGAGCCCACAGGGGGTCACGAGAGACTTCGCCAGCGTCGGAGGGGTCGTCCAGGTTGCGCCGGATGTAGATGCTCTCGTCCCCGTACGCGAGGCGGGCGCACAGAATCGGCTTGAACGGGCTCGGCACGATGTCGGCCCCTGCCGAGGCAGCGATCGCCTGGGCGGCTGCATCCGCCTGCGCCGCGGCGAGGCTCCCGTGCTTGACCTCGTAGCCGGTGACGTCGCCCGCCGCGTAGTGGTGCGCCAGACCCTGAACCGCGCCGAAGCGGTTGACCGGGACGAAACCGTCGTCGTCCGCGGGAATGCCGTAGATGCGGAGGGCCTGCAACCCCGGCGCCGCAATCGTGAACTCTCGCTGCGGGTACCCGCCGAAGTCGAATCCCACCTCGACCCCGATGCCTTGGCGGTCGAGCAGCGCGGCCACGATCTCGCTGCCGGCCCGCCCGAGGATGGCTGCCGGAGTCGATTCCACCGTCACGACGGTGACAGGAAGGTCCGACGCCGCGCGCAGCCCGAACGCGAGCTCGTAGATCGGAAGCGGCCACGTCCGCCGGACGGGCACAGCAAGTGAGATCCGACCGACATCGCCGTGCATGAGCTCGGCCGCACGCGCGCTGTCAGCCGGCCCGCGGAAGGTCAGTCCGGCGCGGACCACGGCCCGCGGTGCCGCGCCCGATGCGATGAGCAGCGCGTCGTAGCGGATCTCCATCCCGTGGGTCGTGCGTGCGATGTGCTTCTCCGGGCTGACGGACGCGAGCTCGCCAAGCGTCAGCTGCGCCTCGGCCATTGCGGCGATCTCGCCGAGCTCGAACGTCTGGACGCGGCCGCCGCCGAACGGCTCGAGCGCCGCCTGAGGGCGATAGAAGAACTGAGGCTCGGGCGTGAGCAGCTCGAGATCGACGAGAGCGCCGGCCAGAGCTCTCAGAGCGAACACCGCCTCGAGCGCAGCAACACCACCGCCGACGACGAGGACGCGCAGGCCACCGTAGCTCGCGGGCGTAGAGCTTCTCGTCATGGTCGACAGCGCGTCTCAGTTGTGCGGGTGGTACTTACGCCATCCGGAGCCGACGACGATCACGGCCCAGATCACGACGTAGGCGAACGCCACTGAGATCCAGAACGCGGCCATGGAGCACCTCCCTTCCCGCGTCAGCGTCGCGCCGAGGAGACCGGCCGGCATCGGCAGAAACCCGCGGGCTGCTCCGCAATCCCCCCCGATTCGAGCGCGGCGCACACGCTCTACCGTCGGCTCGACACGTCGGTACGAGGAGGCCCGTGATGAGAACGAACCTCGCCGGCCGGGTCGGCCGCTGGAGCGCCGCGCACTGGAAGCGCGCGGCGTTCGGCTGGCTCGCGCTCGCCCTGATCGCCGCGCTCTTCAGCGGTGCCATCCCCGTCAAGACGCTGAAAGACTCGGACGTTGCGAACGGCGAAGCCGCGCGCGCACAACAGATCCTCGAGCAGGGGGGCTTCGACGTTCCCGCAACGGAGAGCGTCCTCGTTCAGTCGCGAACCTCAACGGTCGACCAGCATCTGTTCAACGTGGCAGTCGCCAATGTCGTCCAGACCCTCTCGCTGCAGCCGAACGTCACCAACATCGTCTCGCCGATCGTGAACCCGGGAGCGGGTCTCGTCTCACGCGACCGGCACTCGGCGCTCATCGAATTCGACATCAAGGGCAAGGCCGACGACGCCGACGCCAAGGTCGCGCCGATCCTGGCCGCGATCGGCGGGGTGCAAGCCGGCGTCCCGAGCGTGCTCATCCAGGAGTTCGGGCAGGCGTCGGCGAACCACGAGCTGTCACAGCGCTTCACACACGACATGGAGCGCGCCGAGTACACCTCGTTGCCTGCAACGCTCGCGATCCTGATCGTCGCGTTCGGCGCGCTCGTCGCGGCCGGGCTGCCGGTGCTCCTCGCGCTCTCCGCGATCCTCGCTGCGACCGGGCTCAACGCCGTGGTCGCCCACTTCGTCCCGACAGACACGCAGACGGTCAGCGCCGTCATCGTGATGATGGGGATGGCGGTCGGGATCGACTACTCGCTCTTCTACCTCCGCCGCGAGCGAGAAGAACGCCATCGAGGAGCGGTGCCCCACGAGGCACTCATGCGGACCGCGCGGACCTCCGGACAGGCTGTGCTCGTGTCCGGAGCCACGGTGCTGATCGCGATGGCAGGCATGCTGATCGCCGGCAACGCGATCTTCACGACAATCAGCATCGGGACGATGCTCGTCGTCTTCTGCGCGATGGTCGGTTCGCTGACGGTGCTCCCGGCGCTCCTGCATCGGCTCGGCGACAAGGTCGACAAAGGACGCATCCGAGGGTTCCGCGGCTTGCCGCGCGACGACGGTGCGTGGTCACGCGTGATCGCCCGGGTCCTCGCTCGGCCCGTTCGCTCGGTCGTGGTCGCAGGCGGTGCGCTGCTCGTCTGCACGCTGCCGCTCTACTCGATCCACACGAAGCTGCCGACGTACGTCGACCTCCCCCAGGACATGAAGATCATCCGCACCTACGAGCGGATCCAGCAGGCATTTCCGGGCTCGCAGACGCCCGCGATCCTGGTCGTGCGAGCACCGAACGTCACGACACCGCAGCTACAACGTGCGTACGCGCTGTTCCGTGAACGAGCGTTGGCAACGGGCGAGCTCTCCCCTCCGTTCCACGTTACGGTGAACCGTGACCGGACCGTCGCCCGGATCGACTTCGCGATCGCCGGCGACGGCGACAACGCCGCCTCGATCTCGGCACTGAAGACGCTGCGGGAGGACGTGATCCCGCCGATCGCGCAGTCGCTCCCGAACGTGGAGACGGCGGTCACGGGGATCACCGCAGGCACGTACGACTTCAACGAGCACATGAAAGGCCGTATGCCATTCGTGTTCCTGTTCGTGCTCGGCCTCGCCTTCGCGCTGCTGCTGATGACGTTCCGCTCGCTCGTGATCGCAGTCACCGCGGTCGTCCTCAACCTGCTCTCGGTGGCGGCCGCGTACGGCATCCTCGTCGCGGTCTTCCAGTTCGGCTGGTTGCACTCACTCTTCGGTTTCCAGACGAACGGGGCCATCATCACGTGGATCCCGCTCTTCCTGTTCGTGATCCTGTTCGGCCTATCGATGGACTACCACGTCTTCATCCTGAGCCGCGTGAAGGAGCTCCACGACGCAGGCGCCACGACCGAGGATGCCGTGCGGCTTGCGATCACGCGCACGGCCGGAACGGTGACGAGCGCCGCCGTGATCATGGTCGCGGTCTTCGGGATCTTCTCGACGCTCGCGCTCATCCAGATGCAACAGATGGGCTTCGGTCTCGCGGTCGCCGTCCTGATCGATGCGACCGTCGTGCGTGCGATCCTGGTGCCGGCGACGATGAAGCTGCTCGGTGACTGGAACTGGTACCTGCCGCGGTGGCTCGGCTGGCTGCCGTCGCTCGCTCCCGAGGGCGACGTGCCCGCCCGGCGGCCGCCGGCCGTGCCCGTGGCGCAGTGACCGCGGCAGCGATCCAGGTGCAGGGCCTCCGGGTGTCCCGCGGCGGCACACTCGTGCTCCGCGACCTCGAGCTCGAGGTTGCCTCGGGAACGGTCACAGGCCTCCTCGGGCCGAGCGGCTGCGGCAAAACGACGCTGATGCGCGCGCTGGTCGGCGTCCAGATCGTCGAGAGCGGGCGCATCGACGTGCTAGGGATCCCCGCAGGCTCACCGGAGTTGCGCTCTCGCGTGGGGTACGTGACGCAGGCGCCCTCTGTGTACGGCGACCTGACGGTCGAGCAGAACCTCCGCTACTTCGCGGCGGTGACTGAGTCACCGCGCCGGCGGGTCGGCGAGGTGCTCGAGACGGTCGGTCTGGCCGACGCGGCGGGCCGGCTCGTCCGGGCGCTTTCGGGCGGTCAGCGCTCTCGAGTGTCGCTGGCGTCGGCGCTCGTCAACGAGCCAGACCTGCTCGTGCTCGACGAACCGACGGTCGGGCTCGACCCTGTGCTCCGCGCCGATCTGTGGCGAACGTTCCACGAGCTCGCCGCCACCGGAACGACGCTGCTCGTATCGAGCCACGTGATGGACGAGGCATCGGAGTGCGACGCGCTGCTTCTGATGCGAGACGGCGTGATTCTCGAGCAGACGACACCTGCGGCGCTCCGGGCGGAGACGGGAGAGCACGAGCTCGGAAGGGCGTTTCTCAGGGTGATCGAGCGGGCGAGCCGTTGACCGCACGGGCCACATTCGCGACTGCGCGCCGGGTGCTGTGGCAGCTGCGCAACGACCCTCGCACCGTCGCACTTCTCTTGGTCGTCCCGGTCGTCCTGCTCACGCTGCTCCGCTACGTGTTCGACGCGCGGATCGAGGTGTTCCAGCACATCGGCGCACCCATGTGCGGGCTCTACCCGTTCATCCTGATGTTCCTGGTGACGTCGATCGCGATGCTGCGCGAACGGACGTCGGGGACGCTCGAACGATTGATGTCCCTCCCACTCGCGAAAGCCGATCTGCTGGGTGGGTACGGGCTCGCCTTCGGCCTCGTCGCGATCGTCCAGGCGAGTGTGGTGTGCGGCGTGGGCTTCGCCTTCCTCGGGTTGCACGCGCCCCACGGTGCGTGGCTGGTCGGTGTGCTCGCGATCGGAAATGCGCTGCTCGGGACCGCACTCGGGCTGTTCGTCAGCGCGTTTGCGCGCACCGAGTTCCAGGCGGTGCAGTTCATGCCGGCGATCGTCTTCCCGCAACTGCTGCTGTGCGGGCTCTTCGTCCGGCGCGACGAGATGGCGGCGATCCTCGACTGGATCTCCTGGGCTTTCCCGCTCACCTACGCGTTCGATGCTCTCCAGCGAGCAACGAGCTCGGGCTCTCTCGGCGGCGCAGTCGTTCGCGACCTGGCGGTGATCATCGCCGCAACGGTTGCATCGCTAGGCCTCGGTGCACTTACCCTCAGACGCCGCACGACCTGACCGCGGCGCCGCGCGAGGCAGCGCCGCGGTCGGCGGTCCTACGCTTTCACAACCGTGACCTTGCGCGGTTTGGGCTGATCGGTCTTCGGTACGCGAAGCGTGAGGATCCCCTTGTCGTATGCGGCCTTCAGCTGCTCACCGTCGGTGCGGGACGGGAGCTGGAAGATCCGCTCGAACCTCGACTCGAGGCGCTCGTGCAGACGCACTGTCGTCTCCGTCGAGGACTGCTCCAGGTCGCGGTGGCCGGCGACCGTAAGCATGTGGTCGCTGACCTCCACGTCGAGGTCTTTCTCCTCGTACCCCGGCACCTCGAGCTCGATGACGATCTCGTCCTTCGTCTCGAGGATGTCGGCGGCAGGAGTCGTGGGGGCGACCATCGCGGGGAACATCCGGCGCATTCGCTGCTCCATCAGTTCGAGCTCGCGAAGCGGCGTCCACCTCTCCAGAACGGGCATGGACTCACCTCCTTTCTCTCTTCAGCTGCGGTAAGGAGTCAGTTGCGCTTCCGGGAGTCGAGCCCGTACTTCGCCACTGTCCAGGTTCCGATGGTGGCGAACAGCGCTACGGCGACCGCCGACGGGACACTCGACGTCGTCCCTCCCGGCGTCTCGGCCGTGATGTTCGGCCCGAAGATCGCGTCGACCAGCACCGCCAGCCACATCACGGTGATCGCCAGCGACGCCCACATCTCCTTGATCCGGAGCCAGGCGTAGCGAACGTCGACCGAGGGCTCATGCGGAACAGAGGTCATCTGCCCTCCTTTCTTCGCCGACATCGTTCCGGGCCTGACGATGAGCGGCATCCGCGCAAACTCGTATCTGCATCCGAACTGCGCCGCGGGACTCGAGGGCCTACTGGTTTACGAGCGTTCGCGCCACGTCGATCGTTGAGATGACGCCGATCGGGCGCCCGCTCGCCGGGTCGAGGACGGCGAGGTGTGAGACGCAGTGCTCGGCCATGACCGCCGCCGCCATGTCCAGCGAGTCGGTGGCCAGGATCGTGACAAGGGGCGTAACGGCGGCATCGCGAGCAGTGCGGGTGTCGAACTCCCCGCGAGCGGCGGCGACGAGGTCGAGGTCAGACACGAGACCCCATGGAGTCACGTTTTCGTCGTCCTCGAATCCGTAGTCGAAGACGTAGACCGCGTGGATCCGGTGGTCGACCATCAGGCGAGCCACGCCGTACAGCGGTGTGTCGGGCGGGCAGTTGATCACCCCCGTCGACATCGCGTCGATCACGCTCGTGGTTTCGAGTGAGTGCGCCGCTCTCGATCGTGTCATCTCCATGTTCTCCCTCGCTTTTCGAGTCGGACTGAGCCTTGTCCAGACGTCGGCACTCGCCATCGGGGGCTGCGCGGAGGGCGGTGTGGGCAACTACGCCCTACGGAAACTCTGCCCTCGAAGCTTCCGGCAGCATTCCCTCATCGAGGAGCGCGACCTTCACCCCGCGGACGCTCACCTGCTCGGCAGTCCGAGCGCCTCCGACCGCTTCGCGTCGATGGGCTCCGAGAGCGCGTTGACGAGCCTTGGCGTCGCGCGCACCGGATTGAGCAGCGGGGCCGCCGCGGCAGCATTGGAGCGTGAAGGACGCAACGAACTCGGCCGTTCCGGCCGAACACTGCCCGCCGTGCTGCTCTCGCAGCTCCGCAGCCCGCTGCTGGGGCTCCTCTTCGCCGCAGCTGCCGTGTCGATCGGGGTCGGCGAGCGAACCTCGGGCGGAGTCATCCTCGCGATCATGGCGCTCAGCGTCGGACTTGGCGTCTTCAACGAATTCCGCAGCGAGCAGGCGC
The DNA here is from genome assembly GCA_963785875.1 of uncultured Thermoleophilia bacterium. GTDB lineage: Bacteria > Actinomycetota > Thermoleophilia > Gaiellales > Gaiellaceae > PALSA-600. Next base: position 171,519 of record CAWAWV010000003.1, on the reverse strand, counting down.
TCGTTGCGTTGCGCGAACGCACCGGCCGACGCGCAACGGCGCTGCGCGACGGCTCGCCGATCGAGCTTCCCGCCGCGGAGCTCGTCACTGGCGACGTCTGTGTATTGCAGGCCGGTGACGTAGTGCCAGCCGACGTGCGCCTCCTCGGCGTGACCGACCTGACCGTCGACGAGGCCGCACTGAGTGGCGAACCGTACCCCGTCGAGAAGCAATCGGAAACTGTCGATGACGTCGCCGGTGCCATCCACGCCAACTGCGCCTACATGGGGACGATCGTGCGGAGCGGCCGCGCCCGCGGCCTCGTCGTTGCCACGGGGATGCAGACACGGCTGGGTGCGGTGGCGGGCGGACTACAGCAGCACCAGCCGCCGACGGCGTTCCAGCGCGGTCTGACCTCGTTCGCCGGCCTGCTGGCCAAGGTCACCGTCGTCCTGACTCTCTCGATCTTTGTCATCAATGCCAGTCTCGGCCACCCGTTTCTCGACTCACTGCTGTTCTCGCTGGCGATCGCCGTCGGCCTGACACCGCAGCTCCTGCCGGCGATCGTCACTGTCAGCTTGTCGACCGGCGCGCGGAGAATGGCGCAACGGAAGGTGCTCGTAAAGCGACTCGTCGCGATCGAAGACCTGGGCGACGCCGACGTGCTCTTCACCGACAAGACTGGGACGCTGACCGAGGGCGAGATTCGCTACCGGGAGGCCGTCGGGCCGACCGGCGCCGTGCGGCGCGACCTCAACCTGCAGGGGCTGTTCTGCAGCGAGCTCGACCTCGAGCACGGCGGCGTCCCGCTCGGCAACACGCTCGATCTCGCGATCTGGCGCAGCCTCGAGCCCAAGGTCGCCGAAGCCGAGCTGGCACGCGTGCACCGGGTTGCGACGCTGCCGTTTACCTTTGAGCGTCGCCGCACATCAGTCGTACTCGAGCAGAACGGCGAGCGACGTCTGCTCTGCAAGGGAGCGGCCGAGGAAGTCCTCGCCCGCTGCGCGACCGTTCAGCTGCCGAGTGGCGTCAGACCGCTCGCCGAGGCACAGGCGCAGGTCGAGCGAACACTGTCCGGCCTGCTCGACCACGGCCATCGGTTGCTTGCTCTCGCCACGCGGCAGATCGGAACGCAACCTCGCTACGACGAGAGCGACGAGCAGCAACTCGAGCTGCTCGGCTTCCTCGTCTTCGCCGACCCGCCGAAGGTCGATGCCGCCGAATCGATCGCGCGCCTACAGCGTCTTGGCATCGAACTGAAGATCCTCACGGGTGACAATGAGCGCACCGCCGCTCACGTCTGCCATGAACTCGGCCTCGAGGTGAAGGGCGCCGTGCGCGGCGCCGACCTGGCTGGGATGAGCGGCGAACAGCTCGTGCAGCTCGTCGCCGCAACGACAATCTTCGCTCGCGTCAGCCCGGAACAGAAGGCGCTCCTCGTCGCCACGGCGCAGCGCGGTGGTGAGGATGTGGCCTTTCTCGGTGACGGCGTCAACGATGCCGTCGCGCTGCGCACAGCCGACGTAGGCATCTCCGTCGACACCGCCGTCGATGTCGCCAAGGAAGCCGCAGACGTGCTCCTGCTGGAGAAGAGCCTGCGAGCGATCGCCGACGGCGTTGTCGAAGGCCGCCGCATCTTTGCCAACACCACCAAGTACGTCCTGATGGGCACCAGCTCGAACTTCGGGAACATGTTCAGCGCCGCCGGCGCGTCACTCTTCCTGTCCTTCCTGCCGATGCTGCCGAGCCAGATTCTCCTCAACAACATGCTCTACGACTGCTCGGAGCTGACGATTCCGACCGACAACGTCGATGAAGAACTCCTCGCACGCCCCGAGCACTGGGACATCGGCTTCATCCGGCGCTTCATGGTCTTCTTCGGGCCGATCAGCTCGACCTACGACGTCCTCACCTTCGCGGTGATGATCTGGATCTTCCACGCCCATGCACCGCTGTTCCGCAGCGGCTGGTTCGTCGAGTCGCTCGCGACCCAATCGCTCGTCGTCTTTGTCATCCGCACCCGCCGTGTCCCCTTCTTCCACAGCCGACCAAGCCGGCCTTTGCTAGCCACCACGATCGCCGTCGTCCTCGTTGGCCTTGCGCTGCCTTACTCACCGTTCGCGCATGCGCTCGGATTCCGCACATTGCCGTGGCTGTTCCTCGGGATACTTGCTCTGATGACCGGCACCTACCTCGCGCTCGCCGAGGTCGGCAAGGCGTACTTTTACCGGCATCCCGCGAGCCGGCCTCCGGCCGCACGCGCGCCCTAGTCGCGAACTGCCGCGAACTACCGATGACACCCGGTTCGCGTCCGGCAGAGCCCGCCGTGCCTCTGCCGCCCAGCCCGGTAACGACGATCTCGACGGTGAGCCAGGAGCACCCACTGCTGACACACGACCTGCGCTCCCTGACGGTGTTCGTGTTCGTCTCCGCCCGGCCCGGCGTCACCGACCTGCGCTTCACGCTCACAAACGGTGCCGGCGGCACCGCGTCCAGAGCAGCGCGGTATCACGTCGTTGTTGGCGCGCGCGGGTGAGCTCGGCGAAAAATGCGCTGACCCCGGATCAGCCGATGAAGTCCCAGTGGGTCGAGCGGCGGGCGGTGGGCCGCGTCGAGCACACCTTGATGCGGTGGTCATCGATCCAGAGCGTCGTCTCGCCGAAGCCGCTCTGACGGAGCCACTCGCAGACCTCGTATTCGAGGAGCGGCAGGTCGCGCACCACGGGAACGTCGACGACCCAGCGGTCGTCGCGCATGCGCGCGGTCGGCGACAGGTCTACGAGGCGACGTTCGAGCGCAAGTGCCGCGGCGCCGTCGGGTGCGTTGATCTCGACCTTGTGAGGGGATACGAGCGCGGGCGACACTTCCGGCGCCTCCTTTCCCACTCAGTGTCGCGCACGGCGGGCCACTTGGGATCGGCGGCAGCCCGCACCGAACATGCGGGAAAGCCGACGAGCCCAGACTGCGGCGTTCTACCGGCTCGTAGTTTCTGCAGGCACCCTCAGGGAGATTCCCGATGTGCGTGCGGCGCGCCTCGCTCGCAGCGTGATGTGAGCCACTCACGCCGATGCGCTGGGGGAACCGCCGATCCCCAGCGCGTCGGCGACGGCATCGAACACGCTCTCGGAGCCGAGGCTGTACGTCTCGTCGAAGTCGACCGCCCCGTTGAGCTCCAGGACGACGTACCCCTGCTCGGTCGGGAGGAGATCCACGCCTACGAATTCGGCGCCAACGGCCGCCGCAGCTGACCGCGCCAGCTCGAAAGCATCCTCGTCCCGTGCGGCCGGCACGAGCGAGCCGCCGACTGAGACGTTCGTTCGCCACTCGCCGGCGGCTGCAACGCGCTGCGCCGCACCAACCACCCGGCCACCGGCGACGAGCACTCGGAGATCTCGTCCAGGCGCTGGGAGCAGCTCTTGTACCAACACTCCGTGGCGCCTGAACCAGCCGCGAGCGTGAATGCGGTCGAAGCAGGCGACCAGCTCGGCGCGGGTCTCACAGCGAAAAACCTCCTTCCCCCAGCTCCCGAACCGCGGCTTGACGACACACGGAGCTGCAGAGAGTGGAAGCGCCTTGGCGGGCCGAACATGGACGGTAGCCGGGTGCGGGAGGCGAGACTTCGCGAGCAGGCGGGCGGAGCGGAGCTTGTCATGCGCGGCAAGCATTGCCTCGGCGCTGTTGACCACTCTGATCCCGCGGCGTTCGAGCAGCAACAGAGCGAGTAATCCGGGCTCGACTCCGTCGAGGGTCGGAAGCACATCCAGTCGCCCGAGCACCGTGTCACCGGGCCGCGCGACCGCGATCGCCTCGTCTCCGGCAACCAAGGTCGCGGAATGTCCGTGGCGCCGCCAGGCGTGCGCAAGGCCGGCCGTCGCCTCGTTCGCGGCGGAGCCCACGACCCAAACCTGCGGAGAAACCCGCGTCGCTCCACCAGCCGGGGATGCGCCTGCCGCGCCCGCGGGGACTACCGTCATCGTGCCGTCGCCCCAGCGGACGCGGAGCAACTCCCGGCCGGGGACACCCAAGATCTCCAGCACCTCGCCGCGGCGATCCGGGCTGGACGATGAATGACCCGGCCCCGCGATCAAGATCTCCTCGCCCACCACCCTGCAGCGCGCAACGGCCATGGCCCACCCCCTTTCGAGCTTCAAGCTTCGCCGCGCGCCCACCCGCTCACATCAGGGGGAGTACCTACTCCGGCTCGGGGTCGATGCGGATGGAACCCAAGGCGTCGTCGGCCACCCTTGCGGTATGGCGGTCCAGGAACGCTTCCCCGAGCTTCGTCCCCCGCTCGCTGCGGGAGGAGCCCTGCTGGAGGCGGACCGGTGCCTCGACTGCGCCGGGCCGTACGCCCCACCACCCTGTATGGCGGCTTGCCCCGCCGGCGTCGACGTGCCGCGCTTCGTGCGCGAGCTCGCGGCCGGCGAGGCACTCGATGCTGCACGCACCATCTACCGCGACAACCTCCTGGGCGGCACCTGCGCGAGGGTGTGCCCGGTCGAGGTGCTCTGCGAAGCAGCGTGCGTGCTGCCACACATCGGCCAGAAGCCGATCGCGATCGCCGCCCTCCAGCGCTACGCGACCGACATCGGGCGCGAGCACGCGCTGCCGCTCCGCACGCGAGCCGCCGGGCGTTCTCTCCGCGTCGCCGTCATCGGTGCCGGGCCTGCGGGCCTGAGCTGCGCCGGTGAGCTCGCTGCACAAGGCTTCGACGTGATCGTTTTCGACGAGCACACGGAGGTCGGCGGCATCGTGCGCACCGCGATCGCTCCCTACCGCCAGCTCGCCGACCCGCTGCCGGCCGAGCGGCGCGCACTCGAGGAGCTCGGCGTCCGCTTCGAGCTAGGTGTCCGGATCGATTCGCCGGAGCGCCTGGACGAGCTCGTCAGGGACGCCGACGCGGTCTTCCTCGGCGTCGGGCTCGGCGCCGACCGGCCACTCGACTGCCCCGGTGCCGACCTCGCCGGCTCCTGGCCGTCGCTCGAGTTCATCGCCGCGGTCAAAGAGGGCAAAGCCCTCGATGTCGGCGGGCACGTCGTCGTGCTCGGAGGCGGCAACACCGCGATCGACGTCGCGCGCGAGGCGGTACGGCTCGGTGCCGAGACGGTGACGCTCGCGTACCGGCGGACGCGTGAGCAGATGCCTGCCTACGCCTTCGAAGTCGCAGACGCCGAGGCGGAAGGGGTTGAGTTCGAGTGGCTCGCGGCACCTGTCGCGCTCCTCGGGACCGGCCGTGTGGAGGCGATCGTCCTCGAGCGGATGCGGCTCGGGGAGGGACGCACGCTCGCACCGGTGCCCGACTCCCGCTTCAAGATTCCAGCCGACACGGTGGTCGCTGCGATCGGTCAGGAGCCCCGTCGCGACGTTGCAACCTGGTTCGGCGGCCTCGAGGTCACAGGCGGTGCGCTGGCTGTCGACGAGAGCACAGGACGCACGTCGGCTCCGAAGATCTTTGCCGGAGGAGACGCCGTCAACGGCGGCGCGAGCGTCGTCCAGGCGGTCGCGGAAGGCAAGCGCGCCGCACGCGCGATCGAGGAGGCGTTGTGCCCGAGCTGACCGAGATCCGCTGGCACGCGCGCGCCGGCCAAGGCGCGAAGACAGCTTCCAACATCCTCGCGCTCGCGCTGATGCACAACGGCAAGAGCGTGCAGTCGTTCCCGGAGTATGGCCCCGAGCGTCGCGGTGCGCCGCTCCGCGCGTACACGCGCTTCAGCGATGCTCGCGTGCGCCGTCACGACGCGATCGACGAGCCCGACCTCGTGGTCGTCCTCGACGAATCCCTGCTCGAGGAGCCGGCTGTCCGCGAGGGGGTCTCGACGGAGACGCGAGTCCTCGTCGTGCCCGCGGGCGGCTTCGCCACCGCCCAAACGAACGTCGCCATGCTCGGCGCCGTCGCGGCCGAGCTCGGCGAGCCGCCGCTCGAGACGCTGCAGGACGCGATCGTCGAAACGCTGGGTGCGAAGGCCGACCCAGGGGCATTGCGCGCAGCAGCTGCGGAGGGCTACCGATGGCGGAGCTGAAGACCTGGTATGAGCTCGGCGCGGGCGGCGTGGTGACGCCGAACGACAGCCCGCGCCCGGTGACCGGGGACTGGCGCACGGCCGGGCGGCCCGTCCTGCAACTGGAGCGGTGCGTCAACTGCCTCCTGTGCTGGCTCTACTGCCCGGACTCGGCGCTGGAGCTCGATGGGACGACGCTCGTCGGAATCGACTACGACCACTGCAAGGGGTGCGAGCTCTGCGTCGAGGTCTGCCCGGTCGATGCGATTGCGATGGAACCGGAGGTGCAGACGTGATCGACGTCGAGCCGCAGCTCCTGACCGGCGGCGAAGCGGTCGCCCGGGCCTTCTGCCAGATCGAGCCGGACGTCTTTCCGGTGTATCCGATCACGCCGCAGACGCCAATCATCCAGACCTTCTCGACGCTCGTCGCAGACGGCGCTGCGCACACCGAGATCGTCAACGTCGAATCGGAGCACTCGGCGATGAGCGCCGCCATCGGGTCGGCGCTCGCCGGAGCACGGACCGCCACAGCGACCTCGTCACAGGGCCTCGCGCTGATGGCCGAGGTCGTGTTCATCGCGGCGTCGATGCGCGCTCCGATCGTGATGGCCGTCGGGAACCGCGCGCTCTCGGGGCCGATCAACATCCATTGCGATCACTCCGACTCCATGCTCGTGCGGGACGCCGGCGTCATCCAGTTGTTCGCCGAGAACGCACAGGAGGCATACGACCTGACGCTCATGGCGCCGCGGATCGCAGAGCACCCAGACGTGCTGCTGCCGGTGCTCGTCTGTCAGGACGGCTTCACGATCACGCATGCTGCGGAACCGGTCGAGCTGCTCCCCGACGACGTCGTGCGCGCCTTCGTCGGCCCTTACCTGCTCGCACAACCACTGCTCGACGTCGCCCATCCGGCCTCGCACGGCCCGTTCGCGATGCCCGACTACTACTTCGAGTTTCGACGCGCACAGGCAGCGGCCCTCGACGGCGCGGGGGCAGTGATCGCGGCGGTCGCCGACGAGTTCGAGCACGTGAGCGGCCGCAGCAACCACGCCTACGAGACCTACCGCCTCGGGGACGCGCGCCAAGCAATGGTCGCGCTCGGTTCGTCCGCCGGCACGATCAAGGACGCAGTCGACGACCTGCGGGCGGAGGACGATGCCGTCGGGCTGCTCAAGCTGCGTTCGTTCCGACCCTTCCCGGCGGATCAGGTCGCTCGGTTACTCGGTGACATCCCCGAGGTGGTCGTGCTGGATCGCGCCGACTCTCCGGGCGGCGCACCACCCCTCGCCGCCGACGTCGCCTTCGCCCTGCGTGGGCGGCCGGCCCAGGTGCGCAGCCACGTCTACGGCCTCGGCGGACGCGACCTTCACCCCAGCGATGTGCGGGCCTTGTTCGACGTACCGTCGTCGCGCTACGTCGGCGTGCGAGGTGACGAATGTCGCGTCTGAAGACACTGGTGGCGAATCAGCACGGCGTGCAGCCGCTGCGCGGCGGTCACGCGCTCTGCCAGGGCTGCGGCGTGCCGATGGTCGTCCGGATCGTGCTCTCGACGATCGACCGGCCGACCGTCGTCGTGAATGCGACCGGGTGCCTCGAGGTCGCTACCTCGCGCTATCCGACGACCGCCTGGACCGTGCCCTGGATGCACGTCGCGTTCGAGAACGCTGCCGCTGTCGCGAGCGGAGTCGAGGCCGCGCAGAAGGCGTTGCGGCGGCGCCATGGGCTCCCAGTCGACGAGGAGATCGCGGTCGTCGTCTTCGCCGGCGACGGAGGGACCTACGACATCGGCCTCCAGGCGCTCTCCGGAGCACTGGAGCGCGGGCATCGCTTCCTCTTTGTCTGTTACGACAACGAGGCGTACATGAACACCGGCATCCAGCGTTCGGGCGCGACCCCGTTCGCGGCGTCGACGACAACGAGCCCCGCCGGCCTCGAGAGCTTCGGTAAGGCCCAGCAGCGCAAGGACATGACGGCGATCGCGGTCGCCCACCACGTGCCGTATGTCGCGCAGGCCGCTTCGACCTACTGGCACGACCTGAGCGTCAAGGTGGAGCGCGCGGCAGCCGTCGACGGACCGGCATTCCTGAACGTCCTCACCGACTGTCCTCTCGGCTGGGGACACGAGCCACGCCTTGCCCCCCACGTGATCGCGGCGGCGGTGGAGACGCGCTTCTGGCCCCTCTACGAGGTCGTGGACGGTGAGTACCGCCTCACGTACGACCCACCGCACCCGCAACCGATCGAAGGCTGGCTCGAGGGCCAGAAGCGTTTCGCGCACCTGCTGCGACCGGAGAACGCTCGACTGATCGAGGAGATCCAGGCGCGCGTCGACGACGACTGGCACGCCTTGCAAGCGCTCTGCAGTGAGAAAGGAGCACGATCATGTTGTACGTCTACGACTTCGACGAGCCATGCGAGGGTGGTCGCGCGATCCTCGGGGGTAAAGGCCTAGGGCTCGCGGAGATGACACAGCTCGGGCTGCCGGTCCCGCTCGGGTTCACGATCACGACGGACGCCTGCCGAGAGACGATGCGCACCGGTAGCGAACCGCCATCGCTCCAGGACGAGATCGCCGAGCATCTCCGTCTTCTCGAGCGAAGGACGGGTAAGCGGTTCGGCGACGCGTCCGCTCCACTGCTCCTCTCGGTGCGCTCCGGTGGGCCGATCTCGATGCCGGGGATGATGGAAACAGTCCTCAATCTCGGTCTCAACCGGCGGATCGTGGAGTCGGGCGAGCTCGGGGACGACCCACGATTCGCATATGACGCCTACCGGCGCTTGCTGCAGATGTACGGCTCCGTCGTGGCGGGGATCGACGGCGCCGCGTTCGAGACGGTCATCGCGGCACTGAAGGAACGCGCCGGGATCGAAGACGACTCTCGGCTGAGCGCCGAGGACTTCATGGAGCTGGCAGGGCGCTTCGAAGAGATGTACCTCGAGCACTCTTCGACGCCGTTTCCCGACGACCCGCACGTGCAGCTCACCGCCGCAATTCGCGCCGTCTTCGAGTCCTGGAACGCTCCCCGCGCACAGGTGTATCGGCGCGAGTACCACATCGACGACGACCTCGGCACCGGCGTGAACGTGATGGAGATGGTGTTCGGTAACCGGGATGAACAGTCGGCGACCGGCGTCTGCTTCAGCCGCGATCCGGCAACCGGACGCCCAGGCCTGTTCGGCGAGTTCCTGGCCGACGCCCAGGGCGAGGACATCGTCGCGGGCACACGCACACCGGAGCCGATCGCCCGCATGCACGATCAGTTCCCCGAGGCGTACGAGCAGCTCGATCGATCGGTCGCCGAGCTCGAGCACCACTACCGCGACATGCAGGACGTCGAGTTCACGATCGAGCGCGGGCGGCTGTACCTCCTGCAGACCCGCGGCGGGAAGCGCACGGCAGCGGCCGCACTCGCGTGCGCCGTGTCGCTCGTCGAGGAAGGTCTCATCGACCGATCCGAGGCATTACAGCGGATCGAGCCTCTGTCGCTCGACCAGCTGCTCCATCCGACGGTCGCCCCGGACATGGCGGTCGACGTCGCAGCCGTCGGGCTCGCGGCGTCCCCCGGCGCTGCTCGTGGCCACGCCGTCTTCGACGCCGACCGGGCTGCCGAGCAGGCCGCGAAGGGCGCGGACGTGATCCTCGTTCGCCCCGAGACGACCGCCGATGACATCCATGGACTGATCAGCGCGCGCGGCGTCTTGACGGCGCGCGGCGGGATGACCTCGCACGCCGCCGTCGTCGCGCGCGGCATGGGCAAGCCTTGCGTCGCCGGCTGCCCCGCTCTGATCGTCGACGTCGAGGCGCGGTCGGCGACCGTTAACGGACGGACGATCCGCGAAGGCGACCTGATCACGATCGACGGCACTGCCGGTCACGTGATTCTCGGCGCGGTCGACCTCGTCGAGCCCGGCCCGAACCCCGACCTCGACCTCGTGCTCGATTGGGCAGATGACGTGAGGAGGCTGCAGGTGCGCGCGAACGCCGATACGCCCGTCGACGCAGTGCGCGCCCGCCAGAACGGCGCAGAGGGCATCGGCCTCTGCCGCACCGAGCACATGTTCATGGCGGAGGACAGGCTCCCGATCGTCCGAGCGATGATTCTCGCGGCGACCGAGCAGGAGCGTGCAGCGGCACTGGCGCGCCTGCTCCCGCTGCAGCAGGGCGACTTCGAGGGGCTCTTCGAGGCGATGGCGGGGCTGCCGGTGACGATCCGGTTGCTCGACCCACCGCTGCACGAGTTCCTGCCGCCGCTCGAAGAGGTGACCGACGAAGCGACGCGCGACCGTGTGCTTGCACTCCGCGAGGCGAACCCGATGCTCGGAACGCGTGGCTGCCGGCTCGGTCTCGAATGGCCCGAGATCTACGAGATGCAGATCCGCGCGATCGTTCGCGCCGCGCATGCAGTCGAGCAGCGCACCGGACTGGTGCCGCTGGTCGAGATCATGCATCCCCTCGTCGCGTTCGACGAGGAGCTCGTGCGCCTGCGCGAGCTGACCGCCCGCACCGCTGCCGAGGAAGGAGGGCTCGACTACCTGTGCGGGACCATGATCGAGCTGCCACGTGCGGCTTTGCGCGCCGGCGAGCTCGCTCGTCATGCCGACTTCTTCTCCTTCGGCACGAATGACCTGACGCAGACCACGCTGGGCTTCTCACGCGACGACGCCCAGGGTCGCTTCCTCACCTACTACCTCGAGCACGGGATCCTCAGGTCCGATCCGTTCGCGACGCTCGACCAGAGCGGGGTCGGCGAGCTGATCACGATCGCGGTCGAGCGCGGGCGAGAGGCCAACCCCGAGCTCCACATCGGGATCTGCGGCGAGCACGGCGGCGATCCGGCGTCGATCGAGTTCTGCGAGCGCGCCGGTCTCGACTACGTGTCCTGCTCGCCGTTCCGTCTGCCCGTCGCGCGTCTTGCTGCGGCCCAGGCAGTACTCCAACACGAACCAGAGACCGCCTACGTCCCAGCAGGCGGCTGACGAAAGGAGATTCTCATGTCCGTCCGCGTAGCCATCAACGGCTTCGGCCGCGTGGGGCGCTGCGCGCTCCGAGCGGCATTCGAGACCGGCGACCCGATCGAATGGGTCGGCATCAACGACGTCGCAGACGTCGAGACGCTCGCACACCTGCTGCGCCACGACACCGTCTACGGGCCTTTCTCGGGTCTCGTCGAGATCGACGGCCAGGCGCTGGTCGTCGACGGAGTCCGGATCCCGGTCACGTCGGTCGCGAATCCGGCCGAGCTGCCGTGGAACGATGTGGGCGCAGAGGTCGTGCTCGAGTGCACCGGCAAGTTCAGGGCACGCGCCGACGCCGCCGGGCACCTGGACGCTGGGGCACGCAAGGTAATCGTGTCCGCTCCGGGGAAGGACGTCGATGCCACGATCGTCCTCGGCGTCAACGACTCGGCCTACGACCCGAGCCTGCACGACGTCATCTCCAACGCATCCTGCACGACGAACTGCCTCGCACCCGTGGCAATGGTCCTGCACGACGAGTTCGGCATCCGTCACGGGACAATGACGACGATCCATGCCATGACCGGCGACCAGCGCGTCGTCGATCTTCCTCACAAGGATCTCCGCAGGGCGCGGGCCGCAGGCGCCAATATCGTCCCGACCTCGACCGGAGCCGCGAAGGCGATCGGGCTCGTGATCCCAGAGCTCGCCGGCAAGCTGCACGGCGTTGCTGCCCGGGTGCCCGTCCTGACCGGGTCCCTCGTGGATCTCACCGTCGAGCTGAACGTCGAGACGACCCCGGAGGAGCTCAACGCTGCATTCGCCAAAGCGGCCGACCGCGGTCTCGATGGGATCCTTGCACTCTCGTACGAGCCGCTCGTCTCGAGCGACGTCATCAAGTCGTCCTACTCGGCGACCGTCGACGGCGGCCTGACGGACGTCGTTGGAGGCACACAGGCGAAAGTGGTCGCCTGGTACGACAACGAGTGGGGCTACGCGACCCGCCTGGTCGAGCTCGCGCAGCGCATGCTCGTGCCCGTGGCCGCCTGATCGAAAAGGAGAAACACATGAACGCTCTCGTGTACCACGGCCCCGGCAAGCGGGCCTGGGAGCAGGTCGCCGATCCGATCATCCTCGAGCCGACCGATGCGATCGTCCGCATCGACCTCGCGACGATCTGCGGGACCGACCTGCACATCTTGAAAGGTGACGTCCCAGAGGTGGCACCGGGGACGATCCTCGGTCACGAGGCAGTCGGGACAATCGTCGAGACAGGGTCAGCAGTGACGACGCTGGTTCCCGGCGACCAGGTTCTCGTCTCGTGCATCACGTCCTGTGGACGTTGCAGATTCTGCAAGGAGGGTCGCTACGGGCTTTGCACCGGCGGCGGCGGCTGGATCTTCGGCCACACGATCGACGGGCTCCAGGCGGAGCTGGCGCGTGTCCCGTTCGCCGACACCTCCCTCTACAAGCTTCCTGAGGGGCTCACCCCCGAGGACGTGATCTTCCTGGCGGACATCCTGCCGACGGCCTTCGAGGTCGGAGTGCTGAACGGCGGCATCCAGCCTGGCGACACCGTGGCAGTGGTCGGAGCAGGTCCGATCGGCCTCGCCGCGATCATGACGGCGAAGCTGTTCACTCCGAGTCGTGTGATCGCGATCGATCTCGCGGCAGCGCGCCTGCAGAAGGCGCTCGAGTTCGGGGCCGACACGACGATCAACAACGGGGTCGAGGACGTCCCGGAGATCATCCGGGCGCTGACCGACGGCCTCGGTGTCGACGTCGCAATCGAAGCGGTCGGTGTCCCGGAGACCTTCGAGCTCTGCGCCGAGATCGTGCGGCCGGGGGGCCGGGTCGCGAATGTCGGGGTGCACGGTCATCCCGCGACGCTGCATCTGGAGACGCTCTGGATCCGCGGCGTGACGATCACGACCGGGCTCGTCGACACGTTCACGACACCGCAGCTCATGCGCCTGATCGCCGAACGACGTCTCGACCCGAAGCCGTTCGCGACGCATCACTTCGCCCTCTCGAACACCGAGGAGGCGTACGACGTGTTCGCCGCGGCTGCCGAGACGCACGCGCTCAAGGTCGTGCTCACGGCAGAGCCGGTGCCGCTGCTTCCGCAGCACAGCGAGGCCGACCTCGCTCTCACCCGCTGAGAGGAACGTCGAGGGACGCGCGCAGAGGCGGCGGTCAAACCGCCGCCTCTGTCTAGGAGCGCGGCTAGCGCAGGTCTCGCCGCCCGAACAACGCGGCCGCCACGGCCAGCAGCAAGACGGTCGGCGCCGCAAGGATGAGCGCGTGGTCGAGCTGGAAGCCGCGGAGAAGCGGAGCCGGCGCCGTGTAGTGATAGAACGGCGTCGCCTTCACCGGGAGCGATAACCAGGACACGAGCGGGGCGACACCGTTGACGAGGTAGGCGAGGGCGGCACCGCCGGCCGGGATGCCGACGGCGAGATCATGCCGGCCGGTTGCGGCGCCGACCGCGACGGCCAAAGCCCCGAAGAGCACCGAGATCAGCAGCACGAAGCCCGACGCAGCTGCGAGCCGCCCCACCCCGACCTCGACGTGCCATGCGCGCGTCGACGCCGCGAGCGCCACGAACAGCACCAAGGTGAGGAGAGCAAGTTCGACGACGAGCGCCGCGCTCTTTTGCAGCACCAGTCGGGTGCGGGAGATCGGGTTCGCAAGCAGGAGATCGAGCGTCGACTGCTCCTCCTCGCCGGAGATCGTTCGTGCTCCTCCCACGATGGCCAGCCCGGTGAGGAGGAGCGGCAGCATGAGCGTGAACAGCTCTGTGCCGAGGAACCCGACCGGTGATGTGTAGTCGACCCTGCCGCCGTACCCCACGAAGCCGGTCAGGCCGGCCGGGAAGCTCTCACCAAGACTCGCGATCGCCTTGCTGCGCCCGAACGACGGGTAGATCGCGACGATCAGGACGACGATCCCGACGAGCTCCACCGACCAGCCGGCGATCGATCGACGCGTGTCGTACAGGCTCTTCGCGAAGACGCTACGCATCGTCGGTGCCGTACAGAGCGAGGAAGACGTCCTCGAGGTCGGGCTCGCGGCTTTCCAGCGCAAGAACGTGATGCTCGGCGAGAGCCTTGATCAGCGCGTCGGGCTCTCCTTTCAGCGCGAAGGTGATGTGCGGGCCGGCGCGTTCGAGCTCGCGGACGCCCGAGAGGCCTGCGAACGCACCAGGCCGCGGATCGTCAGCGAGCGTCACACGAACGCGGCTGAAGGCGCGTCGACGGACGCCCTCGACCGAATCCTCGAACAGCAATCGGCCATTTCGTAGAAGTGCGACACGATCCGCGACCTGCTGCACCTCCGGTAACACGTGGGACGAGATCAGCACGGTCCGGCCCGATTCGCGCATCTCACCCAAGAGCGAGTTGAAGGTCTGTTGCATCAACGGATCGAGACCCGAGGTCGGCTCGTCGAGGATCAACAACTCGGGCTCGTGCATGAACGCCTGCACAAGCCCCACCTTTTGCCGGTTTCCCTTCGATAGCGTCTTCAGCCGCCTGTCGAGCTCGACGTCGAACCGCTCCGCCAGCTCATTGGCGACGCCGAGCCCGTCGAGACCGCGAAGCCCAGCGAAGTACGTGAGCTGCTGCCGTCCCGTCAGGCGCTCGTACAGGCGTAGGTCGCCGGGCAGATAGCCGATGCGCCTGCGTACCTGCGCGTCCCGCTGTGGATCGATGCCAAAAACGCGCACCTCGCCGGACGTGGGACGAATGAGGTCGAGGAGCAGGCGGATCGTCGTCGTCTTGCCGGCACCGTTCGGACCGAGGAAGCCGTAGACCTGCCCGCACTCGACCGAGAAATCGAGAGCATCGATTCCGCGGGCCGAGCCGTACCGCTTCGTCAACCGCCGCGCCTCGATCACCTCAGCCATGAGACGTGAGTGTGCCTCACTCGCGCTCTGGGCCAGGCCGATCGGTCAGGCGAACGTCGCGGTGCGCCGGCACGATGAGCCACTGATCTACGTGACGGCGAGCGCCACGGTGGCCGCGATCGGCACGACGAGTGCGATGGCGGTGGCTGAGACCGCACGCGACCACGTCCAACCGTGCACCGACCGGACGCCGATCACGAGCAACGCCACGCTCCACGCGCAAAAACCGATCTCGAGCGCGTCGAAGGCGACACCGGCGGCGCCGGAGTCGCGCCCGCCCGTGCGGAACCAATCCTCGCCGTCGAGCGCAAGCTTCACCGGCCAGAGAAGGAGCGACAGCGCGACGGGCACTGCCGCGAACGCGAGCACGTGCCGCGCCCTGCGGTAGGTCCCTTCGGAGCCGAGCGCCCTGGCCACGCGGTAGAGAATCCAGCCGACGACGAAGTACGCGAACCCACCCGAGATTCCGCCGCCGGCGAACGCCCAGATGGCGAGGTCGACGCCGTCGCGAGTGGCGTCGTCGAGGTAGGTCGTCGCATCCGCGAGGAGTGCGGCGATTCCCGCGAGCCACACGATCAGGAGAACAGGTTCTGCGCGCGCTGCGAGCTCGTCGGGGTCCCCGCCGCGCAGCGCGACGAACACCGGCCGCGGCCGCTGAAGCACGAGCAGCGTGCGAAGCCACCAGTCGCGCATGCCTTCGGACTATGACGCGGTCGTCACCACGCGGCCATCGTGGCAGCGGTACTCCGTCTGGCCGAGCAGACCGCCGCGCTGCGAGACAGGCGCCTTGCCGTCCGGGCAGATCGTGTGGTGCCGGTTGTTCCAGGCGGCGGCCATGCCGCCGACGAAGACGACAAGGCACACGCCGGCCAGTGCCAGAAGGACGGAGCGCTTGGAACGCCAGTTCATTTCCCGCTCCGGCGCTGCGCAGGTCGGCGCCTCCGCTCTTTGCTGAGCACCGTCGAGCCGACGCTCATGCCGCGACTGCGGCGGCTCGCTCGAGCAACGGGCGCAGGAACTGGCCCGTGTACGAGTCGTCGACCGCGGCCACCTCCTCCGGGGTGCCCACCGCGACGATCTCGCCGCCCGCCTCCCCGCCCTCCGGGCCGAGATCGACGAGGTGGTCTGCCTGCTTGATCACGTCGAGGTTGTGCTCGATCACGAGCACCGTGTTGCCGCCGTCGACAAGTCGCTGCAGCACTTCGAGCAGTTTTTCGATGTCGGCGAAATGCAATCCCGTGGTCGGCTCGTCGAGGATGTAGAGCGTTCGCCCGGTCGCGACCTTGCAGAGCTCGGCGGCGAGCTTCACGCGCTGCGCCTCCCCGCCTGAAAGCGTCGTCGCGGGTTGGCCGAGCGTCATGTAGTCGAGCCCGACGTCGTGCAGCGTCTGCAGCCGGCGGCGGATCTTCGGGATCTTCGAGAAGAACTGGAGGGCCTCCTCGACCGACATCTCGAGTACATCGGCGATTGTCTTTCCCTTGAACCGCACCTCGAGCGTCTCTCGGTTGTAGCGCTTCCCCTTGCACGTCTCGCAGGGCACGTAGACGTCGGGCAGAAAGTGCATCTCGATCTTGATCTGCCCGTCGCCCTTGCAGGTCTCACAGCGGCCGCCCTTGACGTTGAACGAGAACCGGCCCGGCTTGTAGCCGCGCACCTTTGCATCGGGCGTCAGCGAGTACAGCTCACGGATATGCGTGAAGAGGTCGGTGTACGTCGCAGGGTTCGACCGCGGCGTGCGCCCGATCGGGCGCTGGTCGATCTCGATCACCTTGTCGAACGCCTCGATCCCCTCCACCCCGGTGTGCGCCCCGGGCTTCGTGCGCGTCCGCTGCAGGCGGTTCGCGAGCGCCTTGTAGACGATCTCGTTCACGAGCGTCGACTTGCCGGAGCCCGACACACCGGTCACCGCGACGAACTTGCCGATCGGGAACTCGACGTCGATCCCCTTCAGGTTGTTCTCGGCGGCGCCGAGGACCGTGAACCAGCCGTTGTCCTCGGCACGACGCTCCGGCACCGCGATCTCGCGCGTGCCCGCCAGGAACTGGCCGGTGACCGACTTCTTGTTGCGCTGCACCTTCGCCGCAGTTCCCTCGGCGACGACGTGGCCGCCGTGCTCGCCCGCACCCGGGCCCATGTCGACGAGCCAGTCGGCGGAGCGCATCATCTGCTCGTCGTGCTCCACCACGATGACGGTGTTGCCAAGGTTGCGCAGCCGTTCGAGCGTCCCGATCAGCCTGTTGTTGTCGCGCTGGTGGAGGCCGATGGACGGCTCGTCGAGGATGTAGAGCACACCGACGAGCTGCGACCCGATTTGCGTCGCGAGCCTGAGCCTCTGAGCCTCTCCGCCGGACAGAGTGGCGCTCGCGCGGTCGAGGTTCAGGTAGCCGACACCGACGTCGTCGAGGAACGTCAGCCGCTCGCGGATCTCCTTCACGATCCGGTGCCCGATCAGCTGCTCGGTCGGCGTGAGATCGAGACCGTCGAGGAAGCGCAGCGCGGCGGTGATCGAGAGCTTCGTGAACTGGTGGATGTTGCGCTCGCCGACTGTGACCGCGAGCACCTCGGGCTTCAGGCGGGCCCCTTTGCAGACCGGGCAGGGCCGGAACGACATGTACTCCTCGATGCGTTCGCGCTGCGTCGACGAGTCGGTCTCGCGGTACCGGCGCTGGAGCGAGGAGACGATCCCTTCGAACGCGATCATGTACGAGCGCCGCCGGCCCATCCGGTTGCGGTACTGCACGTAGACCTTGTCGCCGTCGGTGCCGTAGAGGAACCAGTCCTGCTGCTCCTGGGTCAGCTCCCGCCACGGAACGTCGGCGGGGATCTCGTAGCGGTCGGCGATCGCCTGGATCACCGACTCGTAGAAGCCCGCTCCGCCGACCGCCCACGGAACGAGTGCGCCGTCGTCGATCGACAGGCCGGAGTCGGGCACGAGCAGGTCGGGATCGATCTCCTGCTGCGCACCGAGCCCCGTGCAGCGCGGGCAGGCGCCGTGCGGCGAGTTGAACGAGAAGATGCGCGGCTGCAGCTCGGGCAGCGACACACCGTGCTCCGGGCACGCAAAGTTCTGCGAATACGTCATCGCCTCACCTGCGTCGACCTGATCGACGACGACGACCCCCTCGGCGAGCGCAGCCGCCGTCTCGACGGAGCCGGTGAGCCGCGTGCGCAGGTCCTCCTTCATCACGAGCCGGTCGACTACGACCTCGATCGTGTGCTTGAACTTCTTGTCGAGCGTCGGTGGCTCTTCGAGCGTGTGCTGCTCACCATCGACCTTGATGCGAGAGAAACCCTCGTTACGGAGCTCCTCGAAGAGGTCGCGGAACTCGCCCTTTCGGTCGCGCACGACAGGAGCGTTCACGGTGAAGCGCGTCCCTTCGGGCAGCGCCAGGATCTGCTCGACGATCGAGTCGATCGACTGGCCGGAGATCGGCCGGCCGCAGACCGGGCAGTGCGGGCGCCCAACACGCGCGTACAGCAGGCGCAGGTAGTCGTAGATCTCCGTCACGGTGCCGACGGTCGAGCGTGGGTTCCGCGACGTCGTCTTCTGGTCGATCGAGATCGCCGGGCTGAGACCGTCGATCGAGTCGACGTCCGGCTTCTCCATCATCTGCAGGAACTGGCGCGCATACGCGGAGAGCGACTCGACATAGCGGCGCTGACCCTCGGCGTAGATCGTGTCGAAGGCAAGGCTCGACTTGCCCGGAGCCGGAGAGCCCGGTGATGCAGATGAGGGCGTTCCGCGGGAGCCGGACCGTGACGTCCTTCAGGTTGTGCTCCCGGGCGCCGTGGACGACAAGCTCGTCGGCAGCCATGGGACGTCCAGCATACCGCGCGAACACATGTTCGTAAAGGGGCTTCCAGAACCGCCTCCATGGGAAGGTAGGGCCGCATGGCGGAGTCGGCGAAACGCACGCGCGGTCGCGACCCTTGTGGTCGTCGGGATCGTCGTCGCCTGCCTCGCGCTCTGGAAGCTCCGCCTCGTCGTCGGGCTGCTCTTCTCGGCGATGATCATCGCCGCCGCACTTCGTCCATCGATCGAGTGGCTCGCACGGCGCCGGGTGCCGATGCCGCTCGGCCTCGCGCTCCACTACCTCGCCCTCGTCGGCGCGATCGCCGTCGCGCTCGCGTTCGCCGCGCCGGCTGCGCTGCATCAGGTCGACCACGCCCTCAGCCCGAACGGCAAGGCCGAGGTCGCGCGCCGCTGCGAAGCACTCGACCGGCCTGAAGCACCAGGTCCTGACGGCGCTTCAGAAACGCCTGGACAACCTGCCGAAGCGGTCGGAGCTCGTGAAGCCGGCAGTCGGAATCGGCATGAAGGCGTTCGAGGCCGTGATCGGCGTCTTCTTCACCTTTGCCGCCGCCGCGTACTGGATCTTCGAGCGCGACAAGGCCGTCGACGTCGTCTGCTCGCTCATGCCGCGACCGCGACGCAAGAAGGTCCGCGACACGTGGACGCTGATCGACCTGCGCCTCGGCGCCTTCGTGCGCGGCCAGGTGCTGTTGATCATGATGGTCGCGGTCGCACTCTCCCTCCTCTTCTGGGCGGTCGGCGAGCCGTACTGGATCCTCGTCGGTGCCTTCGCGGGCCTCGTCGAGGTAGTGCCCGTGATCGGACCGCTCGTCGCAGGCGCGCTGGCCGTCGCCGTCGGCTTCACCGCCTCGGTCCACGTCGCCGTGCTCGCCGCGGTGTGCGTGCTCGCGGTGCGGCTGCTCGAGGACTACCTCGTGATGCCGAAGGTGCTCGGCGAGGCGGTCGGGCTGTCCCCACTCCTCGTACTGGTCTCCGTGACCGTGGTCGGGATCCTCTTCAGCGGCTGGGCAGTTCTGTTCGCAGTGCCGATCGCTGCTGTCGCGATGACCCTCTTCGACGTGGTGCTCCGCGATGTCGACCCGGCCGAGGAAGACGTGCCGGCGGTGATCTTCTCGCCGAAGGAGGCCGAGGCCTAAAAGACTGCGCGGCGGCCCACGGCCGCCGCTCGGAAAGGTGTCTGACACCTTCAGGTGTCAGACACCGCGGGCGAAGTGCGCGACGCCAAAGAGACGCCCAAAGACTGCGCGGCGGCCCACGGCCGCCGCTCGGAAAGGTGTCTGACACCCGCAGGTGTCAGACACCGCGGGCGAAGTGCGCGACGCCAAAGAGACGCCCAAAGACTGCGCGGCGCCCACGGCCGCCGCTCGGAAAGGTGTCTGACCCGCTGTCAGACACCGCGGCGAAGTGCGCGACGCCAAAGAGACGCCCAAAGACTGCGCGGCCGAAGTGCGCGACGCCAAAGAGACGCCGAAAGACTGCGCGGCGGCCGCCGCTCGGAAAGGTGTCCGACACCCGCAGGTGTCAGACACCACAACGGCCACGCCGCGTAACGCTCGCAGGCCTGGAGCGTCGTACAGTCTGGCAGTGGCAGCCCGCGATACCCACCTCCGCGCTCTGGCGGCCGCGATCGCGGTGTCGGCGATCGGCGACTGGGTTGCCGTCATCGCTCTCGGTTTCCGGGCGAACGACGTCTGGGACGGAGGCGTCGCGCTGCTGCTCATCTGCCTCTGGTCGCCGATTGCGCTGTTCGCCGGGCATGTTGGGCTCCTGGTCGACCGTGTCGAGACGCGCACCCTCGCCGTCGTGGCCGGGGTGTTCCAGGGCGTCGTCGCGATGGCGCTCGCATTCGTCTCGTCGCTGCCGGCGATCCTCGCGCTCGCGTTCGTGCTCGGCACGGGAGTCGCCGTCTCGTCGGCAGCAGAGTTCGCGCTCGTTCCGCTGCTCGCAGGCTCGCGTTCGCTCGGCCGGGCGAACGGGCTCGTCGAGTCCGCGCGCGGCATCGGCTTCGTCGCGGGTCCCGCGCTCGCGGGGATCGTCGCCGGCAGCGCCGGCACGAAGTACGCGATGCTCGCCGACGCCGCCACCTTCATGCTCATCGCGGGTGTGCTCGCCCTCCTTCCCGTCCGGCGCCACGCCGCGCCCGCCGGCGACACGAAGCCGCGCGCACGGGACGGCGTGCAGCTCCTGTTCGGCGGACGCGTGCTCGCGATCACGCTCGGCACCGGCGCGATCGGCCTCGTCTTCATGTCCGCTTCCATCCCCGGCGACTTCGCGTACGCGACGGACTCGCTCGGCGTCGGCAAGCTCGCGTTCGGCTTCGTGCTCACTGCCTGGGCGGTCGGGATGATCGCCGCGTCGAACCTGCTCTTCGGGCGCATCCCGGCCACGGCCGTCGCTGCAGCGACTCTGGTCGGCGCGGCCGTGCAGGGGCTCGCGAAATTCGCCGCGCCGTTCTGGCAGCTCTACGTCGTGATGCTGGTCGCCTGGAGCATCGGCGGCATGGGACACGGCATCAAGAACACCGGCTTTCGAACGCTGATCCACCTGCGCGTCGAGGCGGCGCACCACGGGAGGGCCTTCGCCGCGTTCAACGGGCTGCGGAACACGGCGGAGCTCGCGGCGCTCGCAGGCGGGGCCGTGCTCGTCTCGACGATCGGCGGCCGCGGGACACTGTGGGTCGCAGGCGGCGTCTCGGCGGCGGCCGCGCTCGGCGGCGTCTTCGCCCTCGCGGCGACCCGCGATCAGCCGGACGCAGCGACCGTGAACGCCTCGTAGGTCTCGTCACCGAAGAGCACGAAGCGAACGAGGTCGATGCCGTGCGCCTGTTCGCGCACCGAGCGCAACGCGACGGCGGCGGCAAGCTCGATCGGATAGCCGTACACCCCACACGAGATCGCTGGGAATGCGACCGTTCGCGCGCCGAGCTCACGCGCGACCTCGAGCGAGCGCCGGTGACACGAGGCGAGCAGCTCGGGCTCCCCGGACTCACCGCCGCGCCAGACCGGGCCGACGGTGTGGATGACATAACGCGCGGGCAGTCGGCCGGCTGTCGTCGCCTTGGCGTCGCCCGACTCGCAGCCGCCGAGGAGGCGGCATTCGGCGAGGATCTCCGGGCCGCCGGCACGATGGATCGCCCCGTCGACGCCGCCACCGCCGAGCAGGGAGCTATTGGCGGCGTTGACGATCGCGTCGACCGCCTGCCTCGTGATGTCGCCGCGAACTATCTCGACGTTCGCCATCGCCCAAAGACGAGGCCGCCGATCGTGAAGCCGAGACCGAACGTTCCGACGGCGAATCCTCCGATCGCGATGCCCTTGCGCCACGTCGAAAGGCGCTGCCAGCGGCCGAGCGCCTCCTTCTCTTCGTCGGTGAGCGGCTCGCCGCGGCGCTGCTTCCGCATCGCCCCGCCCGCCCGGAGGCCGAGGTAGAGGTCGTCGAAGATCTCGGTCGTCTGCTCGTCGGCCATATCACTCACTGTATAGCCTGCTTCGCCGGTGAATACGCGCATCCTCCACCTTTCGGACCTGCATGTCGGGGCGCGCGACGACGCGGTTCTCGGGCACGCGCTGCCCGATTTGCTGCGAAGAATGAAGCCCGAACTGGTCGTCGCGACGGGCGACCTGACCCACCGGGGCCGACCCGACCAGCACGACCGCGCAGCCGCGTTCCTGCGCGGGCTCGGGCCACCGGTGCTGGCGATCCCGGGGAACCACGACATCCCGTACTCGTTCCCCGCGCGTTTCACCCACCCGTGGCGCGAGTTCGAACGGGTGTGGGAGACGACTGAGCCTCTCCACTCGACCGACACCATCCACGTGGTCGGCGTGAACTCGGTTCGGCCCTGGCGGCACCAGTCAGGCGGCGTCGAGGACGGGCAGCTCGCGCGTGTCGCAGAACGCCTGTCGCGGGCACGCGACGGTGCGCTGCGCGTCGTCGCCCTGCACCACCAGCTGATCGGCGCTCCGTGGCGCACGCGGAAGAGGCCGGTCGCGAGCCGCACCCACGTGCTCGCCGGCCTCGTCGACGGTGGCGCCGAACTGATCCTCGGCGGCCACATCCACCAGGGAACGGTGAGCGAACGCCACGAGTTCGAGGTGATGGACGATGACGCAGGCGGCGTCGTCATCTCGATTGCACCGGGCGTCGGCCGGCCGCGGCCGCGGCGTCGCGGCGAGGCGCGAGGCTGCGTCGCCTACTTCGCGGACGACGCTTCGATCACGGTCGAGACATTCATCTGGCAGGGCGACGGCTGTGAGCTCACGGCGGTGCGGAGGTTCCCGCGCGGCCGCAAGCCCCTAACCGCCGACCTTGCCTAGTGCGCGGTCCTCGGGGCCACGCGGCTCCAGATTGCGAGCAGCACGGCGGCGACGATGATCCCGACGATGAACTCGAGCACACCGTTCGAGAAGATCAGCCCGGCGACGATTAGGGAGGCGACGCCGAGCACCAGCGTGAGGATCCAGCCCATCGGGTCCTTGCCCGGGTGAAGAGCGCGTCCGAGCGCACCAACGATGAGGCCGACGATGATGAGCCATATCCAGTGCATTGCTCCTAACTCTCCGTTTGACCGGATGTCAAACCGGACAACTTCGTGCTCAGCTCGTCGTCGTCGAGCACGCCCGCGCGATGTAGCTCGCGCAGCATCGCCTCGAGGCGGAGCCGCTCGAGCTGCTTCGGATCGCGCCGCATCGCGTCGGGATCGAAGCCGAGTTGCCGCAGCTTCTCCCGCTGTTCCGCGACACCGATCCCTTTCTCGGGGAACGCCATCGCACCCGGCCCGAAGATCGGGCGGTGCTGGACGAACCGCCGGTAGGCGGCGACGAGCGAGATCGCGACGCCGAAAGAGAGGAACGAGACGACGTAGCCGTTGTCGTCGGATATCGCGCGGCCGACGACGGCGCCGACGATCGAGCCGGTCAGCCCGATCGCGATCGTCAGCCACACCGGCATCGGATCGGGGCCGGGAAGCGCAAAACGCGCGAGCCCGCCGGTGATGAATCCGCTGGCGACGACCGCCAACACGAACCCCAAGCTCATGCCGTGGCCTCCACCAGGGCGTTCAGGTCGCGGCGGATCTCCTTGATCTCGTCGCGTAACTTGGCCGCATACTCGAAGCGCAACTCTTCGGCCGCCTGGAACATCTCCTCCTCCAGGGTCACGAGCAGCTTCTCGAGCTCGTCGCGGTCGAGCCCCTCCACCTTCTTGCCACCGCGCCGGCGCGAGCTCGGAACGTGCGGCTGCTCGAGCGCAAGGAACTCCGCGATGTCCGACACACCCTTCGTGATCGAGAGCGGCTTGACACCGTTCTCCTCGTTGTAGGCGAGCTGCGTGGCGCGGCGGCGGTTCGTCTCTTCGAGAGCGCCCCGGATCGCCTCCGTCTCCTTGTCGGCATACATCAGCACCCTGCCCTCGATGTGCCGCGCCGCGCGGCCGATGGTCTGGATCAACGCCGTCTTGCCGCGGAGGAAGCCCTCCTTGTCGGCGTCGAGGATCGCGACGAGCGACACCTCGGGGAGGTCGAGGCCCTCTCGGAGGAGGTTCACGCCGACGAGCACGTCGTAGTCGCCGAGGCGCAGCTCGCGAATGATCTGGATGCGTTCGAGGGTGTCGACCTCGCTGTGCAGGTAGCGCGTCTTCACCCCCGCCTCCAGAAGGTAGTCCGTAAGGTCTTCAGCCATCTTCTTCGTGAGAGTCGTGACGAGCACACGCTCGCTCCGCTCCTCGCGCTTGCGGATCTCGTTCAGCAGATCGTCGATCTGGTGGCGCGTCGGCCTGAGCTCGACCTCGGGATCGACGAGATACGTCGGCCGGATCAACTGCTCGGACACGCGCGTCGACTGACGTAGCTCCCACGCGCCCGGTGTCGCGGAGACGAACACCGCCTGCGGCACCTTCTCGAGAAACTCGTCGAAGCGAAGCGGTCGGTTGTCGAGCGCGCTCGGCAGCCGAAAGCCGAAGTCGACCAGGGTTTGCTTGCGCGACCGGTCGCCTTCGTACATGCCGCCGATCTGCGGCACGGTCTGATGCGACTCGTCGACGAAGACGACGAAGTCGGACGGGAAGTAGTCGAGCAACGTGTGCGGCGCCGAGCCGGCGGGGCGACCGTCGAGGATGCGCGAGTAGTTCTCGATGCCGTTGCAGAAGCCGAGCTCCCGCATCATCTCCAGGTCGTACTCGGTGCGCTGCCTGATCCGGTGGGCCTCGAGCATCATCCCTTTCTCCTGGAAGAGCTTCGCCTGCTCCTCGAGCTCGTTGCGGATCTCCACAAGCGCGCGGTCGATCGTCGGCTTCGAGGTCACGTACTGCGTCGCGGGGAACACGGTGATGTGATCGAGCTTCGAGAGCACCTCGCCGGTAAGCGGATCGAAGTGCGTGATCTGCTCGACCTCGTCGCCGAAGAAGGAGACGCGGTATGCCGTCTCCGAGTGCGAGGGCTGGATCTCGACGACATCGCCTTTGACGCGGAAGCGACCGCGGCCGAGCAGCGTGTCGTTGCGCGCATACTGGATGTCGATCAGCTTGCGCAGCACGAGATCCCGGTCGGTTTCCTCGCCGACGGCGAGGAACACGAGCCTCTTCTCGTACTCCTCGGGCGACCCGAGCCCATAGATGCACGACACCGACGCAACGACGACCGTGTCGCGGCGGGAGAGCAGGCTCGACGTCGCCGCGTGGCGCAGGCGGTCGATGTCGTCGTTCCGCGAGCTGTCCTTCTCGATGTAGAGGTCGGCCTGTGGGACGTACGCCTCCGGCTGGTAGTAGTCGTAGTAGGAGACGAAGTACTCGACCGCATTGGCCGGAAAGAACTCCCGGAACTCGTTGCAGAGCTGCGCGGCCAGCGTCTTGTTGTGCGCGATTACGAGGGCGGGCTTCTGGACCTGCTCGATGATCCAGGCCATCGTCGCGGTCTTCCCCGTGCCGGTTGCGCCGAGCAATGTCTGGTAACGCTCGCCCGCGCGGATCCCGCCGGCGAGCGACTCGATCGCCTGCGGCTGATCGCCGGTCGGGGCGTACGAGGTCGAGGTCTTGAGCGGAGGCACAGTCGGGAAAGGGTATCCCGACAAACGTGGTCGCTAGGCTGCCGTGGTGCACCGCCTGGCACTCGTAGCCCTCGCGGCGTTCCTCGCCGCCGGGGTCGCGCACGCAAGCGGTCACACGTCGGAAGCGGCGCCGGAGCTCGTCGACCTGCGGATCGACAACGGCTCGACGCCTTTCGCCGGCGACTCGACGCTCCTCGCGACGGTTAGCCCGAATTACGACGGGTTCCGCGACGTCGCCAGAATCCACTTCCGCCTCCGGGCACCAGCTGTCGTGACGATGGACGTGACCCGGACCGTGAAAGTGCCTCAGGTTGTCGTCTACACGCTGACCGAGACGCTCGGCGCAGGCGCGCACACCATGGTCTGGGAGCCGGCGGACACGTTGAACCCGCGGACATACCTGGTCCGGATGACAGTCGTGAACCAGGCGGGCAAGCGTACGGTCTACGGGTCGCCGAACGCCTTCGTCGGCCGCCACCCGCGGGGCCCCGTGGTGCGGATCCAGGGGATCGATGCGGGTTTCGCCCGTCCGAACTACGCACCGGGCCAGGTCGCCGCCCTCCACATCGCGACCGACGAGCCGTCCCTGGAGCTGAAGTTCTTCCAGTCCGGCCCGGAGAAGATCGTGACGTATGCCGACAACCAACTCGCCGGCGTCGACACCGACCTGCCGCCGATCGAGATCACGATGAGGAAGTGGCGGAGCACGCCGCGCACGATCACCATCCGCATCCCCGACCTGCCGAGCGGTCTCTACTACGCGTCGCTCGCCGGGCCTGACGGCCGCGTAGGCTACGCGCCGTTCGTCGTGCGCCCGGCCGTGCCGGGCGCGACCAGCCGTGTTCTCGTCGTCCTGCCGACGAACACGTGGCAGGCCTACAACTTCCAGGACGTCGACGGGAACGGGTACGGCGACACCTGGTACGCCGGCCCGCCAAACGGCGCGGTGAATCTGTCACGCACCTACATCGCCCGCGGTGCGCCTCCCCGCTTCTACCGCTACGACCTGCCGTTCCTCCACTGGCTGTACTGGTCCGGAAAGTCGGCGGAGTTCATCTCCGACTCCGACTTCGACCTGATCGCGAACGGCGACGAGCTCGCGAGCGACTACGACCTTGTCGTGTTCGAGGGCCACGAGGAGTACGTGACGACGCACGAGTACGACGTCGTGCAGCGCTATCGCGACCTTGGCGGAAACCTGGTGTTCCTCTCTGCGAACAACTTCTTCTGGAAGGTGAAAGAGGAAGACAGGGTCCTGCGGAAGGTCGGGCAGTGGCGCGTCGCGGGCCGGCCGGAGGCGAGCCTGATCGGCGTGCAGTACCGCGCGAACGACAACGGGCAGAAGCAGGGTGTGTTCACCGTGCAGAACACGGCGAAGGCACCGTGGCTGTGGGACGGCACAGGGCTGACCGACGGCTCGACGTTCGGCCAATTCGTCGGCGGCTACGGGATCGAGATCGACTCGACGACGCCGGATTCGCCTCCCGGCACGATCGTTCTGGCGCAGATCCCGGACCTGCTCGGGCCGGGGATCACTGCGCAGATGAGCTACTACGAGACGCCGGGAGGCGCGAAGGTGTTCGCGGCCGGCGCACTCGACTTCGGCGGCTCGGCGACGTTCTGGCCCGTCAAACGGATGCTCGACAACCTCTGGGCGCGGCTGTCCGTTCCGTGAGAGCCTTCTAGCTAGTCGCCCCAGTCGAAGTCGCGGGAGCGCGTCCAAAGGTTCTCGTCCGACGGCTGCTCGGGATCCGTAGCGTCGGGGAGCACCGCTTCCACGGTCGCGTCCGGGTCGACGAGCGGTGCAGCGACGAACGTGTCGTCCGTCGTCGGCCAGTGGAGGTGCGTCTCCTCCGCCTCGATCCCCTGCACGCCGTCCATCGTGTCTTCGAAGCGCGCCTGCTCTTCGGTCTTGAAGAGCGGATGATTCTCGAATGGGTCGGCAGTCAGGTACCGCTCGAGCGGCATCTCGTGCTCGAGGGCGGAGTTCCGCCGCTTCAGCTCGAGATGCTCCTGGATGACCTGTGCGAACATCGACGACGTGTCGACGGCCATGTAATCCTCCTGCTCCGACACCGTTTCCCTCCTAGCCGGAGGATGTTAGACGATCCACGGTCTCGTCACCGCCGGGGCCAGGCACAATGGCCCGATGGCACGCGTCAGACTCACTCGCCGCCTCGGCCCGGTCGGAACGGCGCTCACGTTGTGGGATCTCTGGCGGCGGCTGCCGAGGCGCCAGCGCAAATGGGTCGTCTCGCAAGCGCGGAAGCACGGCCCGCGTCTGGCGAAGCAAGCTGTCTCCGCGCAGCGCGCTCGGCGACGGCGCGGGCTCTGACCGCCGACGCCGCGTCAGCGGCACGCATCAGCCGGGAGGTTCGAGTAGCACGATCGGGATGCGACGGTTCGTCCGCCGCTGGTAGTCGAGATACCCCGGCGCCCGGGAGGTCACCTGCGCCCAGAGGCGTTCGCGCTCGGCGGCCATCGCCTCGCGCGCCACGACGTCGTGCGTGATCCGGCCGAGTCGCACAGTGGCTCGCGGGTCACGCTGGAGGTTCAGCCACCATGAAGGCGATCGGTCAAGCCCACCGTAAGAGGCGATCACGACGAGTTTTGCGCCATCGCGCAGCGAACAGAGCGGCACGGTGCGCGCCCTGCCCGATCTTCGTCCGGTGGTTGTGAGGAGCACGATCTCGAGCCCCCAAATGTGCGAGCCGATCCGGCCGCCGCTCGCGGAGTAAAGAGCTCGGTGGAGCGCGCCGAGGTAGCGAGTCGCGAGCCGGACGATCAACGGACGCATCACGGGAAGCTTGCACCCTGAGATCCCGACGACCGGGCGGGGGGTTCTCCGGTCATTCGCCTTGACACCTGTTACAGGCTTTGTGCCCAGTCGTGCCAGTACCGGGCAACCTGCGAGGCCTCCCTGAGAACGCGATCTGGCGTGGGAGCTGCCGGCCAAAACCAGAGCCCGTACGAATCGACCGGTTGCTGGTCCTCGATGATCGTGTCAGCCGCCTGTCCTCGGTCCATTCCCCGAGCGGTGTAGCGGACTCGGTAGTCGCGAACCTGTAACGGCAACTCACAGATGACTTGGCGATCCCAGTCGACAAGACGGGCATCTGTGGCGACGGGCGCGAAGCTCACCTCGACGCACTCCTCCCAAGGTTCGTCAAGGTGCGGTTCCCGCTCGACGACATCGACCGTCAGCTCGACAGAGCCCGTGTGGAGCCCTGTGAAGAAGAAGAGCATGCCCAACTGCCCCGCCCCGAGCAGACCGTTCGTCTGCCCTCGGAAACACGCATCCATCTCACCCGTGTCTCCTCCGCTGCCGCTGAAGACATACGCCTGTCCGTAGTGGACGTGAAGCCGACCGGCGAACAGGGGCACCGCAGCCGGCTACTGCTCGTCGTCCGGGTCGAGCGCGATCGCCCCACCGGACGCAGAAGG
This sequence comes from uncultured Thermoleophilia bacterium, assembly GCA_963785875.1. GTDB lineage: Bacteria > Actinomycetota > Thermoleophilia > Gaiellales > Gaiellaceae > PALSA-600. The sequence goes on along the minus strand of CAWAWV010000003.1, from coordinate 142,375 downwards.
CACCGGCCGCCTCGGTTCCCGTACGCCGCTGTCCGGCGGCCGCTTCCGCAAGCCGAGCCATTCCAGCAGGCGCTTGAACATGCTCTTCACCTTACCGCCGGCTTGCCGTCGGGTTCGAGCCGGTGCCGTCGCCGGCGTGTTGACGGCGCCGGTCAGCCGCGCGCGAGCGCCTCGCGGGCGATGCGGTCTTGCTCGATCAGGTGAGCGGTCGGGTAGCCCTCGGACGGGCTCGCGCGCCATGGGCGGCCGACGAACCGGAGCCGCCGCCCAGACGCAACCTCTTCGAGGCGATGCCGGATCGAGCGCCACGGGCCCATGTTCTGCGGCTCCTCCTGCGCCCACACGACCTCCTCGAGCCAGGGGTACGAGGCGACGACCGCGGCAACTGCTTCGGTCGGGAACGGGTAGAGCTGCTCGATTCGCGCGACGCCGACCGTCTCGGCATGCTTCCGCATACGTGTCGTGGCCGACGATGTCGTAGTACACCTTGCCGCTGCAGAGAACGAGCCGTGCAACCCGGCGCTTGTCGATCCGCGCGTCGTCGATCACCGTGCGGAAGCCGCCGCCGACGAACTCGCCGATCGTCGACGTCGCGTCCTTGAGGCGCAGGAGGCCCTTCGGCGTGACGACGACGAGCGGACGCGCCGTCGCGTCGAGCGCCTGCCTCCGCAGCAGGTGGAAATACTGCGCGGCGGTGGTGCAGTTCACAACGCGCAGGTTCTCCTGGGCGCCGAGCTGCAGGAACCGCTCGAGTCGCGCACTGGAGTGCTCCGGCCCGTTCCCCTCGTACCCATGCGGGAGCAGGAGCGTGAGGCGCGACGTCTCCCGCCACTTGGACAGTCCCGACGAAATGAACTGGTCGATGACGATCTGCGCGCCGTTCGCGAAGTCGCCGTACTGCGCCTCCCAGAGCACGAGCGCCTCCGGCGCCGCCGCCGAGTAGCCGTACTCGAAGCCGACGCACGCGTACTCGGAGAGCGGCGAGTTGAACACCTCGAAGGACGCCGATCCACTGTCGAGATGCTGCATCGGTGTGAACGTCTCGCCCGTGTGCACATCGTGGAGCACGAGGTGGCGCTGCGCGAACGTGCCCCGCTGCACGTCCTGACCGGTCAGCCTGATCGGGATTCCCTCGACGAGGAGTGATGCGAACGCAAGCGCCTCGGCGTGGCCCCAGTCGATTCCGCCGCCGGTCATCGCCGCACGTCGGCGCTCGAGCTGCCGGGCGAGCTTCGGATGGACCGAGAACTCCTCGGCTGTACGCAGCAGCTGCTCGTTCAGCTGCTCGAGCGTCGCGCTCGGCACCGCCGTGTCGATCGTGCCCGTGCTCGAATGTCCAGTCGCACCGTGATCGATCTCCTGAGGCTCCGCGAACGAGGCCTTCAACCGGTCGTGCGCGGCGCGCAACGCCGTCTCGACGTCACCGACGAGACCGTCTGCCTCCGCGCGCGTCAGCACACCTTCTTCGATCAGCTGCTCCTCGTAGAGCTCGCGCACACTCGGATGGCCGTTGATCTGCTCGACCATGAGCGGCTGTGTGTACGCGGCTTCGTCCTGCTCGTTGTGGCCGAACCTGCGGTAACCGACGAGGTCGATGACGACGTCCTGGCCGAAGCGGCGGCGATAGGCCATCGCGAGGCGTGCGGCCGCGATCGACGCCTCGGGATCGTCGGCGTTGACGTGGATGATCGGGCTGTCGAATCCCTTCGCGAGGTCGGACGAGTAGCGCGTGGAGCGGCCCTCGCTCGGATCGGTGGTGAAGCCGATCTGATTGTTCGTGATCAGGTGCAGTGTGCCGCCGGTCGAATAGCCGTCCAGGTGGTGCAGGTTGAACGTCTCCGCGACGACACCTTGTCCGGCGAAGGCGGCGTCGCCGTGCAGCAGCACCGCGAGCGCGACCGACGGGTCGTGCGCACCGTTCGCGGTCGACCGGTCCGTCTGCTCGGCGCGCGTGCGGCCTTCGACGACCGGGTTCACCGCCTCGAGATGGCTCGGGTTCGCGACGAGGCGAACGCCGATCTTCCCGCTTGCCGTCGTCCGGGTGCCCGCAGCGGTGAGGTGGTACTTGACGTCGCCGGTCCCTCCTTCGGGGTCGGCGGCGACGGCGTCAATCGTCCGCTCGCCCTCGAACTCGCGCAAGATGTACTCGTACGGCGTGCCGATCGTGTGGGCGAGCACGTTCAACCGGCCGCGGTGCGCCATCCCGAGCACCACGTCATGGGCACCTGCCTCCGCGGCCAGCTCGATCGTCTCGTCGAGCATCGGGATCATCACGTCGAGCCCCTCGACCGAGAACTGCTTCTGACCGAGGAACCGCTTGCGGAGGAATCGCTCCATCCCCTCCACCTCACACAGCCGACGGAACAGCGCCTTCTTCTCCTCGGCAGCGAGCGGCTGCCGATAGCGGCCCGACTCGATCGCCTGGCGCAGCCAGACGCGCTGCTGGTGGTCGGACAGGTGCTCGAGCTCGTAGGCGATCGTGCTGCAATACGTCTCGGCCAGTTGCGGCAGGACATCGGCGAGCGTCTCTCCGGGAACGTGCACGCGGAGCACGGCCGCAGGGATCTGGGCCTGGAGCTCCGGGGTCAGTTTCGGCTCGAGACGAAGCGGTTCGAGCGATGGGTCGCCGACCGGCTCCGATCCGAGCGGGTCGAGCCGGGCAGCGAGATGGCCGTGCGTGCGGTGCGCCTTGACAAGCGCCATCGCCGCCGCAACCCCGCCGAGAAGCCGCTCATCGTGCGCCGGCGCGACAGCCGGGACGGGCGCAGGCGACTCGGGCGGCGCCTCGGTATGGCCGTTGCCGCCGCTTGCCGGCAGTTTCTCGAGGAGACGGGCAATCCCGGGGTGCGAGGCGACGAGCGCGGAATCGCCGCTCTCGAACAGCGCGCGCCACTCGGACGGCACCGCCTCCGGGTTCTCGAGGTAGTCGTCGAGCAGCGCGCGCGCGTAGCCGGCATTCAGGCCGTCGACGTCGTGCGTGCTCACCCCTGTGTTGTACCAGGGGCGCTCGAGGTGTCCTTCCCTAGAGGCTCGATGTGAAATGGGGCAGTGCCGCGGATGCCGCCTCAGACGCGGCGCGAGACCGTCTCGTCGTCCTTGTGAAGGCTTCTAGCCTTCCCTGCGGACGCCGAGCCGCCCTCGCCTGGTCTGAGACGGCCCCACGACGAACCAATCCCACATCAAGCCTCTAGTACAAGGGATGGTGCGTGATGATCTGAAGCGCGGCCCCGGCGATGAAGCAGATGCCGACCGTCGCGAACCCCAGCTTGACGAGCCGCTGCTGGTCACGGCTCATCACGGTCGCGACCACGAGCAGGATCACAGCGGCGGGAACGAGCCGAAACGGGCGATAGAAGAGCTCGAGGACACCGAGGAAGACGCCGCACGCGGCGAGGAACCCGGCGATCGCTTCTCCGGGTCGCGGATCGTCGAGCTCATTTCCCGCTACGGCGCGGGCCGTCGAGCTCAGCTCATGCAGAGACTCTATCGCGCCGTGCGCGCTCGACCCGAGCCGAGTCGCGGGTGCCGTGCGGGCTGCCGCGACGTGGGCGCGGTCCTTCGGGCCGGTGCCACGGCCGCCAGACCGAGAAGTCGTTCGGGTCGACCCCTGGCTCCGGCTCGGCCTTGATCGCGTACCAGACGACGACCCCCAGGTACACGATCGGGATCTTCAGCGCGAGCATCAGGAAGACGAATCCCCACGCTTCACCCGACATCGGCTGAGTGTACCCGCCTTCGAGCTGCCGAATCTTCGCTCAGAAGAGCATGTAGCCCGAGGGTGCGAGCGCCGTCGGCGGCTCGACGCCGGGCGAGCAGAGCACGAGCCCCGGCACTGCACCGAGGCGAAGACTCGACCGAAGCGCGACCTCGACGAGCGCCCGCGCCGAGCCGGGGATCCTCACCCGCACCGGGCCCGCGCTTCTCGCAAGCTCAGCGGCGAGCGCACGCGCCGCGGCCGCGGGCGTCGCGCCGGCGACCGGCCCGAGGTCACCGTCCGGAAACGCATACGAGTAGGCGTCGCCCCACTCACTTCGACGCGCGTGAAGCTCCCAGTAGCGATGGTCAACGGTTCGATCGAACCCGTAGGCGGACGCGTCGACCGCCCCGAGGTCGGCGGGCTCCTCTTCCGCAGGCGCGTCGAGCTGCGGAACGCCGCTGAAGGTGAGAAGCGGCGTCTCCGGGATGAGCCCACGCCGACCGTAGAGGACGTTGGAGACGGGCTGAATCGCGTCGGTCACCGTCCGGCGGCGCCGCGCGTCCCCCCAGACGGCGTCCAGCAGCCTCGGCCCCAAGCCGCGGCCCTGCGCGCGGCCCCGCACGAACAAGCATGCGAGGAACCAATCCTCGCCGCGTGTCCAGGCCGAACCGAACCCGACCACGTCGCCATCCTCCTCGGCGACGTACCCGACACCGGTGGCGAGGACGTGCCGCTGGAGAATCGAGAACACGTCGACCGAGGGCGACGGCACGTCGAACCCTCGGGGTGCAAACACCGTCGAGGCGGCGTCGACAAACGTCGCGTGGAGCGCGGGCAGGTCGCCGTCGGTCGTGGGGCGAAGTTCCACGACCGCGACACTAGTTCAGCGCAGCGCCAGCGAGACCACGACCTGGAGTGTGATCGCGAGCACGAGCCAGACCCCGGCGAGGATCGCAAAGCGCTTGCACCACGTTTCCTTCATCATCCGTCGATCGTCGGCACGGTGAGCCCGACGACGTCGGTGTTGTTGTAGATGTGCAGCGGGGTGACGGACCACTGAGCATGCGCCTCGTACGTCGCCCACGTGTAGCCGACGCCTCCACCCGTCCTCCACGCGACGGTCGGCGAGCACGAGACGACGCCGCTGACGTCGCAGTAGTGCGCTGCGATCGAGATGCTCGTGATGACGCCGTTCCGCTTGCAGTACGAGACGACGATGACGTGCCTGATCGAGTACACCAGCCACGTGCTCGACGAGTGCGACGCCGAGATCGACTTGCAGCCGGTGTAGCCGCCGCCCGGATCGCAGGTCCCACACGCGACCGGAGGGTGGTTCGCGGCCGCGGCGCCACCGGCGAACGCAAGCACCGTCAGAAGCGCGAATAGAAAAAGAGCTCTGCGCACGTTCCTCTCCCTTCGTTGTCGTTAGAGACAACGATAGGTGCGGCGTGCGAACGTGTCTGTGCCGACTCTGTGCCGAAAATGCTAGCGCCGGAGAACGTTGCCGGTCGCGGTCGGATCACTGGTGGTGGCGCTGCCGGTACGCGTGCACCTTCGCGCGATTGCCGCAGCTGTCCATCGAGCACCAGGTGCGCGACCGGTTCTTGGACGTGTCAAGGAACGCCCACCGGCAGTCGTCGGCCTTGCACGCCTTCATCCGTTCCCAGATGCCGTCGACCATCTCGTCGTAGACCTCGACGAGGATCCGGCCGATCGCCCCGCGCACGCCACCGACGGTCGGTTCGACGCGCGGGCACGTGGGGTCGAATCGAAGCTCCAGGCCGGCGCGGCGTGCGGCGGCGTCGATCTGGGCCATCGCGGCCGCGAGATCGACCTCGATCCCGACCTTGGCCGAGAGCACGTCGCGCAGCGCCTCACGCACGCGGACCGCTTCAGCGAGATCGGCTCGCGTGACGCGGGCGCCCGGCTCGAGCAGCTGGCGCTCGCGCAGCCACGCAGAGAGCTCCTTCGGGGTGTTGAACGCCTCGACCACCGGCCGGAGGTCACGAGAGTTGACGAAGTCCTGGACGAGATCTGTGTTCACCGCTCACCTTGCTTTGGGGGTTACGTAACTGCTAACATCATATCACTGGTTACAAGACACCGTCAGGGAGGCCCAGGATGCTGGACATCGAGGTGAGGAGGATGATCATGGAAGACCGGATCGCGACCCTTCGTCGCTCGGCGCGACCTCGCAAGCGCGCCGACGAGCTGATCGTCGAGTCGCCGGACATCGAGCTGCGCATGTGCAAGCCCGCCGATGACCCCGAAATCGACCGCCTCGCGGCGTTGTCCGAGGTCCCGGTGCCGCCTGGCCGGCTGGTCGTGGCTCTCGTCGACGGCCGGCTCGTGGCGGCGAAGCCGGTCGCCGGCGGTGCGGTCCTGCGGGATCCGTTCGTGAAGACCGCCCAGCTGGTGCATCTGCTCGAGGTGCGCGCAGAGCAGCTGCGCGAGCCCGCTCCACGCCAAGCGCTCGTCCCTCGCCTGCTGCGGAGGCATGCATAGAACTTGCTCGTCACGGATAGGAAACCGGCGGTGGCAGAAATGATCGAAATCGACGTGCCCCGCCGGGGCATCGGGAGCGATCTCACCGACGCGCTCGCTGCCCACGGCCTCAGCGCCGAAGTGATCGACTCCGGTGAGGGATGCGCACTGCGCGTCACGTTCGCCTCCGACGAGCGCGACAGGCTGATCGACGACGCGGTCCACGCGATCGAGGGGTATCTCTCCGACCGGCTCCTGCCGCTCGTCGTGCAACGCGCGAACGGCGGCGCCGTTGTGCGGCCGCCGGCGGACTAAGAGGAAACGAAAGCCGCCATCAGGCGGCTTTCAGGTGGGCCGAACCGAGCATTGCGCGAACCGCGAGGTTCTGATCGCCGGCTCGCCGCTCGCGATCGACTGATTCTTCGGGATATGGCACAGCCGGCCGCGGCACGATGGACGGTGAGCTCATTCGTTTGCTCGAAGACGACGTACGGGGCATTGCGCGAACCGCGGTCAGGCGGCGGGAACTTCGACGAGCGTTGTGCCGACTGCTGGCGCCAGGCTTGCCCGCGACAGTCACCTTGCCCGGCTTGCTCCGGTGCTCGTACTGTTGATGGCTCCCGCGCTGCGCCTTCGGCTCGCAAAGCCCAGCTTGGCAGTTTCGAGGGCTTCGGATTGGTGCCGCACGGTTCGCCTGGGCCGGCCCTGTGTTCGTGCGGCCTCCTGACTCTCGATCTCGTCTGGCAACGAAGCGAGCGCGTGGGTATTTCTGCTCGCTTCCCCAGACACCGTTAGGCGCTGATGTTGTCAGATAGGACACGAACCGAGACCCTTGCCGGCCGGGGGTGTCCGTCGGCCTGTTTGGCCGGGTACTCAATGCGGACCAACTCAAGCCTCCCTTATCTACGCACGATTGGGTACCCACTCAGTACCGCGGACCCGTGGCCAAGCTTCGCGAATGGCGGGAAAATACCAGCCGGATACAGCGCCGGTTCGCCTGGCGTAGCGACGAAAAACACGTTCATCGAGGGGGGAAACGGATTGTCAGATGAACTTGCGACGCCATCGCGGAGCGCCAACACATCGCGGAAGCGCTTCCTTGGGCAGATGACCATCGGAGTATTCGCGGCGATCCCTGCAATGAAGGCGCTTGTTTGGCCTCGGTCTGCGTCCGCTGAGCCGCTTGACCAGCTGTGTCAAAACGTCAGCTGCCGCCCGCGGGGTGGAAACGATGGTTGCTGTGTTGGACCGCCCCTTTATGCGGGTGAGATCTACGACTGTTACGACCATCTTGACCTTCAGTACTACTGCTACAGCGTCTGCGTTTTGATTGGCGGTTACTGCATTTGACCAAAGGGGGACGAGACTTCATGGAACTCGTAATCGCGGACGCGAACGAAGCGAGCGCTGTTCACGCGGGCGGCACGAGGAGGGGCTTGCTCTCGATCAGCCAAGTTCGTGAACTTTTCAAGAATTCGTTGAAGGGCGGTGTTTACACGATCGAAGGTCCTGGCGGTACGTTGCACCAATTCAATCTCGAGCGGTGGGCTGGTCGCGACCCGGACAAGACGTTCGTGCAGATCTCATTCCGGAGCCCGATGCCGGGGATTTTCAGCCAGCGGGCGGTTCCGCCAATCCCATAGGATGTTAAACCCAGGCAACTTCCTCGCGCTCTTGGCGGGCGTGGGCCTGATCCATTTAGGCCTCTTGTTCGCGGCGGCAGGCTCGATCAAACTCGCGGAGCCTGTGGCGTTCGCTCGGTACCTCGAACTCCATGGGTTGTTTTCATCGCGGGTGGTTCAGCTAGTCACCGCGATTGTTCCCGTGGCCGAGGTTGCCCTCGGGCTCTGGCTGCTCAGCGGGTTCGTTCCTGGCGCGGCGGCGTCCGCGGCACTGACGCTGCTCGCGAGCTTTCTGGTCTACAGGTCGCTCGTCTACCGCGCTCATCGTGGTGCCGTGCCCTGCGGGTGCCTTGGCTCGGCGAGGGCGGAGGCGGCCGAACACGCACCTGCCGAGATCGCCGCCCTCGTCGTGAACGGCGCGATTGCGGTGGCCGTCGCTGTTTTCGAGGCGAAGACGATCAGCATCTACGCAACCTGGCTCGCTGTCCTCCTTGTTGCTTCAATGGGAGCTGTGCTCTCCGCAGCAGTCACTCTGCACAAACGTCGCACCCAAGTGAGCGATCTCATGGTGCCGACGCCGTCCAGCCTGGTGGCGCCAGGCCCAGGCGGTGTGCCCACCTGAACGGGCCTTCCCCGGGTAGAGTAGCTGACCAGAGGTCGATGATCCGCGTATTGATCTTGCTGATTCTGCTGATGCCGGTTCTCACGACCGCTTGTGGAGCGCATACGTCCGCGTCGTCGACCACGTCTGCAACGACGACTGCTCGAACCGTGCAGCGCCCGTCAGTCGTGAAGCCTGTGCGGACGAAGCTGAGGGCGGTGATCTGCGAGGGTAGCGGGCGGCGCACCGCTGCTTCCCCGACGAAGGGTGACTACAAGCGGCTGAAGCGCGATGCCCCCAAGCTGCAGAGGGAGCTCAAGGCCGGCAAGGAACCGCAGAGGCCCACGGAGCTCTACCTTCATCGCTTGCCAAGTGGGAAGTTCAAAGGAACGTGCGCTTACGGTCCGGGCGGGGACGTCGCCGTGGCCGCTTATTGAGGACATCTTCAGGTCCCGCGAGTGGGAGACATGAGGTTTCCGGCGCCGAGACGACTTGCGAATGGTAGGCCTGACGCCTGCCTTCGATGAGTCCGCTTCACCGAATGGCTCGGCGGGTGAGGGCATTTGCGAACGTGCTACCAGCCCTCGGCTATTACCAAGCTGATGGCGCGATCAACGACGGCAGTTCGACGTGAGACAACGCCCCGAACATCTCCGCGCGCGAGTGGACGCCGAGCTTTCGGAAGATGCGTTGAGTGTAGTTCTTTGCCGTTTGCGTCTCAATACAGAGGTGTGCCGCGATCGCCTTCGTCGTTAGGCCGCGCTGCAAGAGCGATGCGACTTCGATCTCGCGACGGGTGAACGCGGGAAGCCCTTGATCTCGTTCCGCGGCGTGCCGTGCTGACTGAAGCCCCAGTAACAACGTGGGCATCAGTTCCGTCGGACAGAACGATGCCCCTCTGGCCGCCTCTAGCACTGCGGCCACGAGATCGTCGGGGCGCGCCCGACGCGGGAGGTACCCCGACGCCCCTACCCGAGCACACTCGACCAACACGTGCGGATCATCGTCCGCCGCAAGGACGATTCTTCGCGCCTGCGGTAGCGTCGCCGCTACGAGGCGTACCAGCCGAGCGCGGCAAGATCGGTCCGCGTCGATGACTGCGACGTCAACACCCGACGGGTCTCGCAACTTACGGACTGGATCCTCGAACTTCAGACCATCGGTCCAGCACCAACCGCCCTTGATTAACGGGTGCATCGATAGGCACTCGCTTAACGCGAACGCGTCGAGCGCCGTCGTGCCGATAACAAGAACGCCGACCGTGTCGTCGGTGGCCGGTTCGGAGATAGTCAGCGCTTGCTCCACCCCAATGACCTTTGCGAACGGAGCTCTGCTCCGTCACGGACTGCAAGCCACAGACGAGTTCGAGATTACCCGGTGTCATCGGTCAGGTCAATCGTGACCCGATCATCCCCGTTTGGGTCGGGCAGAGCCCCGGCGAAGGTCATTCATGCGGTGGGAGCCGCAGGCAGCCTCGAGCCAGGCGTTCGCTCATGGCCGCATGTGCGACAGATCCTTCGACAGCGAACAGCGCAAGGAGCGGAAGGCCAGTGTGATGTCCGGCCGCGACCGCTCGAGTCCGGCAGTGTCCGCCGAGGACAGCCGGGCGACGACTGGACCGGGCCGCCCCCTTTTCGGACGCTCACGCTTCGCCAGCCGCTCCGACCTACGGCGACGTCGCAGCCGGTTTGGGCGACGCCGCCTCGTCGCCGACGAGCTGTCCGTCCCGAAGCCGCAGAGTCGTGTCGCACTGGGCGGCGACGGCCGGGTCGTGCGTCGCGACGATGACCGTCATGCCGTGCTGGTTCCGAAGTTGGAGGAGAAGGGCCATGATCTGGCTTCCGTTCTGGCTGTCGAGGTTGCCGGTCGGTTCGTCCGCGAGCAGCAGGCCCGGACCGTTGAGCAAGGCCCGCGCGATCGCAACCCGCTGCTGTTCGCCACCGGAGAGCTGGCTCGGGACCGACTGCTCCTTCCCCTCCAGACGCACGGCCGCCAGGAGCGTTCGCGCGCGTTCGAACTTGTCGAATTCTGTGTGACGAGGTAGCAGAGGCGACACGACGTTCTCGAGCGCCGTGAGCGCTGGAATGAGATGGAACTGCTGAAAGACGAAGCCGATACGGCGCCGATACGAAACCTGCTCGGCGCGAGACAGACCGACGACGTTCGTATCATCGACCATGATCGATCCTTCGTCGGCACGGTCCATCGCTCCGATCAGATGCAGGAGCGTCGATTTGCCTGAGCCTGACGGCCCCATGACGGCGGTGGTGCTACCTCGGTCAAGCCCGAAGGTGACCTGGTCGAGAGCGTGTGTCTCGGCCGCACCCATGCCGTAGCTCTTCCTCAACCCTTCGACGCGAACGGGGAATCCGCTCATTGATCCGCGAGCACTACGGGGGCCGCCAGTTTACGCAGCTGCGAGAGCGGCGCCAAGGAGGCGAGGATGGACGCGGCTGTACCGCCACAGGCAGCCAGTCCGGCGGCCTCGACCAACGGCAGAAGCGGGATCCCGAGTAGCGGCGCCGTGATCGCGACCCCGATGACGGCGCCGCCAATGCTCGCACTGACGCCGAGCAGGAGCGCCTCGGCGGCGACGAGGGCTGCGAGCTCGCGCTGTGACCAGCCGGCGGTCTCGAGTGTGACGAGCTCGGGCCGTCGGTCGGAGAGGTTGAGGTAGAGGACGTCCGCGCTCGCAAGCGCAGCGACCACGATCGTCAGCGCGACGGCGACGAGGTCGGCTGTGCGAACCTCGACGATCAGCGCATGCCCGAGCACGGTGTCGAGCAGGATGCCTTTGAACGCACGCTCCACTCCGATGAGGAAGGTGAGCGCAGCCACACCGAGGGCGAGGCCGCTTGCGCCGATCAGTGTGCGTGCGGGCAGCCGGGTGAGGTTTACCGCAGCGAACGAGACGACACCGGCGACGTGGCCGGCGTGGCGTGGGCCGGTGACAGCCGGACGGATCGCCTCGAGCGGGCTGGTGCGAGCCGCACGCCAGGCCGGGAGCGCGCCGGCGGTGACTGCAAGCGCCACCGCGATCGGCAGCACGTAGAGCGCGTCGATCGAGGCGAGATGCAGCGACAGCAGGTGCAGAAGCAGCAACGCCAAGCCGACGCCGACCACGCCCGCGGCAAGTCCGACTGCAGCCACTTCCCCGAGCACGGCGGTGAAGATCTCGCGTCCCGACCAGCCGAGGGTACGCAGAATCCCGATCTCTGCGCGGCGGCTGCGGACAGCGGCGAAGGCCGCGTTCGCGAGGAACAATCCGGTCACGGCGAGGACGAGCAGGAACAGCGCCAGATCCTTTCGGTCGAGCGCACGCAGGTATCGCACCGAGGTTCCCTTCTTGACCCAGCCCTCCTGAACCTGCAAGCCAGGGCGGCCGAACTTGCCGGCCGGGAGAGAGATCGTGAGCGGATGTGGCGACGAACCGGCGGTGATGTCGACGTCGAGGCCGGTCTTCTCATGGATCAGTTGCGCCACCGCGTTGATCCGCTCTCGGCTGAGCCGGTTCGGGCCCGTAACGCCGCTGACGCGGACGCGGATCACCGAGATCGGTGCTCGACGCTGTGTCGCGGAGACGTTGCTGTAAGCGTGCGGGTTCGTGAACGCCTTCACCGCATCGAGGCTCGTCAGAAGAAGGGGCGGCTGCTCGATGTAGCCGCCGAGGTTCTGCGTCGGCAGTAATGTCTGGCCACGCAGCAGCGTGCGGCTGCGTTGATCGGCCGGGACGAGCTCAGGCGAATAGTAGGTCTCTTGTGGAAGGCGCGACAAGGGAGAAAATCCCGGTAATCGCTCGGGATCAAAGCGTCCGACAACACGGAGGAACGGCTGCTCAAGCGCGCCGCCGGGTGCCCCTCGGTTCAGTCCGGGTGCTTCACGGAGTCCGCGGAACTGAGTGTCCTTGTTCTGGGGCGGCGCCCAGAACCAGAGGTTGTGCGCAAATGTGAGCGGATCGCGCCAGATCGATTGCGGGTTCGATGTCGGCAGAACTGCGAGCCGATCCTTGCCGAGCGTCCGGTAGCGGCTAGGGGCGGTCGTCCAGAGCCCGTCGGAGATGATTCCACGACCCTGACGAATCGTTGCGCCCGTGCTCGTGGTCGCTGCGCCGTAAGCCCGCTGCGCGTCGAAGCTGCGCGTCGCGATCCGCTGTCCCGGTAGCCCGGCGAGGAAGCTGTACGCGGTCGTGTCCGCGGGCCAACCCGCTGGCGCCGTGATCGTCGCACCCTCCGGGCATGGCAGCTGTCGCTCCCGGCATGCGCCTGCACTTAACAGCGCCCGCACGTCCGTTCCCGGCGGGGGCCGCAGCAGCTCCACGTTCGCTACGAGACGATCCCCGAGGTAGGTGCGGGTGCTGACGAGCGCCGAAACGACTCGCCGGCCGGTCGAAAGCACTTGCAGGCCATGCCCCTCACTCAGGTAGCGCCCGCGCACTACCGACCGGTCGAGCTGCATCAGACGCGCCTCTTGCACAGGGTCGACTGCCGCCAGCAGAACCGGGAATTGGAAGAAGAACTGGCTCTCCGGCGGTATCACGAAGGGCAGCTGCCCGGCGCCCGGCCACGAGCAGCCGAGGTTTGCGGTGAGCCCCGGATCGAACGGACCACTGTGCGGGGTCGACTGCTCGAATCCGATACACGCGGGGACCTGTTCCTCCTCCGGCGGCGGAGCCGGGTTGTAGTAGAGATACGTCGCACTCGCCGGATACCGGGAGAGCCCGCGGTCCGAAACCCACGTCCAGCGCACCCGAAAGAGCTGGTTCTTCGCCTTCGTCACGAAACGCCGCATCGGCAACGTGACGAAGTTGCCGATCATCATGTACGCGATGTTCGCGATCGGCGCTGCCACCTCCACGCCCGGCAGCCGCTCAATCTTCCGGTCCTGCGCCAACGTAATCCCGCCGAAGATTCCGGACAGATAGTTGTCGCGCACAAGGCCTTCACGCTGCTCGAGCGGCGTGAACGAGTTGCGCGGTCGCACAAGAATGTCGTACGCGCCGCGAAAGTTGCTCCGCACCGTCCGTTTCACGCGCAGCGCGCTCGTTTGCCCACCTCCTACGAGCAGCACGAAGCTGACCGAAGCGATCAAGACGCCAAGTGCGAGTGCCCCCGCGCGCAAGCGGCGCCGCCGTAGACCCCTCCCAATGAACAGGAGCACGATGAAAGCCTACGGACCGGCGCCGCAGCCGACAACCTCAGTTGGTCTCAGGCGGTCACAGCGCGGACCGTCTAGCCCCCCTTAGATGCGACTTCGACGACCCCGGTGGCGGGCTTTGACACCCCGGGTAGAGATGATCGAAGCACGAGCCTGTGTTGGTCGTGCAGCCCAAGCAGAATGAAAACGCCTGGCACGACGGACTCCAGCAGTAGTAGTTGTTCTGCCCGGTCCCGCAGTTTTGGACGCAGTGTGTGCCGTCGTCCGGGCAGCACGTGTACGTGACGCTAAACGGGCGTGCGGATTGGCCTCCGCGTTTGTCGGACGAGAGATGCGCGATTGCCCGGGACGGGACGGCCGCGACACCCAGCCCGATCGCAACCGTCGTTCCGAGCTTGCGTAGGAAACCTTGCCGCGACGTGCTCGTCGAGAGCGGTTCGCTCTCCATCGTTTTTACCTCCCCAGGGTTAGGAATTGCTCGTTGCTATGACTGTCGTGGTGGTCAACTCCTCTCGCCTCACCCCCTCCATCGCGCTGAACACGCGCCATCTCGCGCAGGTCGTTCTCGGACGTCGGCAGCCGCCGATCCAGCACGAAGCGGTCGCGCCCCACGGCATATGCCTGCGGCGTAACACGGTTCGAAAAGACGGCTGTCACGGCACCGCCCGTCTGGTAGAGAAGCTGCAGTCCCGGCGGGAGCGTCAGCCTCCGCGCCTCGCGCGACTCCGAGACGACGATGCGGAACGGAATCGTCTCGAGACGATCACCGACCCCATCCAGCTGGTCTAGCAACCGCAAGCAGGGCTTGCAGTTCGGCTCGACGAAGAGGATGATCGTCGACGGCTCGGCAAGCAGTTGGTCGGATGTCACTACGTTGCCGCCCTCGTCGTAGAGCTCGAACGGCGCAACGATCGTCGTTGGGGCAGCTCCGAATTGCGGTCCCTCCTGCCCCAACCGCTCCTCGACCTGCTCGAGAGCCGCCGTGACCCGCCGCAAGGCCCCGAGAACCACGTACGCGATCAACAAGACGAGCACCCACAAGATGCACACGGCGATGATCCACGCAGTTGTCATCTCGCCTCCCGACCCAAGAGTTTCGTGACACGGCGGATCCGCCCTAGCTCCTGCGCGAGCCCACAGACCGGAAGCACCGCGGTCGCGGCGACGAGCAAGGCGAGCGCGACACGCGGTTGCAGCGAAGCATCGCCGCTCACGCCCCAGGGCGACGCCAAGGCGGAAACCGGATACCAGAAGACGAGTGCAGCGGCGAAGCAGAAGAGCATGTTGCGAGCGACGGACAGCCATGTCAGTCGCTCCTCGGCGACGACGCCGAAGCAACCACACTCGATGCGGCGCCCGCGCAACAGGTTGATCGCGATCGCACATCCGAAGGCCAACAAGAACGACGCCGCGTCGGCCGCGGCGCACTTACGGCTCGGCTCCGCCCCACGTCTACCGACCGGGACCTGCCGCGCCTCACCACCACCACGCGACAGCCCGCGATCGATCTCCACGACGCGCTGCATGGTTTCGATCCGAAGCCCGTCACTCTCGCGGCCGAGCGCCGAGAGCATCCGCACGACTCGACCCGTGCGAGATCCTGCGCGCGCTCGAGAAGAAGCGCGTCAGCTACATCCTGATCGGTGGGCTCGCCCGCGTGCTCGAAGGTTCCGATGAGTTGACCCGCGTTGTCGATTCGACCTGACGCCCTCACTCCGACCGGAGAACGTGCACGACTCGAATCGGCTCTGATCGAGCTCGGCGCGCGCCCTGCGACGGGTGGCTCGTTGTCGCCTGACCGTCTCGAGTCTAGGTCGCCGCTCGCGTTGCGAAAGAAGTACGGCGTGATGAACGTCGTGCCCGTGCCGGACGGCACGGCGGCTATGACGGCGATGGTCTACGTGTCGCAGTCGCCTTCTCCCGGCGATCTTGTGATCTGCGCCGCGCGGCGCGACGCGAGCCCCTCGACGAGTGGGCGGTCTGCCGCCTCTACCTGAGCGTCGAGTGGATCAGCAAGACGCTCAGCGAGCCCGAGAGCGCCGCCGCCGACCCACTTGCGATCCCCGCAGCCGCCTGACACGCCCGCCGAGCCGATGATCACGCACCCGACAACAAAATCGAAGCCACAGGAGCCGCTCTCGCGCCACGCGAGCGACCGGCGCGACCAATCCATCGGCCGTGTCCTGCTTCACGAAAGTGGCAAGCTTTCGGGCTCGTTTGACTTGATTGTCCGATGGCCTGGCGGTAGGTCTCGACCTCTTCGCCGAGCCGGTGGCCGTCGTCGATGCTGCCGACCCGCGCAGCGTGGCCGTAAAGGTCTGGTAAGTCTTCGCGCCTCGCCTGTGTTTTTTGGGGGCCTAAAACGGCATATCTATGTAGAAGGACTTCTCGCGCTCGCCGGGCGTATCCGTCCGAGCGTGCGCGTCGTTGACCTTCACGGCTCCTCTGCTGGCGCGTCGACAACCGATGGACGATAACGACGCGCTGCATGGCGGCGGCGAGGTGTTGCCGCTGCGTCCTTCGACAATCGATGACGGTGAGATCAGGCTTGGCCCGGTGAGGGTCGAGCCGCTCACCGCTGCCCAGGAAGCAGAGGCGGTCGAGCTGCTGACCGCGCTGTTTGCTGCCGCCCTGCGGCGGCAGCGTTCGTCCACCCAGCTGCGGAGGGCGGCCTGATCGTCGCGCTCCGGTTTGCCAGTCGGTCCGGCCGTGACTGGCAAGCGA
Source organism: uncultured Thermoleophilia bacterium (assembly GCA_963785875.1). GTDB lineage: Bacteria > Actinomycetota > Thermoleophilia > Gaiellales > Gaiellaceae > PALSA-600. The sequence goes on along the minus strand of CAWAWV010000003.1, from coordinate 126,093 downwards.
GCTCTCGCCCGTTCGCGCGCAGTCACGCCGATCGCGTTGGTGTGGTGCGCGCCCGACTGTACAAGGAGGTTCAGTCCTGATCGAGGTCCACATGCGTGGTGGCCGCGGGCCTGTCGGCCGGCCGAGCCGGCGCGACGCACTCGCGACCGTGACCGATACGGATCGGCGTCTGCTCACGCTGCTCGCTGAGCAGCGCGTGCTGACGCAAACCCAGCTCGAACGGCTGCTCGCCGACACACCCGCACGAACTCTTCGCTACCGCAGCGAACGTCTCACCCGTCAGGGTCTTCTCGGTCGGAGCCGCCCCTATCGCGACAAGGGATCCGCTCCTTTCCATTACTGGCCGACCCGCGCCTCGGATGCGTTCGTGCGTGGCGAGCCGGTTCCGCGTGGCGGGGAGCGGGCGGAGCCGAACCCGCAATTCCTCCACCACGCCGAACGCCTCTCCGAGCTGTACGTGCTCCTCCAGATGCAGGCGCCGACCGTCGGTCTGCACCTACATCAGTTCCGGCGGGAGGGGGAGGCGCGGGAGCTGTTCCGGGCGGATGGGCGCGAGCGGGCGCTCGCACCCGACGCGCTCATCCACCTCCGCGACGGCAGCGGACGCGGCCTGCTCGCCTTCGTCGAGCTCGACCTCGGGACGATGAGCCACGCCCGCCTGAAGACGAAAGCAGCAGGCTACGCCGCCTACGCTGCGCAGGCGGCGTGGACTGGGTCGCACCCGCTCTGTCCGTGCCTGCTCTTCCTCACCACGACCGAGACGCGCGCCCTCGCGTTCCTCAAGCTGCTGAACGGGCTGCTCGATAAGCACCGCCGCTACAGCTCCAGCTACTACGGCGACGCGGGGCGGCAACCTCTCCTGGTTCGCGGCGGCCGCCTGCGCGCACGCACACGACCCCGAGCGCGCCCTGACCGAGCGCTGCTGGGACGACCTCAGCCTCGCCGGCGGCGGCCTCACCCTCGGCGACTGCTTGAACAAGGCACGCGCCGTCTACGACGCCACGCGTACGAAAGAGGAAGCCGAGCAGCGCGCACGCGACGAGAAGCGGGAGCGGCTGCGTGCCAAACCCGAGGCGCACCGCGCTTACCTGCAGGAGAAGCACCTGCGCTTCCAGGGCGAGCATCTCGCCCAGTTCGGCGGGGCGGGCGAGACCGCGCTCCACCTCCTGCTCAGCTCGACCGAGCCGATGAGCGACAGAGAACGCGACGCCTTTGCCGCGCTCACCCGCCAGCTCGACGACGACCCACTCGACGCCGAACCCGCGCCCCAACCGCTACCGCCGACCTGGACCGACACCGCGGCGGTCGCTTCGCTGGTCGAGGTCTACCGTCGACGCCAGCGAGCACGCATCGAGGAGCTTGCCCGCCGCTACGGCGAAGGGCCAGCACTGGGTCGCGACCGCGAGCACCTCGCCGCCGGCGATCTCCTCGGCAACTACAGCTCTGACTCACTCGAGGAGCGAGCACGACGCGACCAGCAGGCGCGCGGAGAGCAGGAGCGGCTCCGGCTTATCTATCTCGACCGCCGCGAGCGGCAAGCACGCCGACGCAAGCACGAAGCCGGCCTCGCGGTACGGCTCGCGCACGGCCGAAGCGCCGTGTACGCGATCGTCGATCGCGACCTGCTGCGCATCTGCACACGCTGCGACGAGATCGTCTACCCGCCCGAACCCGGGCGGCGCGGAACCGTCATTTACCAGCAACCCTCGCAACCCTCTCGATGCCACTTCTGCGGCGGCTCCGAGCAGGCCGCGTGGGATCCCGCCTACCAGTCGGAGCTTCGAGTACGGCCCCGGTAGGCGGCTCCTCGGCGCCGACTTGACGTCCGTCGAGATCGATGGCCTCATGGACGACCACGGCAACAGAGGGGGTCGCCTGTGATGCGTGTCTGTCTCTACCAGCGGATCTCGACCGACGAAGACCACCAGCCGACCTCGCTGAAGACGCAGCGGGAGCGGCTGGAGCGCTACTGCGAGGCGATGGAGGACTGGCGGATCGTCGCCGCCTACGAAGACCAAGCCTCCGGCACCAGCCTCGAACGGCCCGGCCTGCAGCAGGCGCTCGACCTCGCGCGCGAGAAGCGGATCGACCTGCTGCTTGGTCTACCGCGTCGACCGCCTCTCACGGAAGGTGCGTCAGCTCGCCGGGCTGTGCGAGGAACTCGACCAGCTCGATGTCGTGTTGAAGTCGGCGACCGAGCCGTTCGACACCGGCTCACCGGCCGGGCGGATGATGCTGCAGATGCTCGGCGTGTTCGCCGAGTTCGAACACGCCACCATCGTCGACCGCGTCACCGCCGGACTTGAACGCCGCGTCCGCGAAGGCAAATGGATGAGCGGCCGCACCCCCTACGGCTACACCCGCGACAAAGACACCAAGCTGCTCGTCCCCGATCCGGTGAAAGCGCCGGTCGTGCGACGCATCTTCGATCTCTACGCGGAAGGGAAGCTGGGCACGACTGCGATCGCAAGAACGTTGGACGCCGAAGGTTCGCCGCCGCCGCGCAAGCAAGGCTGGTCCCCGAACGCGCTGCAGCTGATCCTCGCCAACCCCGCCTACCGCGGCCTCGTCCGCTGGAACGGCGAAACGCACCCCGGCCTGCACGAACCGCTCGTCGACAACGACACCTTCGAAAAGGCGCAAGAGATCCTCCGACGCCGCGGCGAGGACGCATCGCTCCGGCGCGGCAACCCGACCGACTACCTCCTCTCCGGATTGGTCCGCTGCCACCACTGTGGCCGCGCCTACGTCGGAACCAGCGCGCACGGTCGCAACGGCCGCTACACCTACTACGCCTGCTCCACCCGCTACAAGTACGGACCCTCCAAATGCAACGGCGACCGGCTCCCCAAAGACCGCCTCGAAACCGCCGTCCTCACCCAACTCGCCGAGCTGTACCGCGACGGCCACATCATCGAGAAGGCACTCGCCGACCTCGCCAAGGTGACCGAAAGCGAGCGGCCCGACATGGAGGAGCAACTCGCATCGACGCGTGCGGAGATCGCCCGCGTCGAAGGCAAGCTGGAGCGCTACTTCGAAGGCTTCGAAAACGGCCGCCTCGCAGCTGACCTCTTCCAAGACCGCGTCCGCGGCCACCGTGACCGCCTCGAAACACTCCGCGAACGAGAAGCCGACCTCACCGCCCAACTCGCCACACAAGCGCACACACCGCCCGACGGCGCCGCCCTCGCAGGGCTCGCCGACCAACTCGAAGACATCGTCGCCAACGAGAACCCCGAACAGGCGAAAGAGCTACTCCGACTGCTCGTCAAAGACATCCAAGTACACGACCGCCGCCGGATCATCCCCACCTACAGAATTCCGGCGGCGGTTCGCGCAATACCTCGTAAGGTGGACCCAGCCGGGCTCGAACCGGCGACCTTTTGGCTGCCAGCCAAACGCTCTCCCAACTGAGCTATGGGCCCAGGCAGCTGCGGCAGTGTAGCCCGCGACGGTGTCAGACACCGGTTCACGCGCTTGCAATCGCTTCGTGCGGGACGTCGTCCCACAGCTCCTCGAGGCGGTAGTACGCGCGCGCCTCGGGGGTGAACACATGCAGCACGACGTCGATGAAGTCGGCGACGATCCACGTCGCCTCTCGCTCGCCGTCTGCGCTGCGGGGCAGCAAGCCGTAGTCCTTCTTCATCCGGGCATGCACCTCGTCCCAGATCCCCTTGGCCTGGCGCGGGTTGCCGCCGGTCACCACGACGAAGTAATCCGTGTAGGCACAGACCGGCTGCATGTCGAGGATGACGACGTCGCGGCCGAGCTTCTCTTGTGCGAGGGCCGCCATCGTGCGTGCCTGTTCGAGCGGGCTCAACTGCCCTCAGTGTACCCCGGGGGTCGTCTGGTAGAGCCCCTCGCGGCGGATGATCTCCGCGACCCCAGGGGGCACGTCCGCTTCGACGAGCGCGTGGCGGAGGTCGCGCGACGCGGCCGGGACCGGCTCCATCTCGAACACCCGCACGCGCTCGGGCCGGGTGATGCCGTCGAAGACGCTCTGCAACCGGTCGGGTGGGAACCCCGACCTCGTGCCCACCGCGAGCCGCGCGCGCGCAAGCACCTCGTTGGGCTCCTTCCACGTGAGGAAGTCGGCGAACTCGTCGGCTCCGAGCACGAACCAGGCGTCCTGCCACTCGGGATGATCCCGCAGGAGGTCAATCGTCCGTGCATGGTCGTCGAGGACGACGTCGTCGTCCGGGAACGCCGCGCGGGCCATCTCGGCGCGAAGCTCTGCCGGCGTGTCGACAGCCTTGTGCCCCGGACGCGCCGCGACGACCACGATCAGGCGCGCGAGTCCGAGCAGCTCCTTCGCGCAGCGTGCGAGTTGCACGTGACCGCGGTGGGGCGGGTCGAAGGCGCCGCCGTAGAGCCCAAGCGTCACGCGAGCTCCAGCTCCTCGTCGCCCACCTCGACCGTCGCACCCTTGCGCGCACCGGCTGCCTTGAGGGCACGCTCGAGCTCCTCGTCCGACGGCGGCGTCCCAAGCACCCGAAAGCCGCCTTCCGTTCGCAGGAGCCGCCACGGGCGAGCCTTCGGCTCGGGCTTGTAGACGAGGAAGTCGGCCAGCTCGTCAGGACGGTCGTCGGCAACCGGCTCGGGAACGAGGGCGAAGAGACGCCGGCGAAACTCGTCGATGCCCTCGCCGGTCGCGCAGGAGATCCGAAGCACCGCGATCACCCGGGAATCGTCGACGCCGAACACCGGATCCGGTACGAGATCGATCTTGTTGAGGACGACGATCTGCTGGCGCTCGTCGAGGCCCGCGCCATACGCTCCGAGCTCGGTGTCGATGAGGCGCCACTGCTCGTCGGCGGGATGCGAGGCGTCGATGACATGGACGAGCGTCCGCGCGCGTTCGAGGTGCGCGAGAAACTCGTGCCCGAGCCCGACGCCCTCGGACGCCCCCTCGATCAGCCCGGGCACGTCCGCGACGACGAGCTGCCGCCCGTCGGATGACTGAACGGTGCCGAGCATCGGCTGCAACGTCGTGAACGGGTACTCGGCGACCTTCGGGCGCGCGTTCGAGATGCGCGTCAGGAGCGACGACTTGCCCGCATTCGGCAAACCGACGAGCGCGGCGTCCGCGAGGAGCTTCAGGCGTAGCTCGACATCGAGCTCCTCGCCGGGCGGCCCCACCTCCGCGAACCGCGGAGCCTGGCGCGTCGACGAAACGAAGCGTGCGTTGCCGCGCCCGCCGTGACCGCCCTTCGCGAGCACGACGCGGGCCCCCGGACGCACGAGGTCGGCGATCAGGTCACCAACGTCCGAGAGCACCTGGGTGCCGGTAGGTACGCGCAGCTCGGCATCGCCGCCGTCGGCACCGTGCTTGCGGGCGCCGCGTCCGTTCCCGCCGCGCCCCGCCTTGACGAGGCGGCGTCGCCGCAGGGACGAGAGGTCGCGCAGCGACGGATCCGCAACGAGGACGACGTCGCCGCCTCGGCCGCCGTCGCCGCCGTCCGGGCCGCCCTTGGGCACGAACTTCTCGCGTCGGAAGCTCAAGCCTCCGTCGCCGCCCTTGCCGGCCTGGACGCGAATCCGGGCCTGGTCGTTGAACATCGCTACTGCGAGGGCTCGACGACCGACACGAAGCGACGCTCACCGCTCGTCCGGAACGAGACGGTGCCGGTCCGGACGGCGAAGATGGAATCGTCACGGCCGATCTCGGTGCCAGGCCCCGGGCGGAATCTCGTACCGCGCTGACGGACGATGATGTTGCCGGGCTTCGCGGCCTGACCGTCGAACATCTTCACGCCGAGATACTTGGGGTTCGAGTCGCGGCCGTTCTTCGAGGAGCCGAGGCCTTTCTTGTGTGCCATCTAGGCGTCCTCCTCCTTTGCTTTCAGCGCCGACTCGAGCGCAGCGGTCGCGCCCTTGCGCGCCGCGTGGACGCTCTCGTAGGCGAGCGCCGCCTCGAGCATCGGCCGGTTCCAGGTCTTTGCCCCGTCGCTGATCTGCGCGACCGTCATCTCCTCGTAGCCGGCCGGCATGCCTTTCACGTGATCGTCCGCGGCGGGCGGCGTCTCGGCCCTGGCCGCCGGAGCTTCGGCGGCCTGCTTCGGCGCGGCTTTCTTCGCACCGCCGAGGGAGATCTCGATGCGGGACGTCGCGGCACGGAACCCGTTGTGGCGCTTGTACCCGGTGCGGCGGCGATACTTGCCGATTCGGATCTTGGGGCCGCGCTCGTGTGCGACCACCTTCGCCGTCACCGTTCCGTCGCCGAGCAGCACATCCGGGGAGAACGTCTTCCCCTCGTCGGCCTTGAGGCGGTCGACGACGAGCGTCTCACCCTCGCGGACGCGGTACTGCTTCCCACCGAGACGGATGATTGCGTAGTCCATAGCCAAGAAAGCGCGGGCGCATGCCCGCGAGCGGTCGCCAGTGTAGCCGCTAGGCGGCGTCGTCGTCCAACCCCCACTCGCTCATCGGCGTGTAGCCCCAGTCGCCGTTCTCCGCTGGGCCCTCGGTCGTCTCGACCTCGGGCGCCTCGACGGTCGCGGTCGCTGTAGCGGTCTTCTTACGGCGGTTCTTGCCGCCCCGGGAACCACGGCGCGTCCGCTTCTTCGCGGGGGTGAGCGCCCCGCCGCCCTCGTCGGTCAACTCGCGGTCCGGGAGATGGATGACGGGTGCGGCAGGTGCTTCCGCAACGGTGTCAGACACCTCCAAGGTGTCTGACACCTCTTCGGCCTTCGGATCCGCCGCGAGCGCGGGCTTCTTCTTGCGATTCCGCCCGCCGCGCGAGCCGCGGCGCGTCTTCCTCTTCGCCGTCGCCGTGGCGGTCGCCGCCGGCGCCTCGCCCTCCTCGTCGGCCTCCTCGCGCTCGTCGGGCTCGTCGGGCTCGTCGGCGTCCTCAGCCTCGATCTCCTCGGGTTTCGCCTCGGCGTTCGCCTTCTTCGGGAGCGCGCTGCGCTTCGCGCGGGTCGGGCGCTCGGCCTCGCCCTCGGCAGTGAGCGGCTCGTCAGCGTCGTCGGTGGGCGTGAGCAGCTCGGCCCACGCCAGCCCGTCGGAGAGAGCGGTGATCCGCGCCCGTACCTTCTTGCCGACGAGCTTCGCGGCGTCGCCGACGACGATGTCGACGTCGTCGATCTTGCCGACCCCGGCGTGCGAATCGTGGAGGCCGACCTCGCCGAGCTTCAAGTCGACCTCCTGGCCGACGGCGACCGTCACCTTCGGCGCCAGGTTCTCGAGCGTTCCCTGATCCAGGACCTTGAAATGGTCGAGGTGCTCGCCCTCCTTGGCGACGAGGAAGAACCGCCGCTTCGTCGTCTCCTCGAGCTCGCGCAACCGCTCGCCACCGGAGCCCGCGACGAGCCAGGCGACCTTCGCCGCGACCTCCACCCTGAACGCCTTTGCCCGGGAGCCGGGCGTGACCAGGCTGCGCAGCCGGCGCTCGACGTCGACGGCGGCCGTGTGCTCGGAGACGACGATCCCGTCGCCACCGCAGGTTGGGCACTTCTTCGTCATGATTTCGCGCGGGCCGTCGGTGACGTTCTGGCGCGTCATCTCGACGAGCCCGAGCGGGGAGATCTCGACGACATACGTCTTCGTCCGGTCGCGCTCGAGCTCCTCTCCGAGCGCCTTCTCGACCGCAGCGCGGTTCTTGGGGCTTGCCATGTCGATGAAGTCGATGACGATGATCCCGCCGATGTCGCGCAGCCGCAGCTGACGAACGACCTCTTTCACCGCTTCGAGGTTGTTCTTCGTGATCGTGTCCTCGAGGCGTCCGCCCGACTTCTTCGAGCGCGAGCCGACGAAGCGGCCGGTGTTGACGTCGATGACCGTGAATGCCTCGGCGTAATCGAAGATGAGGTAGCCGCCCGAGGGCAGGTCGACGCGGCGGCTGAGCGTCGAGCGGATCTCCTGCTCGACGCCGAACGCCTCCATCAGCGGCTCGCGCTCCTTGTACCGCGTGACCCGCTCCGCCATGTGCGGCGATGTCTTCTTGAGGTAGCCGACGATGCGTTTGTGCGTGCGGTCGTGATCGACGAGCAGCCGCTCGAAGTCGCCGGTGAACAGGTCGCGGACGACCCGCAGCGGAAGCTCGGCCTCCTGGTAGACGAGCGACGGCGGCTTCGAGTCCTTGGCCTTCGCTTCGATCGACTTCCAGAGCCGCTGGAGGAAGTCCAGGTCGCGCTCGACGTCCTCGGCCGAGGCGCCCTCCGCGGCGGTGCGCACGATCACGCCGCCCTTCTTTGGCGCGATCTCCTTGAGGATCGTCTTCAGGCGGTTCCGTTCGTCGTCCTCGAGGCGCCGTGAGACGCCGAGGCCCTCCCCGTGCGGGACGTAGACGACAAAACGGCCGGGCAACGAGATCTCCGTCGTGAGGCGCGCACCCTTCGTCTTCATCGGGTCCTTCACCGCCTGGACGAGGATCTTCTCGCCACGCTGGATCAGATCCTGGATCTTGCGTGCGCCCTTGCGACCTTCGAGCTCCGGGCCGACGATCTCGTCGACGTAGAGGAACCCGTTCTTCTCGAGGCCGATCTCGACGAACGCCGCCTCCATGCCGGGCAGCACGTTGTCGACGACACCGAGGTAGATGTTTCCGGCGATCGAGCGGCGCTCGGGGCGCTCGAGATAGACCTCGGCCACCTTGTCGTCCTCGAGCACCGCGACGCGTTTCTCTCCCGCGTCGACCGAGACGACGAGCTCACGCTTTGCCTTCGGCAACGGTGCGCGCTTGGGCGGCGTGCGCCGCCGGGTCTGAGGGGTGCGCTGCTTGCGCTCCGGTGCTTTTCGCTCCGCCGGCGCCGGCGCCTCGGCGCCCGAAGTCGCGGCCGCGGCGGCCGTGCCCGTCTTCTTGCGGTTGCGCCCGCCGCGGGTGCCGCGCCGGCGCTTCTTCGGCCCGGTTTCGGCAGTGCTCTCTGCTCCGTCGTCGCCCGCCTTGGCGGCAGGCTCGTCGACGGTCGTTACTTCTTCAACTGCGGGTCCTGCGGCGGCGCGCTCGGGGCGTGCCGTGTCCTCCGACTTCTTGCGTCGGAACCAGGGAAGTGGCAAACGATGTCTCCTGAGTAGTTGTGCGCTCGCGCAGCCGCAGTGGGCGCGCGTCGCAGTGGGTTGGGAAAAGCCTTGGCATAGGCCTCACCCCAGGGTATCAGCGACCGTTCTCGGTGCTCTTAGGCCGCTTCGGCAACCGGGCGGAGCTTCCCGCGCCGGGCGCGGATCGCGCGCAGTCGCTGCGTGAGACGCGACCACGCCCAGGGCTCGACCTCGATGTAACGGTGCGCCGACTGCCCGCGGATCGCGTCCAGGTACTCGAACCACGCGTCGGCCTCCTCGATCAGCAGCAGCTCGTGCGCTTCCTGGTGTCCGGTCAGTGCCATGCGGCGTCACCTCCTGTCGTTGGAGCTGACGATAGGTCCGAGGCCGGACGGACCTCAGAAGCTCAGGCGCGCCGGTAGGTCCACCAAGCCGCAACGGCGAGGAGGATCCCGCCGCTTGCGGCGAACAGGGCGGTCTCGATCCCCTGTAGCGCCCAGAAACGGCTCGCCGGCTCGTAGACGGCATGCATGAAGTAGCCGTGGCGAGCGAAGCAGTCGCCGAGCCCGGGGGTGCGCTTGAGAAGCGGTCCCGCTCCGCACTCGTTCGCCGGAATGAGCACGTGGTGGCCGTGCGCGTCCGAGGGGTACTCGTCGAGAACCAAAGCATGGCGGAGCGCACGCGGATCCGCGACCATCAGATGCCACGTGGCCGTGACGGGCGACATGAGCCGTTGCCTGAGCCAGGTGTCGACGAAGATCCGGGCTGCGAAGTAGGCGGCGAACCCGGCAAAGACCGCCGGGACGGCCCGGCGCCAGACGGCGCCGATCATCGTCGCAAGACCGAGCGCGAACAGCGTGTACCCGAAGATGACGATCCCTTCGCTGTCGTAGACACCGTTGTCCATGCGGCCGTTCAGCCGCACGAGCGGCGCGTGCCACCACGTGAGGAGCAGCGTCAGGACGAGGGCGGCGAAGAGGGCGCCCACGACGGCGAGCCCGAGCTTCCCGGCGATCCACCGCCCGCGCGTGATGCTCTGCGTCCAGGCGAGGCGGTGAGTGCCGTGCTCGAACTCGAGCATGAACGGCGCCGCGAGCAGCACGCCGAGCAGGCCCGGGACAAGAGTCGTCCACGCGATCAGGTTGTTGAGCGACTCGAAGCGGTTGGTGAACGACTGGATCGCGTCATCGCACGAGGCGCCTGCCGCCTGCCCGAGGCAACCCGAGAGGCCGTCGTGGTGGTAGGCGGACGCCATGTGGAGCCCGGTGGGGACGAGGAACGCGGCCAGCGCGAACAGCACCGCGGCCGCGATCAGGGCTTCCGTCCGCTGGCGGCGCCAGCTCACCCAGATCATGCCGACCTCGCCAACGTCGGGTCCTCGGCTCGATTCTGGGCGAGGTAGGCGAGCACGATCTCTTCGAGGTCGACATCGTGGAGCTCCCAGCCCGCGTCGTACACGTGGCCGTTCGCGCGGACGAGCAAGCTTGTCTGCCGCTCGCTGTGGCGTTCGGTGACCACCTCGTGCCTGCGCGCGATCTCCGCGACTTCGGCGCGCGGGCCTGTGAGCAACCGGTGCTGCGCGACGATCTCGTCGATCGGGCCGGCGAGCTGGGTGCGGGCGCGCGAAAGGATCACGAGGTGGTCGCACACACGCTCGAGGTCGGCGACGATGTGTGAGGAGAGCACAACGGTGACGCCGCCCTCGCTCACCGCCTCCATCAGCGACTGCAGGAACTCGCGCCGCGCAAGCGGGTCGAGTGAGGCGATCGGCTCGTCGAGCACGAGCAGGTCGGGTCGCTTCGCGAGGGCCAGCGTCAGCGCAACCTGCGCCTGCTGGCCGCCGGAGAGCTTCCCGATCTTGCGGCGGAGCGGCAGCCCAACCAGCTCGATGCGCTGGCGGGCGATCTCGTCGTCCCAGGTCGGGTTGAGCTTCCGACCGAGCTTCAGCGTCTCCGCCACCGTGAACCCGCTGTACAGCGGGTGCTCCTGCGCGACGAACCCGATTCTCGGCAATACCGTCGCCGCGTCACGCTGCGGATCGGAGCCGTACACCTCGACGGAGCCGGTGGTCGCGCGACTAGCCCGACGATGATCTGAAGGAGCGTCGTCTTCCCGGCGCCGTTCGGCCCGACGAGCGCTGTCACGGAGCCGGCGGGAACCTCGAGCGTGCAGTCGCGCAGCGCCCACGTCGAGCCGTAGCGCTTGCCGAGCCGGTGCGTGCGGATTGGCGGCACCGCCGTCATCATGCGACCCTCGAGATGCGCTCGGCCCAGGCGGTGTCGGCGAACAGCGCTGCGATGCTCTCGTCGTCGAGCCCGGCAGCACGCGCCCGATCGACCCATCGCTGAAGCGCCGTGCGGAGCGCCTTCAAGTCGTCCGGCGGGCGCGACGGCGGACCATCGGCGACGAAGGTCCCGATTCCCCGACGCCCGACCACGAGCCCCTCGTGGTCGAGTTCGCGGTAGGCCTTCAGGACCGTATTGGGATTGATCGCGAGCGAGCCGACGACGTCCTTCACGGTCGGGAGCTGATCGCCCGGCTGGAGGATCCCGAGGCGGACAGCTTGGCGCACCTGTTGCACGAGCTGGAAGTAGGTGGGGACGCCTGAGCGTTGGTCGAGATGAAAGATAATCATAGTCGTATTTATCTAGTTGTGTAGATAATCTACACCTCGCTCCGCCCCTGTCAAGTACCGGCGCGCTTACCGAAAGGGCTACGCGCGCGCTGCGAAGTAGCGAACGGCAGCCTCGCCGACGGCCTTGGTGCCCGCGTACGCGACCGAAGCCTTCAACGCCCACCCCGCCACCGGCACCAGGTCGAGCAGCTCGCGCGCAATCGCGCGGAACCCGAAGCCGGCGCCGACGACACCAACCAGCTCGAGCGCGCGCTTGTTGTCGATCGCCTCGCCGTGCGCGAGGGCGATCCGCAACACGAGTCGCACCTGATTCAACGTCAGGAGCGGCATGTCGATCCCTGGCACGAACACCGCGCCTGCGATCACCGCGTTCCGCTTGGAGAACGACGCGATCAGGTGGTCGCACACCGCGCTGCGAACGACCGGCAGACGCGCCGCCAGCGCTGTGCCGTCCTCGCCGAGCTTGTCAGCGACGGCGCGCGCGATCGCGTCGACTGGAAAGCCTTGCCCGGGCGGCACGCGGATCACGCTCGTCGCGAGCACGTACGGCACGACGTCCGCGTCGCTGACGGCGACGATCGGCACGCCCCCACGATCTGCCGTATGGAGCTGCTCCTCGTCGGGCGCACCCACCCACACGAGCACCGAGACGTTCTCGAGCGCGTTCTCGACGACCCCTGAAGCCTCGCCACCCGCGCGCAGCTCGCGCGCGAGGATCGGCACGAGCTCGCGGGCGCCGGCGACCGACAGCGGCCGCGGGTCGCCGCCTCGGCGCCGCAGCTCACGCACGACGCCGACCACCGCCAGCGGCCCGAGCTTGCCCTTCGCTTTCATCCGCGCCTCCGCACGGGGCGGCGCAGGTGGATCGCCTGCAGCACCCCGAGCGCGAGGAAGTTCGTGATCAGCGACGACCCGCCCACCGAGACGAACGGCAGCGGGATGCCTGTGATCGGTGCTGCGCCCATCGTCATCGCCGTGTTGACGAACACCTGGAACAGAAACATGAATGCGATCCCGCCGGCGACGACCGCGCAGTAGAGATCGCGCGCTCCGGCGACGATCTTGAGTGAGCGCCACACGATCAGGAGATACAGCAGAAGCAGGATCGACGCGCCGAAGAACCCGCGCTCCTCGGCGAGCGATGCGAAGGCGAAGTCGGTCGCATGTTCGGGGATGTAGTCGAGCCCAGTCTGCGTCGCGCCGCCGACGCCGCGGCCACGAAGGCCGCCGGCACCGACGGTGATGATCGACTGCCGCAAGTTGTAGGTCGCCCCGCGCGGATCGTTGTCGGGATGCGTGAAGCCGGTGAGCCGCTCGGCCTGGTACGGCTTCAGCACATTCACGCCGGCCGCCGGCAGCAGCCAGAGAACCGCGAGCGCAACACCCGTCGCCAGTGCGGCGAGGATCGCGAGGTGCGACCAGCGGACGCCGGCGACGAACAGTACCGCGGCGAGCGCCGCGGTGTACACGAGCGCAGTGCCGATGTCCGGCTGAACGAAGACGAGCAGGATCGGGAACGCGCCGAACCCGATGGCCGCGAGCGGTGTCCGGGCAGCCTGCGTCGCATTTCGCCGCTCGGCGAGGAAGCCCGCGAGCGCGAGGACGAAGAGGACCTTCCCGAACTCGGACGGCTGGAACTTGAAGAACCCGACGTCGATCCAGCGCTTCGAGCCTCGCGTCGCCGCGCCGGCCGCAAGCACGAGCACCATGATCCCGAGCGTCCCGAAGTAGATCGGCCGCCAGAGCCGGCGGTACAGGTCCGGGTCGACGAACAGCGCTACGACGAAGACGGTGGCACCGGCGACCGCGAACAGGACCTGGTGGTTGAGCGAGGAGCCTCCGGCATCGTGACGCGTGATGCCGTCGATCGCCCAGAGGCCGAACGCGGTCACGGCGACGAGAGCGCCCATGAGCAGCCAGTCGAGGCGACGGATGACGCCTTCGAGCCCGACCGACTGCACGTCGCGCCGCGGCCGCAGGCCCCGCGCTCTGGGATCGACGACTTCGATCGACACTAGTGCTCCCTCACTAGTCGCTCGGCTTCAGTGTCGTGGGCGCGGTCGTGCCGAAGTACTTCTCGAAGACCTTCAGCGCTGCGGGCGCAGCCGCGGAGCCGCCGTGGCCGCCGTTCTCGATCATCGCGCAGACGACGATCGTCGGCGCGTCGAACGGCCCGTAGCCGCACCACCACGACTGGTTGAGCTTGATCGCGTTCGGGAGGCCCTTCACGTGCACGAACTTCTCGGCCGAGCCCGTCTTGCCGGCGATGTCGACCTTGAAGTTCCCGAAGACACCCGACGACGTTCCGATCGATGCGTGCGTCGCCTCCTCGAGACCGAGCCGGACGTACTGCAGCGCGGTCGGGTCGACGTTGACCGGCTGCGGCGGCTGCGCACCGAACTTGCGGAGAACCTGGAGCGGCTGGCCGTCGCTCCCGCTCTGCTCGACGTCCTCGGCGAGGTGCGGCGTCACGAGCTTGCCACCATTCGCGATCAGCGCGTAGAAGCGCGCCATCTGTAGCGGCGTCACCAGCAGGTCGCCCTGGCCGATCGCGAGCTGGATCGAGTAGCCCGGCTTCCAGATCCGGTCGACATACCCCTGGCACGGCGGCCCGCCGAAGTGCTCGCACCGCCACTCGGGCGTCGGGATGAGCCCCTTCGTCTCGCCACCGATGTCGATGCCGCTGTACTTCCCGAACCCGAAACGGTTCGACCAGCCCTGCAGCGGGTGGCCGCGGTTCGGCGGGAGCCGATAGAAGTCGTCACCCAGCTGATAGAAGAACGTGTCGCACGACTCGGCCAGCGCCGTGCGCAGGTCCATCCACTGGTCGATGTTGGGTGTCCAGTTGTTGAACGGCTGGTGGTAGGCGATGTAGGTCGGTGTGCAGTGGAGCTGCGTGAACGGTGTCAGCAGGTGCTCTTGCATCGCGGCGAGGGCAGTCACCGGCTTGAACGTCGAGCCCGGTGGATAGCCGACCTGGATCGCGCGGTTCAACGCCGGGAAGTTGGCCGCCGCGGCGACGTTCGTGTTCAAGAGCGGCGCGAGCTTCTTCAGATCCTTGCGTCCGGCGAAGAGCGACGGCTTGTACGTCGGGTTCGACGCCAGCGCAAGAACGGCTCCGTTGCGCGGATCGAGCGCCACGATCGCGCCGCCGTCGGCGTACGCACCTTCGGCACTCGAGCGCGCGAGGTTGATCCCGTACGTGAGCGCGCGTTCCGCCGCACGCTGGAGGTTGATGTCTAGCGTGAGGCGAAGCGACTCGCCGAACGTCGATGGATGGGTCGGCACTGCCGCCGTCTTCGGCCGTCCACGGGAGTCGACGGTGAGCTGCGCCGTCCCGTCCTTCCCGCGCAGGTACGTGTCGTACGTGCGCTCGATCCCAGATTGGCCGATCGAGTCGCTCGCCTGGTAGCCCTTCTTCTTCAGGCTCTTGTAGTCCTCGGGCGAGATCTGCCCGACGTAGCCGAGCACCTGCGCAGCGAGCGACTGGTACGGGTACTTGCGCAGGTAGCTCTCCGCCAGGCGGACGCCCGGGAACTCGGCTTGATGCTCGAGGAGGTAATAGATCTGCTGCTGCTTGATCCCTCGCTGCACGACCACGGGGGTGAGCGGATCGTCGCCGTGCTTGGCGAGCTCGGCGACGATGTCCGTCGTCGCCACACCGGTGACGTTGGCAAGCTTCCGCAGCTCCGCACGCTGGGCGGGCCACGTTTTCGGCAGGTCGCTCGGCCAGAGCTCGACGCGCGTGCCGGGAATGTTCGTGACCAGCACGCGGCCGTTGCGGTCGAGGATCGGGCCGCGCGGCGCCTCGAGCCGCAGCGTACGCACGCGGTTGTCGTTCGCTTGCGCGAGGTAGCGCTCGCCGGAGAGGACCTGGAGTGCCCACAGGCGCAGGAAGAGCACCGCGAAGAGCGCGAGCGCAAGGAAGCCGAGGATCGCAACCCGCAACGCGAGTTGCGGCGTAAGCCGGTAAGGCTCTGCGACGCGCGGGTCGCCCGGGAGGAAGCGGCGGCTCGGAGCCGTGCGGTCAGCCAAGGAGACGGACCTCGCGAATGCGGTCGCCGAGCACGAGCGGCGGGAACAGCCGGCGTGTGAGCGCGTAGACCGGCAGGGTCAGGATCAGGTTGAGGAGCAGAGCACCCGGCACCCCGTGCGCGACGAGCCCGGCCGGGGCCGGCTCGCCGAGCATGAACTGCAGCAGCAGCTGGCCGAAGAGGTACAGCGCGGTCACGACCGCGACCGACACATACGGCGCATGGAAGCGGTCGCGCGCAGTCGTCTCGCCGTAGCGCCCGATCCAGAAGCCGCCGATCGTCAGGAGGAGCGAGGTGATGCCGAGTGTCCCGAGCGTCGCGATATCGAGCAGCAGGCCGGTCATGAAGCCTGCGACGGCGCCGAAGATCGAGCCGCGCAGCAGCGCGATCGCAAGCAGCGCGACCAGCACGATGCTCGCGGTGCGGAACAGCCGGTATTCCGTGAGAACTGACAGCTGCAAGAGGGCAGCGACGAACAGGACGAGCGCGGCCTTCACGCCGTCCATTAGTGCCCCTTCCAGTAATGCCGTCCAGCTTCTGGGGCGCGAGCACCAAGCGATGCAAGGACGCAGGGAGTGCCCGTAGCGGTGGCTACGGGTGCGACCGAGAACGCAGCCGGCGTAGGCTCGCCGGAGCCGGCCAGGAGCGTAGGCGGCGGCTTTGCCACCGCCGGAGCGGGAGCAGCGCGCCGCGTGATCGCGTTCCAGAAGCGGACAGGTAGTGCTGGAAAGGGCACTAACCCGTCTTCTTCGGCACGAGGACGACGACGGACTGGATCGAGGAGAAGTCGACGAGCGGCTTGAGCTGGATGTTCTGGAAGAGATTCGCGTCGGTCGAGGACTCGCTCGAGACGGTCCCGATCGGTACGCCGCGCGGGAACTTCGACTGCAGCGGGCCTGCGCCGAGAGATCCTGCCGTGACGATCGTGTCGCCCACGCGCACATGCGGCCGCTTCGGAACACGGTCGAGAATGAGCACGTCGCTCGAGCCGCCGCCGCGCCGCACGGCACCGATCACCTGTGTGTTAGTCACATCGGTCGCGGTCACTGCGCTCTGACTGTCGGTGAGCAACGTTACGCGCGACTCGTGCGCAGTCACGCGATCGACTGTGCCCACCAGAGCACCACTTCCGTCAGGCCCGCCGAGCGGTTCGACCACCACGCTGCCCGGCTGCACCCCGTCCGACTTGCCGGCGCCAATCACGACGCTCTCGTCGAGCGCGCCTTGCGAGTTCGCGACAACAGAAGTGTGCACCTTGTCGAAGTCGCTGATCGAGGGCGGTCCCTTGTAGTTGAGGGCCTTCCTGAGCTGGACGTTCTCCTGGAGAGCACCCTCGTTGAGGATCAACTCGCGCCGCAGCGCCTCGTTCTGGGCGCGCAGCTTCTCGTTCTCGTGCTTCGCGTCGACGAGCCCACGGAACCAGCCGATCGTGTCCGCGAACGGCCGGGCGATCCGGTCGGCCGCCACCTCGAACGGCCGGAGAATGGTCGCTCCCGTGCCCTGCGCGCCGTCGAGTGCGTCCGACCGGAACGAAACCGTGATCAGGACGAGCGAGACCAGCACGAGGAGCCCCACGACGATCCGGCGCTTGAGGGCACTGGAGCGACTCGAGGGGAACCCGGAGGGGGCGGCGCGCTGGACGGACGAGCCCAGGACCGCGAGGCGGACGGTCCGGTTGCGTGGCACGGAGCGAACAGCGTAGCTGGGCTAGGAGATTGACAGGTTGAGGCTCGCGGTCGTCCACACGAGCGCCGGCCGGAAGCCGACCCGTTTGTTCAGGCTTCGCATCGCCCGGTTCTCCTCGGCATTCGACGTGCTGACCACGTCGATCTCAGGATGGTCGGCGCGCAGTCGGCGCAGAGACTCGAGCTTCACTGCACGCGCGAGCCCCTGCCGCCGGTAGGCCGAGACCGTCGCGGTGTCGTCCGTGAACCCGAGGGTCGAGCCCTGGGAGGCTCGGAGCTCGGTGAAAGCGCCGATCTCGCCGTCCGCCCTGATCGCGACGGTGACCCGCATCTCCCGGTTGCGCTTCGCGAGAGATTCCTCCGAGGCGCGCACCTTCTCGGCGGTGATCGTCGGGAACTCGAGGGTGTCGGATGCCGGCGCGTCGTCCATGGCGGCTCTCGCACGAACGAAGGCGTCGAGGTGGTCGTCGGGTACGCGCCGCAGCCAGGTGACGAGCCGCCACCCTGGCGGGGGCGCCGGCTCCGGCAGCGCGACGCGGAGGTCGAGGAGCGAGTGCACGATCCGCTGCCCGTCGACGAAGCCGAACCGCGACGCGAACGCTGCGCCCGCCGGAGTCGCGTAGCTCGCATGGAGCGCGGTCGCACCGAGCTCGCGACTTCGAGCAATCACGTGCTCGAGCAACGCGGCGCCGACTCCGTCGCGCCGCCGGTCCGGCAACACGAGCACGTTCGCGAACGCCGCGGTCGCCCCGTGCACGTAGAGCGACGCAATGCCGCCAGCCGCCGACCAGTGACACGACAAGTGCGTCGTCGGCTGGTGGCGAAGGAACGCGACCACCTCGCCGGTCGTGCGCAGCGGTTCGCCGGGCGCGAGCTCGGGTGCGCACGCGTGCTCGACCTCGGCGAAGCGCGCGAGCACCTCGTCCGGCGCTGTCCGCGCGTCGACCTCCTCGAGGCGCGCGATCAATGCCTGGAGCGGCCGTTGCGCCCGCGGGCGCGGGCGCTGCGGTGAATCGCGTCGAACTCTTCGAGGCTGCGGCCGGAGCCGACCGCGACGCACGTGAGCGGCGACTCGGCGAGGTGCACCGGCATGTGCGTCTCGTGCCGGAGCCGCTCGTCGAGGCCCTGTAGGAGGGCCCCGCCTCCGGCGAGCACGATGCCGCGATCCATGATGTCCGCGGCGAGCTCGGGCGGCGTCTTGTCGAGCGTCGACTTGATCGCGTCGATGATCTGGTTGACCGGCTCCTCGAGTGCGTGACGGACCTCTTCGCTCGAGAGGATGACGGTCTTCGGCAAACCGGTGAGCATGTCGCGTCCACGCACCTCCGCCTGCACCTCTTCCTTCATCGTGAACGCGGATCCGACCTCGAGCTTGATCTCTTCGGCCGTCTGCTGCCCGATCAGCAGCTTGTACTCGCGCTTGATGTGATTGATGATCGCCTCGTCCATCTCGTCACCGCCGACGCGGAGGGACTGCGAGACGACGATGCCGCCGAGCGAGATGACAGCGACCTCGGTCGTGCCGCCGCCGATGTCGACGATCATGTTCCCGGTCGGCTCGGCCACGGGCAGCCCGGCACCGATCGCGGCTGCCATCGGCTCCTCGATCAGGTACGCCTTGCGCGCGCCCGCATTGAGCGTCGCCTCCTCGACCGCGCGCTTCTCGACGCCGGTCACCCCGGACGGGACGCAGACGACGACGCGCGGATGCGCGAACCGGTGCTGGTGCACCTTCATGATGAAGTGCCGCAGCATCTGCTCGGTCACGTCGAAATCGGCGATCACGCCGTCCTTGAGCGGACGGATCGCGCTGATCGTCCCGGGCGTGCGGCCGAGCATCCGCTTCGCCTCGAGCCCGACGGCGTGCACATCGCCCGTGCGCTGGTCGATCGCCACCACCGACGGCTCGGAGAGCACGATCCCGCGCCCACGCACGTACACGAGCGTGTTCGCAGTGCCGAGGTCGACGGCCATGTCGCGGCCGCCGAACCCGGTCAGGTAGTTGAAGAGCCCCATCGGGCGGCCACTCTAGCTACGAAGTACTTCGGCCAACCAGCGCCGCGCCTCGTGCACGAGGATCGGATACGTCTCGAGCGTGTAGTAGTCGAGCGCGATCAGTGCCTGGGAGAGTGCCCAGCCTTCTGCACGGAGCCAGGTGACGTCGTCGACGTCGAGGAGCTCGCGGAACCGCTCGCGACCCGGCGCATCGAGCAGCTTCCACGCGGCCATCAGGTCGACAGCAGGGTCCCCGATCCCGACGCAACCCCAGTCGATCACGCCCGTGAGGCGGCGCTCGCGGACGAGGATGTTGCGCGCGTCGAGGTCGGCGTGCAGCCACACGAGGTCGCCGTGCCACTCCGGCGCGTCAACCGCTCGGCGCCACAGGTCGGCGGCGCCGGGCACCTCGAGATTCTCGAGCGCGACCCGCACGCGGGGGTCGCGCGTTGCGAGCGGCTCGCCCCGCTGCGCGCCTGGGCTCGGCCCGCCGGTCGGATCGATCCGCTGGAGGCACGCCAGGAGCTCCGCCAGCTCACCGGCGTCGATGGCGACGCCGAGCGGCGTCCCGCCCTCGAGCCAGCGGACGACCGACCAGTACCACGGGTAGCCCGGGCCCGGCCGTCCCCGCGCGACCGGCAGCGGCACCTCGACAGGGAGCGCGGGCGCAAGGCGAGGCAGCCAGTCGTGCTCGCGATCTTCGGCGGAGGTCGAACCGTCACGCCGCGGGAGACGCACCGCGAGCTCGTCGCCAAGCCGGTAGATCGCGTTGTCGGTGCCCGACGGCTCGACGCGCTCGAGCGGCAGCATCGACCAGTCCGGGAACTGCTCCTCGACGAGGCGGCGGACGAGCTCGGCGCCGATCGGGAGCTCATCCTCGTGCATGCGCGTCATCAACCGAAGCCGTAGGCGCCGGCGAACCGCGAGGCGAGCAGCCCGACCAGGAGCGACCCTGGCAGTCCGACGACGTTCAGGAAGTCGCCCTCGACCCGTTCGACGAGGCTCGCACCGAGTCCCTGGATCGCGTACGCACCCGCTCGTCCCTCCCACTCGCCGGCCGCGACGTAGTGCGCGAGGTCCCGAGGCGTCAGGCGCGCGGAACGTGACGTGTGTCGTCGCCTCGTGGAGCTCCTCCCACGCACGCGTGCGCAGGCAGAGGCCCGAGACGACCTCGTGCGTCCGTCCAGAGAGCGCCTCGAGCATCCGCTCCGCCTCCGTCGCGTCGGCCGGCTTTCCGAGCAGCACACCCTCGAAGAGCACCTCGGTGTCGACGCCGAGCACCGGCCGCTCGCCGCCGTCGACCGACCGCGCCTTGCCGGCCGCCCGCTCGAGCGGGGACGTGCCCTCGACTTCCTCGTAGTCGGGCGGGACGACGTCGAACGGGATCCGCAGCTGCTCGAGGATCGCGCGCCGCTGCGGCGACGTCGACGCGAGGATCAGACGGATTCCAGGCGCGCGACCCAGATGTCCTCGCAGGGCCACTGCCTGGCCCACTCGGCGGTGACGAAGGCGTAGTACTCGTGCGTCTCGGCGTCGGGCGGCGCCTGGACCTCGATCAGCCGCTCGAGCTCGAAGCCGTTCGCGCGCAGCAGCGCGATCCACTCACTGTGCGGCAGGTGGAACTCGACCCCGATCTCGCCCGCCCACTCGAAGCGGTGCATGCCGAACAGCGGCCGTTGGAGGGTGGTCGTCGCGGCGCCCTCGTCGACGGAGCAGAGAACGACGAGCGGTGAGTTCGTGAGGAAGGCGAGCCGCCCGCCGGTGCGGAGCAACCGAACCGCCTCCGGGACCCAGCGGTACGGGTCGACCCAGAGCGAGGCGCCGTACTCGGAGACGACGAGGTCGAAGCTCGCATCCGGAAGACCGGTCGCGCCGGCATCGGCCTCGACGAGCGGGAACGAGATGCCCGTCTTCGCCTGCATCCGGCGCGCCGTCTCGAGCTGCGCGGGCGTGATGTCGACGCCAACCGGTCGCGCGCCGTGCTTCGCGAGCCACGCCGAGAAGTAAGCGGTGCCGCAGCCGAGCTCGACGACGTCGAGGCCGGTGACGTCGCCGAGGACGTTCAGCTCCGACTCGTCGACCCCCCAAATGCCCCACGAGATCTCGTCGAGCGCCCAGTTCGTCTCGGCGTTCTCGTCCGTGTACTCGCGGTTCGCTTCGGTCCAGTTGGCCGCGTTGCGGGCCGCGTCCCTAGCGGCCTGCTCGGCGGCGTCCGCACCCTCGCCTGCCACCGAGCAGACCGCTAGACCAGCCCATCGGGGAACCAGATCCCGATCTCGCGCTCGGCCGACTCGGGCGAGTCGGAGCCGTGGACGAGGTTCGAGGGCATCGCGAGCGCGTAGTCGCCACGCAGGCTGCCGGGAGTGGCATCCGCGGGGTTCGTCGCGCCGATCGTCGCGCGGCACGTCGCGATCGCGCCTTCACCTTCGAGCACGAGCGCGAGTGTCGGGCCCGACGTGATGAAGTCGACCAGCTCGCCGAAGAACGGCTTCTCCTTGTGCTCGGCGTAGTGCGTCTCACCGAGGTCACGGGTCGCGGTCACGAGTCGCGCCGCGCGCAGCTTCAGCCCGCGGCGCTCGAAGCGCGCGAGGACCTCGCCGGCGAGGTTGCGCTCGACGGCGTCCGGCTTGGCGAGGATCAGCGTGCGCTCGACGGCCATGCGGCCGACGAGATTACCGGGTTTGGCGCCGTCTGCGCGGCGGCCGCTTCGCCTCGCCGATCGCGACCGGCGCGTCCACGTCGAACTCGATCGGAGTCTCGCAATAGGGACACACCTGCCAGGCAGGCTCGAGCGGCTTCCCGCAGCGCGTGCACGCCTGACGCAGCTTCGTCGTGCAGACCGGGCAGACGAGGAACTCCTCGTCGACCTCCGCGCGGCACACCGGGCAACGCAGGTCGCGCGCACCCAGCCGCTTCTCCATCGCCTTGATCTCGAGCTCGCGCTCGCGTACGTCCTCGAGATACTCCGGTGGGCGGAACAACATGTAGATCAGCGGCCCGATGAAGGGGACGACCCCGATCGCAGTGACGACCCAGACGATCAGCGTGTCCGAGATCCGGCGGCGGGCGTCCTTGAAGACCCAGTAGACCGACGCGATCCAGAACACGATCACGAAGAAGACGGCGAGATTCCGGACCACGTACCACGTAGACGAGTGGAAGAAGTCGTGGACGCCGCCGAACGTGGATGCGATCACAGCAGGATTCTTCCTACTCCGTAGCCCGCAGCGAACGCCACCCCGACGAACAGCGCCAGCACGAGGAGTGCGAAGAGGAAGACAGTGGTCCGTTCACGGGCGCGGGTCATCGTACGGATTTTCAGTCGTCGCGAGCGAGATCGGCAAGGAGGTAGAGCGATCCGGTCACGAGGACGCGCTCGCCGAGGTCGTGGGCGCAGGCGAGCGCAGCCGCCGGGCCCGGGACGGTGTGGACGGTGTCGAACCGCGGGCGCGCCAGATCGGCGACGGTCTCGGCGGGCAACGCGCGCGGATTCATCGACGTGGTCGCGACGAGCGTCCGGCCGGCGCGCGCGAGCCGGTCGAGGATGCCGGTGGCGTCTTTGTCGCCGAGGATCGACGCGACGATCACGTAGTCGTGTGGCTCCGGGAGCCGTTCGAGCAGCCAGTCGACCGCGGCGGGCGTGTGCGCTCCATCGCGGATCTCACCTTCGCGGATCTCGAGCCGTCCGGGAAGGCTTGCCTCGGCGAGCGGCCTCGCCTCGCCGAGGAACGCCTCCACCGCTTGTTCCGCCCCGCCGATCCTGAGGTCACCGGGCACGAGGTGGGCGAACTCCTCGTCGGGCAGGACGACGATGCTGCGCTGGCCCGCGACGGCGAGCTTCTCGGCCGCGATCTGCTCGCGCGAGGATCCGAGTATTCCGGTGTGCTCGAGGCCGACGTTCGTGAGGAGCACGACTCGCGCATCGATCGTGTTCGTCGCGTCGTGGCGGCCGCCGAGCCCGGCCTCGATTGACACGGCCGTCGCACCCCGTGCAGCGAAGTCGGCAAACGCGGCGGCCGTGACCGCTTCGAACTGGGTCGCGACGACCTCCTCGGCCGCCGGACGGATCCGTGCGACCGCGCGCTCGAATCCCTGAGCGTCGGTGTCGAGGCGCTCGTGCCAGCCCGAGACGTGCGGCGAGGTGTAGGCAGGCCCGCCGATCGTGCGCGCGATGCGGCGTGCGGCGGTCGACTTTCCCTTCGTGCCGACCACGTGCACCGCGTCGAAGGCCCGCTGCGGGTCGCCGAGCCGTTCGAGGAGCGCGCGCATCCGTTTGGTGCCGAAGCCGTCAGCCGGCCAGGGCGAGAGCGACTCGAGCCAGGCAACGGCCGAAGTGGTGTCTGACACTTTCACGGTGTCAGACACCTTCCACCACGAACCGCAGCGCGCGAGTCGTGCCATCCTTGAACAGCGCGTACTCGGCGATCTCCCCATCCGGCCGAAAGCCGGAATCCGGGCGCAGGAAGTACCCGACCTCGAACGGCCGCTTCCACCCGGCGCACCAGATCCGCCCGACCGGCACGCCGCGCTCGACGATCGTGAACCACGGAGCATCCGGATCCGGCTCCGGGAAGCCGTCGAACGGCACGCCGAAGTACCGACCGATTTCAGGGCTCGCAGGCGTCAATCGGACCGCCTCGGCGTCCTCGGACGTCCACGGGCGCAGAAGCAGGTCGCCGTCGCGGAGCTCAGCCGCCGATGGCATCGAGCTCACGCCTGTAGCGCTCGAGCTTGTCGCGCTCGGCCGCGACGACCTCCGCCGGGGCGTTCGCGACGAACCGCTCGTTGGCGAGCATCTTCTCGGCGCGCGTGACTTCGCCGCGCAGCCGCTCGCGCTCCGCGTCGACGTTGCCGTTCCCGCCCTGTGGCGCGCGGTCCGGCTTCACCACAGCGGCGAAGATCCGCTCCGCATCACCCTCGAGCGGCGGGACGACACCGGAGCGCCGGAAGACCTGCGCGTACTCCTGCACGCGCTCGAGCGCGCCCGCCTCGGAGTCATCCCCGGGCTCCGGCCACGGCGCGACGATCAGCCGTGTCTCACGGGCGGGCGCGTGCGACCAGATCTCTTCGGTGACGTGCGGCATCGCCGGATGAAGCAGCTTCAGCAACCGCTCGAGCGCCGCGGTCGCGGTCGCGCGCGCGTCGCCGTCACCGTCGTACAGACGCGACTTCACCGCCTCGAGGTACCAGTCGCAGAAGTCGTCGAACGTGAGGTGATACAGCTCGTCCATCGCGTGCGCGAAGTCGAACTCGGCGTACAGCTCTTCGAGCCGACGCTGGGTCTGCGAAAGGCGGGCGAGGATCCATCGCTCTTCGAGCGACGCCGGCTTCTCCGCAGGGTCGGCTCCCTCGGACGCGGTCAAGATCAGCCGGGCGGCGTTCCACAGCTTGTTGGCGAGCTTGCCGCCCTCCTCGATCGCGGAATAGGAGAAACGGACATCCTGCGTGAGCGAGTTCTTCATCAGGCCGTAGCGCGTCGCGTCGGTGCCGTACCGATCGATCAGCTCGAGCGGATCGATGCCGGTGCCGAGCGACTTCGACATGCGCCTGCCGTCGGGCGCGAGCACCGTCGAGTGGATGATCACGTCGGAAAACGGGATCTCGCCGAGCAGCTCGAGCCCGGAGAAGATCATTCGGTTCTCCCAGAGGCGGATGATCTCGCGCGCGGTCGTCTGGAGGTGCCCAGGGTAGAAGTAGCGGAGCGACTCGGTGTCGTCGGGCCAGCCGAGCGTCGCGAACGGCCACAGCGCGGAGCTGAACCAGGTGTCGAGCACGTCGGTCTCACGCACCAGCTCCGTCGAACCGCACTCGGCGCACGCGTCGGGCTCGGTCTCTTCGACGGTCACGTGCCCGTCGGGGCAGAACCACGCCGGGATCTGGTGCCCCCACCAGATTTGACGCGAGATGCACCAGTCGGGCGCGTTCTCGAGCGAGTCGATCGCGAAGCGATGCTGACTCTCCGGGTGGAAGCGCACCTCGCGCTGACCGCAGCGCCTCGAGCGGGCGCTGTTTGATCTCCTCCATCGAGCACCACCACTGCAGCGAGATGCGCGGCTCGATCCGCGAGTGGCAACGCTCGCAGAACGCGACGCTGTGGCGGTAGTGCTCACGCTTCTCGAGGAGGTCGCGCTCCCGGCACCAGTCGAGGATCTTCGCGCCGGCTTCCTCCTGCGTGAGACCTTCCAAGCCCTCGGCGGTCACGCGCCCGTCGGGCCCGATGCAGCTCGGCTCGGGCAGCCCGTGGTCGCGGCCGATCTCAAAGTCGGTCGGGTCGTGCGCGGGCGTGATCTTGAGCGCACCGGTGCCGAACTCGCGCTCGACGCGCTCGTCGGCGATCACGGGCACCCGGTTCTCGGTCCACGGGACGATCACTTCGCGACCGATCAGGTGGCGGTAGCGATCGTCGGCGGGGTGAACCGCCACGGCGACGTCGGCCGGGATCGTCGCGGGACGCACGGTCGCGATCGCGATGTGCCCGTCGCCGTCCGCAAGCGGATAACGGATCGTCGAGAGCGTGTCGTCGTATCCTCGTGCTCGAGCTCGAGATCGGACAGCGACGTCTCGTGGTATGGGCACCAGTTGATGATCCGGTTCGCGCGGTAGATCCAGCCGCGCCGGTAGAGGTGGACGAAGAACCGCATCACGGCGCGCACGTAGTCGTCGTCCATCGTGAAGCGCATGCGGCGGTAATCGAGCGATGCGCCCATGCGGCGGAACTGGTTGATGATCTTGCCGCCGTACTCGTGCAGCCACTCCCAGACGCGCGCCTCGAACGCCTCGCGCCCGAGCTCCCGCCGCGACGTCCCCTCATCGATCAGCACCTTCTCGACGACGTTCTGCGTCGAAATGCCGGCGTGGTCGTACCCGGGCTGGAAAAGGGCGTTGTAGCCTTGCATCCGCTTCAGGCGGATCACGGTGTCACCGAGCGCGAGCTGGAGCGCATGGCCCGTGTGGAGCTCGGCCTGTCACATTGGGAGGAGGGTGCGCGTCGACGTACGGCGTGCGCGAGGGATCGGGGTCGGCGTTATAGAGACCCTCGTCCTCCCAGGTCCGCTGCCAGCGCTCCTCGACGCCGTGCGGGTCGTACCTCGGCTGCATGCTCTCGGCACCGCTCATTGAGCGGCCCATCCTAGGGGCGGGTGGGGGCTACGCAGGAACTATGCGGCGCATTCTACCGGCACGCCGCGTAGCCCTGCATGCCGCGCGGGCTCGCGGCCGCGACGACCTGGCCGCCCTCGCGTTTCACCGCCGAGACCCGGCCGAGCGACCATCCGTCCGTCACGGTGACCGCGTGACCGCGGCGGCGCAGGTCGGCGATCACGTCCTCACCGAAGCGAGACTCGACTGCGAGCGAGCGCGGCGCGAACCCACGCGGGTCGAACGACGAGATCAAGTGGTCGGTATGCCACTCCGGCGCGTCGATCGCCGCCTGCAGGTCGAGCCCACGGTCGACGTGGCGGATGAACGCGTGCAACGCCCACTGCTCCTGCTGGTCGCCGCCGGGCGTGCCGTATGCGAGCCACGGCTCGCCCTCGCGGAGCACGAGCCCGGGCGAGAGCGTCGTCCGCGGCCGCTTGCCGGGAACGAGCGACGAAGCGAGCCCTTCCTCGAGCCAGAACATCTGCGCGCGCGACCCGAGGGGCCAGCCGAGCGCCGGAATCGTCGGTGAGCTCTGCAGCCAGCCGCCGCTCGGCGTCGCCGAGACCAGGTTTCCAAAACGGTCCGCGACGTCGAGATGGACCGTGTCGCCGCGCGTCGGCTCGCCGGCTCCGAGCCCGACAGCTACACCGGTCAGAAGCGACGGCAGCCGCCCGTGACCCGGCCGCAGGTCGGCACTCGCGTCCTCGCTGATCAGCCGGCGCCGCTCGTCCGTGTAGTGGGGCGAGAGGAGAAGGTCGAGCGGAACGTCGGCGTCGCCGTAGTTCGCATCGCGGTCGGCGAACGCGAGCTTCGCCGCCTCGGTGACGACGTGCACCAGGTCCGCCTCCGAGAACGACGCGACGTCGTACGCCTCGAGCAGCGCCAGCTGCTGCAGCCCCGACGGCCCTTGCCCCCACGGGCCGGTCTTGCAGACGGTCAGTCCGCGATACTCGAGGGTCACGGGCGGCTCGAGCGTCGCCCGCCAGCTCGCCAGGTCGTCACCGGTCAGCAGGCCCTCGTTCCGACGCGAGAAACGATCGATCTCGTCGGCCACGAATCCCTCGTAGTAGACCTGCCGCGCACCCTCGACCGTCCCCCCGGACTCGGCGAGCACCCGGCGCCAGGTCGCAGCGAGCTTTGGGTTCCGGAACGTCGACCCGGGCCGAGGAGCGGGCAGGTAGAGCTCCGCCGACGCGGGCCATTCACGCAGCAGAGGCTCGACCCGCTCGATCGTCATCGTGATCCCCCCGATCACCGGATAGCCGTGCTCGGCATAGCCGATCGCGAACTCGAGGACGTCGGCGAGCGGCCAGGTGCCGAACTGCTCGAGGAGCAGGAGCCAGCCGCCGAACGACCCCGGCACGCATGCTGCTAGGAGCCCCGTCCCGGGCACCCGTTCCAGGCCGCGTCCGCGGTACGCGTCGATCGTCGCCGCGGCCGGCGACACGCCCTGCGCGCACACGACAAGCGGCTTCCCTGCCTCCGCCGACCAGAACACGACCGGCAGGTCGCCGCCCGGCCCGTTCAGGTGGGGCTCGACGACCTGCAGGACGAAACCGGCGGCGCAGGCCGCGTCGAACGCGTTCCCGCCGCGCTCGAGCACCGCCATCCCTGCCTGCGTCGCAAGCCAGTGCGTCGAGGCGACCGCACCAAAGGTGCCACGCAGCTCGGGGCGCGTCGTGAAGGTCATCTGTGGGCCTCCGCCGGCCGGAAGAGCTCGGGCCGTTCACCGCGCGCGACGAGGTGACACGCGACGAGGTGGCCGCCGCCGGTGTCGAGGAGCGCCGGCTCCTCGTCGTGCGATTGCGGCGCCGATTGCTCTTCGAGCGGGCAGCGCGTCCGGAAGCGGCAGCCGCTCGGCGGCTCGAGCGGGCTCGGGAGATCGCCTTCGAGCACGATGCGCCGCCGCGCGCGTTGCTCGACCGGGTCGGGAACCACGGCCGCCGAGAGGAGCGACTGCGTGTACGGGTGCTTCGGATCGGCGAACAACTCGGCCGTTGGCGCGAGCTCGACGATCTTGCCGAGGTACATGACGGCGACGCGATCGCAGAGGTACTCGACCGTCGCCAGATCGTGCGTGATGAACAGGCACGAGAAACCGAGCTCATCCTGGAGATCGCGGAGCAGGTTGAGGATCGAGGCCTGCACAGAGACGTCCAGGGCCGACACCGGTTCGTCGGCGACGAGCAGCGCCGGCGAGACCGCGAGCGCGCGTGCAAGCCCGACACGCTGGCGCTGACCGCCGGAAAGCTCGTGCGGATAGCGGAAGCGAAGCTCGTCGCGCAGCCCGACATGGTCGAACAGCTTGACCACCTGCGCGTCGAGATCGCGCCCGCGGGCCAGGCCTTGCACGGTGAGCGGCTCGCCCGACGATCTGCCCGCACGTCATGCGCGGGTCGAGCGACGAGTACGGGTCCTGGAACACCATGTGCATGTCTCTGCGCAAGCGGCCGCAGCGCGCGCCGCGAGAGGTGAGTGATGTCCGCGCCCTTCAGGCGGATCGTGCCGCCGGTCGGCGTCGACGAGCCGCATGATGCAGTTGGCGACCGTGCTCTTGCCGCTGCCCGACTCGCCGACCAGCCCGAGAAGCTCGCCGCGCCCGATCGAGAACGACACGCCGTCGACCGCATGGACGACGCCCGTCGCGCCGAAACCTCGCACCGGGAAGTGCTTGACGAGCCCCTCGACCTCGAGGATCGGGCTGATCGGTCACGCAGCCTCCGCATCCGGGCCCGGGTGGAAACAGGCAACGAGGTGCCGCGGCTCGACCTCCCGCAGGTCCCGGGATCTGGGAGCGGGACAGATCGTCGGCGCGAGGACACCGCGGCGCGAATGCGCACGCCTGCGGCAACTCGGCGAGCGAAGGCACACGCCCGGGGATCTCCAGTAGGCGGCCGGAGCCTGGACGCGGCACTGCGCCGAGCAGCCCGAGCGTGTAAGGGTGCTGCGGACGTGCAAACAAGTCGTGCACCGGCGCTTCCTCGACCTTGCGCCCTGCGTACATGACGAGTACGCGATCGGCGACGTCGGCGACCACGCCGAGGTTGTGCGTGATCAGCACGATCGCGGTGCCGAGCCGCTCGCGGATGTCGCGCATCAGGTCGAGGATCCCGGCCTGGATCGTCACGTCGAGCGCGGTCGTCGGCTCGTCGGCGATCAGAATCTTCGGATCGCAGGCGAGTGCCATCGCGATCATCACGCGCTGGCGCATCCCGCCGGACAACTGGTGGGGGTACTCGTCGACACGACGCTCGGGCGAAGGGATGCGCACGAGGTCGAGCAACTCGATCGTGCGGCGCCTCGCGTCGGCCCGCGACAGCGCGAGGTGGCGGCGGAGCACCTCGCCGATCTGGTTGCCGACCTTGAAGGCGGGATTGAGCGAGGTCATGGGCTCCTGGAAGACGAACGCGATCCTCCGTCCGCGAATCTGGCGCAACCGTCCACCCGATGCGGCGAGCAGGTCGACGCCCTCGAACCGTGCGACGCCTTGGACGGCGGCGGTCTCGGGGAGCAGTCGCAGGAGCGACATGAAGCTGACGCTCTTCCCGCACCCGGACTCGCCGACGACGCCGAGCACCTCGCCGTCGGCGAGCGTGAACGACAGGCGGTCGACTGCATGCACCGGCCCGTCGTCGGTGTCGAATCTCACCGACAACCCCTCGACCTCGAGGAGCCTCTTCGATGAGTCCGTCGAGCCTACGCTCATCGCGTGGTCCGCGGATCGAAGACGTCGCGCAGCCCGTCGCCGAGCAGGTTGAACGACAGCGAGCAGAGGAAGATCGCGACACCGGGGTAGACGGCGAGCCGCGGGGCCTGCGACAGGTACGACTGCGCGTCCGCCAGCATCACGCCCCACGAAGGGGTCGGCGGCTGGACACCGAGACCGAGGAACGACAACACTGCTTCGCCGATGATCGCAGCCGGGATCGCCACCGTCGCCTGCACGATCAGCGTCGACAGCATGTTCGGCACCACGTGGCGCATCAGGATGCGAAGGTCGCTCGCGCCGTTCGCGACCGCGGCGCGCACGTAGTCCTCCTCACGCAGCGCGAGCGCCTCGCCGCGGGCAACCCGGATCAGCGCCGGCGCGGCGCCGATACCGAGCGCGATCGTGGCATTCGTCAGCGAAGGGCCGAGGATCGCGGCGAGCCCGACTGCGACGATCAGAAAGGGAAACGCGAGCAGCACGTCGGTCACCCGCGCGATCACCGCGTCGACCCAGCCGCGGTAGTAGCCGGCGATGATTCCGATCGGCACGGCGACCGCCATCGCGAGCAGCGTCGCAAGGACACCCGCCTCGATCGATGCCCGCGCGCCCCAGAGGATCCGCGACAGCACATCGCGGCCCAGCTCGTCGGTGCCGAGCAGGTGGTGACGGGACGAATGGACGAGCAGCGCGTTGAAGTCGGTGGCGCTCGCCGAGTACGGCGCGATCACCGGCGCGAGGATCGCGGCGATGACGAACGTGAGCGAGACGACGAGGCCGACGATCGCGAGCGGCCGCCGCAGGAAGCGCTTGCGCAGCAGCCGCCGCCGCCGCGCGCGCGGATTGATCGTCACGGTGGCGGCATCGACGAAACTCATTGATTGGCCGCCCCGCTGACGCGGATCCGCGGATTGAGGAGCGAGTACACGACGTCGACGAGCAGGTTGACGGCCACGTAGCCGGCGGCCGCGACGAGCACCACCCCCTGCAAGAGCGTGTAGTCACGCTCGTTGACCGCGTCCAGCGTCAACCGCCCGAAACCCGGGATGACGAAGATCTGCTCCGTGATCACGGCGCCCGAGATCAGTGCGCCGAGCTGAAGCCCGATCACCGTCGTGACGGTGATCAGGCTGTTGCGAAGCGCGTGCTTGCCGATCACGACGCGCTCGGAAAGCCCTTTCGCGCGCGCCGTGCGCACGTAGTCCGCCGACAGCGAGTTGAGCATCGCCGACCGCGTCTGCCGCATCAGCACCGCCGACAGCCCGGTGCCGAGCACGAGCGCCGGCATCAGGAGATGCTCGAGGTTCCCGAGAGGGTGGGCGCGGAAGGAGACATAGCCGCTCGCCGGGAGCCAGTGCAGGTCGACGGCGAAGACGATGATCATCATCAGGCCGAGCCAGAAGTGCGGCACCGACAGGCCGACGAGCGCCGAGGCCGTCGCGGTGTGGTCCTCGAGCTTGCCGCGGCGAACCGCCGCGATCACCCCCGCGAGGACGCCGATCGCCGACCCGATCAACACGGCGAGGAACGCGAGCTCGAGCGTGATCGGCAGGCGCGTGATGATCGTTCGCCCGACCGGCAATTGCCGCGCGTCGAGCCCGAGATCGCCGCGCAGCGCCTTCGAGATCCACTTCACGTACTGCACCGGCAACGGCTTGTCGAGCCCATACGAGTGCCGGATCGCAGCCATCACCGCCGGATCACGGTTTTCGGCGCCGAGCGCCACCGCCGGGTCGCCCGGCAGCGCGCGGATGCCGATGAAGACGACGATGCTCGACAGAAAGACGACGATCAGGGCGGCTCCCGCCTTGCGGAGCAGGAAGCCGCCCATGAACGTCCGTTCTCCTCGTCCCTACTTCGTGTAGCCGGCGTTGCCGACGCGGATGAGGCCGTCGCCGTAGATCTGCACGCCGTCGACCTTCTTGGTGACGCCGTAGTAGTTGACCGCGTGGTAGAGGTAGATCAGCGGCCGCTGGCGGTGGATGATCTGCATCGCGGCGCGGTACAGCGTCGTGCGCGCCTTGACCGTCACGGACTTGCGAGCGCCGTTCAGGACGTAGTCGAGCTTGGCGTTCGAGAATCCGGCGTCGTTGAGCGTGCCCGGCGTCGCGACGAACCCGTAGATGTTCCCGTCCGGGTCGACGCGGCCCGACCACCCGATCGCGAACGCGTCGAAGTTGCCGGCGTCGGCACGGTTCAGGGCTGTGGTGAACTGCGTCGGCGTGACGGACACCTTGATCCCGACCGCGGCCTCCATCGACTGGATCACCTGGCCGAGCCGCGCCGTCACCGGGTCGGTACCGCCGAGCATGAGGTTCACGCTCGGATTGGCGATCCCGGACGCCTTGACGAGCTTCTTCGCCAGGTCGACGTTCGCGTGCAGGTTGCACGCGAGCCCCTTCGTGGTCGGCTCGTACCACGGGCTCACCGGCGCGAGCGGGTAGCAGTCGGGCTGCTGCAGCCCGCCGAAGACGACCTTGTTGATCGTCGTCCGGTCGAGTGCGAGGTCGAACGCAGTCCGGAGGTACTGCGAACGCGCGAGATCACTGCCGACGTTTGCGTAGGGGAGCTTCAAGAGGCCGTTCTTGTTGCCGACGTTGATCGTGATTCCCTGGTAGCCGATCGTGACCGCCTTCTTGACGGTGACGCCCGAGTCTTTCTGCAGCGTCGGGACGTCGGTCGACTGGATGCGGTCCTCGACCTGGATGTCGCCCGCCCGCAGCGCCTGCGTCCGCGAGCTCGGGTCGGTCATGATCCGGTAGACGACCGACGCCAGGTGCACCTTCGCTTTGCCGTAGTAGTACGGCGACTTCACGAGCGTGATGTGGTCACCTGCGACGCGGTCCTTGAACATGAACGGGCCGACGCAGACGGGACTCTGCGCGAACGTGCCGCCCGAGGCGAGCGCCTTCGGCGAGAGGATCATCCCCGCGCGGTCTGCGAACTGGGCCGTCAGCGGCGAGTACGGCGACGACAGGTGTAGGACGACGGTCGTCGCGTTCGGCGCGTCGACCGACTTGATCGGGGAGATCTCGCTCGCGCGAACGGACCCCTTGAAGGTGAGGTCCCGCTCGAGCGTCGTCTTCACTGCGGCAGCGTTGAACGCCGTCCCGTCGTTGAACTTGACCCCGGAGCGGAGCTTGATCGTGTACGTGCGCTTGTCCTTCGACACCTGCGGCATCGCGGACGCAAGCTGCGGGACGATGTTGAGGTGCGAGTCGAGGTCGTAGAGCTTCTCGCACATCGCCAGGAAGACGATGCGCCCGACGAACGTGCGGGCGAGCGTCGGGTCGAGCGCGTCGGGCTCCTCGGCCAGCCCGATCGTGAGGGTGCCGCCGTTCTTGATGTCGGCGGCCGACCCGCTTGTTCGGGCGGCCGCCACCGCGGCGGCAAGCGCGGCGACGCACGCCGCGGCGAGCGCGAGCGATGCGAACCGGCTGAGTGAGACCTTCATGGCGCCTCCCCTTGGGGAATGAGTGGGAAACGGGGCTCTTCGGGGGGTTACGTGTGACTCGCGACCTTAGTTTGTATCCGGTCTCTTGTCAACTGGATACGAAGACGCTAATGTCGTGTCCATTGACGGTCCGGCGGCATCGACGACCACCGATTCGCCGGCGCGCGACGCGGGAGGCGACCGGACGGTCCTCGGCCTCGCCCCCCGCTTCATCGCAATCGGCATCGCCGGCGGCGTTCTCTCCGGACTGCTCGGCGTCGGTGGCGGGATCGTCATGGTGCCGCTGCTCGTGCTCTGGACCGCGTACGGGCAGCGCGACGCACATGCGCTCTCGCTGGGGGCCATCATCCCGATCAGCCTCGCCAGCGTCATCACGTTCGGGGCAGCCGGGAAGGTGCACCTGGGTGAGGCGGTCGCGCTGGCTGTCGGGGCGATCGCCGGCGCGCGCATCGGAGCCGGCGCACTCGCGCGCATCGAGGACCGGCACCTCAAGCTCGTCTTCGGCCTTTTCCTCGCCGCGGTCGGTGTCCTGATGCTGGTGCGTTCATGAGCGGACTGACGCTCTTCGCGGCGCTCGTCGCCTTCGGGGTGCTGACCGGGGCGGCATCCGGCCTCCTCGGCGTCGGCGGCGGAACGCTGATGGTGCCGTTCCTGACGCTCGCCGTCGGGTTCTCGCAGCATGCCGCCGAAGCGACGTCGCTGCTCGTCGTCCTCCCCACCGCGATCGTCGGCAGCGTCGTCCTCCACCGCCGCGGTGTCGGTGACCTCGGGCTCGCGCTTCGCTTCGGCGCGCTCGGCGCCGGCGGCGGCGTGCTCGGCGCATTGCTCGCGCTCGCGCTGCCGGGACACGTGCTGAAGCTCGTGTTCGCATGCTTCTTGCTCCTCGTCTCCGTCCGTCTCGTGCGCGACAGTCTCGTCGCCGAATGACCTCGACCGTCGACTCCGACGACCTCGTCGATCGCCTCGCGTCGACGATCCAGGCGCGCATCCTGAGCGGCGAGATCCCGTCGCACTCGCGTCTGCGCCAGTCGAGCCTCGCGGCCGAGTTCGGGGTCAGTCGCACCCCGGTGCGTGAGGCGCTTCGCAAGCTGCAGTCGACCGGCGTCGTCGTGCTCGAGCCGAACCGAGGTGCGGTCGTCCGCGGCACGACGCCGCGCGAGGTGCGCGAGGCCTACCTCGTACGTGCCGAGCTCGAAGGTCTGGCCGCCGAGCTCGCGACGGCTCACATCACGGACGACGAGCTCGGCCGTTTGCACGAGGCGCAGCAGCTCTTCCAGCATTCGATCGAGGCAGAGATCGAGAAGCGGAAGTCCGGCGAGGCGGCGGAGCCGTGGTCGGCGGAGAACGACTGGGAGCGCGCGAACAACATCTTCCACGAGGTGATCCAGCAGGCGGCCGGCAACCGCCAGCTGCACGCCACGATCGCGCACCTGCATCGCTCGTTCCCGCGCCACCTGACGTGGTCAGCCCTCAGCCGGAGCTCGCATCTCCTCGTCGAGAACATCGACCAGCACAACCGCATCCTCGCGGCGCTCGAACGCCGCGACCCGCCCGCCGCCCGCGACGAGATGGGAGCGCACGTTCGCGCGGCCGGCGAGCTCGTTGCGGTATTGCTCGAGCGCGGGCGCTAGGCGGCCACGCTCGTCTAGACGCTGCGCGCCCAGTCGGCGCCGACGTGCGCGAGGATCGTCGTCAGCAGCTCGAAGCTGTGCATGACGTGCTCATGCGCGAGCTCACGGGCGCCTCTGACCGAGCCGGCCGCGAGCGCCTGCCGGATCGCGCGGTGCTCGGCCTGGTTCCGCTCGTACAGGGCGTCGAGCTCGTCGTCGACCGGCGCCCACACCGTCGGCCCTGAGAAGGTGCGGCGCGCCGCTTTCGCCACCGACTCGACATATGGCATTGCCGCGACGCGATAGAGCACGTCGTGGAACGCGTGGTTCGCACGCATCCACTCGCCCATCAGCGCGCGGCGATTCCCGCCGGGCTCGTGCGAGCGGATCTCGCGCGTCAGGCGTGCGAACCGCTTCTCGCACTCCTCCAGCTCCTCGAGAGAGGCAGGGGTCAGCTTCCGTGCGGCCGCCTCGGTGATGACCGCCTCGAGCTCCGCGCGGACGAGAAACGCCTCGCGCAGGTCGTCGTAGGAGAGCGTCCTGACACGCACGCCGCGGTTCGGCTCGAACGAGACAAGCCCGAGTGCCGCGAGGCGGCGAAGCGCCTCGCGCACCGGCGTCCGCGACACGCCGAACCGCTCCGACAGCTGCTCCTGGCGGAGCACCGACCCGGGCATGAGCTCGCCGGAGACGATCGCCTCCTCGATCAGCCCCGCGATGTCGTCGGCTTTGGTGCTCTCCAGACTCAATGCCCGCTCCGGCGGCGTACATGCCGCCGCCTCCGCTCCTTGATGAGCTCCGTCAAGCCTACGCTCATGCGAGTCGATCGTACGCCGCGAGCGTCAGGAAGTCCTTCATCGGCGCCGTCAGCGCGACGTCGAGAAACACCTCCTTCGCAGCCTGAGACGCGTCGATCCGATCCACCTCGTCCCGCACGCGCGCCTCGTCGAACCGGCCGGACTGCACCCACGACCACACCTGGGCGCGCGAGATCTCCGCGGTCGCGGCGTCCTCCATCAGGTTGTCGATCGCCGCGGCGCCGACACCGTTCAACCACGCGTCGACATAGCGCACGCCCACGCTGGCGTTGACGCGCAGACCGTCGTCGGTGATCTCGCTGCCCGGCACGTCGAAGTCGCGCAGCTGCTCCTCCGTGACGTGCACCTCGTCGCGCTTCCGCGACACCTGGTTCGGCCGGTCACCGAGCACCGCGTCGAACTCGGCCAGCGCAGCCGGCACGAGATCGGGGTGCGCGACCCAGGTGCCGTCGAATCCGTCGGCCGCCTCACGACGCTTGTCCTCGCTCACCTTGGCAAGCGCAACCGCGTTCACCTCCGGGTCGCGGCGCGAGGGGATGAACGCCGCCATGCCGCCGATCGCGTGTGCCTCGCGGGCGTGGCACGTCTGCACGAGGAGCTCCGTGTACGCACGCATGAACGGAACCGTCATCGTCACCTGCGCACGATCGGGCAGCACCGCACCGAGCCTCTTGATGCAGCTGAAGATGTAGTCCCAGCGGCCGGCGTTGAGCGCACATGAGTGCTCACGCAGCTCGTAGAGGATCGCGTCCATCTCGTACGCCGCGAGGATCGTCTCGATCAACACGGTGCACTTGATGGAACCGTGCGGCAGCCCGAGCTCGTCCTCGGCGATCCGGAACGCGCGCGCCCACAGGCGTGCTTCCTCGTGCGACTCGAGCTTCGGCAGGTAGAAGTACGGCCCCGTCCCACGCGCCAGCTGCTCATGCGCGTTGCTGAAGACGGTGAGCCCGAAGTCGAAGAGCGATGCAGACACCGGCGCGCCGTCGACCTCATGGTGCCTCTCGACCATGTGCCAGCCGCGGTTCCGAACCACGAGCGTCGCGGTCTCGTCGTTCAGCCGGTAGCTCTTCTCGGACGTGTCGAGCTCGATCCGGCGCCGGACGGCGTCGTACACGTTGCGCTGCCCGTCGCGCACGTTGCCCCACGTCGGGGAGTTCGCGTCCTCGAAGTCGGCCATGAAGACCTTCGCGCCCGAGTTGAGGGCGTTGATCATCATCTTGCGGTCGACGGGGCCGGTGATCTCGACACGCCGGTCCTGCAGGTCGGCGGGCGCCGGAGCGACAGTGAAGTCCTCCGGCGCCCGCACGAACGTCGGCGTCTGCCCCCGGCGCGCGTCGCGCGCTGTGAGCAGCCGCTCACGCTCGGGGTTCAGCGCACGGTGGAGGCGGTCGACGAACGCGAGCGCCTCGTGCGAGAGCAGTTCGCCTTCTACGCGAACTGTGCTTCCTCCGTCGACCCATGGAGGGCGAGTGTCGAGCTTTGTCCGCCGGAGACCGCCTGCATGACCTGGTCGAAGTATCCCGCACCGACCTCGCGCTGATGCCTGGTGGCGGTGTAACCGTCGTCCTCGAGCTGGAATTCGCGCTGCTGCAACTCGACGTACGCGCTCATGCCGCGGTCGCGGTAGCCCCGCGCGAGCTCGAACATGCCGGCGTTCAGCGAGTGGAAGCCGGCCAACGTGATGAACTGGAAGCGGTACCCCCATTCGCCCAGCTGCTGCTGGAAGCCGGCGATCTCGTCGGCCGAGAGCGCCTTCTGCCAGTTGAACGAGGGCGAGCAGTTGTAGGCGAGCAGCTTGCGGGGGTGCCGCTCGTGGATCGCCTGCGCGAACTCCCTCGCCTCGCCGAGATCGGGTGTCGATGTCTCGAACCAGAGCACGTCCGCAAACGGCGCATACGCGAGCGACCGGGCGATCGCCGCCTCGAGCCCGTCGGTGACGCGGTAGAAGCCCTCGCTCGTCCGCTCACCGGTGACGAACTGCTGGTCGACCTCGTCGACGTCGCTGGTCAGGAGCGCCGCGCTCAGTGCGTCGGTGCGCGCGATCAGCACAGTCGGCACGTCGAGCACGTCGGCCGCGAGCCGCGCAGCCGTGAGCGTGCGCACGAACTGTGACGTCGGGACGAGCACCTTGCCGCCCAGATGGCCGCACTTCTTCTCCGCCGCGAGCTGGTCCTCGAAGTGAACGCCCGCTGCGCCTGCCTCGATCATCCCGCGCATCAGCTCGAACGCGTTCAGCGCGCCGCCGAAGCCCGCCTCGGCGTCGGCGACGATCGGCGCGAGCCACTCGGTGCCGCTCCTGCCCTCCGACCAATCGATCTGGTCGGCGCGCATGAGCGCGCTCGACAGGCGGCGCACGACCTGCGGCACCGAGTTCGCCGGATACAGGCTCTGGTCGGGGTACGTCGCGCCTGCGAGGTTGGCGTCGGCCGCGACCTGCCAGCCCGACAGGTAGATCGCCTGCAGTCCGGCCTTGACCATCTGCACCGCCTGGCCGCCGGTGAGCGCGCCGAGCGCGTTCAGGTAGCC
This sequence comes from uncultured Thermoleophilia bacterium, assembly GCA_963785875.1. GTDB lineage: Bacteria > Actinomycetota > Thermoleophilia > Gaiellales > Gaiellaceae > PALSA-600. The sequence goes on along the minus strand of CAWAWV010000003.1, from coordinate 87,508 downwards.
GCCCTGGGTGAGGAGACGCCAGAGCCGCTCGGCGCCGAGGCGGCCGAGGGTGCACTCGGGGACGACCGAGCCCCGCAGCCGCACGACATCCTCGGCGGTGTACGTGCGTGTGATGCCGGCCCAGCGCTCGTCGTCGGCCCACCGGGCCTCGAGCCGGGCTGCCTGTTCCTGGATGCGAACCGTCGTGTCCATGTGAGCTCCTGAGTCGAGAGTACAATGTTGGATCCTAGATAGCACATACTTCGGCCGTCAAAGGGATAATCTGCCAACAATTCAGTGTTTTGGGATCCAAGATCAGGTAAGAATCGAAGGCGACAAGGAGGTCGAGATGGCGGACACCACCACCCTCGAGGAGCAGGTCGACGACGAGGAGCGCATCCAGCCCCAGTGGGAGCGCGCCGAGTGCACGTGCCCCGACTGGTGCGAGCGCGACCACGAACTGGACTGACGAGAGCGCGGGCTAGTCGTAGGACGCAAGTAGGAACTACAGCTACGAGTCCTGCGGCGGAACGCGTTCGGCGAGCTCACGGGAGCGCTCGGTCGCGGCGCTGATCGCGTTCAGAAACGCCGCACGCACGCCCGAGCGCTCGAGCTCGCGGATCGCCCGGGTCGTCGTCCCACCCGGCGACGTCACCGCCTCCCGGAGCTCGACTGGGTGCATCTGCTCGTCGCGAAGGAGGCGCGCGCTGCCGAACATCGTCTGCACGACGAGCTTCGTCGAGACGTCGCGTGAAAGGCCGAGGAGCAGCCCCGCCTCGATCATCGCCTCGGCGAGGAGCGCGAAGTACGCCGGGCCGGAGCCGGAAAGCGCTGTGACGGCGTCCATGTCATCCTCGGCGACGCGCACGACGGAACCGAGATGGCCGAGCGCCGACGTCGCCACCTCGAGGTCCTCGGCGCGCGCATGGTCGCCGCCGCAGATCCCGGCGATGCCCTCATGCACGAGCGCGGGAGCGTTGGGCATCGCGCGCACGACCCGCGCCCCTTCCGGAAGCCGCGATTCGATTGCCCTGGTCGTCACACCGGCCGCGACCGAGAGGAGCGTCTGCTCCGGCTCGACTGACGGTGCGATCTCCGTCAGCACCCCGGCGATGTCCTGCGGCTTGACAGAGAGCACGACAAGCTGCGCGCCGCGGATCGCGGCAGCATTGTCGGCAGTGGTCTCGACGCCGTAGAGGGCCGCGAGGGAATCCCGCCGCTCGGCGCGCCGCGCCGTCACGACAAGTTCGCCCGGCTCCCGCCAACCGGTGCTGAGAAAGCCGCGCAGCATCGACTCGCCCAGCCGTCCCGCTCCCAAGATCGCGATCCGCCTGTGTTCACTCATTTTCCGCTCCGGCGCCGCGCAGGTCGGCGCCTCCGCTCCTTGCTGAGCTCCGTCGAGCCTACGCTCATGCCGCCGTCCAGCCTAGATCGATCGGCACCGGGACACCGGTGATCCCGCGGCCGCCCGGGCCGAGCAGGAAGGCGACCACGCCGGCCACCTCCGCGGGCTCGAGCATGCGCTTGACCGCATGCCGTTCGAGCACGACGTCGAGCCCTCGGTCTGCTACCTGCTGCTCCGACAGCGGCGTCCTGACGAACGCAGGGCACACGGCGGTCGCTGAGATGCCGACGCCGGCACCCTCGAGCGCAAGCGTCCTGACCAGCCCGAGGACGCCGTGCTTCGCCGCGACGTAGGCCGCCTTGTCCGGAGACGCGGTGAGCGCGTGCGCCGACGCGACCACGCAGATGCGGCCGTCGCCCGACGTGGCGAGCGCGTCCCACGCGTACTTCGCGAGCAGGAACGGCGAGGTGAGCAGGAGCGCGATCAACGCGTCCCACCGCTCCTCCGGGAAGTCGCGCACCGGCGCGATGTGCTGAAAGCCGGCGTTCGGGACGATCGCGTCGAGCCGGCCGTGCGCAGCGAGGGCGGCGTCGACCACGGCGCGGTTCCCGGCCGGCGTCGTCAGGTCGCCGTCCTCGACGTCGACGCCGTGCACTACCCACCCATCCGCCTCGAGCCGCGTCGTAATCGCGGCGCCGATGCCGCCCAGCGCACCTGTGACGAGGGCGACTCTCAGGTGTAGTACCGGAAGACGATCTCGGCGACGCAGACGGGCTTGTCGCCGCCGTGCCGTTCGATGGTCGCCTTCATCGTCGCCTGTCCGCCCCAGTCCTGCTCGTCCAGCTCGACGACCTCGAAGGTCGCGCGAACGCGCGAGTCGACGGGGACGGGAGCCGGGAAGCGCACCTTGTTCAGGCCATAGTTGATCGACATGCCGCCTTGTCGGGGGACCACCTCATAGGACGCAACCGGGAGCAGCGAGAGCGTCAAGTAGCCGTGCGCGATCGTCGTGCCGAACGGCCCGTCCTTAGCGCGCTCCGGGTCGACGTGGATCCACTGATGGTCGTTGGTCGCTTCCGCGAAGCCGTCGATCTTCCCCTGCGTGATCTCGATCCAGCTCGACGGCCCGTAGACGTCCCCGATCTTCAAGCGAGCTCACCCCATCGGATGACGGCCGCGGCCCATGTGTACCCGGTGCCGGCAGCGAGCAGCAGCACGAGGTCGCCGTCGTGCAGACGGCCGTCCCGCGCGGCGCGGTCGAGCCCGAGCAGCGGATCGATCCCACTCATGTGGCCGGTGTCGTCCAGATAGATCGCCTGATCTTGCCTCATGCCGAGCTCGCCGAGCAAGGCCGCGAGCATCGACCGCTTCGTGTGCAGCGGGCAGACGAAGTCGACGTCGTCGAGCGCGATCCCCGATCGCTCTGCTGCACCCCTCGCGGCCGCGACGAAGTTCGGCAGCGACACCTCGTCGAGGCCGCCCTTCATTGCCTCGGGGTCGGCGACGTCGAGGAACTGGTACCCCTCGCGGTCGACCGAGCCACCGCCGGGGAGCTTGACCTGGAGCGAGTAGGAGCCGTCGGTGATACCCCACGCGCCCAGCACCTCGTTCCGGTCCGGATCGCCGACGAGCAGCGCCGCCACAGCACCGTCGCCGAAGCTGAACATGAAGCGTGAGCGCTCGTTCGTATAGTCGAGGAGATACGACTCGCGGCAGGCTCCGACGAGCAGGATCGTCTGCAGCTCGTCCTCGGCGCGGAGCAGATCGCGCCCCACGCGCATGGCCATCGCAGCGCCGTGCGAGACGTTGTCGTACTCGACGGCGAGCGCGTTCGTCGCGCCGAGGCGATGTGCGACATGCGGTGACGCCTGCCACACCGGATAGTCCTTCCATGTCGAGCCGAAGTACATGACGACGTCGATCGCCTTCGGGTCGAACCCGCTTTCGGCGAGCAGCTTCTCCGCCGCGCGCACAGACAGGTCGCTCACGTGCTCGTCCGGTGCCGCGATGTGTTTCCCGCGCAGGCCGAACTTCTCGATCAGGACGTGCTCGGGGATCCCGGACAACTCGGCGATCTCGGCCGCGGGCATCCACCGCTCGGGCAGGTACGACGCCGTCCCCGCCAGCCCGACCCTCCTCACTCGGGCACCTCCAGGATGCGGTGGATGATCCGCTCAACGTCCTTCCACACCGCGTCCGGCATCTCGCTGCCGCCGGCCCAGAGGATCCAGCGCATCCCGACAAGCTCGCCGAGGCCCATCAGCGCCCAGGCGGTCACTTCCGCGTTCAGCTCCGGGATCTCGCCGCGCTCGATCGCCTGCTCGAGTGCCTCCACGTATCCCTCCGAGACGCGGGCGTAGTGGTAGCGCAGCATCTCGGGCGACACGAACTCGGACTGCCGGATGATGCGGTAGAGGGCGGGGTGCTCTCGCGTGAAGCGGAAGTACGCTGCGAAACCGAGCAGCTCGGCGTCGATCCGCGTTTGTCCCTTCGACGAGCCCTCCTTCATCGCGTGCCGGATCCGGCGGTTCAGGTCGCGCATCAGCTCATCGAAGACCGCCTTCTTCGAGTCGAAGTACAGATAGAACGTGCCCGTACCGACCCCGGCGGCTTCTGCCAGCTTCACGATCGACGCCTCGTGGTAGCCGAGGTCGCCGAACACCGCCTCCGCGGCGTCCAGCAGGCGGCGGCGCGTGTTCAGGCCTCGCTCCGAGAGCGGCTTGCCCTCCACGTTCGTGATCACGTCGTTCACGCGTGCACCCGCAGGTCCGCTTTGACGACCTTCCCCATCGAATTGCGCGGAAGCGCGTCCACGAAGCGGAAGGTCTTCGGCACCTTGAAGCGCGCGAGCTGGGCAAGGCAGTACGCGCGAAGCTCCTCCTCGGTGAGGGGCGCCGACAACACGACGAATGCCGCGCAGACCTCGCCCCACCGCTCGTCGGGCACACCGATGACGGCCGCGTCGGCGACCGCCGGATGCTCGTGGAGCACGGACTCGATCTCCGCCGGGTAGATGTTCTCGCCACCCGACACGACCATGTCCTTGACTCTCCCACGGATTCGGTAGTTGCCCTCGTCGTCGCGCTCGGCGACATCGCCCGTGCGGAGCCAGCCGTCAAAGAACGCCGCCTCGGTGGCTTCGACGTTGCGCCAGTACCCGGCGAAGACGTTCGGCCCGCGAACGAGCAATTCCCCCTCCGCCGAGAGGTCGCACTCGACGTACGGGTACGGCTTGCCCGCCCAGCCGGCCTTGCGCCGCGCGTCCTCGGGCGGCAGGCACAGCACGTTCGGGGCCGCTTCGGTCAGACCGTACCCCTGCACGATGTCGACGCCGCGCCTAGCCCAGACGTCGAGGAGTGCTTCCGGCATCGGCGCCCCGCCGACAACGGCGAGGCGCAGCGAGGAGAGGTCCGCCTCTGCGAACCGGGGCTCCTGCGACATGAACAGGTAATTCGCCGGTACGCCCATCGCGGTGGTAATCCCCTTCCGCTCGATCAGCTCGAGCGCACGCTGAGGGTCGAAGCCGCGCTCGAGGACGATCCGAGCGCCCTTCCACCACGCGAGGATCGACTGGACGTTCCACCCGCCGCAGTGAAACTGCGGCAGGACCTGCAGGACGACGTCGTCGGGACGGATGCCGGTCGCGAGGTCGAACGACAGATTCGTCCAGAAGCAATTGGCATGCGTGAGCAGCGCACCCTTCGGCTTCCCGGTCGTGCCGGAGGTGTAGATCAAGAACAGCGCCTCGTGGTCGGAAGGCCCGGGCCCGCCCCGACCGTGAGACTCGAGCGTGCGCCGCGGACGACACGTGCGCGAGCTCCAGCGCGGCCTCCCCCAGCTCGCGGTAGGAGTCCTCGATGAGGAACACGGTCGAGTCGGCGTCGTCGAGCTGGTAGGCGATCTCCGCCGGTGCGAGCCGCCACGAGATCGGATGCAGGATCGCGCCGGATTTAGCGCACGCGAACATCGTTGCGACGTGCTCGCCCGAGTTGCCCGTGAGAGTCGAGACACGCTCGCCGTGCTCGATGCCCGTAGCGAGCTCGTCGGAACGGGCGTCGAGCTCTCCGTACGTCCATGTGCGGCCGGCTTCCTCGATCGCGATCCGTCTCGGCGTGATCCGGGCCCGGTCGCGCAGGATCCTGTCGATCGTGAGCGAGCTCATCCGAGGAACTCCACGAGCAGGCGCACCGACTCGTCGGGCTGTTCCCAGAAGAACATGTGTCCCGTGCCGGGGAGCAGCTGTACGCGCGCATCCGGGATGCGCTCCACGAGCAGGTCCGCGTTTCGATGGTCGACGACGTTGTCCTCGGTGCCGTGCAGCACGAGGGTCGGCGCGGAGATCCGCTCGAGCTCGACGCCACCGAACGTCAGCCCGGCCGCCGCCTGGGCCTGCCAGCCTTCCGGGTCGGGAGGGCTCGCGACCCTGCGAGCGAAGAGCTCGTCCACCAGCCCGTCCGGCGGGCCCGAGCCGAGCGCGTTCTCGACGAACAGGCGTAGGGCGACCGCGGGGTCGAGCTCCGCGGCGGCTGCGAAGAGGCGCGTCGTCACCTCCGGCATCGGCACCGCACCTTCGCCACCCGGCGTGGTGCAGCAGAGCACGAGCCGCTCGACGCGCTCGGGCTGTGCGACGGCGAGGCACTGCGGCGATCATCCCGCCGAGGCTCGCCCCGACGACGTGGGCCTGCTCGACGCCCGCCTCGTCTAGCACCTGCAGCGCGTCGAGCGCCATCTCGTCGGCGCTGTACGGGCCCGGCGGCTTGTCCGACTCGCCGATCCCGCGGTTGTCGAACCGCAGGACCCTGTACCGCTCGGCGAGTCCCGCCATGATCGGATCCCATCCCCACCGCGGGTAGCCGAGCCCCTGGACGAGCAACACCGGCGTCCCGGAACCGGTCGCGTCCCACGCGATCTTCACGTCACTCCTCCTTGAGGACCATGGACCGCGTCGCGCAAGCGCTGGATCGTCCGCGGGCGCCGCAGCCGGCCCGCCTGCGCCAGCCCGCCGGGCACGAAGAACACGACGAGGATGAAGAGGATGCCGAGGACGAAGAGCGGCTGCTGCAACGGTGTGCGCAGCACTCCCGGCAGGCTCGACACGGCGTGAGAGGACGAGGCGTCGGTGAGGCGCTGGTTCGCCCAGGTGTACAGGATGCCGCCGAGCATCGCCCCCCAGCGGGTACCGGTGCCTCCGAGCACGACCATGATCAGCACAGTCAGGGTGAAGTTGGCCGTGGTCACCTCGGTCGTGGCGCCGCTGTACAGGAGGAGGTAGACCACCCCGCCGGCCGTTGCGAGGAACGACGCGAGCACGAACGCCTGCAGCTTGTAGACGTAGGGACGCAGCCCGAGGACCTGGACGCGCAGCTCGTTCTCCCGGATCGCCTGCCACACGTGGCCCGGCGACGAGTCGACCGCCCAGTGAACGACGAAGAACACGACCGCCGCGTACGCGAGCGCGACCCAGTAGAGGTGCCTCGTGTTCAGGATGCCGACGGTCCAGGCCGGCAGCTTCGTGTAGTCGGCGCCGAGCCCCTCCTCCCCGCCGGTCCAGCCGAACGGGTTCTTGAACGCGAGCACGGAGCCGGCCTGCGCGAACGCCAGCGTCACCATCGCGAACGCGATGCCGCCGACCCGGAGCGAGACCGAGCCGAGCACGAGGGGCAGCAGGAGCCCGACGAGGGCCGTGAACGCGATCGCCGCCAAGAAGCTCCAGTGCCACTTCGTGACCGCGATCGTCACCGACGTAGACGCCGACCGCGAAATACAGCGCGTGGCCGAACGAGAGCAGGCCCGTGAACCCGAACAGGAGGTCGTAGGTCAGAGCGACGCCACCGAACACGAAGCACGTCGCGAGGAGCTGAAGCGTCCCCGGGGTGTTCAGCGAATGCTGGAAGACCCACGGTAGGTCGATCGCCAGTACCGGGGCGAACCCGAGCGCGACGAAGATCGCGAGCGGAATGCCGAACCGCCTCACGCGAAGCTCCTCGCGAGACCGGTCGGACGGACGAGAAGCACGAGCGCAAGCAGCAGCACGACGCTCAGGTCGCCGAGACCAGACGACGCGTAGTAGTTCGTGTACTGCTGGATCAGCCCGACGACGACCGCAGCGACCAAGGTGCCGCGGAGCGACCCGAGCCCACCGATCACGACCACGATGAACGCGAAAATGAGGACGTTCGTGCCCTGCGTCGGGTCGACGGTGCCGACGTACAGCGCATAGAGCACGCCGGCGAGCGCCGCGACGACACCGCCGAGTGCGAACACGAGGGTGAACGCCTTCCGCACGTCGATCCCGAGAGCGGTCACCATCGCTCGGTTCTCGACTCCCGCCCTGATGATGAGGCCGTAGCGCGTGCGCTTCAGGAACGTCTCCAGCCCGATAAGCACGGCGACCGCCGCGAGGATCTCGACCCAGCGGTCGTTCGGTACGTGCGCGCCGAAGACCGTGGTCGTGTCGGCCGTCCAGTGCGGCCTGGTGACGACGCGCGCGTCGTTCCCCCAGATGGCGACGACGAGCGCACCGACGGCAAGCGAGATGCCGATCGTCACGAGCACCTGCTCGATGTGCCGACCGTAGAGCGGCCGGATGAAGACCAGCTCGACGATCGTCGCGAACGCCGCGCCGAGGGCGATCGCGGCGAGCGCAGCGAGCAGGAAGCGGGGCAGAACCGGGAACTCCGCCGAGCTTCGATTCGGTGAACCAGAGCGTGTAGGCGCCCACGGTCAGGAAGGCGCCGTGTGCGAAGTTGAGCACGCCCATCAGCCCGTAGATCAGCGATAGGCCGGAGGCGATCAGGAAGTACACGGCGCCCAACCCGAGCCCGGTGATCGTGAGCAGCAGGAACGTGGTCATTCGGCGTGCCCCACGCCGAGCATCCGGTGGACCATCGGCTTGTCGTCGAGCAGCTCTTGCGCCGGGCCGACGTGCACGACGCGGCCCGTGTCGAGCACGACCACGTCACGCGCGACGCGTTGCACGACGCCGAGGTTCTGCTCGACGAGCAGGATCGTCGTCAGCTCGGCGGCTCGCGCGAGCACGTTCGCGACCTCGGTCACGAGCAGCGGCGCAAGCCCCTTGGTCGGCTCGTCGATCAAGAGGACACGGTTGCCGTTCAGGAGCGCGCGGGCGATCGCGACCATCTGCTGCTGCCCACCCGACAGCGTCCCGGCCGGCTGTCGCGCGCGCTCCTTCAGCTCCGGGAAGAGGTCGTAGACGAGGTCGTACCGCGGCTCGGCGTCGCGCTCGGCGATCCGCAGGTTCTCGGACACCGAGAGCCCCGAGAAGATCTCGCGGTCCTCCGGGACGTACCCGACGCCCGCCGCGGACGATCCGGTGCGTCGGCGTCGACGAGATGTCGTCGCCCCCGAGCTCGACGCGACCCCGGCGGTCGACGAGCCCCATCAGTGCCCTCAACGTGGTCGTCTTGCCGACGCCGTTCCGTCCGAGCAGCGCGGTCGCGCCGCCCTCGGCGACGTCGAAGGAGATCCCCTGCAGCACGTGCGACTGGCCGAGGTACACGTGCAGGTCGCGCACGGAGAGAACCGCCATCAGAGCGGCTCTCCGAGGTAGGCCTGCTGGACGGTCGGTCGCGCATGATCGCCTGCGGGGTGTCGACCGCAAGCAGCCGGCCGTGGTGCATGACCGCGATCCGCTGCGCGAGCCCGGTCACCACCTCCATGTGATGCTCGACCATCAGCACCGTCCGGCCCTCGTCGGCGTGCACCGACCGGATCAGCTCGACGAGCTCGGGCACGTTCTCCATCGAGACGCCCGCCATCGGCTCGTCGAGCAACAGGACCTTCGGGTCGCCCGCGAGCAGCATCGCGAGCTCGAGCTTGCGCTTGTCGCCGTGCGCGAGCCCGACGGCCGGCACCTGTGCGCGGTCGCCGAGACCGACTCGCGTGAGCGACCAGTGGGCGCGGTCGACGGCCTCGCGAACGCGTGCTGCCTGTCGCCAGATCCGCATCGTCCCGCCGAGCGCCGCCTCCGCCGCGAGGCGCACGTTCTCGAGCGCCGACAGGAGGGGGAACACGTTCGAGACCTGGAACGTCCGCCCGATCCCCGCCCGCGTCCGCCGGAACGGCGGCTCACCCGTGATGTCCTCGCCGTCGAGCTCGACCCGCCCGGACGTCGGGCTGAGCAGGCCCGAGACGAGGTTGAAGAGTGTCGTCTTTCCCGCCCCGTTCGGCCCGATCACCGCCAGCAGCTCGCCGTGCTGCACCTCGAGGCTGACATCGGCGACGATCGTTGCGCCGCCGATGTCGAGCCCGAGGCCCTTGGTTGCCAGGATGGGTGCGCTCACGCGCGAGTCCCGCTCCCCTCGCTCAGCTCGAGAACGGGTGAACGGGCGGCGCCGTGTCGTAGGGCGAAGCCGTCCCGAGGACGTTCGGAACGAGCTTGCCATTCTTCAGGACGAGCTTCACCCTGAACATCGGCTGCAGCATCGCGTGATCCTGAGGCCGGATCGCCTGGAAGCCCTTCGGGCCGAGGAACTTCCAGCCGTCGAGCGCCGAGATCATCTTGTCGACGTTGTAGTCGCCCTTCTGCAGCGCGTGGACGAGCATCTGCGCCGCGACGAACCCGTCCGGCGTGAAGATGTCGGGCACCTGGCCGTGGCCGCGGTTGCGGACCTTCTTGACGAGCCAGTCGTTGACCTTGTTCTTCGGCGCCGTCCAGACGTAGTGCGAGAGGAACTGGATCTGCGTCGCGGCTGCGCCGAAGCCGGCCCACGTCGCTCGCTCGGGCAGGCCGGTGACCACCGTCGTACCCGTGAGCACACCTTGCTGCGAGAGCGCGTTCCACATCGCGCCGCCGGTCGTCCCGGCCCAGGCGACGAAGATCAGGTCGGGATTCGCCTGCTTCGCGCGCAGCGCGAACGGAGTGAAGTCGGTCGCCGTGAGCGGCACCGAGACCTCGGTGACGTTGTGTCCCTTCGCGCCGAAGAACGCCTTCACGGCCGCGTAGTTGCCGTGACCGAAGACGGTGTCCTGGTCGAAGACGACGACCTTCTTGCCGGTCGACTTGCCGAGGAAGGACGCTGCGTCGAGGACGTCCTGGATCGTTTGCCGCCCGGCGCGGAACGTGTACTTGTTGAGCCCGGTGACCGCGTCGGAAGCCGCAGGCCCCGAGATATAGAGGATCTGGTTCTGGGCGGCGAGCGGCCCGACCTGCAGGGCGACGCCGGACGAGCCGGTGCCCATCAGGATCTTGTAGCCCTGGCCGATCAAGTCCTTCGCTTCGGAGACGCCGGTAGCCGGGTCGCCCTTGTCGTCGAGGTACGTGACGCTGATCGTCTTGCCGTTGACCTTGCCGGTGCCCTTCGTCGCGTACTGGAGCCCGAGCTTGAAGCCCTCGATCTCCTCCGCTCCGTAGGCGCCGAGCAGGCCTGTCCGCGGATAGATGAAGCCGACCTTGTAGGAGCCGGCGGCGTGCGTGGTCGACCGTGCGGCGACGGTCGCGGTCCCGGCGAGCAGCGTGACGAGCGCCGCCCCGAGCAGGACCTTCGTGAAGCGATAACGCATAGAACTCATCCTCCTGAAAGGGGTGATAAGACCTGAACCTGAGACCTGATTCAGGTATCGATTCTCCGCGTTCGCCCACTCGCTGTCAACCCGCGAAACGCCGCAATCCGAGTGGTTCAGGCTTCGACGGGCCGGAGCAGCGGTGTTTCGTCCGCGGCGGTGCAGAACGCGGTCACCTCGGCGACGAAGCGATCGGGGTCCTCCCAGAAGAGGAGGTGCCCCGCGTCCTCGAACACGACGAGCTTGGCACCGGGAATGCCCCGGGCGAGCACTTCTCCGTTCCGCACGTCCATCACCTCGTCGGCGTCCCCGTGCAGGATGAGCGTCGGCGCCAGCACGGGCGATCGCCGTCCGACCAGGCCGAACCAGGCGCCCGCCGCCGCCTGCGACAGCCACGGCCCGAGCTGCGGGGCATGCTGGCGCCGGTAGGCGACGATCTCCTTCACGAGGTCGGGCCGCTCCGCGATGCGTCCGAGGCGAGAGTGCGTTCACGACGAGGCGACGGAGGAGCTCCTCGTGTTCGAGCGCGGGAGCCTCGGCCATCAGCCGCAGACTCGCCGGCGGCACGCCGTGGGAGTGGATCCCGCCCTGCGTGGAGCCGACGAGCACGAGGTGGTCGATGCGCTCGGGTTCGGTCGCCGCGAGTGTCTGTGCGACGAGCCCGCCGAGGCTCACCCCGACGACATGGGCGCGATCGACGCTCGCTGCGTCGAGCACCGCGAGTGCATCGTGCGTCAGGACACCGACGCTGTAGGGACCGCGTGGCTTGTCGCTGTCGCCGACACCGCGATTGTCGAAGCGGATGACGCGGAAGTGCTCGGCGAGCCGAGCGGTCACCGGCCCCCACCCGGCGCGGCAGTAGCCGAGCCCGTGGATCAGGAGCAACGGTGGGCCTTGCCCGTCGACCTCGAACGCGAGCCGTACAGAGCCGTTCGTCGCGTACTCCACGGCGGAGACCCTAGTCGTCAAGCCTCTAGCCGCGGACGAAGGTTCCCGGCGCCGGGTCGCCGTCGGGGAGCGCCGGCGGCGCGATGCGGGCGCCCGAACGCGCGGTCGCCCAGCCAAGCCAGTCGTCCCACCAGCTGCCGTCGACCGAGCATGCGCCGGCGAGCCAGTCGTCCGCGTCCGTCGGGCAGGCGTCGTTGACGAAGTAGCGCACCTTCGGGCTCATCGGCGGGCTGACCATGCCTGCAATGTGCCCGCCCGCGGCGAGCACGAAGCGATGCTCGCCGGGCATGAGCTGCGTCGTCCGGTAGACGGAGCGCCACGGCGCGATGTGGTCGGTCTCGGCGCCGAGCACGTACAACGGCGTCCGCACGCGCGACAGGTCGAGCGCCATGCCGTCGATCTCGAACGCGCCCGGGATCACCAGCCGGTTCTCGAGGTAGCACGCTCGGAGGAAGTCGGCGTGCATGCGCGCGGGCAGGCGCATCTGATCCGCGTTCCAGGCGAGGATGTCGAACGGCTCCGGCTTGCGTCCCATGTACCAGTTCGCGACCACGTAGTTCCAGAAGAACTCGGTCGTGCGCATGAGGTTGAACGGGCTTGCGATCTCCTCGCCGGAGAAGAAGCCACGCTTCTCGGTGCGGCGCGTCATGCGTTCGATCGCGTCGGCGTCCGTGAACGCACCCGCCCCGCCCGGGTCGCTGAAGTCCACCAGGCCGACGTTCAGGCTCGCCCACCCGACCTTGGCGTCGTCGCCCCGGGCGGCCAGGACGCCGAGGGCGATCGCCGCCAGCGTCGCGCCGATGCACACCGAGACGAGGTTCACGCCGTCGGCCCCGGTGAGCGCGGCCACCTCGTCGAGCGCCGCGAGCACCCCGTGGCGGAGGTAGTCCTCGAGCCGCAGGTCGACCATCGATTCGTCCGGGTTTCGGTAGCTGATCGCGAAGACGGTCAGCCCGGCGCGCACGGCATGCTCGACGAACGAGCGGCCGGGTGCGAGATCGAGCACGTAGTACTTGTTGATCCACGCCGGGCTGTACAGGATCGGCCGTTCGTAGACCGTCTCCGTCTGGGGCTCGTACGCGATCAGCTCGATCAGGTCGTTGCGGAAGACGACGCGCCCAGGGGTCGCCGCGAGTGTCTCGCCGACCACGAAGCCGCTCGAGTCGAACTGTCGCGGCCGCCCCCGGTTGCGCAGCACGTCGTCGACGAGGTTCGCGAGCCCTCGCCGCGCGCTGCGGCCGCCGGTGTCGTAGAGCTCCTTGACGACGCGGGGATTCAGCCACGGGACGTTGGAGGGGGCAAGGGCGTCGAGGACGGTGTCCAACGCGAGCCGCGCCTTCCGCCGCACGTCCTCGGGGACGTCCGCGTCGTCGACGAGCCGTCTCGCCACGCGCGAGGTGACCACGTACGTGCCGAGCGTCGCGCGGAGGTACGGGTTGTCACGCCAGGCGCGATCGGCGAACCGCCGGTCGTCGCCCGGTGAGGCAACCGGCTCGGCGCTCCCGTTCGTGAGCGACCGGGAGGCGTCCACCGCAACGGCCGCCTCCGCGAGCGCGAGCTCCGCGAGTGAGCGGGTTACACGCCCGGGACGCCGGGCGAGCGCGAGTGCGACCTGCCCCGCCGCCTTCCCGAGCGCGCCCGGATCGACCCGGGCCAGCCCGACCGCGTACTGCAGGTCGATCGTGTCCACGGCACCTGTCTCGCACACCCGCGGCGACGGCGCAAGCGGAATTTCCCGGATTGCCGCCGCACGGCTGCTACCGTCGGCGCCCGATGGGCGGCGCCGGCCCTCTCGGAGACTTCATCCGCGCGCAGCGACAACTCGCGCGACTCTCGCTGCGGCAGCTTGCCGAGCTGGCCGACGTCTCCAACGCATACCTGAGCCAGGTCGAGCGGGGGCTCTACAAACCGTCGGCGCAAGTGCTCAAGAACGTCGCGGAGGCGCTCGAGATCTCGGCCGAGTCGATGTATGCGCAGGCAGGGCTGCTCGACAAGTCGGCCAGGCCGCCGCGGCCGTCGGTGGAGGAGGCGATCGCCCTCGACGAGCGGCTGAGCGACGACCAGAAGATCGCTCTCGTCGGCGTCTACCGCGGCTTTCTGCCGTCTTGACCGACCACCCGTCTGCTTGGTAAACTAAGCACTACCTCGAACGAAAGGAACGCCATGCCGGCCGCCTCCGCCACCGACTCCAGCCTGACCATTTCGTATGCGGCCCTCCAACAGCAGGGTCTCGCCCTGCTCAAGGAGACGCAGGAGTACACCGTTCGCGTCGCCGAGCTCGCGCTCGAGCATCCCGCCGTGCGCGCTGCCCGCAGCCTCCCGTCGGCCAACGAGCTGATCGACGGCACCTTCGGCGTCGCCACTCAGGCGCTCGAGCTGCAGCGCGACTTCGTGACCCGCCTCGCGGGCGTCGCCTCCAGCTAGGAACCGGTGTCTGACACCACTGGTGTCAGACACCACTCGGAATCCGCTACGCGGATTCCTCGGCCAGCTCGTCCGGCTCGATCGAGTCGTTGCCGGCGCTCGTCACGAGCGTCGGACGCAGGCCCTTCTCGATCGTCTCCTTCGTGATCACGCACTTGGAGACGTCCTTGCGCGACGGGAGCTCGAACATCACATCGAGCAGCGCGTTCTCGATGATCGAGCGCAGGCCGCGCGCGCCGGTCTCGCGCTCGAGCGCGCGGTCGGCGATCGACCACAGCGCCTCTTCGGTGAACACGAGGTCGATGTCGTCGTAGTTGAAGAACCGCTGGTACTGCTTCGTCAGTGCGTTCTTCGGCTCGGTGAGGATCTGGACGAGGTCCTCGCGCTTCAACTGGTGCACGGCCGACAACACGGGCAGCCGGCCGATGAACTCGGGGATCAAACCGAAGTTGAGAAGGTCCTCCGGCATCACGTCACCGAGCAGCTCCGCACTCTCGGCGTCGCGCTTCGACGAGATCTGCCGACCGAAGCCGACTGCGTTCTTGCCGACGCGCTTCGCGATGATCTTGTCGAGACCGGCGAACGCGCCGCCGCAGATGAACAGGATGTTCGTCGTGTCGATCGACAGGAACTCCTGGTGCGGATGCTTGCGCCCGCCCTGCGGCGGCACCGAGGCGACGGTGCCCTCGAGAATCTTCAGCAGCGCCTGCTGCACGCCCTCGCCTGAGACGTCGCGCGTGATCGACGGGTTGTCGGCCTTGCGCGCGATCTTGTCGACTTCGTCGATGTAGATGATCCCGGTCTCCGCCTTCTTGATGTCGAAGTCCGCGGCCTGGATCAACTTCAAGAGGATGTTCTCGACGTCCTCGCCGACGTAGCCGGCCTCCGTGAGCGCAGTCGCATCGGCGATCGCGAACGGGACGTTGAGAATGCGCGCCAGGGTTTGCGCCAGGTGCGTCTTGCCGCAGCCCGTCGGGCCGAGCAGCAGGATGTTCGACTTCTGCAGCTCGACGTCGCCTTCTTCGGCGCCCATCTGCACGCGCTTGTAGTGGTTGTAGACGGCGACGGAGAGGGTGCGCTTCGCCTCCTCCTGCGACACGACGTAGTCGTTCAACGCGGAGTAGATCTCCATCGGCCGCGGCAGGTTGTCGAGGTCGAGCGTGCTGGGAGCCGTCAGCTCCTCGTCGATGATCTCGTTGCAGAGATCGATGCACTCGTCGCAGATGTAGACGCCCGGACCGGCGATGAGCTTCTTGACCTGCCGCTGCGATTTGCCACAGAAGCTGCAGAGAAGCTGTTCGTTTCCTTCGCTGGCGCGCGCCATCTCGTCTCCTTTTACCCCGAATCGCCCAAAACGGCTAGTGCTGAACGCACTAGGCCGCGGCCTCCGACCGGGCGGTCGTATCCCGATGGGTGATCACAGAGTCGATAATCCCGTACTCGACGGCTTCTTTGGGGCTCAGGAAGAAGTCTCGTTCCATGTCGCGCGAAATCTCCTCCTGGGTCTTGCCGGTGTGCTCGGTGTAGATCTCCTCCAGACGCCGCTTGAGGCCGATCACCTCGCGGGCCTGGATCTCGATGTCGGTGCCCTGGCCCTGGAACCCGCCGGAGACCTGGTGGATCAGGATCCGTGAGTTCGGCAGCGACATCCGCTTCCCTTTCGTGCCCCCCGCGAGCAGCAGCGAGCCCATGCTCATCGCGATCCCGACGCAGATCGTCTGCACGTCGGGCTTGATGAACTGCATCGTGTCGTAGATCGCGAGGCCGGAGTACACCGAGCCGCCCGGCGAATTGATGTACAGGAAGATGTCCTTGTCGGGATCCTCCGACTCGAGGTGGAGGAGCTGGGCGATGATCAGGTTCGCGATCTGGTCGTCGACCGGCGTGCCCAGGAAGACGATGCGCTCGGCGAGCAGGCGCGAGTAGATGTCGAACGCGCGCTCGCCACGCGAGGTCTGCTCGACGACCATGGGGATCAGGGGGCTCATGTGCTCTCAGCTCCTTACGTGCCTGGGGTCCAGAGTTTCGGGGTCTCGGCCGGCTGCTCCTTCTCCGGCGTCCAGATCGATTCGCGGGCTTCGTGCAGATCCGGTGCGATCGGCGTCACCTCCGCGGCGATTCGGTCAAGGGCACGCTTCAAGCGGATGTCGTCGCGCACGCTGTCGGCGCCGCCCTTCTCGACGAACTCCTCGATGTCCTCCTCGGTCTCGCCCGCGGCGCGAAGCTCGTCACGGATCTCGTCGTCCGACACGGCGATCCCGAGCTTGTCCGCCACCGCTTCGAGCAGGAGCTCACGCGACACCGACAGCGACGCCTCAGCGCGCAGGCGCTGCTCGAGCACCTCCGGCGTCTGGCCGGTGAGCTGCAGGTAGGAATCGGCGTCGATGCCTCGTGCCTGCAGACTGCGCGCGAGCCCGCTGAGCAGCTCGCGCGTGCGCGCCTCGACGAGCGGGCCGACCGCGATGAAGTTGGTCGCCTTGAGGAGCTCGTCGACGGCCGCTGCACGGAACAGGCCCTCGACCTCCTCCTCGATCTGCTCGCGCAACCGGTTCTCACTGTCGCTGCGCAGCTCCGCAAGGGTGTCGAACTCGGTGGCCGCCTTGGCGAGGTCGTCGTCGACCGGCGGCAGCACTCGCTCCTTCAACTCCCTCAGAACGACGGTTGCGCTTCGCCGGCTCCCGTCCGCCAACTCGTAGGCGATCTCGCGCTCTTCACCGGTCGAGAGCCCGCGTAGTCCGTTCTCGATCTCCTCGACGAGTCGCTGGGAACCAAGCTCCACGACGTAGTCGCGCTGCGCGCTCCCGTCGTTCGCGACGAGGTCGATGACGGCAACGTCGCCCTCCTGGGCGGGACGCCCCTCGACCGGGACGAGCTCCGCGACGGTGCGCTGCAGCAGCTCGAGCTCGGCCTGCACGGCCTCCTGCGGCACCTCGACCTCGTGCCGCGGGACCTCGAGCGTCGTCCAGTCGGCGGGCTCCGGCTTCGGCTGCACCTGCACGGTCGCCGTGAAGATCCAGTCCTCCTTGTCCGATGTCGGGAGCTCGAATTCGTACTCCGGCATCGCGACGGGGTTGACGCGCGCCCGCGCGGCCGCATTCCAGAACCAGCCGCCGATGTGGCTGTCGACCGCCTCCTCGTAGATGCGCTCCCGGCCGATGCGCTGCACGAGGAGCGGCATCGGCACCTTGCCCTTGCGGAAGCCCGGAATGCGGACGGTGCGGGCAAGGTCGGACGCGGCGTGCTCGACCGCGTGATGGACGTCGTTCGCCGGGACGTCGACCGTCAGCTTGACCTTGTCGTCCGCGAGCTCTTCCACCTGCGCCGCCATCGTCCGGGCATTGAACCACCTGTGTAGCTTCTGCCGCGTGGACGTCGATACAGCTATCCGCGCCCGGCGAACGCACAAGCAGTACGGCTCGGAGCCGGTTTCCGAGGCGGTTGTGCGCGAGCTTGTCGATCTCGCCCGGTGGGCACCGAACCACAAGCTGACGAACCCGTGGCGTTTCAGGCTGCTCGGGCCGAAAACGCGCACGCGAATCGACGAGCTCGTGCCGGAGGCAGAGGTGATGAAGCTGCGGCGCGCGCCGACGCTCGTGCTCGTGACCTCGGCGCAGTCGGAGGACCCGCTCCTGGCGGAGGAGGACGTGCGGGCGACGGCGGCGGCGACGTACGCGCTGCTCCTCGCCGCCACCGACCGCGGGCTCGCGTCCTACTGGCGGACGCCGTCGTGCTTCGGCGAGCCCTCCGTCCGCAGGCTGCTCGGGCTCGCAGACAACGAGGTCGTCGTCGCCCTCGTGCACCTCGGGCCGCCGGTGACCGAGCCACCGGCGAAGGAACGCGCCGCGGTCGTGGACGTCTTCAGCGCCCTGCCCTAGGTGCGGGCGAGAGGACTCGAACCTCCAAGGACCGAAGCCCACCAGGTCCTAAGCCTGGCGCGTTTGCCAATTCCGCCACGCCCGCGTGGTCCTCGCCAGCGTAGTCCGTCCCTCGGCCGAGTGGTTTCACCGGCCGTTGCGCGCAAGCTGACGGCAGGCTTCGCCCCCGAACCTCTCCAATCCTGAGGACGCCGCCGTTCAAGTGTCGGCGCGGGATGCCGACAATCCCAGCAGTCAGTTGTCGCACGTTGAAGGGGGAAACCTGGTGTCGGAACAGTCGCTTCGAGTCCTCGTCGTCGATGACGACCGCGGGCTCTGCGAGATGCTGCGGCTCGTCCTCGAGCTGGAGGGGCTCGACGTCGTCACCGCGAACCACGTGATCGAGGCGGAGAAGCGCCTCAGCGAGTCGGTGCCGGACGTGATCGTGCTCGACATCGGCTTGCCGGGCATCGACGGCGTCTTCTACTGCGAGCGGCTGCGCGAGAGCCTCCGGACACGGCGGCTGCCGATCATCGCAATCAGCGGCTCCGAGGAAGCGGGACGCCGCGCGCGGCTCGCGGGCGCGAACGCGGTGCTGATCAAGCCCATCGAGCCGCTCCATCTGCTCGCCACCGTGAACAAGCTCTGTGCCGTCCCGAGCAACAAGTCACGGATCGAAGGGTCGCACCCCGACATCATGCGCCTGATCGAGATCGGCCAGCGCCAGCACGAGCTGCTCACGGACGCGTACCGCCAGATTCTCGAGTCGCTCCTCGACGCGCTCGAGTCGCGCGATGCGGAGACGAACGCGCACTCGCGCAGGGTCAGCGCCTACGCGACGAAGCTCACGCTCGAGCTCGACCCGGGGCTCCTTGACGATCCGACCCTCGAGTGGGGCTTCCTCCTGCACGACATCGGGATGATCGGCATCCCCGACTCGGTCCTGCTGAAGCCCGGCCCGCTCGACAGCGCAGAGCGGCGTTGCATCGAGAAGCATCCGCTGATGGGCCACCGGCTCGTCGGTCACATCCCGTTCGTCCAGGGCCGCGGGATCGAGGTGATCCGCTCGCACCACGAGCGCTTCGACGGGCTCGGCTATCCCGACGGTCTGAAGGGCGATCGGATCCCGCCGGCCGCGCGCATCTTCGCGGTCGCGGACGCGCTCGACGCGATGACCGACAAGCGCCCATACCGCGAGGCGATGCGGTGGGCCGACGCGGTCGACGAGATCGTGCGTCTGCGCGAGACCCAGTTCGACCCGGACGTGGTCGAAGCCCTGGTCGCAGCGGAGCCGGAGATCAAGGCAAGCCACGAGAACAACCCGCCCGTCGTCGTCTAGCGACGGGGCGATCTCTCGCCCATCAGGTCGCCGACCCCCGACCGATGGCCAGGCGACAAGCAGCCACGCCCGACACACGGTACGTCGGGATGTGGACGTTCCACTCAGCGCACAGGGCGAAACCGACACAACGGTCGAGCGCCGAGGAAGCCACATCTCGTCTGAGGCACCTCGCGCACTGCGAACTCGACCTGATCTCGCGGCTTTCGGTGCTGCATGAGCGCCGGGAGCTGTACCCGCAGGAGGTGACCGACCGGCAGGTGGCGGAGCTCGACCAGAAGCTCGACGACATCCGCGCCGAGATCGAACTGCTGCGAGCTCGCGCCTAAGAGCCCCTAACGCCATGAGCACGGGTCGCCGGAACGCGCTGGGCACGCACGCTGACGGCGTCTCGGTTGCGCCGATAGCTCGACTATCGGCACTCCTCCCTGCGTCCTTTGCAGCGCACGCACCCATCACGCCCCGGCAACGGCGTGGCATTAAGTTAGGGCTCTAAGGACCGGGTCGGCTGTGCCGATACCGGTTGAGATGGCGGTCGAGAGGCTCCCAGACGTTGACGCGCTCGCGACCGAGCTCGCGCGGCTACGTCACCGGCAGAGCGACCTGCTCCGCCAGCACGACAAGCTCACCGAGCGGATGCTCGTCTTTCCAAACGACTTCGGACTTTCCTGGGCCAAGTCGCTCGCCGCAGAGATCAGAGGCATCGGCGCGCGAATCGACGAGCTCGACGCGAGGCTCCTGCCGTACCGATCGTGAAGCGATCACGGCGCAGATCGTCGCTCCGGCGTTTCGCCGTCGCAAGCGACGCTCCGGGTAATGACGGAGATTCGCCAGCCCGGCTCTCCCCCTGGGTTCCGGGCTGGCGGACCCCCGACCTCCCTTTGCCTGTGTCCTGATCCCGAAGCGTCATCAGGACGACGCCTTACGAATTTCGAACCTACGGGTTCGCTGCGGACCGGAAAAGTGGCGGCGGTGGCCCGAGGGGAGAGCTCCGGGCCGGCCGCCGCCACCTGACGCCATTCGCCTCATTTGCGGCGTCAAGGCGTTTCTTCCCTTCCTCCCCGATCGCCATACCCTTCCGCAACACGGCAACGCGATTCGATCTTCGGTGCTCTGATGTGTGCGAGGGTCTGGATGGCCCCGGTAGGAATCGAACCTACGCACGGAGCTTCGAAGGCTCCCGCTCTGTCCTCTGAGCTACGGGGCCGAGCAGCTAGAGGGTAGCGGCCCACCGAGACGAGTAAGAGCCCTCACATAATGGGACTTCGTTGCCCGGGTGCGATCGGCGAGTGCGCTGCCGAGCGCGTCCGAGCAACACAAGCTTCATTGTGTGAGGGGCCTCTAAGGGTGGCAGACGGGACTCGAACCCGCGACCACCGGGACCACAACCCGGGGCTCTACCAACTGAGCTACTGCCACCGCGCGCCACTCATCGTAGCGGCGTGTTCAGCGTGGGCTCGGTCGGCCACGACGTCACCATGCAGCGCTTCACGACCCCGGCCAAGAGATCGCCGCGTGGAGCGTACGGAAAACACGCCTACCCGCGGATGCTCTGAGCGAAGTGGAAGAGGTTGTGCGGGTCGACCTTCTTCTTGATCGCGCGCAGCCGGGCCAGGTTCGAGCCGTAGTAGGCCCGCTGCCAGTTCGCGAGGTGCGGGTCGATGTAGTTGACGTACGCCGCGCCGGAGACAGCGGGCTCGAGGGCTGCGCGCGAGGCGTCGACCCAGGTGCGGGCGCCCGCGCCGCCGGCGTAGTACTGGATCGAGGCGAGCAGGTGGCGGTGCACGAACGCCGTCGCGCCGGGCTTGACCCGGTTGATCGCTCCGCCGTAGGAGTCGATCAGCAGGGCGCCCGACAACGCGCCTCGCGATTCGATGACGTCGGAGAACCGCGCGAGGCGCGCGGGCGCCGGGATCCTCGCGAGGTAGTCCGAAGCCCCGACGAAGGCGGTGTGTCCCGGGACGGCGCAGCCCGGCAAGTTGTGGCCGAGGCAGCCGGCCCAGCGCTTGACGAGATCGAGCCAGGTCGCGGTACCGGTCGTGAGCTTCGTCGCGGGCGGGTGCAGCGACCCGAGCGACGTTTTGAGCGCCGCCTCGCTACCGAGGAACTGACCGAAGACCTGCACTGTCGGCCCGCCGGGCCCGGCGGCGAGGCGGCAGAGGGCGCCGAGCGCGTCCGGCTGGTGGGGCGCCCAGCCGAGGAACGCGGCGACGACTTCGGCCGCCTGCGCCCACGGCCACGTGGCGACGAAGTACGAGCCGTGCGTGACCGCGTGGGTGCGGAACGTGAATCGCGTCGCGATCCCGAAGTTGCCGCCGCCGCCGCCACGGCAGGCCCAGTAGATGTCCGGATGATGCCTTGCGTCCGCAACGATCACTTTCCCGTCAGCAGTCACGATCTGCACCGCGAGCACGTTGTCGGAGGCGAGCCCCCAGGCACGCGAGGCGAGCCCGAAGCCGCCGCCGAGCGCGTGACCGCCGATGCCGACGCTCGGGCACGTTCCGGCTGGAATCGCAAGCCCGTGCGTCGCGAGGCTGGTGTAGATGTTTCCGAGCCTCGCACCCGCGCCGACGAGCGCGCGCCCGTGCTTGACGGTGACACCCCGCAGCCGCGCGAGGTCGACGACGACGCCGTTCGCGACGGTCGAGTAGCCGCCGTAGCTGTGCCCCCCAGAGCGAGCGACGATCTGCACGTTGGTCCTCGCCGCCCACTTGACGACGGCGGCGACGTCGGCGGCGTCGAGCGGCTGCACCACCGCGAGCGGTTTGACGGCGTCGTAGAGGCTGTCGTATTCGAGCCGCGCGGTCTCGTAGCGGGAACCGCCGCGTGCGAGGACGGGACCTCGCACGGCCGCGGCGAGCGACTTGAGTCGTGGATCGCCGGCTGCCCACAGCGAGTCGGGAACCGCGAACGCAGCCCCGAGCCCGACGGCGCGGACGAGTAGCTCGCGACGGTTCAGCAAGTGCGCCCGGGAGGATTCGAACCCCCGACCAACGGCTTAGAAGGCCGCCGCTCTTCCACTGAGCTACGGGCGCCCTCCCAGAACGGTACCGCCGCTAGCGGCGAACGCCGAAGTCGGTCGTGATGATCGTGACCGGCCGGTGCTGGAAGGCCCCGCCGGTGGAGGTGCTGTGCACCGCGCCGATGCCGATCTCGCGCCAGCGCGGGCTCAGGATGTTCGCGCGATGCCCCGCCGAGCCCATCCAGAGATCGAGCGCGCCGGCGGGGTCGACGGTCGGCGACGACCAGAGTAGGTTCTCGCCGACCGACCAACTTCGGTACCCCGCGGTCGGGTACCAGTGCGAGATCCGAGTGGAGAACGACGTCCCGTCGAACGAGCTGTGGTCGAAGTAACCGTCCTCGGCCATCTCCCGCGAATGCTGGGCTGCGGCGGCGTTGAGCCGTGGGCTCGATCGGAGGGCGGCGAGGCCGTGGCCGGCGCGGATCGCGTTGAGCTGCCGCAGCACACCGGACTCGAGCGATACGAGAGTCGAACGATTCGTCGCCGCTGACGACACCGCAGCGGGTGCTGCGACCGCGCCGAGCGCGACCACGCACGCGAGGACCGCGAAGATCCTGCCTCCACCGGATGCCATGTACGGATGATCGGCTGCCATTCGAGTTCGAGCCATGACCGAACGGGGGATTTTGGGGGCCGCATCCTCGTGCGTAGACCGGGACTAGGTAAAGGGCTGACCTCCGGCCGGGAAGGGTCGCCGGTGGGCGAGCCAGTCGCGCACGACCACCTGGAGCGAACCGGCGACGGGGATCGCCGCGAGCGCACCGAGGATGCCGGCGAGCTCCGCGCCGACAAGCACCGAGACGAGGACCGCGAGCGGTGAGAGTTGCACGGTCCGTCCGTAGATGACCGGCTGCAGGAAGTGATTCTCGAGCTGCTGGTAGACGACGAAGAAGACGACGACCACGATTCCCGCGGGAACCGAGTGCAGGAATGCGACGAGGGAGACGATGATCCCGGCGACGGTCGCGCCCGCGAGCGGAATCAGGTCGAGGAACGCAACGATCAATCCCAGCGCGACCGCATACGGGACCCCCATGATCAAAAGCACGATGGTGATCGAGGAGCCGGCGATGAGGCTGATCACGATGTTGCCGGTGACGTAGCCGCCGATCGTCCGGTAGATCTCCTCACCGACGCGACGCCAGCGAGGCTGCGACTCTTCGGGGAGGAGCGCGTATGTGCGCTCGACCCAGGCGCGGCCCTCGAGCAGCATGAAGAACGTCAGGAAGACGATCGTCACTGTCGCCGCGATGATCGTGATGATGCTCTTGGTGATCGTGAGCGCCGCACCGGAAAGCCCGAGTACCTTCTTCGTGCCGCCGTTCTGGACCTGTTCGCGGACTTTCTCGACAACGTGGTACTTGCGCTCGAGGAAACCGAGCCGTCCGTGCCCGTGCGTGAGGTCGTGGACGTAGTTCGGGAGCGCCTGGACGAAGCCGTTGACCTCGTCGATCAGCTTCGGGATGAACGTCGCGCCGATGGCGGCGATCACGACGATCGCGATCACGTACGTGAGCGCGATCGCGTGCCCGCGGCGGAGGCGCCCGCGGCGTTCGATCCAGCTGACGAGTGGATCGAGCGCAAGCGCGAGGAACACCGCGATCACGACCCATGCGATCACGTGCCTCGCGATCCAGATCACCTCGAGCGCGATCGCGACGGCAACCGCGATCAAGAGGACCCGCAGGATCGTGCGGGGACGCAGGTCGACCACGCGCTCCGGCGTCACTCGATGAGCATCACGCTGCGGTCGGACGGTACGGTGCAGACGTGAGCCTTCGCTCCTCGCCGGCGATCGAGCACGCAGCACTGCCGAACGGCGGTTCGGTGGCCGTGTGGGTCGGTGTTCCGGACGATCCGTATATCGACGACAAGAGCCAGCTGACCACCGTCGACGTCCAGCTTCACGAAGGGAACGCCGTCGTCGCCAGCCTCTCGACCGTCCTCGATCCGGGCCAGGAGAGCGAGGCGCGGCAGCTGGCACGCGAAGTGAAGGCTGCGCTCGAGGCGGGCGAGATCGGGCTTCACGCCGACGATCTCGAGCCGTTCGCCGACAAGCTGCGCTGAGGTGAAGCCACTCGCCTGAGGGATTGCCGAGCCGGCTGGTTGCGGCGATGGTGATCGTGTGGCCAGGCGCCCCGACGCTCAGCACGACCTCCCGGTCGGCTTTCGCGGCTACGACCGCGCGAGCACGGACGCGCTGCTCAGCAAGCTTGGAGAGCGCGGTGCGGCGCTCGGCCGCGAGCGGGACGATCTCTGGCAGCAGGTCAACGACCTGACGCAAAGCCTCGAGGAGCACCGCCGCCGCTCAGAAGCGGTCGCGGATGCTCTCGTCACTGCGCAGCGCATGGCGCTCGACCTCCGCGCGAACGCGGAAGCCGAGATTGCCGAGCAAGTCCGCGAACTGGATGACCGGCGTGCGGCCGCCGAAGCGGACATCGCTGAGCTGCGCCGCGAGGTCGAAGGCGAACGCGAGCAGCTCGTCGACGCCGGCAACGAGATTCGCGCCGAGGCGCGGGCGGAGGCGACCGAGATCGTCCGCGAAGCTCGCATCCGCGCCGACCGGCTCATCGACGAAGTGCTCGACGCGCTCCGCACGTACGAGGGCAACACCGACGAGTTCCTGTCGGAGTCGCGCACCAAGCTCGTCTCGCTCGTCCGCGAACTGATCGACCGCATCCCCGGCAGCGCGCCGGCCGCCCCTGAAGAGGACCCGGCCCCCGTCGAGACGGAGATCGTGGCCGACGTCGACACCGGTGCGTCGGTGGCCGACAGCGCAGCGGCGTAAGCCGCCGACTCTAAGAGGTCATCACGCGCAAGATAGGCACTCGGGTGCGCCAGCCTGGGTGGGCCTACCGATGTGGCGAAGCAGCTTCGGTCTTAGCCTTCGCTCTTCCATTCCAACTGGGAGAGGAGAGACGATGGGAGCCAGACGGTTTCACCGGCTCGGACGGCTCGTTACGGGCTCTGCCGCGGCCGCCCTGCTCGCTCTAGGCGCCGTTGCGGCGGCCCTTCAGTTCAGTCCACCAGCGAGCGCCCGAAGTACGAGCAGCTCGTGTAACGACGCCGTGACCAACGCCCCGACCGGGCCTGCGACCGTGTCTGCAACATCGACGCGCTACGGCAAGGTGCTGGTCGTCGGTTCCGGCGACCATGCCGGCTGCTCTCTGTACGTGCTCACGTCCGATGCGCTCCACGCGCTGACGTCTGCCCCGTTCGCGTGTAGCGACAATCAGAACCCCCTCGGGGCGCCGTGCGACGCTGTCCTCTGGCCGGCGCTGCTCACGAACGGCGCCCCGATTGCCGGACCGGGAATCAACCCCACGCTCCTCGGAACCGTGACCCGCAACGACATGCCCTTCGGCGGTTCGGTGCGGCAGGTGACTTACGCCGGACTTCCGTTGTATCGGTTCATCTTCGACGAAGAGCCGGGTGAAACGGAGGGGGCGAACCTGTTCGACCCGATCACCAGCCCCACGGGAACCTGGTACCTGGTCGACCCGAGCCGCGGCCGCCCGGCAACGGGTCAGGCTCGTCTGCAGCTCGAAACCGCCCCGATCGGCGGGACCGGGCCCGAGGAGACGGTCCTGGCCGCAACGATGAACAACGACTTCAGCCTCTTCCCGAACGCGGCCTTCCCCGTGTACACGCTGAGCACGGACCGTGGTCCGAAGAGCGCGTGCGAGGGGCTCTGCGCGTTGTACTGGCAGCCCGTCGTCACCGACGGGCGGGCTGACGTCGGCCTCGGCGTCGACCGGCACGCGGTGGGCGTCAGCGTGAGGGCCGACGGCACCCATCAGGTGACCTACAACGGCAAGCCGCTGTACCTGTTCGTCGGAGACGCCTACATCGCAGGCCTCCCCGTCGTTGGTGGGCCGGCGAGCATCAACGGAGCGGGCCTGAGCACTCCGTGGGGCGTGTTCGACACGATCCCGCCCTCGGCCTGAGGAAGAACACCGGAGGCCCCGGCCGAATCAACCGGCCGGGGCCCTCTCAAGGGTGGCGTGTCTCAAATCGGGCCGAAAGAACGACGAAGCGGGTGGCGGGGATCGAACCCGCATAACTAGCTTGGAAGGCTAGGGCTCTACCATTGAGCTACACCCGCACGCCCGCCGACTAGCGTAGCCGCGGTGCTGCTCGCCCATACGCACTCGCCGTACGCGTGGCAGGCGGACGTCGACACGACCGTCGTCATCCCGACACTGTCGCTGCTCTACCTGTTTCTCGTCGGCCGGCTCGGCGCGCCGCGGTGGCGCATCGCGTGCTTCGCCGGCTCGATGGTGCTGCTCGCGATCGCGTTCTGGACGCCGCTCCATCACCTCGGGCTCCACTACCTGCTCACCGCACATCTGCTGCAGAACGTGATCCTCGCCGAATGGGCGCCGCTCCTCGCGGTACTCGGCGTTTCGCCCGCGATCGCCGCCGCAGCGGCGCGCAACCGGAGCTGGCGCGTCGCGGTCCACCCCGCAGTCGCTCTGCCGCTGTGGCTCGCGGACTACTTCGCGTGGCACGTCCCGCCGGTCTACGACTACGCACTCGAGCACCAGTCATGGCTGATCCACGTCGAGCACGCGTGCTACTTCGGCACCGGCCTACTCGTGTGGTGGCCGCTCGTCCACGACGTCCCCCGCCGCCTCGCTTCCGGCGCACGTGCCGGCTATGCATTCGCGTCGTTCGTGCTCGCCTCGCCGCTCGGGCTCCTGCTCGCGCTACTCCCGAGACCCGTCTACGACTTCTACGTCGACGCACGACCGCGCATCTGGGGGCTCAGTCCGCTCAGCGACCAGGAGATCGCAGGCGTAACGATGGCCAGCGAGCAGGCGGTCGTGCTCTTCATCGTGTTTCTGTTCTGGTTCCGGCGCTTCCTGGCCGAAGAAGGTCTCTGACCGTGCGACCGGCCGCTCCGACGAGCACCACCGCCGTTCCGGTCACGACGGCTGCAATGGGAAGCGTCACAACGAGCGTCACGCACCCGACGAGGCCGACGACGTTGAGCGCGCGCGGCCAGCGCCGATGCGCGGCGTCCTGGGTGAACGCCGACGCGTTCGCGACGGCGTAATAGAGCAGCACGCCGAACGACGAGAAGCCGATCGCGCCGCGCAGATCGGTAGTCACGACGAGGAGCGCGACGACGGCGGCGACGGCGAGCTCGGCCCGCGCAGGGACCTGGCGACGTTCCTCGACGGCGGCGAGCCCGTGCGGCAGATCTCTGTTTCGGCGCCATCGCGAGCGTCGTGCGTCCGATGCCGGCGATCAGCGCGAGCAACGAGCCGAGGCTCGCGACGGCGGCTCCGCCCGGACGACCGGCACCGACCAGGAGGCACCGGCTGCCCGGACGGCTGCTGCGACCGGCGCGTGACTCGCGGCGAGCACCGCCGGGCCGGCGGCCGCGAGTGCCGCAACGCCGACCACGAGATAGAGAACGACGGTGATCGCGAGCGCGAGTGGGATCGCACGCGGGATCGTCCGCGCGGGATCGCGCACCTCCTCGCCGAGCGTCGCAATGCGCGCGTAGCCTGCGAACGCGAAGAAGAGCAAGCCCGCGGACTGGAGCACGCCGTAGACGCCCCCGTGCGCGAACACGCTGCCGATGTGCGACGAGGAGCGTGTGATCGCCGAACGCGATCGCGCCGACGACGACTGCGAGCGCAACGAGCGACGCGCCGACCAGCACGCGCGCGAGCCGCGCCGTGCGCGAGATGCCGCGCAGGTTCGCGCCCGTGAGCACGACGACCGCGGCGAGCGCCGCCCCGCGGCGTCCCCAGTCCGAGCCGGGAACGACGTACGAGCCGAACGTGAGCGCCATCGCCGCGCATGAGGCGGTCTTGCCGACGACGAACCCGAACCCGGCCAGGAACCCCCACCACTCCCCGAGGCGCTCGCGACCGTACACGTACGTGCCGCCCGAGGTCGGGTACTGCGCTGCGAGCTGCGCGGAGGCGACCGCGTTGCAGTACGCGACACCGGCGGCGAGCAGGAGCCCGACGAGCAGGCCGCTGCCGGCTGCCGCCGCGGCCGGCGCGAACGCCGAGAAGACGCCCGCGCCGATCATCGAGCCGAGCCCGATGACGACCGCGTCGGAGGTGCCGAGCCGCCGCGCGAGCGGGCCGCTCACTGTTCCGCTCACTGTCACATCGCGGCCGCGACCTGCCGGGCCGCGTCGGCCAGTTCCTCGTCGGAGACGTTTGGAAGCACGTCTTCCCAGAGCGGCAGCATCATCCCGGACGCCTCGACCATGCCGAGCGGCCGCGGCAGGAACCAGACGTGGAAGTGCGCTCCGCCGTCGCCCCAGCGATAGAGGTGCACACGGCCGACGTCGCCGCGCGAGAGGATCGCCCGCTCGACGCGGGCGACGACCGTGCCGAACTCGGCCGCCACCTCTTCCGGCAGGTCTGCAAACGAATCGGCGTGCACGCGACTCGCGAGCCAGACCGCGCCGGGCAGGCTTCCCCGACCGGCGGGTGAAGCGTCCAGTTGTCGTCCGACCACACTGCAGAGGTAGTTCGGCCGGTGCAGATGCCACAGGGCGGCCCACCGGGCTCGCCGCGGCGGGGCGGCTCAGGAATCTGCCGCTCTCCCGGCTCGAGCGGTGTAAGAGGCTCCTGGTACGGGAGCTTCATCGTCACTCCTCTCCTCGATGCGCTCCGCCGACGTCAACCATCAGCCGGTGGAGCAGGAACGTGATGCGTGCTTCGAGCTCGACCGCGGTCCGCTCGAACACCGCATAGGTCTCGTCATCCGTGCCCGGTACCGCGGCGGGGTCGGGGACGCTCCAGTGGAGCGTGACCGGAGCCTCCGGGAACTCCGGGCAGACCTCGCGCACCTTGTCGCACAGGCTGATCACGTAGTCGAAGCGCTCGCGGGTGAAGAGGTCGAGCGACTTCGTCTCGTTGCCCGAGATGTCGAGTCCCGCGTGCAGCCATGACACGAACGGCGTTCGGATGAAGCGTCTTCGGCTTGCTGCCGGCGCTCCGCGCACGCACTGCGCCGTGCGACAGCCGCTCGGCGAGCGCTTCCGCGATCTGCGAGCGGGAGCTGTTCCCGGTGCAGAGGAAGAGCATGCGCAGGGGACGCGCCGGCCCGGGCGCCTCGGCCGTGAACGCTCCCGTCGCCGCGAAGAGATCGCCGAAGCGTTCGAGGTCGAGCCCGTAGTAGCTGTCGCGGCCGTCGAACGAGCTGCGGTGCGCGGCCACGAGGCCACCCGCCCGGAGGAGGCGCAGGTGGTAGGAAACGAGGTTCTGCGGGCGGCCAAGTGCCTCGGTCAGCTCGCGGACACGCCGGTCCGAGGCGGCGAGCTCGGCGAGGAGGCGCCAGCGGAGCGGATGCCCCGCGAGCTGGAACAGGATCGGCGGTCGTGTCTCCACGCCCCCATATTACATCAAACTAGATTGATGTATTTACTTCTTCAGGCAGCCGGTGACCGTCGCGAGATCGCTGTCCTGCGGATGAACGTGCCAGAGCATGAGCGCATTGCCCTGCCGGCGCAGCACGTCGTCGATGCCGACATTCGATGCCTTGAACCGGCGGTACGCCTGGTCGAGGTTGTCGGCGTCAGCGACCGTCTCGCCGAAGGAGACGGTCACCCGGTTGCCCACGAGCCCCACCGAGAACGCGCCGCCGGTGGCGGAGTTGGCGACGAAATCGTCGGCTTCAGTGACGGGTTTCGGCTGCAGGCCCGCCTTCGTGAGGCAGGCCTCGGTCGCCTGCCGGGTGTAGATCGTCGTTCCGCCCGATCCGCACGCTGAGAGAAAGACGACCGCCAGAACTGCAATGAGAGGCTTCTTCACGGCCCGGCCAGTCTACGGAGCGCCCCGGCGACATACGAGGCCCTCCCGGCTGGCTATCGTTCGCCGCCGTGCAGGCCGCCGACGATCGCCTCAAGAAGTACGCCGACCTCGCAGTCCGGGTCGGCGTGAACCTCCAGCCCGGCCAGATCCTGGGCATCAACGCGCTCGTCGAGCACGCGCCGTTCGCACGCGAGATCGCGCGTGCGGCGTACCAGGCCGGCGCCTCATTCGTCGACGTCCAGTACACCGACCAGCACGTGCGCCGCGCACACATCGCAAGCGCCGCCGTCGACCAGCTCGGCTACTCGCCACCGTGGCTCGTCGACCGGTACGACGAGCTCGGCCGCGTCGGCGGTGCGTTGCTCGCCATCTCGGGCAATCCCGAGCCGGAGCTCTTCTCCGACCTCGACGGCGAGCGCGTCGGGAAAGCGCGCATGAAGGAAGTGGCGGAGGCGTCGCTCAGGCTCAGCGACGGCGTCTGCAACTGGACGATCGTCGCCTACCCGAACGAGGGCTGGGCGCGCACGGTGTTCGACGAGCCCGATGTGGAACGCCTCTGGGATGCAGTCGCCCACGCTGTCCGTCTCGACGCCGACGATCCGCCGGCCGCGTGGCGCGAACACATCGCGCGCCTCCAGTCGCGCGCGGCCGCGCTGAACGAGCGCCGCTTCGACCACCTTCGCTACCGCGGCCCCGGAACAGACCTGACGATCGGCCTCCATCCGGAGAGCGCGTGGCAGGCGGCACTCGACCGCTCGAACGGGATCGACCACGTCGCCAACATGCCGACCGAGGAGGTCTTCACGACCCCCGACGCACGCAGGGTCGAGGGTCACGTCCGCTCGACGCTGCCGCTACAGATCCAGGGCAACATCGTCCGCGATCTCGAGATTCGCTTCGAAGAGGGGCGCGCGGTCGAGGTGCGGGCCGGATCGGGCGAGGAGGTGATGCGCACGCACGTCGCCGACTGATCCGGGCGCGGCCCGGCTGGGCGAGGTCGCTCTGGTCGACCGGCACTCGGCGGTCGGCGAGACCGGGCTCGTCTTCTACGACACCCTCTTCGACGAGAACGCGTCGTCGCACATCGCGCTCGGCGCTGCGATCGTGCAGGCGGTCGACTGGGCCGGCTCGCTGAGCGCCGAGCAGCGGGTCGAGAAGGGCGTGAACCAGTCCTCGATCCACACCGACTTCATGATCGGCTCGGACGAGCTCGAGGTCGACGGGGTGACAGCGTCAGGCGAAGCGGTCCCAATACTTCGCGCCGGCGACTGGCTCCTCTGAACACGATCGGGACGGTCGGATTCGAACCGACGGCTTCCGCCTCCCAAAGGCGGCGCTCTGACCAGGCTGAGCTACGTCCCGCGAGATGACCACTAGGGGATCAGTGTAGGTGAGCGAGGCGGCGTTCCCTGTCGAGCCGGCGCGGCGCCGCCGCCCGAGGCTCGGCTACCTGATGGTCGCCGCTGCCGCCGCGCTGTGGGGCGCTGAACGGCGGCGTCTCGAAGACGATCCTTGCGACGGGCCTCTCGTCCGAGCGGCTCGCACAGGTTCGCTCGCTCGGCGCCGCCGCCGGGCTTGTTGCGATCCTCGCGTTGACGGCACCGCACCGGCTTCGGCTCACGCGGCGCGAGCTCCCGTATCTCGTCGCGTTCGGCATGGGCGGGCTAGCCTTCGTCCAGTTCTTCTACTTCCTCGCGATCCACCGGCTCGCGATCGGGATCGCGCTCCTCATCGAGTATCTTGCGCCGCTCCTCGTCGCGCTTTGGGCGAGGTTCGTGCAACACGCGCCGGTGCGCCGACGGATCTGGCTCGCGCTCGCGCTCGCCCTGACGGGTCTCGGCTTGATCGTCGATGCCTTCGGCGGCGGTGAGGCGCTGCCCGGCGCCGGCGTCGCGTTTGCGCTCGGCGGCGCATTCGCGTACGCGCTCTACGTGCTGCTCGCCGAGCACGTCGTCGGTGGCCGTGACGCAGTCTCGCTGCTTGCGTGGGGGTTTCTGTTCGCGTCCGTGTTCTGGGCGGTCGTCGTCCCCTGGTGGTCCTTTCCCGCGCACGCGCTGACGGCGGACACGAGCCTCGGCGGCACACTCGCCTCGCACGATGCGCCGGTGTGGCTTCTCGCCGCCTGGATGATCGTGCTCGGAACGATCGCACCGTTCTTCCTCCTCGTTAGTGCGCTTCGTCACGTGAGCGCGACGACCGCCGGGATCGTCGCGATGCTCGAGCCGGTGGTCGGCGCGCTCGTCGGCTGGCTCTGGCTCAAGGAATCGCTCGACGGAGTCCAGCTCGCGGGCGCAGGAATCGTGCTCGCCGCCGTGGGTCTCGCCCAATCGGCGCGGTAGTCCGCCCGGACCTTCCGACAGACCTCCTATGATCTCCGCGTGCTGACGCGGCTCACGGCACTCGGCGCGGCGCTGCTCGTCCTCGTCCTCCCCACCGCCGCCGCCGCCGGCCTCACCCGTGCCGAGGCGCACCTCCTTCGTGATCTGAACCGCGTGCGGGCAGCGCATGCATTGCCGCCGCTTCGGTACGACCCGCGCCTCCAGCGAGCGGCGCGCGCGCATTCGCGCGAGATGATCGCGACCGGCAGCTTCCGGCACGGCGCCTTCGGCACGCGCATGGTCCGGTTCGACGTGAGAGGGACGCTCACGGGTGAGAATCTCGCCTGGGGAGACGGCCGGCTCGGCACGGCAAGCGCGATCGTCGGCGCGTGGCTCGCGAGCCCGGAGCACCGCGCGAACCTCCTTCGTCCGGAGTTCACCCGGATCGGGATCGGCGACCTCGTCGGCGCGTTCCTCGGCTACGACGGCGCGCACGTCGTCACCGCCGACTTCGCCGGCTAGGGAATTCGCCGGCTAGTCCCGCTCGAGCAGCGCGCGCAGCTCCGTCAGCTTCTCGTGCGCGAAGCTCATCACGCTCACCGCGGGCGACACGCGCCAGCAGGGCACGCACGAGCGGTGCAAGCTCGACCGGGTTGAACGGCTTCGTCACGTAGTCGATCCCGCCGAGGTCGATGCCGCGCGCGCGGTCGCGGAGCTCGGCCCGCGCAGTGAGGAACACGATCGGGATCGACCCGGTGCGCGGATCGTCGAGCAGCTCCTCCGCCACGCGCCACCCGTCGAGCCCCGGCATCATCACGTCGAGCAGCACGACATCGGGTGTCTCGGCTCGCGCGCTTTTCGAGACCGCTCGGACCATCCGCCGCTTCGAGCACGTTCATCCCCTCCGCCTCGAGATTGACACGGCAGAGCAAGCGGATCGGAGCCTCGTCGTCGATGACGAGAACTCGCGTCGACGCCGACCGACATCGAGCCGTGTATTTCTCCCACCTCGGCACTCTCACGCATCCTCGGAGCAGCGCGAAGTGCGAACACGAATCGTGCGCCGACGCCCTCCGTCGACTCCACCCACATGCGCCCGCCCATCTCCCGGACGAGCCCGCGCGCGATGAACAGTCCGAGCCCGGTCCTGGACCGCGCACTCGCGCAGCTTGGTGAACTTCGGAAGATCCGGTCCACGTCGTTGGCAGGAATGCCGATCCCTTCGTCGGCCACGGCGATCTCGATCGTGTCGTCTGCGGCGCTCGACCGACACGGTCACGGTCCCGCCGCCCGGCGAGTACTTGACCGCGTTCGCGACGAGCTGATCGAGCACCTGCCGCAGCTTCTCGCGATCCGCGTGTGCGTGGCCGAGCGCTGCCGTCGACCTCGAGCGACGAACCGGTGGCCGTTCGCTGCCCCAGCGGCGGTGCCCACCACGGTCTGCACGACGTCGACCACGTCGGTCGGCGCGAGCGTTCACCTGCAGGTCGCCGCTGTCGAGCCGGGCGACATTGAGCAGGGCGTCGACGATCGCGGTCAGCCGCTCCGACTCGGCGCGATGAAGCCGAGGAACGTCCGCCGTTCGTCCTCCCGAAGCCGACGTCCTCGCGGAGGAGCGTCTCGGCGAAGCCGTAGATCGAGGTCAGCGGCGTCCGCAGCTCGTGCGAGACCGTCGAGACGAAGTCGGACTTCATCTGCTCGACGAGCCGGCTCGGCGGAGATGTCGCGGAAGGCGAAGATGCGGCCCGCGACCGCGCCGGCCGGATCGCGCATCACCGTCTCGGAGAGCGACAGCCATACTCCTCGTCGCCGCGCTTGATCGCGACGAGCCGGTTGGTGCCGCCGGCCTCCGACTCGAGGTCGCCGCTGCAGCACCTGGCGGGGGTGCGGCCGACGGCCTCCGCGGCCGGCACGCCCGTTATCTGCTCGGCCGCTCGGTTCCAGAGCACGACGTCGCCGTCGCGGTCGACGGCCACGATCCCGTCTGCGATGTTCGCGAGGATCGCGACGCTCTGCTCGCGCTCGAGGGCGACGCGCTGGTACAGCTCAGCGTTGGTCAACGCGGCGGACGCATTCGCCGCGAGCGCGACGAGCGCCTCGATTTCCTCCTCGCGCCAGACGCGCGGTGCCCGCCCGTAGACCGACAGCACGCCGTAGAGCCCACCGTCGGGGGCGGAGAGAGGCACTCCGAGGTACGCGGCGTTGCCCGCAGCCAGGAAAGGGTCTCCTGCACGCAGGCTGCTCGTTCTGCGACGCGTCCGTCGTGCGCCGCCGGGGCGCGCGACCGAACCACGTCTCCTGCCGCGCGCCGCATCTACCGGCGACCGCGGCGCCGATTGCGTCTTCAGCGCCGTCTCCAGCCGCAGCTGCGACGACGAGGTCACGCTCCTCGATCGACGTGAGCGCGGCGGCGTCGGCGCCGACCAGCTCCGGCGCCTCGCAGACGACACGTCGAGGACCGCGACGGGGTCGAGCTTCGTCGCCAGCAGGCTGCCCGTCCGGGCGAGTTGTTGCGACAGCGAACGTGCCGTTCGCTCGGCGTCGAACAGGCGGCTGCGCTGGAATGCTCCGCGCGCGGCACCCGCGACCTGCCGGGCGAGCTCGAGATCATCGGCCGAGAATGCGTGTACCTCGTCGAAGAAGACGAGCACGAGCTCCGACTGCTCGCCGCGCACCGGGATCGCGAGCAGCGAGCTGAACGGCGCCGTCGAGCCAGGCCTCGCCGAAGCGGCCGTCACGCGCGACATCGGATGCCGCCAGCAGCTGATCGTCCTCAGCGGCATCCGCGAATGCCTGCGGAATCGGCAGCTCCCGCACGTCTCGGCCGAAGCTCGTGGCCGCCGACGATGACGAGACCTCCGGCGCCGGTGGCGAGTACCGCCGCGAAGTCGCCGCCCAGCGCCTCGGCCGCCGCCTGCGCGGCGGCGTCGTAGCTCTCCACGGGCGAGACCGGCTCGCCGAGCAGTGACGCGATGCGATAGAAGCCGCGCTGGACGCGCGCCTGGCGCGAGTGATCGGCGAGCAGCGCGGCGGCGCGAACCGCGGCGCCGATCTCGTAGCGGACGGTCTCGACGAGTGCCAGCTCGCTATCCGTCAACGGGTCGGCGCGCTGGACGTCGACGCTCGCATCCTCGCCTGCGACGTCGATCGTGATCGCGTCGAGCTCCAGCGTGGTGGCGAGCTCTTCGCGCGCGACGCGTACGACGTCGTCGGGATCGAGCTCCGCACGAAGGCGACGCACGATCTCCGCCGCACGCCGCTCGCGCTCGAGCGCTTCGGCGAGAGCAGCAGCAGAGCGCAGTCGCTCGAACGCCACTGCCGCCTCGGCGGCCACCGCCTCGAGCAGCGAGAGCTCCTCCGCGACGAACGCGCGCTTCTCGTCGATCGTCGCGAGCACGAGCACGCCGACGACGCGCTCCTCGGTGATCAGCGGCACCCAGGCCCCGCTGCGCGCACCGACGAGCGTTGCCAGCCGCGGGCTGACGAGCGACGACTCAGCCACGTCGTAAACCGTGACCGGCTCCGCGCCGAAGTATGCGCTCGCGATTCCGGACGGCTCTCCGCCGAGGTCGATCCTCGTCTCGACCCACCACCCGACCGCCTTCCCCGACGTCTCTGCGTACACGCCGTGCGCCTCGCGGCCGTCCTCGTCGACGAGCACGATGCCGACGAAACCGACGCGGAGGAGTCGCGCGACGTGTGCCGTGAGCGGCCGAGCGACGTCGAGAGGAAGCCGCGCCCGCGCCAGCGCAACCGAGATATCCGAGACGGCCGCGAGCTCGCGGTCACGTGACGACGCGCGCTCTTCGGCGACCAGCGAGCGGCCGATGGCTCGAGCGACGAACGCGCGCTCCCGCCAGCCGATCAGGATCGGAACGACCGGCAGGAACCCGACGAGGGTCGCCGCAAGCGAGACCCAGGTGTGGCCCCCTAGGGGCCGGCGCTCCGTGATCGTGAGCACGCCGAAGGCCCCGACGGCGAACGCGATCGCCGGGAACACGAGCACGACGGCCCAGTCGAGCGGGTGCGCGCCGGCGCGGTCGCGCCACAGCGCCGGCAGCACGGCGCCCGTCACGGCTGCGTATGCCGCCGCAAGCAGCAGCAACGGCACGCCGTTCAGCACCACCGCCTGCGTCGCGTCAGTCACCGGGCTCGGTCAATGGTATTCCGCGGGACGAGTACGCGCCCTGCTTGTAAAGATGGGCCTCTCGGCCTATTCCCCGGGCCGGCGGCGGTGGAGTAGCGTCACAGGCACTGGGCGATGCGAACCGCGGCGGCGTTCCTGGCCGCATGCCGCGGTGAGCGATCACGCGAGGCCCGCTGCGACGACCCCCCGAGCAGCGGGCCTTGTCGTTTCCGTCGGTCGTTCAGAACAGTTCCCAACGGGGTCTGACACCTGTCCGCGGCTACCCTGACCGTCGATGGTGCGCAAGGTCCTCCTCGCCTCGCCGCGCGGCTACTGCGCCGGCGTCGAGCGCGCCGTCGAGACGGTCGAGAAGGCGCTCGACCTGTACGGGCCTCCGGTGTACGTCCGCAAGCAGATCGTCCACAACCTCCACGTCGTCCGCGACCTCGAGGCGCGCGGCGCCGTCTTCGTCGACCAGGAGACCGAGGTGCCGGAGGGCGCGACGGTCGTGTTCTCCGCCCACGGCGTCGCGCCTTCGGTGCACGCGAACTCGGCGGCGCGCGCGGCTCCAGACGATCGACGCGACGTGCCCGCTCGTGACCAAGGTGCACGTGCAGGCGCGGCGCTACGCAGCCGAGGGCTACACGGTTGTGCTGATCGGCCACGCCGGCCACGAGGAGGTCGTCGGGACGATGGGCGAGGCGCCCGACTCGATCGTGCTCGTCGAATCGGTCGCCGATGTCGACACGCTCGCGTGTCGGCGACCGCCGAAGCTCGCGTACGTGACGCAGACGACGCTGTCGGTCGACGAGACCGGCGAGATCATCACCGCGCTCCGGCGTCGTTTCCCCGAGATCCACGCGCCGAAGCGCGAGGACATCTGTTACGCGACTTCCAACCGCCAGTGGGCGGTCAAGGAGATGCTGTCGGAGATCGACCTGCTGCTCGTGATCGGCTCGCGCAACTCGTCGAACTCGAACCGGCTCGTCGAGGTCGCGCGCGCCGGCGGTGTCGCAGCGCACCTGATCGACGACGAGAGCGAGATCGACGAGGCGTGGATGGACGGCGTCGAGGTCGTCGGCGTCACGACCGGCGCGTCGGCGCCGGAGAAGCTCGTCGAGCGTGTCTGCGACTGGTTCCGCGCCCGCGGCGTGACGGACATCGAGGCGTACCGCCTCGTCGACGAGGACGTCGAGTTCCGGCTGCCGGTCGAGCTCCGCCGTGAGCTCGCGCTCGCCGAGGCACAGAGCTAGGACTGGGAGGGCGGCGGCGACGAGCCGGCGTCCGTCGGGCACACGTCCGCCCGGTAGTCGCGGAAGCGCCACGACGGCAGGATCCACCTCCAGGCCCCGTGCGACGCGACGAGGTGGACCGTGTGCGTGACGTTGAATCCACCGGCGAAGCCGAGCCGGAGCGCAACCGCCTTGCTCTGGACGAACGAGCCGTCGCCGAGCCCGATCGACTCGTCCTTGACGCCGACAGCCCGGACGGATCGCGGCAGCGCGATCACCGGCGACCTGCTCTCGCAGGTGACGTACTCGGCGCGCGGCGCAACCGCCTGGTCGACCGGATGCAGGTCGTCCCACGCCTCCGTCAAGCGGTTGTGGACGATCTGGTCGAGCACCTTCACCGCGGCGAGTTTCGGATCGTCCTTCGGCGTGGCGGAGGAGGATCCGCCACAGCCCGCGAGCGCAAGCACGACAACCACCGCAGGCAGGTACCTCACGCGCGCTCGATGCGCAGCGCGCCGAGCTCCGCCGACACGGCGAGCGTCTCCTGCATGAGGCGGTCCCGATAGCGATCGAGCAGACCCGCGTCCGGGAGCCACAAACGGATGCGGTCGGTGATCGCAAGCCCGCTCTCCCGGCGCAGCACGTTCACCTCGTGCACGCGGTCGAGCAGGCTCGCCTCGAGGATCAACTCGTCGTCGAGCGCCGTCTCGAGCGCAACCGTGACGCCGGCGTCGCTCACGACCGCCCAGCCCCCGCGGCCGACGTGCTCGACCAGCACCTCGTCGGGCTCGAGCACCTGGCCGTCGACCTTGAAGCGGCCCCCCTCGAGCTCTTCGAACTCTCCGCGCGCGAGCTGCTCGCGCACCCGGCCGAGACGCGCACCGAGCTTTGGGCCGAGCACCGGCAGGTTCGGCTTCACGCGCAGCTCGGACGCCTCGACGTCGCCGAAGACGACCTCCTTCACGCGCAGCTCGTCGGCGATCTCCCCGGCGTGATCCTCGGCGACGGCCGACGCACCGGCCACGACGAGGCGGCGGAGCGGCTGGCGAAGCTTGAGCTGCGACGCGGAACGCGCCTGCCGGCCGAGCTCGACCACGCGCCGCACCTCGGCGATCTCCTCGAGCAGGGCGATGTCAGGCTCCGCCGTCTCGGGCCAGCCCGCGAGGTGGACGGAGGCCGGCCCGCCCTGGACGAGGTTCCGCCACAGGTGGTCGGTGAGGAACGGCATCAGCGGCGCCACGGTGCGCAGCGACTGGACGAGCGCGTACCAGAGTGCTCGGAACGCGGCCTCGTCGAAGGAGTAGAAGCGCCTGCGCGAGCGGCGGATGTACCAGTTCGAGACGTCGTCCACGAATGACTCGAAGGCGCGCACGACATCGACCGTGAGTGTCGCCTCGTACGCGGCGGTCGAATCGGCCACGAGTTGCCTCGTCCGTTCGACGAGCCACCGATCGAGCGGGCGGAGGTTGACATCGGTCGGCTCGAGGCGCTCCCACTCGGGCGCGAAGCCCTCGATGTTGCCGTAGTCGGTCAGGAACTTGACGGAGTTCCAGAACGTGAGAAGGCGACGCTTGATCTCATGCGCTGGACCGAAGCCGAACAGCAGGTTCCGATCGGGCGGCTGCGAGCAGAACTGCCACCGCATGACATCGGCGCCCATCCGGTTGAACGCCTCCTCGGCGGCGATCGTGTTACCCCAGGAGGCGTGCATCTCGCGCCCGGTCTCGTCGAGCATCTTTTCGTAGCCGAGCACGCGTGCATACGGCGAGCGGCCGACGAGCACGCACGACATGAAGAACTGTGAGTAGAACCAGAGGCGGATCTGTTCGCGCATCTCGCTCACCCAGTCGGCGGGGAACCACGTCTCCCAGTACGAGTTGTCGGGCAGATCGGCTTTCGTCAATCCGCGTGCTGCGCCGGTCCCGTAGCCCTCGGGAATCCGCTCGGGGCTCTCCCAGCCGAGGGTCGCGAAGGGGACGATGCCTGCGTCGAGCCAGACGTCGCCGACCTCGGGAATCCGCGTGACAGCGTCGCCGCAGCGCTCGCAGCGGATCGGCACGCGGTCGATCCACGGGCGGCGAAGCTCCTCGAGCTGATCGAGTCCCTCGACGGCGCGCTCCACGAGCTCCGCGCGCGAGCCGATCACGTTCAGTTGCCCGCACGCGCACGGGTAGAAGGGCAGGGGCAGCCCGTAGTAGCGGCGGCGGGAGATGT
Organism: uncultured Thermoleophilia bacterium; assembly: GCA_963785875.1. GTDB lineage: Bacteria > Actinomycetota > Thermoleophilia > Gaiellales > Gaiellaceae > PALSA-600. The sequence continues at coordinate 47,398 of CAWAWV010000003.1, read as the reverse complement.
TCCAGTCGCCCATGTTGCGCAGCCAATCGTCCATGCGCTTGCCCATGTATGCCGGCACCCACTCCACGCGATCGTTCTCTTCGAGCAGCTTCGACCGAATCTCGTCCACCGAGATGAACCAGTCATCCGACAGCCGGAAGATGAGCGGCGTGTCGCAGCGCCAGCAGTGCGGATAGGCGTGCGTGTACAGCCCGGCCTCGACGAGGAATCCCGTCTCACCGAGGCGCCCGACGATCTGATCCGCGGCCTCTGCCGTCGATACGCCGTGTAGCCACCCGTAGTCGTCGTAGAAACGCCCCGACTCGTCGACGGGCGTGAGGACCGGCAGGTCGTGCACCTTCGAAAGCTCGAAGTCCTCCCCTCCGCAGCCGGGCGCGATATGCACGATGCCTGTTCCTTGATCCATCGTCACGTCGTTCCACGGGATCACGCGATGTTCGACCTGCGCACCGGCCGGGAGCTCGTCGAACGGACCGCGGTAGCGCCAGCCGACAAGCTCGCTGCCGCGCTTCCGCTCGACGAACCGGTCATTCGGGAAGAGGCTCGTGGCGACCCACTCGCCGTTCTCGCGGCGCCCGTACTCCTCGTCCGGATGGACCGCGGCCGCGACGTTGGCCGGCAACGTCCACGGCGTCGTCGTCCAGACGACCACGAACTCTCCGGAACGGTCGAGCAGCGGAAACCGCACGTAGAGCGACGGGTCGGCGCGATCCTGGTAGACGCCTGCCTGCGTGAGCTCGTGCTGTGAGAGCGACGTGCCGCAACGCGGGCACCACTCGGTCGAGCGGTGACCGAGATACAGCCAGCCGCGCCCGTAGACGATTTTCAAGAACTTCCAGATGTACTCGATGTTCGTGTCGCTGAAGGTGAAGTAGTCCCGCCCCCAGTCCATCCACTGACCGAGGCGAATCGACCCGCGCGTCAGCGCCTGCGACGAGCGGACGACGACCTCGCGGCAGCGCCGCGCAAATTCCTCGAGCCCGTACTCCTCGATCTCGCGTTTCGAGTTCAGTCCCAATTCACGCTCGACGCCGACCTCGATCCAGAGGCCCTGGCAGTCGAAGCCGTTCTGGTAGCGCTGGTCGAAGCCGCGGAGCGCCTTGTAGCGCTGAAAGACGTCCTTCAGCGTCCGACCCCACGCGGTGTGGACGCCGAGCGCCGGTCTGTTCGCGGTCACCGGCCCGTCGACAAACGACCAGGTGGGGCCGCCGCGGTTGCGCTCCCGGAGGCGCGCGAAGGTCTGCTCACGCTCCCAAACCTCGAGCAACTCCAGCTCAAGTGCGGGATGATCCGGCTTGTCCGGTAGAGGCGTGAACATGCGTGGTGAGAGTAGCGAGCGGGAACAAACGATCGTGCCCGCGCGTTGTCAGCGGTGCAAGACTTCAGACGAAAGGAACGTTTTGGCAACCATTGCAACGACTGACACCTTCGAGAACGAGGTCCTCCAGTCCGACGGCAAGGTGATCGTCGACTTCTGGGCCGAGTGGTGTGGACCGTGCCACGCAGTCTCGCCCGTCCTCGACCGGATCGCGGACGAGCACCAGGTGAAGATCGTGAAGGTGAACATCGACATCGAGCAGGATCTCGCGCAGCGCTACGGCGTAGCGTCGATCCCGTTCATGGTCCTGTTCGAGAACGGCGAGCCGCAAGCGTCGGCCGTGGGCGCGATGCCGAAGGGCTCGCTCGAAAAGGCTCTGGGGCTGGCGGAGGCGTAGCGCCTCCGCCTCCCCGATCCGCTAGGCGGACGGGGACTCGTCGAGGTAGGACAGGAAGGCGAGGTGCTTGGCGAGGTACGCCTCGAGCGAGCGCACTCCGTCGGCCGCGAAGTCCTCGATCCAGGTCTCGGCGAGGTCGTCCTCGATGAAGTGCAGAACGCCGCTTTCGTCCATGCGCGGATCATCGACCCCGGCCCGGACGTCCACATGAGCCGTTCGGCCCATTTCTCGGGTCGGGCAAGCCCAGGCCATCTAGGGTTCGACCGGATGAAGGTCGTGCTGCTCCATTCCGCCCTCGGCGACTCGCGGCTCTGGCGGCGGCAGGTCGAGGCCCTCTCCGGTGAGCATGAGGTGGTGACGCCCGATCTCCCTGGTTGGGGGGACTCGCCGCTGCCGACGGAGCCGTTCTCGTTCGTCGAAGCGGTGGCCGAGCACCTGCCGGCCGCGCTCGTCGGGAACTCCTTCGGCGGCGCAGTGGCGTTGCGCACCGCGCTCGCAAAGCAGGAGCTCGTATCGAGGCTCGTCGTGGTCGCGCCCGGACTGCCGACCTGGGACTGGTCGGAGGAGATGCGCAACTACTGGGCGGACGAGGAAGCGGCTTGGGACGCGGGCGACTTCGACCTCGCGACACAGGTCAACCTCGACTTCTGGGTCAAGCCGGAGCATCACGAGGAAGTACGTCCGCAGCAGCGCCGGGCGATCGAGCTGCAGTCGGCGCACGAGGAGCCGGAGGTCCAATGGCCGGAGATGGCGTCGCTGGAGACTCTCGCGATCCCGACGCTTGTCGTCGTGGGCGAGGACGATAAGGCGGACTTCCGCGCGATCGCGCAGCACCTGGCGGAGCACATCCCCGATTCGGAGCTCTCTGTGATCCCCGGCGCGGGCCATCTCGTCGGCGTCGACCAGCCGGACGAGCTCAACGGGCTGCTGCTTTCGTTCCTGTCCGCGTAGCGCCGCGGTGCGGGAAGAGGGGCCTCTCACCCGCACCGCGACTGGCCCACGCTCAGCCGAAGAAGCCGCAGCCGCTCTGGATGCCGTGGTCGGTAGTCCGCGGGCCGTTGTAGAACAGGATCCCGCCGGCTTCGCAGTACGGCGTCTTGGCCAGCAGCCACGACTCTGCTCCACCGGAGTTCTGGAAGTTCGCGGGCACCTCGAAGCCCCACGCCGCCATCGGAACGCCGACGCTCGGAAGCCACAGCCAGTGCCCCTTGCTGTACGGAGCCGAGAAGTCGGCCGGGTTGGTGCTGAGGTCTCCGCCGGGCCGGCTGGCGTTGAAGCAGTTGTCTGCAACAGCCGTGCCCGCAAAGCCGAAGAGCGCGATCGCCGCAGTGAGCGCGGCGATGGTCCGCCTGTTTTTCATGGTCCCTCCCCTAGATGTCTGTCCAGAACCCGCCCAGCGTAGGTATGCGACGCCCCGGAATCAAGTCCCAGAGGTGGTCTCGACCAGGACCGCGTCGGACAGGCGCGGCCAGGCGTCCGCCGCCCAGTCACCGAAGGCGAGATCGGTGAGGCACGCGAGCGCGACGTTCGCGTCGGGGTCGACCCAGAGGAAGGTGCCGCTGCGGCCAAAGTGCCCGAACGTCCGCGGCGAGTTGCGCACGCCCGTCCAGTGCGGAGCCTTCGCGTCGCGCAACTCGAGCCCGAGCCCCCAGTCGTTCGGCTCCTGCCGCCCGAAGCCCGGCAGCACGCCGACGAGACCGGGAAACTGCACCGCGCGCGCCTCTTGGAGCGTCTCGGGCGCGATCCGCGTCGGCTCGCGAAGCTCACGCGCGAGTGCAAGCAGGTCGTCGAGCGTCCCCTCGACACCAGACCCCGCCGAGCCGGAGAGGACTGCCGTCGTGCCCCTCCACACGTGCGCGAAGTACTCGGGGAACGGCATCGCCGCCCGCTCCGCGACCAGCGCGGCCGCGACCTCGAAGCCGTAGTTCGAGTAGACGCGGCGCGCGCCGGGGCGCGCAATCGGCGCGCCATGGTCGAACGGCAGTCCGGACGCGTGCGCGAGGAGATGCCGGAACGTCGATCGTGGCGGGCCTGCGGCTTCGTCGAGGTCGATGATCCCCTCCTCCGCGGCGACGAGCATCGCGATCGCCGTCGCGAGCTTCGTCACGGATGCCCACGGGAACCGCCGGTCAGGGTCGCCGACCGATCCCTCGACCGCGCCCGCGACGCCAACTGCGGCGTGCTCACACGGCCACCCCTCGACCTGGCGCAGCGCCTCCACGAACGGCGAGACTAGCGAGCATCAACGACAGCGAACGGCAGCTCATCTCTTCCGGCGCCGCGTTCGAGGGACGCGTCGGTTATTCGCGCGCGGTGCGCGTCGGAGACCGCGTCTGGGTCTCGGGCACGGCGCCGATCATGCCGGGCGACGCCGACCCGCCCGCAACGCCTTTCGAACAGGCGCAGGTATGCCTCGGCGATCATCGAGCGTGCGCTCCAGGAGGCCGGCGCAAGCATGGACGAGGTCGTCCGCACCCGGATCTACGTCACCGACGCCGGGTTCATCGACGAGGTCGGCCGCGCCCACGGCGAGGCGTTCGCGCGGGCGCGACCGGCGACGACCGGCATCGTCACGCAGCTCCTCGATCCGCGCTGGCTGGTGGAGATCGAGGCGGAAGCGGTGATACTCCCCTCGTGAAGCAGATCTTTCCGCCGTCGATCACCGGCAAAGGATCGCTCGGAACGAGTGCGGAGCACGCGAGCGTCCTCGACCACTCGTTCGGCAAGGGCGACCCGTACACGCTCGGCGTCGAGGAGGAGTACATGCTGCTCGATCCCGAGACGTGGGACCTCGTGCAGCACATCGATTCCGTGCTGGCCGCTGTCGAGCACAGCGAGCACGAAGGACGCCTTCACGCCGAGCTCATGCAATCGGTCCTCGAGGTGACGACCCCGGTCTGCCGGACCGCCGCTGACGTGATGCGGTCGCTGGCACAGCTGCGCGGCTACGTGGCGGAGATCGCACGTGACGAGGGTTGCCGGTTCGGCTCGGCCGGCACGCACCCGTTCTCCCTCTTCGAGCGGCAGCGCATCACCGCGCGCGACCGGTACCGCAACCTCGTCGACCAGCTCCAGTACATCGCGCGGCGCGAGCTCATCTTCGGCATGCACATGCACGTCGCCGTCGACGATCCGGAGAAGGCGATCCAGGTGATGAACGGCCTGCTCGTCTACTTGCCGCAGATGCTCGCGCTCTCGGCCTCGTCTCCGTTCTGGCGCGGCGAGCCGACCGGCCTTTCGTCGAGCCGCCAGATGGTGTTCGCGGCCTTCCCGCGCTCCGGCCCGCCGCCTCGCTTCCGCGACTACGCCGACTACGCCGAGGTCGTCGGCCAGCTAGAACGCACCGGCTGTATCGCCGACTACACGCACATCTGGTGGGACATCCGCCCGCATCCACGCCTCGGCACGATTGAGATGCGCGTGTGCGACGCGGTCACGCGGCTCGAGGACGTCGTCGCGATCACCGCGTTCTTCCAGGCGCTCGTGAAGCTTCACTGCGAGCTCTACGAGACGGGGAAAGAGATCCCGACGTGGCACCGCCTGCTGACGACCGAGAACAAGTGGCTCGCCGCGCGCTACGGGCTCGAGGCGCCGATCATGGACCTCGCCACCGGTCGCAGAAACCGAGTCCCGGTCGCGCAGCTCGTCCGCAGGACGCTACGCGACGTCGAGCCGCACGCGCGCGAGCTCGGGTCGGAGCGGGAGCTCGACGGGATCCGCGAGATCCTCGCCCGCGGCAACGGATCCGACCGTCAGCTGCGCGTATGGAACGCGAACCGCGACATCGTCGAGGTTGTTCGCGAGATTTCGGTGGCGACCGAGGCAGCGGCCGTCGTCAGCGAAGCGTCCGAAGCTCTCCCGTAGGCGCGTATCCGACAGCCGTCGCGACCCCCTTCCGCCGCTCGACGACGGTGTGGGTCTGCAGGTCGATCACCGCAACCTCTTCGCCGTTGACGAGCGCGAGCTGCGTCGTGCTGGGCGAGAGCGCGGCCTGCGTCGCCGTCACTGCCCAGTACGGCAGGTTGAGTCGGAACGCCTGGGCGACCTTGCGCGTCCGAACATCGATCGCCACGACTCGACCGTAGCCCGCGCCGGCCGCCCAGAGCGTCCGGCCGCCGGGGGCGAGCGCTAGCGCCCACGAGGTCGCCGAGTTGTAATCCCCAGTGCCGGGCAGGTCGATGCAGCGCGCCTTGCGTGTCCTCAAGTCGAGCTCGTGGATCATCGCCGCGCCGTTCGACGCGATGTAGAGCGTGAACAGGTAGCGGCTGTCCGGTGAGGCGAGCCTCGAGAATGGCGCGCCCCAGATCGTGCCCGACTCGTGCGGATCCTTGATGATCCGCATGCCGCGATCCGGCTGCGCCAGGTCGAGCAGGCGGACCTGGTAGCCGCCGCCTGCCAGGTACCGGATCAGGTAGAGGTCGTGACCGCTGAGCGCGTCGAAGTCCCAGTTGCCAGGCGGGAGCGCCACGATGCGAATGCCGCCCGGCCACGCGATCGCGATCGACCGTTTGGAGCGGAAGGCGACCGCGCGCTTCCCGTCCTGCGAGGCGCCGACGAGACGGATCTTCCACGGCAGTGCGTTCTGGCCGGTCTTCCTGCCCGTGGTCGCGTCGTACCACTCGATCCGGTTTCCCTCCTGGTGGACGAGAACGCCGCCAAAAACGAGCCCGGCGGGCAGCGAGAACTTCGACTCACCCGTGCGCAGGTCGACGACCGAGACGGGCGAGCCCACAGAGGCTCGATAGCCGATCAGCATGCCGTGGGAGAGCGTGAACTGGCTCGGCGCGCAGTTCAGCGGCGAGCAGGCGGCGGCGCGCGCGGCTCCGGGGAGCAGCAGCAGCGCCGCGGCGGCGAGGACGAGCAGCAGACGCTTCATGCGTGCAATACGGAGCATGGACCCGCGGAGGTCCACCGACCGTATGGACCTCGTGAGAGACGCCCGTCGTAGAGTCGGGGAGTGGCGGAGCGCGCCTGGATCCGGGGTGCCCAGCGGGGCTCCGTCGACGACCTGGAGCGGCTCTTCCGCGACCACTGGCCGCGCGCCCTGCGAGCGGCGCGCCTCGTCACCGGTGACGCCGCAGCAGCAGAGGACATCGCCCAGGAGGCTTTCCTCGCCGCCGTCCGCAACCTCGACCGCTTCGACCGCCGCCGCCCGTTCGGCCCGTGGCTCCACCGGATCGTGGTCAACCGCGCGATCGACTGGACCCGTGCCCGCCGCCTGCGCGCCGAGGTCGAGCTCGGCGACTACATCGCCGCGGCGCCCGCCCCCGATCCCGACGGCGACGCGTTCGCCCGCATCGTCGAGCTTCCCGCCGAGCACCGCGCAGTGGTCGTGCTCCGCTACCTGCTCGAGTACACGCCGGGCGAGATCGCCGAGCTGCTCGATCTTCCCCGCGGCACCGTCAACTCGCGGCTCCGCCGCGGCCTCGATCGGATGAAGCGTGACGCCTGAGGACAGAGCCTGGGAGGTTGTGCGGCGAGCTTACGAGGAGCGCTCGCCCATGCCCCGGCGCCGCAGCACCAGACTCGCACTGGCGGCGACGGCGGCAGCCGTCGCCGCGGTGGTCGCTGCTGCCGTGTCGCCACCGGGCCGAGCCGTGTTTCGCAGCATGCGTGTCGCGGTCGGCATCGAGCACGCCGAACCGGCGCTCTTCTCGCTGCCCGCCGCCGGGCGGCTCCTGGTCGTGTCGGCCGACAACGGCGGCGTCTGGCTCGTGCGCTCCGACGGCTTCCTGCGGACGCTCGGCCCGTACTCCGACGCCGAGTGGTCGCCGCATGGGCTCTACGTGATCGCAACCGAGAAGAACGAGCTCGTGGCGCTCGACCCGGACCGCGGCGTGCGCTGGAAGCTCGCGCGGCTCGATCCGGCGTGGCCGCGTTGGGAGGGCACGAGGACCGACACGCGGATCGCGTACATCGCGGCGTCGGGACTGCGCGTGGTCGCCGGCGACGGGACCGGAGACCACCTGCTCGACGCCTACGCAGGTGACGTTCCACCGGCGTGGGATCCCGAGCGGCTCCACACCGTCGCGTACTACAGCGGGGGCGCCATCGTCCTGCGCCGGGCCAACGGAGGGCTCGTCTGGCGCGCCCCGATCACCGTCACGCCCGCCGACCTCGAGTGGTCGTCGGACGGGAACTTCCTCGCCGTGGTGTCGCCGAAGAAGATCGTCGTGCTCGACAAGCGCGGGCGCGTGCACCGGACGATCTCGATGCTCGGCGCCGAGCTGCGGCAAGCCACGTTCAAGCCCTCGACGCACGAGCTCGCGGTCGTCGTGCGCGCAGCCGGGCGGAGCGAGGTGAGGATCGTCGACGTCGACCATCCCGGCCACGCCCGGCTCCTGTTTGCGGGCCCGGGCACCTTCGGCGAAGTCGAATGGTCCCCGACCGACGGTTGGCTGCTCGTCAACTGGCCCGACGCGAACCAGTGGGTGTTCATCAAGGGAAAGCGTGTGCACGCAGTCGCGAACATCCGCCAGCAGTTCGCGCGTGAGGACGGCCTCGGACCCACGCTCGAGCTTGCCGGCCGCTGGTGCTGCTCCAAGTAAAGTCCGCGCGGTGCTCCAGGCAGGCGACAGCGTCCCCGAGGCAACGGTCTACCTCGGTCCGAACGAGCCGGTGACGATGGCCGAACTGGTGGAGGACGGCCCGAAGTTGCTCGTCTTCTATCTCTTCGACTGGTCCTCCACCTGAACGAACGAGATGGAGCTCCTGCGTGACAGGAGAGCGGAGTTCGACGAGGCGGGCGTGCAGCCCGTCGGCATCTCGCGCGACTCGCCGTGGACCCACATCGCCTGGCGGCAGGCGCTCGACCTCAACTTCGGGCTGCTCTCCGACTTCAACGGCGAGGCCGTGCGCGCGTTCGGGATCGGCTTCGAGTTTCGCGGGTTTCGCGACGTCGCCCAACGAACCGCGTTCCTCGTCGGCGAAGACGGAATCGTCAAGCGTGCGTGGTCGTACGAGACGGGCGACGTCCCCGACGCCGGCGAATGGCTCGAGGCGGCACGTAGCTTGAATCCCGCCGCATGACGTGCTTCGATCGGTCGATGGACACACCAGCAACGGGGTCGGCGGCGCCGAGCCGCGGCACCAACAACCTCACGTACGCAATCCTCGCGGCATTCGTCGTCGTCGCGGTGATCTTCACGTTCTCCAGCTCAACGGCAGTGCCGAACAACTGGTATTCGCTCTTCAAGGCAGTGCACGTGCTCTTCGCCGTGATCTGGGTCGGTGGCGGCGCCTCGATCATGATCCATGCGATCCGGGCGCAGATGTCAAGCGACCCGGAGGGAATCGTCACCGTCGCGAAGCAGGCGGCGTTCATGGGCGAGAAGGTGTTCGCACCGGTCGGGCTCGTGACGTTCCTGATGGGGATCGCGATGATGATCAACACCAGCTGGGGCTGGGGCCACTTCTGGATCATCGCCGGCCTGATCGGTTACGCCGCGACGTTCATCGTCGGGATCGCAATCCTGTCCCCGATGGCGAAGAAGATCGACGCGTCGGCAGAGAAGAACGGGCCGACGCATCCGGAGACGATCGCCCTGATCGACAGGATCCTGCTGATCGCCCGCTTCGACGTCGCGATCCTGATGCTCGTGATCATCGACATGGTCACGAAGCCGTTCGCCTAGAAGACCAGCAAGCGGTGTGGGCAGCTTCGGCCGCCCACACCGCTCACGCGTTCTTGCGGATGCGGCCAAGCAGGCGTTCCGTATGCGTCTGTCTCGTGGCATCGAAATGGAGCTCGACAGCGTCGCGATACGGCGTCGCGACACGGCGCGCGTAGGCCGCGAATCCCTCCTGACGAAGCGGCTGCCAATCCTCGCGGTAGGGAACCCAGACGTGCTCCCGCCCGACATGCTGCGCGGAGTTCAGGAACGCGAGCCCGATTCCGCTCGAGACCGCGAGCAGCGATCGGCCCTCGGCACGGGCCTGGGTGACGAGCCCCTCGTAGAGCGCCTGCAGTTCGTCTGGGCCCGGGAGCTCCCTCCGCTCGGCGGCCAGCTCGGCGATCGAGGCGCGCAGCTCGGAGAGCTCCATCGGCGGCACGTCGATCAGCGCCGCGCTCTTGCCGGCGCCGCGCTCGAGCACGCCGAGCAACTGGTCGACGCTTGCGATCTCGGCGTCGCCGGCGAGCACGCCGCTGTCCTTCAGCTCAGCGACGAGCGCGGCGAGATAGACACGCGAGCCGCGCGCCAGGTCGCTCGCGGCGGCGAGCAGCCAGAGCGGCGAGAACCCGAACGCTGCGATCGAGCCGAGCTCGACGACGTTGCCCGCGCCTTTTCGAACGGCAAGCTGGCGGGCGCTCGGCTCGCCGGTCGCCTTCGCCGAATGGGCGACGCCGCCGACCAGCTCAATCGTGATGCGGAGAAGGTTCTTGGCCGTCGCCTCGTAGAAGCGCGACCTCCGCACGAGTCGCGGCAGCACCACCTGCGCAGTCTCGTGTACTGCTCCGCCGACGACCGCGGCGAGCGAACGGGCAAGACGCTCCGGGAGGGAGGCGAGGAAGCGGCCGCGCATTGCCACATCTTCGCAACTCCGGCGTCTGTCACCCGATGAACCTCGGCGAGCTCCCCTGATCCGATTCAAACCGGCGATCGCCCTCGCTCGTAGTGCTGTCGCCGTGTGGTATCCGCAAGCGGACGAGGACACGCCATCCGCGCGCACGGATGCCCTATACCGCGAGCATCACGGCCTCGTCACCACAATCTGCCGCCTTGTCCTCCGCGATCGCGGCGAGGCCGAGGACGCGGCCCAGCAAGTCTTCCTTTCCGCGCATCGCGCACTGCTGAACGGGGTGGCGCCGCAGGATCCCGCAGCGTGGCTCGCGACGATCGCCCGAAACGAATGCCGGTCGCGCCGGCCGCCGCGGGCGCTCGTCGTGGTCGACGAGCACTCCGAGCTCGAGGACAGGTTCGCCGTCGACCCGTCGGCGAGCGCGATGCAGCGCGCCGAGCTGGAGGTTCTCTGGACCGAGATCGCGCTGCTGCCGCAAGCGCAGCGCGACGCGCTCTTGCTGCGCGAGATTTGCGGCCTCAGCTACCAGCAACTCGCAGTGGAGCTCGAAGTCACGCGGGAATCCGCGCGTTCGCTGCTCAGCCGTGCACGCAAGCACGTGCGGACGCGCCTGCGGGATGTCTCTGCCGGCCTGAGTAGCGCGCCGTGGCTCGCGCAGGTCGCGCGCCTGATCGAAGGAGGGCCGAGCCCGGCCGCGCCGGTGCCTGCTGCTGGGAAGCTCGCGGTCGTAGCGGTCGGGGCAGCTGCGCTCGTCGCGGGCGGGGCCTCGGACGCGCACCTGCGACACACCACGGCGACGCGGCCGCTCAAACCGCGGGTCGTAACCGTGCAGGCGCCGACCGTCGACGCCACGGCGCCGGTCGTTCGCCACGAAGCGCGCCAGCCGACGCCCATCACATCCACACCTACGATCTCGGTCGTCGCCCGCCGCCACCGAGACGGCGTCGGGAAGCGCAGCGAAGACGGCGGGCCGGGACCGACCGTCGCTGCTCCCGACGGCGACGAGACACGCGCGACGGTGACGTCGCGCGGCCCCGGCCGAGACGACGAATCGATCACAACCAGCTCGGACGGCGGCTCGAGCCCGACCGGTAACGACGGCCCGTCTCGCACGACGGTGTCCGTGGGCGAGAGCAGCGGCTCCGGCAGTTCGGACGGCCACGGGCCGTCCGTCGGCTCGAGCTCGGGAGACGTGGTCGACCGCTCGGATACGTCGGGCGACGGAAGCGGCTCCGGCAGCTCCGGTGAAACCGGATCGGGCTCCGGCTCGTCCGGGGGGTAAATGCGATCGGCACCGCGACGTTTTCGCCGCGTCCGCCTCTTGCTCTGTAGACCCCATCGTCCGGTGCGGTCGCTCAGCCCAGGAGAAGGAGGACGCATGAGAACGACGGTACTGGTCACGATCGTGGCGGCGCTCGCGGTCGCCATCCCCGCGCAGGCACGGAGCGGCACGGTTCGCGGAACGGTGCTCGCCACACACGCCCAGAGGGGAACAGTCGTACTCGCCCGCGCCAACGGCGCCGGGCTGACCGTGCGCGCGTCGACGGCACACATCAGGGTCGGCGACCGCGTGCTCATGCAGACGACCGCGCTCCGCGACGGAACCTTCCGTGCCGCGCACCTTCGCGTGCTCTCGCACGAACGCCGCGCAGTCGTCCGCGGGGTCGTCATGCGAAGGCTCGCTCGTTCGACACTCGTAGCAACCGGACGCAGCGTCGTTCGGATCAACCTGAGCGCGACGCGAACCACGGCGTCGGCCCGCGATCACGGCGGGTTGCGCATCGGCGAGATCGGCGAGTTTCGGATCCGCTTCGACGACGACTTACTCATCGCTGAGCACGTCCAGGCGGTCGGGCAGGCAGCAAACGTGAGGATCGAAGGCGCGATCGTCTCGGTCTCGCCGTTCGTCCTCTTGCTCGAGGGGGGCCCGCCGATCACGATCACCCTCCCGACCGGGGTCACACTTCCGGCGGGTCTCACCGCGGGCGAGCGAATCGAGCTGACGGTGCAGGCGGGTGCGGGGAACGTCTTCACGCTGGTGTCGATCGACGAGGCGAAGAACGCGAACCCCGTTGCGCCGAGCGACGAGGTCGACGTCAGGGGCTCCGTCGTCAGCTCTACCGCAACGCAGATCGTGGTCAAGGCGGGCGGCGCGACGTTCACCTTCACGGCGCCCACCGGCGTCACCCTGCCGATCCTCGCGACCGGCACCTCGGTCAGGGCGCGCGGCGTTACGCGGAACGGCGTCCTGATCCTCGAGCGCCTACGGCTCGAAGACGGCGGCGGAGACGGCGGTGGCGACGGCCATTGACCGGGGACTTCCAACTCGGTTCCTGCCTGCCGCGGGCAGCCGAGTTGCATGTGATCAGCCGGCTTCGAGCCGGCTGATCACATGCCCATCGCGTGATAGCCCGAGTCGACGTACAGCGTCGTCCCGGTCACGTTCTGCGCGCCGTCGCCGAGCAGATACGCGGCAGCGGCGCCGACATCTTCTGCGCCGACGTGACGGTGCAGCGGCGAGCGCTCCTCGACGATCGACTCCATCGTCGGGAAGCCCGCGATCGAGCGCGCGGCGAGTGTGCGCACCGGCCCGGCCGAGATCGCGTTCACCCTGATGTTCTGCTCGCCGAGGTCCCACGCGAGGTACTTCACCGCTGAGTCGAGCGTCGCCTTCGCGACGCCCATCACGTTGTAGTGCGGCACCGCACGCTCGCCGCCGAGGTACGTCATCGTCACGATCGAGCCGCCGCCGGCCGCCGCCATGAGCGGCTCCGCGGCGCGAGCGGTCGCGACGAGGGAGTAGGCGCTGATGTCGATCGCCATCCAGAAGCGGTCGCGCGGCGTATCGGTGAAGCGGCCCTCGAGGTCTTCGGCCGCCGCGAACGCCACCGAGTGCACAAGGATGTCGAGCTCGCCACCAAAGACCTCTCCAACCTCGCCGAAGACGCGCTGGATCGCTGCGTCATCGCGCACGTCGAGCTCTGTCACGAGCGGGCTCGACACAGATTCGGCGAGGTCACGCACGCCCTTCTCGATGCGCTCGCCCTGGAATGTGAACGCGACCTGCGCGCCACCCTCGGCGAGCCGGCGCGCGATCGCCCACGCGATCGACCGCTTGTTGGCAACCCCCAAAACCAATGCGCGCTTTCCCGAGAACATTCCGGGCGATGCTATCCCGCTTCGGATACTGTGCGGAGCCTTGCGCCGCCCGCTGCTCCTGACGCTCGCGATCGCGCTGGTCGCGTCGGCTGCGGCCTCCGCCGCACCTACGCCGCTTCACCGCGAGGTCCGCGAACAGGGCTTCGTCCGCGTGCGCGCCGGGCACCTGACGATCCCGCCGAAGTCGACCCGCGGGACGATGCGCGTCATCGTGCGTCTCGCGGCACCGCCGCTCGCAGCCTGGAACGCGGCGCGGCTGCCTGCATCCGCCCGCGCGGGGCAGCACCTGAACGTGCACTCGAGAGCCTCCCAGGCGTACGTTGCTGAGCTTGCACGGCAGCAGGACGCGGCCGTCGCCGCAGTGCGCGCGGCGATCCCGAAGGCCGTCGTGCAGGAGCGTTACTCGATTCTGCTCGACGGATTCGCGGTACGGGTGCCGGCCAGGAGCCTGCCGAAGCTCCTCCGCGTCCGCGGTGTCAAGCAGGTCTATCCGAGCGTCTCGTACTACGCGGCGATGGATCGCGGCCCGTCCGTCATCCATGCCACCGACCTCCAGGCAGCGACCGGCGACAAGGGCCAGGGCGTGAAGATCGCAGTCGTCGACACGGGCGTCGATCCGACGAGCCCGTTCCTCAATCCCGCCGGCTTCAGCTACCCGCCGGGCTTCCCGAAGGGCGACACGTCGAAGACGACGGCGAAGGTGATCGTCGCCAAGGTGTTCCCCGGCGAGCCGCAGGACAAGAACAGCTCGAAAGCGTTCGACCCGACGGAGCCGCACGGAACGCATGTGTCCGGGATCGCGGCTGGTGACGAAGGCACGAGCGCCCCGGCGGGCCCTGACCATCCAGCCGTCGCGAACCTCGCCGGCGTCGCGCCGAAGGCGTGGATCGGCAACTACCGCGTCTTCACCGTTCCCACTCCGCTGGGCCACGAGGCGTCGACGCCGGAGATCGTGCACGCGTTCGAGGCGGCCGTCGCGGACGGCATGAACGTGATCAATTTCTCCGGCGGCGGTCCCCAGACCGACCCGTCCAACGATGCGATGTTCGAGACGATCCACAACGTCACGCTGGCCGGCGTCGTCCCGGTGATCGCGGCCGGCAACGACCGTGAGGACTACGGCTTCGGGACAGCCGGATCCCCGGGCGTCGCACCCGACGCAATCGCCGTCGCTGCGACATCGAACTCGCATGTGTTCTCGCCGGCGCTCTCCGTCTCCGGAGGGCCGCCGTCGCTCGGCGCGGTGCCGATCAAGGGCGCAGGAGGCGCGAAGTTGCCGGCCGCGTGGTCGACGCTCGACCAGACGATCGTCGATGTCAGCACGGTGATGGGCACCGACGGAAAGCCGGTCGATACGCATCTCTGCGGGTCAGCGACGGAGCCGAACACGTCCGCAGGCACGCTGCCGGCCGCGTCACTGACAGGCAAGATCGCGCTGGCGTCGCGCGGCGTCTGCACCTTCGCCTCGAAGGCGGACCGTGCGAAGCGCGCCGGCGCGATCGGACTGATCCTCGCCGACAACCGCTTCGGCGAAGCGAACGCGATCCCGATCCCACTCTCACTTCCGGCCGGCATGATCTCCGACCTCGACGGGACGACGCTTCGCGGCTACGCGTCGGAGCACGGTGGCCAGGCGACGATCCGCGTCTCGAGCGACATCCGCGAGATCCAGACGGGACGCAGCGGCGTGATCACGAGCTTCTCCTCCGCCGGCCCGACCGACTTCGGCTGGTTCCTGAAGCCGGACATCTCCGCGCCCGGGCTCGACGTGCTCTCCTCCACGCCGCCGCTCACAACCGGGTCGACGTTCTCCGTGTTCGCGGGCACGTCAATGGCGACGCCGCACGTCTCCGGCGCCGCGGCCCTGCTCGTGCAGCAGCATCCGACGTGGACGCCGGCGGAGATCAAGTCGGCCCTGATGTCCACCGCCGGAGCCGCCTGGCAGGACACCGCCCGCACACAGGAGGCATCCGTGCTGCTGGAGGGCGCCGGCCTCGCGAACGTGCTGGCCGCGGACGACCCGAAGCTCTTCACCGACCCGCAGTCGCTGTCGTTCCAGCGCCTCGACGTGTCGACCGGCACACAGCGGAAGTCGTTGCTGCTCTCGCTGACGGACGCCGGCGGCGGTGCCGGAACCTGGAGCGTGACGGTCAAGCCGCAGGCACAGGTGACGGGCGTGCAGATCGACGCGCAAAGTACCGTCACACTCGCCCCCGGCGGCCTGGCGTTCATCCCGGTCACCGTCACCGCGGCCGCCGATGCAAGCACCGGCGCGAACGACGGCTTCATCGTCCTCAGCGGCAACGGCGTCGAGCGCCGCGTCCCGTACGCGTTCCTCGTCGAGCGCCCCGCGCTTCGCAACGTCCCCTCGACACCGCTGAGAGAGACCCAGACCGGCGACACCTCCAAGGGCACGAGCCATGTCTCGGTCTATTGCTGCCCAGCGGAACCGTTCGGCCCACCGCCCAACTACACCGGCGCGCCGATGAACGAGGACGGCTCCGAGACCGTGTACTCGTTCGAGGTGAACCAGCCGATCGTCAACTTCGGCGTCTCCGTGCTCGGTGCTTCCGCGGGCTCGCTGATCGATCCATTCGTGCTCGGCTCGAAAGACGAGAACGACGTGCAGGGCTACGCCGGCATCCCGACCGACGTCAACGCCCTGACCTTCGACTCCGGCTTCGACGTCGGCACCGCAGGCGCCCAGTTCCCGCGTCTGCAGCGGTTCTACGTCGCCGTCGACTCCAGGGCCGACGAGTTCACGAACCGCTCGCAGAAGGGCAAGTACCTGCTGAAGGCCTGGGTCGACGACCTCGTCGGGCCGGCAGTACGAGTCCTGACGACGCGCGTCACAGCCGGACGGCCACTGATCGCCGCAGTGGCAGTCGACCCGCAATCCGGTGTCGACCCGCTCTCGCTCGTCATCAACTACTCGGGCGCGCTCGTCGGAGCCTCTGCCTACGACCCCGCGAGCGGCCTGACCTTCTTCGGCATCCCGAACGCCGCGCCGCCGCTGAAGCCCGGGAAGACCAACCTGATCCTCCAGGCGTCGGACTACCAGGAAGCGAAGAACATCAACACCGTCGGCAACGCGATCTACCCGAACTCGACGTTCGCGCAGA
Source organism: uncultured Thermoleophilia bacterium (assembly GCA_963785875.1). Classification (GTDB taxonomy): domain Bacteria; phylum Actinomycetota; class Thermoleophilia; order Gaiellales; family Gaiellaceae; genus PALSA-600. The sequence continues at coordinate 30,882 of CAWAWV010000003.1, read as the reverse complement.
AGAAGCTGACGGTCGTCGCGGGCCCCACCGTCTCCTGGCTCGCTCCGCCTCCGAGCGTGTGCGCTGCGAAGACGGAGCAGTTGACTGTCATCGGCGGCGCCCTGAAGAAGATCCGCCAGGTCACGTTCAGCGTCGACGGAAAGCGCATCGGCATCGACAAGAGCGGGCCTGCGGGCATCTACTCCTTCGCCTGGAAGACAGGAAAGCTGGCGAAGGGAAACCACCTGCTCGTCGCGACGCTCACCGATGCGGGCGGCAAGACCGCCGCCTCGGGGCGCAAGATCAAGTTCTGCAAGTAGCGATCGTCACCGGTGCTTCGTCCGGGATCGGGGCGGAGGTCGTGCAGGCGCTGCAACGCCGAGGCGTCCTCGTCGTCGGGCTTTCGCGGTCGCCGTCGGACGCGGACGAGCACGAGACATGCGATGTCGCCGACCGAGACGCGGTCGAGGCCGTGGCGGCGCGGGTGCTCGTGCGCCATCCACGCATCGACCTGCTCGTGAACAACGCGGGCGTCGCAGGACGAACGTCGTACCTCGATGCAGACACCGAGCGAATCGAACGCGTGCTGCGCGTCAACTACCTCGGCTCGGTGTGGACGACGCTCGCCTTCCTGCCCGGGCTCGGCGCAGGCTCACACGTCGTCAATCTCGTCTCGGTCGCCGGCGTGTTCGCTGAAGGCCCATATTCGGCGTCGAAGCACGCCCAGCTCGCGTTCTCGCGCTCGCTTGCGGCTGAGCTCGCCCCACGCGGCGTGAAGGTGCACACGATCCTCCCCGGGCTGATCGAGACACCCGGGTTCCCGCAGCGAAAGCGCGTGCCGTGGCCCTTCTATCGACTGGTCGCCCACCCCTCGCTCGTCGCCCGCAGGCTGCTCGACGCGGTCGACCACGACCGGCGCGAGGTGTTCGTGCCCCGGTGGTACCGGCCGGCTGCGTGGCTCGAAGGGCTCGTGCCGGGTCTCGTCACGGCCGTGCAAGCACGTACCAGGCGACGACACCCTCGTAACCCGTAGGGGCGAGGCTCTGCGCGCGCTCCCGCGCGGTCCCTTCACAGCCGGCGAGGTCGAGATACGAGTCGAGGTCGCGCTGTTCGTGCACGACCTGCTCGCGCCGGAGCACGAGCCCGTTCGCGTCGAACAGCGCACGCAGGTCGCCGTCGGAGAGCACGCGCGTCGTCGACGGGTCACGCGCGCGTTCGAAGCGATTCAAGTCGTTGGCCGCGAGCGGATCGACGGACGCGATCTGGTCCGCGACGAGGATCGTGCCGCCGGGTCGCGTCATGCGTGCGAGCTCGGCGACCATCAGCTCGGGCCGGTGTGTGTGGTGGAGCACGCGGACGCAGCCGGAGAGGTCGAAGGAGAACGGCTCGAGCGTGAGCTGCTCCCCATCCCCGACCACGACCTCGACATTCGCGGGCGCGTCCGTTCGCGCGCGCGCGGCGAGCTCCTCGTCGTGCTCGATCGCGATCACCTGACGAACTCGTGGCGCAACGGCGAACGCAAACGCGCCCGTCCCGGCGCCGATGTCGAGCACCCGTTCGTCCCCGTCGAGCACGAGCAGCTCGTCGAGAAGCGCAGCGAGCTCGGCGGCACGCGCCACCTGACGCTCGGCACGACGATCTGCGTTCGTCATTTCCCGCCTACGCTCACGACTCGACCACCTCGCGGTGGGCTCGCTCCGGCGACGAGTCGAACCCGCAGGCGAGCTCATACGTGATCGTCCCGGCGAGGCGCGCGTGCTCCTCGAGCAGGATCCCGTCCCCGACGATCGTCACAGGCGTTCCCGCGGGCAGCGACCGGTCGAGCTCGACCGCAACTGCATCCATCGACACCGCGCCGACGACGCGGCGGCGCACACCCTCGACGAGGAGCTCGGCTCCCGTGAGGTCGCGCCGGAAGCCGTCGCCGTAGCCCGCCGGGACGATGCCGATCCACGTGTCCTTCTCCGCGACGAAGCGGCGGCCGTAGCCCGTCGACTCGCCGGCCCGCAGGAGCTTCGCCTGGGCGATCTCGCTTCGCCACGACAGAACCGGCTCGAGCCTGTCGTCGGCGGGGTTCGTGCCGAACGGCGACAGGCCGTAGATCGCGATTCCGCACCGGCCGGCGTCGAAGCGTGACTCGGGCAACCGGAGCACCGCGGCGCTGTTCGCGATGTGCCGCGTGACATCGCCGAGCGGCGCGGTCGCGCCTCGGAAGCGCTCGATCTGGACGCGCGCGTATTCGAGATCGGTATCGGCGGTCGCGAGGTGCGACATCACGCCGACGACGTCGCGCGTCTGCGAGGGAAGCTCGGACGTGCCCCATCGGCCCATCCCCGTGTCGAGCTTCACGTGCACCGGCATGCCGTCGGGGATCGCCCCGTCGGCGACGACGATCTCGAGCCCTGCCTCACGCGCCTGCTCACACTCCCGCGGGGAGCTCGGGCCGAGGACGATGACGCGCGCGAGCGGCAGGTGGCCGCGAAGCTGGAGCGCCTCGCCGACTGTCGCGACGCACAGCGCCGTGGCCCCGGCGCCGAGCGCCGCCGCAGCACAGTCGGCCGCACCGTGGCCGTAGGCGTTCGCCTTGACGACGGCCCAGAGCTCCGCACCCTCGAGCGCGCGGAGGAGCGTCCTGACGTTCCGGCGGAGCGCGCCGAGGTCGATCCGCAACTCGGATCTCCCTGAGCTCACTGGAGCGGTGCCCGCTGCAGACCATGGCCCGCGAGCGCACGCTGGAGCGCCGGCAAGAGATCAGAGGCGACAGCGCCCGGCTGATGGTCGAGGAGCTCGGCCGCGACGCCGTGCGCCACGGCGGCGGTGGCGGCGGCGAGTCGCGGCTCGATCCCTTTCGCGAGGAATGTCGCGACGATGCCCGTCAGCACGTCGCCGGAGCCGGCAGTTGCGAGCGCGGGCGTGCCGTAGGCGGCGACGAGGACGCCCTCGCGCGGCGCCGCGACGATCGTGTCTGCGCCCTTCAGCAGCACGACTGCACCGAACCGCGAGGCTGCACGCCTCGCCGCGTCGAGCCGGTGCGCGTCGACCTCGCGTGCGTCGACGTGCAGGAGCCGCGCGAGCTCCCCGCTGTGCGGCGTCAGCACCGTCGGCGCCGAACGCGCGAACGGCTCGAGCTCCCAGAGCGCATCGGCGTCGAGGACGACAGGGAGCGTGAGCCGCTCGAGCAGGATTCGGACGAGCTCGACCGTTCCGTCGGTGCGACCGAGGCCGGGACCGATCGCGACGGCGTCCGCCTTCTCCGCAGCCTCGAGCACCACGTCGGCCGACCGCGGCAGGAGCCGGCCACCGGCATCCTCGGGCAGCGGACGCTTCACGACCTCGAGCAACGTCGTCTCGAGAACCGGCAGAGTCGACTCGGGGGCGGCGACGGCGACGTAGCCCGCGTCGGCGCGGAACGCCGCAAGCGACGCGAGGATCGGCGCGCCCGTCAGGCCGCGCGATCCGCCGACGATGAGCACGGAGCCTGCGGAGTACTTCGTCGACCTCGCCGTCTTGCGTGGGACGTCCAGCAACGCCGATGCCGGTACGAGCGCGTGCTCGTACTCACGCGGGCGAAGGCCGATCGGCGCGATCTGCACGCGACCGGCATGGAAGCGGCCGGGTGCGATCGCCAGCCCGACCTTGGCGGCCCCGAAGGTCACCGTCATCGTCGCGCGAACCGCGGCCCCGGGCACCTCACCGGTCGACGCGTCGACACCGGACGGAACGTCGATCGCGACGATCGGACGGCCGCTCGCGTTCATCAGCTCGATCATCCGCGCGGCGTCTTCCCGCGGCGCGTCGTGAAGTCCGATGCCGAGCAGCGCGTCGACCACGACGTCCGGCGATCCGAGGTCGCCGACACCGTCGACGACGTCGACGTCTCGACCTGCCTCGCGCAGCACGCGGGCGCACACCCGTCCGTCGCCGCCGTTGTTCCCGGCGCCGCAGACGACGGTGACGCGACCGGGGAACCGGCGCAGGACGAGCTCCGCCGCTGCGGTCCCCGCGCGCTCCATCAGCTCCGCGAGCGACCCCTGGTGCGCCTCCTCGGCGCGCCGCGTCTCGTCGGCGGTGAGGAGCGGCTGCAGCCTCATGCGGGCAACGCGACCGCAACCGCCGCGGCGAGCTCGCGCGAATGCGTCATCGAGAGCTCGATCGTGCCCGCGCCGACCCGCTCGGCGAACGCCGCCGTCCGGCCGCTCAGGTGCACGCCGGGCTTCGGCCGTCCACGCACCTCGATCTCCTTCCACGTGAAGTAGACGCCGGAACCGAGTGCCTTGCCGATCGCCTCCTTTGCCGCAAACCGGCCGGCGTAGTGCTGCGGCGGGTTCGGCTTCGAGTCGCAGTAGGCGCGCTCGGCTTCGGTGAAGCATCGCTCCTTGAACGATTCGCCGTGGCGCTCGAGCGCGCGGCGGATGCGCTCGATCTCGATCAGGTCGACCCCGACTTTCACCGGTTGCGCTCCAGCCAGTCCGGCAGCTGCGCGATCGACGAGATGATCCCGTCCGGCTGCATCGGGGAGCGCTCGACGTCGTCGGGACGGAACTTGCCGGTGCGGACGAGGACGGTCCGCATCCCGTGCCTCTGCGCGCCCAAGCAGTCTCCTTCGAGGTCGTCGCCGACCATCCAGGCGAGGCCGGGATCCGCATCGAGCGCCTCGAGCGCAGCCACGAAGTAGGCCGCGGACGGCTTGCCGAGGACGGTCGCTTCGATGTCCGCCGCGTACTCGAGCCCGGCGACGAACGCGCCCGTGTCGAGGCGGGCTCCGTCGGCGGTCTGCCACCACCGGTTCTTGTGCAGGCAATAGAGCTCGGCGCCCGCCTCGAGCTCGTGGAACGCCCGGTTCAGGTTCAGGTAGGAGAACACACGGCCGGTCTCCTCGCCTTCGTCGGCGCCGCCGATCAGGACCGCGTCGACGTTCATGCCGACAAGCTGGAGCCCCTCGAGATCGTCGAGGATCCCAGGCATCGTCAGCGCGAGGACGCGCCGGCCCTTCAGCGCCTTCGCCGCGACGTTGCCGGTCGTCTGCAACTCGTCGGCGTCGAGCTCGATTCCCATCTCGCGCATCTGCTCGGCGAGCTGCGCACGGGAGCGGGTCGTGGAGTTCGTCACGAACCGAATCCGGTGTCCGTCGTCGCGCAGGCGGCGCACGGCCGCGGCGGCTCCAGCGATCGGTGTGCCGGACACGTGCAGCACACCGTCCACGTCCAGGAGAATGGCCGCCATGGACGCCGAGTCTATTCGGTCGGAGATCGCCTTCCGGTTCTCGCGCTCGAGCGGTCCGGGCGGCCAGCACGCACAGAAGACCTCGACCCGCGCCGAGGCGCTGTTCGACGTCGCGGAGTCCGCCGGATTGTCGGACGCGGAGCGCACGCGTGTGCTCACGAAGCTCGGGCCGGTCGTGCGGGCGGTCGCGCAGGACGAGCGCTCGCAGGTCCGGAACCGCGAGCTCGCCGCCGACCGCATCGTCGAGCAGCTGGCCGAGGCGATCAAGGTGCGCCGGCGGCGGCGGCCGACGAAGCCGACGGCGGCGGCTCGCGAGCAGCGGCTGGAGGACAAGCGGCGTCGGGGCAAGACGAAGCGGCTGCGACGTACCCTGGAGGAGTGACGCCCGAGGGGATCATCGACGAGGCCCGCGCCCTCGTCGCGGCCGGTGGATCTCCGGATTGGAAAGCCCTCCGTGACCGCATCCGGGCGCTCGGCGGCGACCAGCGCGACGCGCTTCGCCGCCTCGAGCGAGTCGGCGCGGTGCACCGTGCGCGGGCATCAGCCGCACCAGGCCCGGCTGCCCGGGCGCCGCGTCCTGTGCTTCTCAGGGGTCGCGCGACGATCACCGGCAACATGGACGTCAGACGCGACGGGGAAGGGACGCTCGCATGGCGTTCGGAGCCGAAGGTCGCGGCGTGGGAGCTTCGGATCAGCGAGCGGCTCGATCCCCGCGGCGACTACGAGGTGCGCGAGTCGGGCGAACTGCCGGGCGACGCAACGAGTGTCGAGTTGCCGCTCGGCGACTACCCGCTTCGCGTCCACCTGCTCGGCCGCGACCGCGGCGGGCGGCTCGTACGTCGCGCGATCGTCTCGGGCCTCACCCGTGAGACGTGGGGCGAGCGCTGGCAGAGGCGCGCGAGCGCGAGCTGAAAGCTTCAGGCTCCTCGTCGAAGCGGTGCTTGCAGTGGGTGCCGCAGAAGAACCAGGTCTTCCCGGCATAGACCGAGGTGGGGTTGCCGGAGTGGCGGTCGACCGCCATGCCGCACACCGGATCTCTCGCGCCACGGCGAATCGTCAAGCCGAGGAGCACGACGAAGACGAGCGCGAACAGGATGTCGAGCGCCGACGTGTAGTTCCAGGTGACGGGCCGATCCGTGATCGAGTCGACCGACGGGCGGTGCGACGGCACGAGCCCGGCGAGCGAGAACAACGCATCCACGACCAGCGCGGCGACAACGAGGGCGCCGAACATGACTGCGACGAGGAGCGCTGCGAACCGGCCGCCGTACACCTTGCGGTAGTACGCGACGATCGGCGGGATCAGGAGGTCGGCGAAGAGGAACGCGACCACGCCGGAGAACGAGATGCCGCCCGCCCACAGCACGGCCGCGAGCGGCACGTTCCCGATCGAGCAGACGAAGGCGAGCGCGGCGACGATCGGGCCGACGACGACGTTCTCGGCGATCCGAACCGGGCGAGGGGCTCCCGTGACGAAGAGCCCGTTGAAGAAGCCCGAGGGCAGGAGCGAGACGTACCCGGCGATCAGGAAGCCGGCGCCGATCTCCTTCCACAGCATCTGCCAGTCGCCGCGGAAGTTGTGCGCGACGTCCGACCACGCCTGGAGCGAGACGATCTTCCGGCGTAGCGGTAGGTCAGACGATGCCGTCGGGTGGACATGCCCCGCGTCCGCGCCGGCGGTGAACGTGCGGATCTCGTCTTCCCGTTCGCGTGTGACGAGCAGGCGAAGGGCGATCCACATGACCCCGATCAACACGAAGCCGCCGACGAATTCGGCCAGCGTGAACCGCCAACCGATGAACAGCCACAGGACGATCCCGAGCTCGAACACGAGGTTCGTCGACGCGAACTGGAACGCCATCGCCGACGCGAGGCTCGCCCCCTTCTCGAACAGGGACTTCGCGATCGCGATCGCGGCGTATGAGCACGACGACGACGCGGCGCCGAGACCGGTCGCGAGCGCCGCCTCGCGCACTCCGCGCCCGCCGAGCGCACTCCGCAGCCGCTCCCGCGGCACCCACGCCTGGACGATCCCGGAGAGCGCGAAGCCGAGCACGAGCGCCCACCAGACCTCCCACGCCATGCGGAGCGCGTTCGCAAGCCCGTCCCAGAGCCACATGGCCTGTGCTTACCAGTTTCCGAGGGCGGCCGCGCACGACGCGTGACCCAAGTCTGGTGCTAGAGCTGGCGGCCCGGACGATCGAAGCGCGAGTCGGAGCCAGAGACGGCGCCGAGAACACAGATCGCCACGAGGACAAGCACGATGGTGAGAGCGGTCATGTGCTCAGACTGCCTGAGCAGGGACTATCAGCGCAAATGGATATAATTCTGATTTCTATTATGGAACCTGATAGATGGCTTGGAGTCGAACTGCGGCACTTCGCCGCCCTGCAGGCACTCGCAAGCGAGGGCTCGTTCGGCCGCGCTGCCGAACGGCTCGGCTACACGCAGTCCGCGGTGAGCCAGCAGATCGCAACGCTCGAGCGAATCGTCGGCGAGAAGCTCGTCGAGCGCCCCGGCGGGCCGCGTCCGATCTCGCTCACCGAGGCAGGCGAGCTCTTGCTCCGGCACGCAGTGTCGATCGTCTCCCGCCTCCAGGCCGCACAGGCCGACCTCCATGCGTTGCAGGCAGGCGACGTGGGGACGCTGCGCGTCGGCACATTCCAGTCGGCCGGCGCCCGCCTCCTCCCCGCCGTGATGCGCCGCTTCACCACCGCGTGGCCGGGCATCGACGTGGTGATCGGCGAGCTCGACGACGAGGAGGTCGAGCAGGCGATCGAGCGCGGGGAGCTCGACGTCGGGTTCGTTGCGCTTCCGGTCGCGGAGGGGCCGCTCGAGACGAGCGAACTGCTCCACGACCATTACGTCCTCGTCGTTGCTGCGGGCTCTCCGTTCGCCGTCTCGCCCGAGCTGCCGACGCTCGCCGAGATCGGCGCCGAGCGGATGATCGGGTTCAAGGCGCACCGCTCCGTCGATTCGGTCGAGGCCGTCCTTCGGGCCGCCGGCGTCGAGCCGCGGTACGCGTTCCGCTCGAACGACAACGGCACGGTTCAGGGGCTCGTCGCAGCAGGGATCGGCAACGCGATCCAGCCGCGGCTCACCGTCGACGAGGCAGATCCACGGATCGTCGTCCGCGACCTCGAGGACATCCCGCCGCGCGTCATCGCGATCGCGCGCCATCGAGACCGGTACTACTCCGCGGCCGCGCGCGCGTTCGTCGACGCGGCTGTGGCGACTACTCGACCGTGACCGTCTTCGCGAGATTCCGCGGCTGGTCGACGTTCAGGCCGCGAATGCGCGCGATGCGGTAGGCAAGGAGCTGCAGCGGCAGGATCGCGAGCGCCGCCTGGATGAACGCCGGCGACTTCGGCACGTAGATCACGTCGTCGGCGTGATGCTGGATGTCTTCGTTCCCGTCGGTCGCGATCGCGATCACGTGCGCCCCGCGCGCACGTGTCTCCTGGATGTTGGAGACGATCTTGTCGTACACATGGATGCGTGTAGCGACGACGACCACCGGCGTCCCCTCCTCGAGCAGCGCGATCGGGCCGTGCTTCATCTCGCCCGCGGAGTACGCCTCGGTCGGGATGTACGAGATCTCCTTCAACTTGAGCGCCCCCTCGAGGGCGACCGGCAGCCCGATGTGGCGGCCGAGATAGAGAAAGAACGGACGGTCGTGGAAGCGCTGCGCGATCTCCTCGATCGGGTGGTCGCCGTCGAGGAACCGCTGCATCTTCTCCGGCAGGTCGTAGACCTCGTCCAGGATGAACTCGATCTCCGATTCCGGCAGCGTGTCTCGGCACTGCGCGAGCTTCAGCCCGATCAGGAAGAGGAGCGCCGCCTGAGCGGTGAACGTCTTCGACGCCGCGACGCCGACCTCGAGCCCCGTCCGCGTGTAGAGCACGGAGTCGACCTCGCGCGTGATCTGCGAACCCATCATGTTCGTGATCGCGACGGTGCGCGCCCCGTGGTCGCGCGCGAGCTTCATCGCCTGGATCGTGTCGCGTGTTTCACCCGACTGGGAGATGCCGATCACGAGCGTGCCCGGGTCGATCACCGGGTTGCGGTAGATCCATTCGCTCGCGACGTCCGGCTCGACCGGCACGCGCGCCCACTCCTCGATCGCGTAGCGGCCAACGACGCCCGCATGGTAGGACGTGCCGCACGCGACGATCACGATGCGACGCAAGTCCTTCAGCTCGTCCTCGGTCATGCCGAGCCCATCGAGCACCAGGTGGCCGTGGCGGACGCGGTCGCCGATCGTCTCCGCGACACCTTCAGGTTGCTCGTAGATCTCCTTGAGCATGAACGTCTCGTACCCGGAACGCTCCGCGACGTCGTCGTCCCAGTCGATCTCGACGACGTCGTGCTCGACCGTTTCCCCGGTCTCCGCATCGACGATCTCGACACCCTCGGGCGTGATCGAGACGATCTCTCCGTCGTCCGGGAACTGCACCCGGCGGGTCTCGGCGAGGAACGCAGCGAGGTTCGAGGCAAGGAAATTCTCGCCGTCGCCGATCCCGACCACCATCGGCGTCTGGTGACGGACGCCGACGAGCTGGTTCGGATGATCGCGATGGATGAGAACGAAGGTGAAGTGCCCCTCGAGCTTCGGGAACACCGTACGGACCGCGGCGACGAGATCGCCGTCGTACGCGTCCTCGAGCAAATGCACGATCGTCTCCGCATCGGTCTCGGAGGTGAACGTATGACCCGCCGCGAGCAACTCCGCGTGCAGCTCGCGGTAGTTCTCGACGATCCCGTTCAGGACGATCGCGAGGTTCCGCTCGTCGCAAGCGGTCAACGGATGCGCGTTCGCCTCGGTGACGCCGCCGTGCGTCGCCCAGCGCGTGTGGCCAAGGCCCGTGGTGGCCACCGAGCCGTTCGGGCTGGCGGCAGCGACCAGGTTGGCGAGCGGCCCAATCGCCCGCGTGTAGTGCAGACCGTCCTCTTCGAGGAGCGCGATGCCCGCGGAGTCGTACCCGCGGTATTCGAGGCGCTTCAGCCCTTGCAGAAGTAGCGGTTTCGAGGCCCTGGGGCCGACGTATCCGATGATTCCGCACATGTGGGACCCTCCTTAATTCCGGTGCCTGACGCCCTTGGTGTCAGGCACTCGGCAAGGCAAAGCCCGGCTGGTGTCACCCGTCCCCGCGTCGGGACGGGTCAGCCGAGCTCTCGTCGGACGAGGGAGGCGATGCTAGCACAGGCGTCCTGCGCCACAGCCTCATTCTCCGCCTCGGCGAGGATGCGAATCAAGGGCTCGGTGCCGGACGGTCGTACCAAGATCCGGCCGCTTCCCGCCCACTTTCGATTCAGCTTCTCGACTGTCGTCACGATTGTCCGGGTCAGCTCCTTTTCGGCCACACGAACGTTCTCCTTCACTTGCGGATAGCGCGGCATGATGGCGGCGACCTCGCTCAGCGGCCGCCCTTTGAGCGCACCGCAGAGGACGAGCCCCGCGGCGAGCCCGTCACCCGTGACGTGGTCGCGCAGGAAGATGATGTGGCCCGATTGCTCGCCGCCGAGAATCGCGCCTTCGCGCTGCAGCGCCTCCACCACGTAGCGGTCGCCGACGTCGGTCACGTGCACACGGATCCCGCGCTCGCTCATCAGGGCGTGGAAACCGAGGTTCGTCATCACGGTGACCGCGACCTGGTCGACATCCTGGTCGAGCGCGAGGATCGCGACGATCTGGTCGCCGTCGACCACATCGCCGTTCTCGTCGACTGCAAGCATCCGATCGCCGTCGCCGTCGAAGGCGATGCCGATGTCGTAGCCAAGCTCCGTCACCGTCTTCTGCAGCAGCCCGAGATCGGTTGCGCCGCAACTGACGTTGATGTTCTCACCGTCGGGCGCGTCGCCGATCGCGTGCACCTCGGCACCGCAGCGTGAGAACGCCAGGGGTGCGAGCCCCGAGTACGCACCGTTCGCGCAGTCGACGACGACCTTGAGACCGGTAAGGTCGGAACCGAAGCGCTCGTGGATGTGGGTGAGGTACGAGTCGGTCGCGACTTCGACGTGCTCGATCCGACCCTGGTCGATGCCGGGCGACGCGACGAGGAGCTCCTCGATCTGCTCCTCCGATCGATCCGAGAGCTTGCGACCTTTCGAGTCGAAGAACTTGACGCCGTTGTACTCCGGCGGGTTGTGCGACGCGGAGATGACGACACCGAGGTCGAGAGCCAGCAGTGCGACTGCGGGCGTCGGCAGAACGCCGCCGAGGATGCAGTCACCGCCGACCGAGACGACGCCGCGGGCGAACGCCTCTTCGAGAGCGACACCCGAGGCGCGGGTGTCGCGCCCGACGAAGACCTTCGCCGCCCCGGTCCACGTCGCGGCCGCGCGCCCGAGCCGCTCGACGAGCTCCGCCGTGAGGAACTCGCCCACGACGCCGCGGACACCGTCGGTGCCGAAGTACCTCCGAGCCACGCGGAGGTCCGGCTACCGCTTGCTGAACTGCGGCGCCTTGCGGGCCTTGTGCAGGCCGGCCTTCTTGCGCTCGACCTGCCGCGCGTCGCGCGTGAGGAACCCAGCGCGCTTCAGCGGCACGCGCAGCTCGGGGTTTACCTCGACGAGCGCGCGGGCGATGCCGTGCCGCACGGCGCCCGCCTGGCCGGACGGGCCGCCGCCGTGCACGCGAACCCGCAGGTCGTACTGGCCCTCGAGCCCGGCTGTTTTCAGCGGCGAGGTCGCGAGCATCCGGTGGACCAGGCGCGGGAAGTACTCCTCCAGCGTCTTGCCGTTCACCCAGGTGGCGCCGTCGCCGGGACGAAGGATCACGCGCGCAACCGACGTCTTGCGCTTGCCGGTGCCTAGATACTGAGCGGGAGTCGCCATCTGCTTACACCTCGAGGAGAGTCGGGGCCTGAGCCTCGTGCGGATGCTCCGGGCCGGCGTAGATCTTGAGCTTGGTGAGTTGGGCGCGCCCGAGCTTGTTCCGCGGGAGCATGCCCTTGACGGCCTTGCGAAGCACTTCGGTCGGCTGCCGCTCGAGCTGTTCGCGCAGCGTGCGCTGCCGCAGACCGCCCGGGTAGCCGGAGTGCCGGTAGTACATCTTCTCGTCGAGCTTCTTCCCGGTGACCGCGATCTTCTCGGCGTTCACGACGACCACGAAGTCGCCGGTGTCGACGTGCGGGGTGAACGTCGGCTTGCCCTTGCCGCGCAGCCGGTCGGCGATCTGGGTCGCAAGCCGGCCGAGGGTCTTCCCCTCGGCGTCGACGACGAGCCAGTCGCGTTGAATCTCGCCGGGTTTGGCGCTGTAGGTCTTCATACGGAGAAACGGCGGACCAGGAATCCGCCGGACGGGCATCGTACCAGTCAGTCGGCGACGGCGGGTTCCGGAGGCCCAACGCGGTTCCCCGCGACCCAGGCGCACGCGAGAACCGCGAGCCCCGTCGCCACGCCGGCGAGCGGCACCGAACCGCCCGCGCCCGTGTAGACGACGCCGCCCGCCAGGGCGAGCGCCCGCAGCTCCGAAGCTCGAGAGGAGGTCCGAGAACCCGACGAGCCGCCCGCGCTCCGAGGGGCCGGCGAGGTCGACGAGCTCGGTCGTCGCGGCGATGTAGGAGAGGCACCAGCCGAGGCCGAGCCCGAACATCGCGACGCTCATGCCCGCGATCGAGCCGAACCACGCCATGCCGGCGTTCGAGAGCGCGATGACTGCCAGTCCGATCACCATCGACCGCCGCCTCCCGATGCGCTCGATCGCGTCGCCCACGAACAAGCACGAGCCCGTACATGCCGACGATGTGGATGCTGATGATCGTGAACACGCTGCCCTGCGCATGGTGATGGCCGACGGCGACGTACCCGGCGAGGTTCATCACGCCGACCATCACGGCGAAGCTGCTGACGGCCGCGACCAGCGCGGTCGCGACGCCGGGCCGGCGAAGGATCTCGCGGGAGCGGACGCGGCGCACGTCGGAGCCGACGAACGCCTGTGACATGTCGCGTGGATCGCGGCGCACGCCGAACGAGACAGCGAGCCCGGCCAGCGTGAAGAGACCGGCGGCGAGCCACGGCACGGTGAGGTCGTGCGCGTCGAAGCTCCGCCCCGAGAACATGCGGGCCGAAGACGAGCGGCCCCCAGATCGCGCCCGAGACGACGCCGAACAGCACGATCGACATGCCGCGCGCCCGGCGCTCCGGCGGGAACATCTCGGCCGCTGCGGCGCGCGAGAGCAGCACGATCGACTGCGCGGCGCCGCAGAGCCCGAGGCCGAGGAACACGAGCACGCCCAGCCGCCAGTTGCAGCCGGCGGCCGTCACGAGCGGCCCCGCGATCCCGAGGATGTAGCCCGCGCGGATCACGGGCATCCGGCCGATACGGTCGGAGAGCCGTCCCGCCGGCCCGACGGCGAGCGCTCCCGCGACCAGGAACACTGCCGGGCCGAGGCCGAGGATGCTCTGGACGCCGGTAACGGCGACGATCGTCACCGTCCCGAGCGCGACCGCGAGCTGGATCATCCCCGAGAGGAAGACGAGCCCGAGCGCGAGCAGCAGGGCATTCCGGCGGACGTCCGTCATGGTCCGATTAGAGCACGCAGCGCGGAGGAAACGCCGTAGCGGTAGAAGTAGGTCCATGAGCGACCGCGTCGAGATCCGGACGTTGACGGACGGGGGCCAGCAGGCTCCGGACGTCGCACGGACGGTTGCCGAGTTCCTTGGCGGCGCGACGAAGACCCTCGACCTCGCGCAGTACGACTTCAACCTGGCCGGCGAGGCGAAGGAGATCGTCGCGACCGCGATCACGGACGCCGCCAACCGCGGAGTCAAGATCCGGTTCGCTTACAACGTCGACCATGCGAACCCGATCCCGGTCCCGCCGCCGCCGGAGCCGGACGTCCAGCTGATCGCGACGCTGCCCGTCCAGGGCATTCCGATCGCCGGCGTTCCCGACCTGATGCACCACAAGTACGTGATCAGCGACGGCACCGACGTCTGGACCGGCTCGCTGAACTGGACGAACGACTCGTGGACGCGCCAGGAGAACGTGATCTCGATCGTCCACTCGGAGGCGATCGCGAAGGCGTACCGGATCGACTTCGACCAGTTGGTCGCGACGCACGATGTCGAGAAGAGCGGCTTCGTCGACCCCCGCTGGGACGACGGCGTCCGTGCGTGGTTCACGCCGGGACACGGCGAGGACCTCTCCTCCCGCATCGCGAAGATCATCCGCCGCTCGAAGCGCCGCGTGCGCATCTGCTCGCCGGTGATCACGACCGGCCCCGTGCTCGGCACGCTCGCGCAGGTGATCGCGGACGGGAAGCTCGACCTTGCCGGATGCGTCGACGTGACGCAGATTCGCGAGGTGATCCACCAATGGACGGAGAATCGGAACGTCTCGTGGAAGCTGCCGCTGCTCGAACAGGTGATGGCCGGGCCGTTCAGCGGCAAGGAGTCGACGCCGTACGGCGACGGCACCGTCCACGACTTCATGCATGCGAAGGTGTGCGTCTGCGACGACACTACGTTCGTCGGGTCGTTCAACCTGTCGCGGAGCGGCGAGAAGAACGCTGAGAACGTGCTCGAGATCGAAGACGCCGGGATCGCGGATCGGCTCGCCGCGTTCGTGGACGAGGTACGCGCGCTTTACCCGCGCGTCACCATCGCTGCCAGTGGATCAGGTCCTCCGCCGGCCGCTGTCTCGACTTGAGCCGAGAGCCGAGCGGCGGGCTTTCACCCGGCTTGCCGAACAGCGCGAGGCCGATCGGGACGACATCTGCGGGCAGTCCGAGCAACTCGTCGAAGATGCGCTTCTGGTCCGGGTGGCCGATGAACGCTCCGGCAAGCCCCTCGTCGATCGCGGCGAGCAGCACAAGCATCATGAGTGCGCCCGCGTCCACGAACCAGTACGGCACGGGCCAGGTGACCTCGACGCCGCCGGTCGCCTTCAGCTTGTCCGCCTCGTTGTAGCGCGCGTGGTAGAGCTCCTCGTTGGCGGAGAGCACCATGTGGACGGGCGCGTCTGCAACGAAGTTGCGGCCCTCCGTCGAGTAGTGCTCGTCGCCGAACGCCCGTGCGATCGCGTGCCGCGTGTCCGGATCGGTGACCACGACGATGCTCGAGCCTTGGGAGAACCCGCCCGACGGCGCCCGGCGAACGACGTTCGCGATCCGCTGGATCTGCTCGGACGCGATCGGATCCGACAGGAACGCACGGTGCATCCGGCGGCGGCGGAGGATGTCGTGGAGCTCCATGCGGCGGACCGTATACCGTCGGCGCCATGAAGAGATTCGAAGGCAGGACGGCAGTGGTGACGGGCGGCGCGAAGGGCATCGGCGCCGCGACCGCGCGGAGGCTTGCAGCGGAGGGAGCGACGGTCGTCGTCGCCGACTTCGATGAGGAGGGCGCGCAGCAGACGGCGGCCGAGATCGGCGCTCACGCGGTGCGCTGCGACGTGACGAAGCTCGCGGACGTCGAGGCTGCGGTCGAGGCCGCGAAGGAGTTGGGCGACTCGGTCGACATCCTCGTCACGTGTGCCGGAATCATTCGCGACAACCTGCTGTTCAAGATGACCGATGACGACTGGACCACGGTCATCGACACTCATCTCAAGGGGACGTTCCACGCGGTGCGTGCGGCGCAGAAGCACATGGTCGAGCAGCGCTCCGGGAAGATGGTGCTGATCTCGTCGACGTCGGCGCTCGGCAACCGCGGACAGACGAACTACTCGGCCGCGAAGGCGGGCCTACAGGGAATGGCGAAGACGCTCGCGATCGAGCTCGGGCCGTTCAACGTGAACGTGAACTGCGTCGCGCCGGGCTTCATCGTCACCGACATGACGCGCCAGACCGCGGAGCGCGTCGGCGTCCCGTTCGAGCAGTTCGCGGAAGCCGCGTCGGCGCAGGTGCCCCTCCGCCGCGCAGGGCAACCGGAGGACGTCGCGGGCACGATCGCCTTCCTCTGCTCGGAAGACGCCGCGTACGTCAGCGGCCAGGTGATCTACGTCGCGGGCGGCCCTCGAACCTGAACTTCGTGACATCGGCGAGGACATGTCCCCGGCGATGTGTTTCCCCCACAACCCCGCGGCCGCGGGTCGGCGATCCCCCGTCCAATCGGGACCCAGACGGGCCCACCGACAGGTCCAACCTGTGGATGGTCCACAACGGTGGCTGCCACCAGACGTGGCTCGCAGCGGCCTGACCGGGCGGTGAGGTTCGTGACGTCTAGCTCGCGAGCTCGCGGCCGAGTGCGTCGTACGCCGAATAGGCGAAGGCCTCGACGGGCGAGCCCGCAAGCTCCGTGCGGAACATCGTCCAGACGTTCACGTCTCGCAGGTCGGAGGCTTGCTTCTGCGGGAGGCGCCGCCGCAGCGTCGCCTCCTTCGTGAAACCGAGCCGCGCAGGCACCTGCTCCGAGCGTTCATTCGCCGGGTCGACGCGAATCTCGATGCGGTCGAGGCCGAAGCACGTGAACCCGACGCGCGTGAGCACGGCCGAGAGCTCCGTCGCGTACCCACGGCCGGTTTCGTCCGCCGCGATCCAGTAGCCGATCTCGACTCCGGCTTCGCCCTGGCGCGGGTGCAGCCCGGTGCCGCCGAGGCAACGCGAGTCGTCGTGCGAGAACACGCCCATGATCCAGTTCTCGTCGCGGTCGTACTGGGCGCGGAAGTCGCGCAGCCGCTCGTACACCGCGTCGAGAGGCTCGGGAGCATCGGGCGTCCACGGCATCCAGGGACGTAGATGCTCGAGGCTGCGGTCGACGGCATCTTTCAGGAGCGGGGCGTCGTCGGGGTCGTAACACCGGATCACGAGCCGCTCCGACTCGATCCGGTAGGGCGTTGGCCCCGCTACTCCCACTCGATGGTGGCCGGCGGCTTCGACGTGACGTCGAGAACGACGCGGTTGACCGCCGCGATCTCGTTCACGATGCGCGACGCGATCACCTCGATCAGGTCGTATGGGAGCCGCGCCCAGTCGGCGGTCATCGCGTCCTCCGAGGTCACCGCCCGGATCGCGATCGGGTAGCCGTACGTCCGCGAGTCGCCCTGCACCCCCACCGAGCGGATCGCAGGCAGCACGCAGAAGCTCTGCCAGAGCTCGCGGTAGAGACCCGCCTTCCGCACCTCCTCCTGGAGGATCGCGTCGGCGTCGCGGAGTGTCGCGAGCCGCTCCTCGGTCACGTCGCCGATGATCCTGATCGCAAGGCCCGGCCCGGGGAACGGCTGGCGCCACACCATCCGCTCCGGCATGCCGAGCTCCTCGCCCACACGGCGTACCTCGTCCTTGAACAGGAGCCGCAACGGCTCGACGAGCCTCATCTTCATGTCGGCCGGGAGACCGCCGACGTTGTGGTGCGACTTGATCGTCTCGGCGACGCCGTCGGTGCCGCCCGACTCGATCACGTCCGAGTACAGCGTCCCCTGGACGAGCCACCGCACCTCACCGAGCCTCCGCGCCTCATCCTCGAAGACGCGGATGAACTCCTCACCGATGATCATCCGTTTCTCTTCCGGTTCGGTGACACCGGCGAGCTTCGCGAGGAACCGCTCCTGCGCCTGCACGTGCACGAGCGGCACGTGGAACACGCCGTCGAACGTCTCGACCACCTGCGCCGCCTCGCCCTTCCGGAGCAGGCCGTGGTCGACGAAGACGCACGTCAGCTGATCTCCGACGGCCTTGTGCACGAGGAGCGCGGCGACCGCGGAGTCGACACCGCCCGAGAGCGCGCACAGCACCCGTTCGCGGCCGACCTGGGCGCGGATGCGCTCCACCTGCTCCTCGATCACAGCGGCGGGCGTCCACACAGGCGCCGCGCCTGCAAGCTCATAGAGGAAGTTCTTCAAGACGTCCTGGCCGTGCGGCGTGTGCACGACCTCGGGGTGGAACTGCACGCCGTACAGCTTCCGCGCGTCGTCCTCGAACGCCGCAACGGGCGTGTGCTCCGACGAAGCAACGATGCGCGCGCCCTCGGGGGGCGCGACCACCGTGTCGCGATGCGACATCCACGCCGTCTGCTCGACCGGCAGCGACGCGAACAGCCCCTCGCCGCTGGCCCGCATCGACACCTTCCCGTACTCGCCGGCACCGGTCTGCTCGACCCGCCCGCCCAGCTCGAGCGCAAGCAGCTGCGCCCCGTAGCAGATGCCGAGCGTCGGGATCCCCTGCGCGAAGATCGCCGGGTCCATGCGCGGCGCGCCCTCCGCGTAGACGGAAGCCGGCCCGCCGGAGAGAAGGATCGCGACGGGATTGCGCCGGCGGACCTCGTCGATGGAGACGCGATGCGAGACGAGCTCCGAGTAGACGCGCGCCTCGCGCACACGCCGCGCAATCAGCTGCGAATACTGCCCCCCAAGATCGACGACGAGCACGGGCCGCTCTTCCGGAGCCGCGTCCGGATGCAGCGGAACGACCTCAGCTGCGCCGGTAATTGGGCGCGTCCTTCGTGATCGCGATGTCGTGCGGATGCGATTCCCGCAGCCCGGCCCCGGTGATGCGGACGAACCGCGCCCGCTGCAGCGCCTCGATCGTCGGCGCGCCGCAGTACCCCATCGCCTGACGGAGGCCGCCGACGACCTGGTGCAGCACTCCCGCGAGCGGGCCCTTGTACGGACACGCCCCTCGATCCCCTCCGGGACGAGCTTGTCGACATCCTCGACGTCGCCCTGGAAATAGCGGTCCTTGGAGTACCCGCGCGCCTTCATGGCGCCGAGGGAGCCCATGCCGCGGTACTCCTTGTACCGCTCGCCCTGCGCGAACACGACGTCGCCCGGCGACTCCTCGGTGCCGGCGAACATCGAGCCGAGCATCACCGCATCGGCGCCCGCAGCCGATCGCTTTGGCAACGTCGCCCGAAGACGTGATGCCCCCGTCGGCGATCACCGGAACACCACTCGCCCCCTGGACGACGTCGAAGATCGCCGTGACCTGCGGCACGCCGACTCCCGCGACGACGCGGGTCGTGCAGATCGAGCCAGGGCCGATGCCGACCTTGAGCCCGTCCGCGCCCGCGTCGACGAGCGCCTCCGCCGCCGCCGCCGTGGCGATGTTCCCTGCGATCACCTCGAACTCGCCCGCAATTCCCGCGATCCGCTCGACCATCTCGATCACGCCGCGCGAATGGCCGTGCGCGGTGTCGACGACGAGGACGTCCGCGCCTGCGGCGACCAGCGCCTGCGCGCGCTCGACCGCGTCCGGCCCGACGCCGACGGCTGCGGCCACACGCAACCTGCCCTGCGGATCCTTCGTCGCGTGCGGGAAGTCGACGCTCTTCTGGATGTCCTTGACGGTGATCAAGCCGGCGATGCGCCCATGGGCGTCGACGATCGGCAGCTTCTCGATGCGGTGGCGATGCAACAGCCGCTCTGCCTCCGCGAGTGTGGTTCCGACCGGTGCGGTCACGAGGCCGCGTGACGTCATCAGCGCTGAGACGGGTTGCGCGAGGTCACTCTCGAAGCGCAGGTCGCGGTTCGTGAGAATGCCGACGAGTGTGCCGTCCTCGCTCGTGATCGGAACACCCGAGATGTGGTAGCGCTCCATCAGCGCCACTGCGTCGGAGACGAGAGCGCCGGGAGGAAGCGTGACCGGCTCGACGATCATCCCCGCTTCGGAACGCTTGACCTTGTCGACCTCGGCCACCTGCGCACCGATCGAGAGGTTGCGGTGCAGGACGCCGATCCCGCCTTCGCGGGCAAGCGCGATCGCAAGCCGCGCCTCGGTCACCGTGTCCATCGCTGCCGACACGACGGGCATCTCGATTGCGATCGTCCGCGTCAGGCGCGTCGTCGTGGAGACGTCGTTCGGCAGCACCGCCGACTCCGCCGGAACGAGCAGGACGTCATCGAACGTCAGCCCCTCCCTGGCGAACTTCTCCGGCAGTTCAGTCCCGGAGGGCGCCAGGTCGAGTTTTCCGACGTCCATTGCGGAAGGTTACCGACGTTGCCGGATGTGGGGTCACGCCTCGATGGGAGCGAGCTCGGAGAGCTCGACGCCCGCTTGCAGGCGGCCGGCGTGCCGCGGGTCGAACCGTCCGGCGCCGGCCTCGAGCGTCGACGCCGCGCCGGCGGCGACCGCGGCGCGAAGCGCATCCTCGTTCGACCGTCCTGCATGGCGCGCGGCGAGGAAGCCGGCGAGCAGCACGTCGCCCGCCCCCACGGCCGAAACAGGATCGACCCGCGGCGCGCGCGCCCGGTAGCGATGCGCCTCGCGCTCCTCACGCAAGAGGGCGATCGCGCCCTGCTCGGTCGTGATCAGCACGTTGCGCGCGCCGAGCTCGACGATTCCGTCGAGCGCGAGCCGGAAGTCCTCCTCGTCGTGGAACTCCTGACCGACGAGCGCCTCCGCCTCGGCCTGGTTCGGTGAGACGAGGAACGGCTCGGCTTCGACGCCGAGCCGCAGCGGCTCGCCTTCGGTGTCGAGCACGGTCGAGACGTGCCGTCGCGAAAGCTCGCGCGTCGCCTCGGCGTAGAAGTCGTCGTCCACGTCGCGCGGCAGCGAGCCCGCGAAGACGACGATCTCTGCATCCTGCGTCAGGTAGCGGAGCTTCTCCAGCAGCGTGTCCAGCTCCTGGTCGCTCACAGCGGGACCCCACTCGTTGATCTCGGTGTATGTCCCGCCGGTCGGATCGACGACCGCGGTCGAGGTGCGCGACTCGTCGTCGATGTGGACGAAGTCGTTGAGGATCGCTTCGTGCGTCAGCGCCTCGACGATCCGGGCCCCGGTCGCGCCGCCGACGAGCCCGGTTGCGACGACCGGAACGCCGAGCGTCTTCAACGCGCGCGCGACGTTGATTCCCTTGCCGCCGGCGAGGGTGACGCCGGCGCTCGCCCGGTGTCGCTGCCCCCGCTGGAAGTTCGGGACGGTCAGCGTCCGGTCGATCGCCGCATTCAGGGTGACGGTGACGATCATCGGGTCACAGAAGGTGGGCGAGGTGGTGGAGCGTCCTGCCGGCGTACCAGGCTAGCCGTCTGGGCCAACTTGGCTTGTTAATCGTGCGCGAAGCGACGAGGTCGCGAGTCCCGACCACGCGCCCGCCCGCGCGGATCTCGACCCGGCCCAGAACGGCGCCGGCGCGCACCGGCAGCGAGACGACGGTGGGCGCCGTGACCGTTTCCGTGAGTGTGCGACCGAGACGCGCGACTGCCAGCAACGGCTTTGCCGCAACGAGCCCGAGCGGCGCGCGGCCGTAAGGCACGTTCGCCTCGGCGTACGTGCGACCGGCCTGGACTGCGGGAACGACCCGAAACCGCGCCAGCCCCCAGATGAGCAACGCCTCGAGATCGACGTTCCGGTCCCGACGGGTCGGCGACCCGAGCAGCGTCGCGTACACGGTCACGCCGTTGAGCCGCGCCGCCGCGACCTGGCACCAGCCGGCCTCGCTCGTGTGCCCCGTCTTGACGCCGAACGTCGGCCTGTAGAGCGCAAGCAGGTCGTCCCAGGTGTGAAGTGTCCGACCTCCTGCGATCGTGTCGGTCTCCTCGTCGACCGTCTGGCGGACGAACCGAATCCGCATCAACACCCTCGCGAGCTTCGTGACGTCGGCGGCGCTCGAGTACTCGCCGGCGGCGTCGAGCCCGTCGGGGCGGACGAAGTGGGTGTCGTACAGGCCGAGCTCGGCGGCCCTCGCGTTCATGAGGCGCGCGAACGACGGGAAGTCCGGCGCGAGTGAGAGCGCAAGCGCGTCGGCCGCGTCGTTCGCAGACTGGATCAGGGCGCCCTTGATCAGATCGCGGACGGTCAGTTGATCGTTCGGGTCGAGGCCGATCGACGACTCGCCGACAGCGGCGGCCCGAGGATCGACGGTGACGACGTCGGTGAGCTTGTGATGCTCGATCGCGACGAGCACCGTCATCAACTTCGTGATCGAGGCGATTGGCAGCCGTTCGTGGGCGTGCGAGGACGCGAGGATCTCCCCCGTGCGCGCATCCACGACGAGATAGGCGCGCGCGTCCACCGGAGGAGCGCCCGCGCGCGCCGGAGCGGCCGCCACGAGTGCGAGCGCGACCAGAACCAGGAGCCGTCTCACTTGATCCGGACCTTTTCGCCGATGAAGAGCGAGGTCGACGTGACCTTCGGATTCAGCCTCTCGATCCTCAAGACGGGCACGCCCGTCTTCGCCGAGATCACCCCGAAGGTGTCCCCCGCCTTCACGGTCCAATACTCCCTCTTGTTGCGGGTCGTCGTCACCTGCGGCGAGGGCGCGATCGTCCGGGTCGTCGTCGTCGTCGTGCTCGGCTTCGAGGAGCCGTGCTCGAGCCCCGACCGCACGAGGGCGACGGCGACAGTGACAGCGAGCAGGAATCCCGCCGGGGCGGCGTACCGCCGCCAATCCGGCTGCTGCCGCACTACCAGCCGGACGCGGCCCAGATCTCCTTCTTCAGCCGCGCCGCCTCCGCACCGGCTGCCTCGCGGTACTCGCCGCCGGTCTCCCGGAAGGCGTAGTCGATCGAGCGTGACGCTGCGACGAGCGCGCTGGCCGGGCCGCTCTGGAACGCGCGTACGAGGTCGGAGACTGCGCCGCCCTGGGCACCGATGCCGGGCAGGAGCAGGATCGCCTGCGGCATGAGCCGGCGGGCATCGGCGACCGCCCGCGGGTGGGTCGCGCCGACGACGGCGCCGACCGAGGACAGGCCGACCTCGCCGAGCACTTCCTCGCCCCACTCCGCGACAAGTGCGGCGACGTGATGCCAGAGCGGCCGTCCGTCGGTCAGTTGAAGGTCCTGCACGTCTCCGCCTGCGTTCGACGTCTTGACCACGATGAAGATCCCGGTTCCCGTCCTCCGCGCCGCTGCGATGAACGGTTCGACCGACTCACGGCCGAGATAGGGGTTCACGGTCATGGCGTCGACGCGCGGCTGATCGCCCTCGAGGTATGCGTCCGCGTAGGCACGGGCGGTGGAGCCGATGTCACCGCGTTTCCCGTCGGCGATCACGAGGAGGCCGGCGCGGCGGGCGTAAACGCACACCTCGTCGAACACCGCAAGGCCGGACGGCCCGAGCGCTTCGAAGAACGCCAGCTGCGGCTTGACCGCCACCGCGTGGGGCGCCACCGCGTCGACGAGGCCGCAGCAGAAGCGCGCGGCGTCGCGGCGAAGCTCAATGGGAAGAAGGTCGAGCCGCGGGTCGAGGCCGACGACGAGCTGCGACTGCTTGCGCTCGACCTCGGCGGCAAGCCGGTCGGCGAAGGTCTGCACGGCCACGGCCATCGGCCTGAAAAGTAACGAGAACGACGGAGGGCGGCTGCCGCGGCCGCCCTCCGTGAGAAGCTTCGCTCGGGGCCGCTAGGGCTTGAGGGCGGCCTTGAGCTGCGAGCCGGCCGAGAACTTCGGCACGATCGTCGCCGCGATTTGGACGCGCTCGCCGGTGCGAGGGTTGACGCCCTGGCGCGCCGCACGGGGGGACGGAGCGAACTTCCCGAAGCCGGTGAAGTTCACTGAGTCGCCGCTCTTCAGCGTCTCGGTGACGGTCTCCATGAAGGCATCCACGGCTTTGCCCGCGTCACGAGCCGAAAGCCCGCTCTTCGCGGCGACCTTCTGGATGAAGTCCTGCTTGGTCAACGAACATCCTCCTGCGTCGGGGACTTAGGGCTAGACCTTGGCGGACCAGGCTAACAGCGGAGTCGGATATCGCTCAACCATGCGGATTTGCGGGGTCTTTTCGGAGCTCCGACGCGCGATAGAGCGGCCAAAGGCGGACGGCCTGGCGCGCGAAGGCGTCGACACCCCCTTCTTCGCGCTCGACGACGCAGACTGCGCCCGAAACCTGGAGACCGGCCTCGCGGAGCGCCTGGACCGCTTCGAGGGCGGCGCCACCGGTGGTCACGACGTCCTCGACGAGGCAAATCCGCTCCCCGGGCTCGAAGACGCCTTCGAGGCGATTGGAGGTGCCGTAGTCCTTGGCTTCCTTGCGGACGATCAGAAACGGCAGTCCGCTCTCGAGCGATGCCGCTGCGGCAAGAGCGACCGCTCCGAGCTCAGGCCCGGCGAGCCTGACCGCGTCCGGCTCGTGCTCGCGCACCGTCTCCGCAATCGCTCGCCCGAGCGGCGCGAGCAGGTCGGGACGAGTCTCGAACCGGTACTTGTCGAGGTAGTACTTCGAGCGACGGCCGGAGCGGAGCAGGAAATCGCCTTCGAGGTAGGCGGCGTCGCGGAGGGCGCGGGCGAGCTCGTCCCGCGTCACGACGCGGCGAGCAGGTCCTGCGCGATCGGCAGGAGGCGCTCGGCCTCGGGCGATCCGTCCGGGAAGGAGTGCATCGATCCGTCGGAGGCGTAGAGATCGACGTGGGCCTGCCGTCGCGCGGCTCGTCGGCGCACGAGCACGGAGCCGGCAAGTGAGCCGGCGGCGAGCAGAACGCCGGTGACGACCTTACGCCGCGGCATCGTCGACTTCTTTCTTGCGGCTGACGCTCGGCTTCGGCTCTTCGATCGAGCGGAGGCAGGTCTTGAGGTCGTAGAACACGAGCCCGACAGTCGGCTCGGGCGAGGTTGTCGCTGCGATCAGCCTGTCGCCGTCGCGAACGACAAAGACGCTGCCGGAGACCGTGGAGGCCTCGAGCTGCGAAACGCCCGGCCGGAGCTCCTCAGCGGCCTCGATGAGCGCTCGCGCCCCGTCGGCAAGCCGTCGCGCGGCCGCACTGTCGATGTTCGCCCCCACCAGCGAGCCGTCCGCGGCGATCACCGCGACGCGCTGCGACCTGCGGCGAGATCTCGGTCAGATCGGCGATGGCTTGGGCTGCGTCCACGACTCCGAGCATACTCATGACCCGTGGGAACGGTCGTCCGCAAGTTCTTCGCCGACCGAGGAACGCACCTGGCGGCGATGATCGCCTACTTCGCCCTCCTCTCGTTCGTGCCATTGCTCCTGTTGTCGCTCGCCCTGCTCGGGCTCGTCCACCAGGCGGACGAGGGCTCGTTCTTCGTGCGCCAGCTCGAGAAGACGTTCCCGAACACGTCGCTGGACTCGATCCTGCGGGCGGTTCGGGCGATCCAGTCGAACGCGGCCGCCCTCGGCGCGGTCGGCGCGGGCTTCCTCCTCTGGTCGTCGCTGTCGTTTTTCTCGGTGCTCGAGAGTGCGTTCAACATCGTGTATGGCCGGCCGAACCGCGGCTGGCTGCACGGCAAGGCGCTCGCGACGATGATGATGAGCGGCTCGCTCGTCGCGCTCTTCGTCTCGCTCGTGATCGGCTCGGTCGGGCAGGAGATCCTGAAGCGCTACTTCGGCTTCGCCGGCAACGCAACACCCGCGCGCGCGATCGCGATCGCCGTGTCGACGGCCGGCCTCTTCCTGTTCCTGTCGTCCGCGTACTACGTACTCACGAACGCGGACCTGAGCCTGCGCGAGGTTCTGCCCGGCGCCGTGACCGCAGCGATCATCCTCGAGGCGACGTTCCAGTTCCTGCCCGTGTACGTGGACATCTCGAAGCACAATCCGGTCCTGCAAACCTTGTCCGGCCCGGCGATCCTGCTCGTCTGGCTCTACGTCATGGCGAACGTGATCGTGCTCGGCGCGGAGATCAACTGGTGGCGCGCCGGGAGGGCGCTGCCGGCGGACGCTCAGCCGTGAAGACGCTGGCGCAGCCGACTGGACTGGTGTCTGACACCACTGGTGTCAGACACGACCACGAGGCTATCGGCGTGCGACGCCGACGATCAGCGGGCGTTCGAATTTGGGCGCTTTCGGGACCTCGCCGTGCCTTACGGACTCGACGGTCAGGGCCGATGCGTCGATTGCCGCCAATGTCTCTCGATTCGGGTTACAGCCCACGAGGTTGCAGATCGGCCTGATCCGGTCTTGCCACTTGGCGACGTTCGGGTCGTCGGAGCGCACGTGCTCGAGGAAGAGCAGGCGGCCGTTCGGCTTCAGAACACGCGCAACCTCCTCCAGCGCCGCCCGTTGGTCGGGGACGCTGCACAACACCAGCGTGACGACGGCGGTGTCGAAGGTTGCATCGGCGAACGGCAGCCGCTCAGCGGGTGCAGCGACGATCTCCGCGGTCGCGGAGAGAGCCTCGACGCGACGTCCGAGGCGAACCCGCATGTGCCGGTCGGGCTCGGTGAGAACCAACCTCGTCACCGCGTCCGGATAGTGCTCGAGGTTGAGTCCCGTGCCGGCCCCGAGCTCGATCGTCGCACCCTGGGCCGCTGCGAGCAGCTGCCGTCGCTCCTCGCGCATCCCGGCCTCTTCCGAGCCCTTACCGACGGTGTCGTACATCGCGGCAAAGAGCCGTCGCATCACGTGGCATCGCCTCCGACCGTGTCTCGATCGCTTTGGCATTGTCCCACGCTGAGGCTGGATCCAGGCTCGCGACTGAGCTCGTCCCGAAGCGCCCGCGCCGCGAGCGCGCGGTGCGAGTGCTCCGCCTTCCACGCATCGCCGAGCTGCGCAACGGTACGCGTCTCTCCGCGAGGGACGAACACCGGGTCGAAGCCGAAGCCCTCGTCGCCCGCCGGGGCGAAGCCGATCTCGCCTCGGAGCACACCCGTGCCGGTGGCCTCGTCGCCCTCCGGAGAGATGGCAACGAGCTCACAGACGTACCGCGCCCGGCGATCGTCCTCATCCGCGAGCGCCCCGAGCAACTTCTCGACGTGGCGACCTTCGGCCCAGCGCGCCGTCAGCACGCCGGGCGCGCCGCCCAGGGCTGCCACCTCGATCCCCGAGTCGTCGGCGAGCGTCCAGCGTTCCGGCGGCCCGACGGCACGGCCGAACTGCGCCTTGAGACGCGCGTTGTCGACGTACCTCGCGCCGTCCTCGCGCGGAAACTCCGCGCCGGTGAGGAGCTCCAGGTCCCAGTCGGGGAACAGCGCCCGGAACTCCGCCAGCTTGTGCGGGTTCGCGGAGCAAACGGTCGCCCTCAGCGGCGCCACCTCACGCCGATCACGAACTCGGCGTCGGAGAGGCGCGCAATGAGCTCCTCGTCGGCGTCGGGGATCTCGAGGTGGACGACGCGCCGGTCGATCTCGTCCGTCACCTCGATATGACGCACGTTGTGGACGAGCCGCGAGCAGCCGCGTCAGCGGCTCGCCCTCCTTCAACTCGACAGTGACGCGGTTCTCCTCCGGCTTGATCTGCTCGATCAGCCGGTAGGCGAGCAGGCGCAGCGGCCAGAGCGCGAGCAGCGTGAGCACCGTCGCGGCAGCGGCGGGCCAGTAATACCCAGCGCCGCACGCCATGCCGATCGCCGCGACGACCCACAGGGTCGCCGCCGTCGTGAGGCCCCGTACGGACAGGCCCTCGCGGATGATCGCGCCGGCGCCGAGGAAGCCGATGCCCGTGACGATCTGGGCGGCGATGCGCGTCGGGTCCATGCGCACGATGTTGTCGCCGCTCGCCAAGAACTCGTGGAAGCCGAACGCCGAGACGATGGTGAAGAGCGCCGAGCCGAGCGACACGAGTAGGTGCGTCCGAATGCCGGCCTCGCGGTCGCGGATCTCACGTTCGAAACCGATCGCTGCGCCGAGACCGCACGCCATCGCGAGCCGCAACAGCGCGTCCCAGCCGCCGAGCGTGGGGATGCTACTCACGAGGTGCATCGACGGCCTCCTGTTGGAGTGCGCCGAGCTCTTCGATCCCAGCGGCGGCGAGATCGAGCAGCTCGTCCAACCGAGCGCGGTCGAACGGCACTTTCTCCGCGGTCGACTGCACCTCCACAAAACGCCCGTCGCCCGTCATGACCACGTTGACGTCGACGTCGGCGTTCGAGTCCTCCGAGTAGTCGAGGTCGAGCAACGCAACGTCGTCGACCACGCCCACGGAGACAGCAGCGACCGTTCCCGTCAGCGCCTTCGAGAGCCCGAACCGGTCGAGCGCGCGCGAGGCGGCGACGTACGCGCCGGTGATCGCGGCGCACCGTGTGCCCCCGTCCGCCTGGAGCACGTCGCAGTCGAGGTAGACGGTCCGCTCGCCGAGCGCCTGGAAGTCGACGATGCCGCGAAGCGCCCGGCCGATCAGCCGCTGGATCTCGACGGTGCGGCCGCCCTGTTTCCCACGCGCCGCCTCGCGGTCGGTTCGATCGCCCGTCGATGCGGGAAGCAGCGAGTACTCAGCGGTCATCCAGCCGCGGCCCGAGCGATACAGCCAGCGCGGCACGCCGTCCTGGATCGACGCCGTGCAGAGGACGCGCGTCTTGCCCTGCGACCAGAGGACAACGCCGTGCGGCTGCTCGAGGAACGCCGGATCTGCGGAGACCGGTCTGAGCTCGTCCGGCCGCCGGCCGTCGTTGCGCGTCACGCAGCCTCCTCGAGCTCGGTGACGCTCACGTGCTCGACGTCGCCGAGCGGCAGCTGCAGGAACCGCTCGCCGAGCGTCCTGAAGAGCTGGGGATCGCCGGTCGTGAGGAAGCGATACCGGCCCTCACGCTCGCCGTCGTTCTCGAAGCCCTTGCGCGCGAGCGTCTCCGCGACCTCGCGGCGGTCTCGTCCGCCGAGAACACCAGCGTGACGTCACGGCCGAACGCGCGTTGAAAGACGGGTCGAAGAAGCGGGTAGTGCGTGCAGCCGAGGATCACCGTGTCACAGCCCGCCGCCTTGAGCGACGCCGCATACTCGCGCACGGCCGCGACCACATCGTCGCTGAACGTGTCGCCTGCTTCGATCAACGGAACGAGCTTCGGGCACGCGACGGACGTCAGCCGTACACCGGCGTCGAGCGTTTGGACGAGCGACTCGTAGCGTCCGCTCGCAACCGTCAACTCCGTCGCGAGCAGTCCGATGCGGCGATTGCGCGTTGCCTGGACCGCGGCGTGCGCTTCCGGAACGATGACCGAGACGACCGGAACCTGGAGCTCGCCCTGCAAGTCCGGGAGCGCGACCGACGTCGCGGTGTTGCACGCGACGACGACCATCTTCACGCCGAGCCGCTCGAGGTAGACACCGATCTCGTGAGCGAACCGGCGTACCTCGTCGCGCGTCCGCGGGCCGTACGGGAGCCGCGCGTGGTCGCCGAGGTAGACGAAGTCCTCATGCGGCATCGTTACGAGGCACTCGTGCAGGACGGTCAGCCCACCGACACCGGAATCGAAGACACCGACAGGGCGGGAATCGGACATGGAGCGATTGTAGGGTGCGCTGGTGGCGGCGCCGATCCGGATCGGGACGTGCTCGTGGGCGGACGATGCTCTTTCGAAGCACTGGTATCCGCCGGGCACGCCGCCGCGCGACCGGCTCGCTTACTACGCGGAGCGGTTCTCGACGGTCGAGGTGGACTCGACGTACTACCGCGTCCCGGACGAGAAGCTGGTGCGCGGCTGGGCGGAGCGCACGCCGGACGGTTTCGTGATGCACGTGAAGGCGTTCGGACTGATGACGCGGCACCCCGTGAAGCTGGAGCAGGTCCCGCCCGAGTTGCGCGACGGCCTGCCCGTCGACCACCGCGGCCGCGTCGACCGGCCGGCGCGCGACGCGCGGGCGGGTGTATTCCGCACGTTTCTCGAGGCGCTCGAGCCGCTGCGCGCGAGCGGCAAGCTCGGCGGCATCCTCTTCCAGATGCCGCCCTACGTCGTCTGGAAACCGTCGTCGCTCGACTACCTCGAATGGGCGCGTGACCAGGTCGGCGGCGACGGCTTCCTGTTCGAGCCCCGCCACCGATCGTGGTTTGCCGAGGACATCCGCGCCGAGCTCCTGCGCTGGCTCGAGGAACGGCAGATGTCGTGGGTCGTCGTCGACGCGCCGAAGACGGATGCGGCGAACGTCCCTGACACGCTCGTCGCAACGACGACGCCGACCGCGTACGTCCGCTTCCACGGGCGGAACGCCGGAACGTGGAACGTGCGCGGCGGCTCTGCCGCGCAAAGGTTCGACCACCTCTACGGCGAGGACGAGCTGCGCGAGTGGGTGCCGCCGCTGCGACAGCTCTCGGAGCAGGCGGCCGAGGCGTACGCGTTCTTCAACAACAACAACCAGACCGATGGAGTCGCGCAGGCGCCGGCCGGCGCGCTGCTTCTCCGCAAGCTGCTCGAAGAAGAGAACGTGCCGACGGCATGAGTCGTAGGCTCGACGGAGACTCACAAGGAGCGCAGGTGCCGGCTTTGCCGGCGCCGGAGCGGCAATGAGAGTCCTCGCGGTCATCCACTCCCACGAGGCGGGCCCGGAGCTGTTCGGCGAGGTGCTGGCCGAAGACGGGCACGAGCTCGTGGTCTGGGACATCCGGGCGCAGGGCTCCCCACCGCGGGACGCCGAGGCGGTGATGGTGTTCGGCGGCGACCAGAACGTCGGCGAGGAGGTCGAACATCCCTGGCTGCACGAGGAGTACGACGCGCTGCGCGGGTGGGTTGACGGAGGCACGCCGCTGCTCGGTGTCTGCCTGGGCGCCCAGACGCTCGCGCATGCCTTCGGCGCGACCGTGGCCCCCGTCCAGGAGGCGCTCGGCGGCTTCTACGAGACGAGGCTGACCGACGCCGGCGTTGCAGATCCCGTGCTCGGGGTGCTCCCGAGGAGCTTCGAGGCATTCAACGCGAACGCCTACGCGTTCGATATGCCCCCGGACGCGACACCGCTCGCCGAAGGGCCGGTGCTGCAGGCGTTCCGGATCGGCAAGCACGCGTGGGCGCTCCAGTTCCATCCTGAGATCCGCCGTCGGCACGTCCTGACGTGGTTCGAGGACGAGACATCGCCGCGAACCCCGGCCGAGATTGCGGCCCAGCTCGACGAGAAGCTCGAGGAGTGGCAGGGCCTCGGCCGGAGGCTCTGCCGTGCGTTCCTCGCCGAGGCGGCGATCAGCGCTCGATAGGCAGGTCGTCGCGGCGCGA
>CAWAWV010000002.1:0-286933 GCA_963785875.1 uncultured Thermoleophilia bacterium | reverse complement strand
ACGAGGTGGTGCACCACACGCAGCTGCTCGCCGAGCTGCTGCGCGAAGGGAAGCTGGAGCCCGCGAAGAGCGAGACGGAGATCACCTACCACGACTCGTGCTACCTGGCGCGCCACAACGACGTCGCCGCTGAGCCGCGCGAGCTCGTCGCGGCCGTGGGGAAGCCGGTCGAGATGGAGAAGCGCGGGAAGCAAACGTTCTGCTGCGGTGCCGGCGGCGCGCACATGTGGATGGAGGAGCGCGGCTCGCCGATCAACGAGGAGCGCGTGCGCCAGGCGGTGGAGACCGGGGCGGAGACGCTTGCGGTCGCCTGCCCGTTCTGCACGGTGATGCTCGACGACGGCGTTCGCGCGAGCGGGAAGCAGCTTCGCGTGGTCGACGTTTCGACGCTCCTCGTCGAGTCGCTCGAGTCTTGATGCGGCATCAGGTGTCGCCTATGGTCAGCACGAAATGGGGGCCCTGCACAGCGGCTGGCGTAACGCTCTCGGGGCGCTCGCGTGTGGGATCATCGTCGCCGGCCTGGCCGGCGGCGAGGTTGCCCGCTCCGCGTCGACCGCGTTTCCGATCACGCGCACCTCGAGCCCCAAGCTCGACTCACGACTCGCACTCGTCGCCGACACCCAGCGCTCTGCGGGTCGGGCGGCCGCCGTCGCGGCCGGCGAGCGCGAAGGGCTGGCGGCCCAGTCGGGCCGGGTCCGGGTTGTCGTCGTCGCGAGGCCCGGCGCTGCGAAGCAAGTGAAGGGCGCAGTCGCCGCCGCGGGTGGTGCTGTCGAGGCCTCTGCGGGTGAGCTCAGCGATGCGCTTGTGCCGCCCGCCGCGCTGGTGAAGCTCGCCGACGACCCGAGCGTCGCACGAGTGCGGCCGCCGTTCGTCCACGAGGCAGATGCCGTCGACGAAGGCGTCGAGCTCTCCGATGCCGACACGTGGCACACGGCCGGCTTCGTCGGAACCGGCGTGAAGATCGCGATCGTCGATCTCGGCTTCGCGGGCTACTCGGCGCTCCTTGGATCGGCGCTCCCGGCGTCTGTTACCACCGTCGACGATTGCCACGGCAATCTTACGACCGCGACGGAGCACGGCACGGCGGTCGCCGAGATCGTCCACCAGATGGCGCCGGCCGCGCAGCTGTACCTGATCTGTATCGACGACGAAGTCGGGCTAGCGCAGGCTGAGCAATACGTGGTGACGAACGGCATCAAGATCGTCAACCACTCGGTCGCGTGGTTCGACACGAGCCGCGGCGACGGCACGGGGGAGGCGGGGACGCCCGACGCGATCGTTGCGGACGCCCGGGCGAACGGGGTGCTCTGGGTCAATGCCGCCGGCAACTACGGCCTCAACCACTGGGCGGGGTATTTCACCGCCGATTCTGGACAGCCGTCCCTGAACGACTTCGCGCCGGGTGTGACCGGCGAGCAGTTCGACGTGGCCGCCGGACGCGACTCGTGCGCACTGCTCAAGTGGGACGGCTGGCCCATGACGACGGAGGACTTCGACCTGGTGGTCAAACGCGTCAGCGACGGCGTGGTTGTCGCGTCGTCGGGGAACGATCAAGCCGACGGTCCGAGCCCTCCTGTCGAAGAGGCGTGCTTCACGAACTCGTCGGGTTCGACGGTGACGTACGCCGCGTCGATTGTGCGCTTCAGTGTTGCCGACGACCCGTTCCTCGACCTGTTCGTGACCGGCGCCGGGCCGGTCTCCGACCCGATCACGCAGAGCATCACCGAGCCCGCGTCGTCTGCGGCAGCGCTGGCCGTCGGCGCGGTCTGTTGGCAGACGGGCGAGCCGGAGTGGTACAGCTCGGTCGGGCCGACGATCGACGGACGGACGAAGCCGGACATCGCGGCGTACGACAGCGTGTCAACGGACACCTACGGCGCGGCGACCTCGGGCAACGCAGGCTGCGGCGCCTCCGGCTTCACCGGGACGTCGGCCGCCGCGCCCCAGGTCGCTGGTGCAGCGGCACTCCTCCTCCAGCAGTCGCCCTCCGCGACACCGGCCGACCTGACCTCGGCGCTCGAGACGCGCGCGCAGGGTCTTCAGCAGTCGAACTCAAGTGGCGGCGACAACGACGAGACGGGCCACGGGCGGCTCGCGCTCGGGCTCACCGATTCGATCGGCACGATCGCGTTCGATTACGCCGGGGGCGCGTACGTGACGGACGGCGACGCCGTGAGCCAGATCACCGGCTATTCCCAGGCCGTCTGGTCGCAGGACGGCACCACTGTTCTCGCGAAGCCGACCGCGGGCGGTGATTTCTCGTCCGTGCACGCAGACGGCATCTACACGGGGCAGCACCTGATCGCAACCGGGAGTGACGCAAGTGAACCGGCGTGGGCTCCGGACGGCCGGACGATCGTGTTCTATCGCCCGTCCCTCGCGAAGCTCATCAAGGAGGACATCCTGAGCGGGACGGTCACGCAACTTGCGACGGCCGGTACGAACGCGAGCCCCGCGTGGGCGCCCGACAACTCGACGATCGCGTACCTGAAGACGACGAGCGGGGCGACCGATATCTGGACGATGACCACGGACGGTACGAGCCAGACGCAGCTCACGTCGCTCGGCGACCTGGCCGATCCGACCGGCATCGGAGGGGCGCTCGCGTGGTCGCCGGACAGCAGCAAGCTCTTGTTCGTCCGCGGCTCCGGCCCCTATGCGATCTGGGTTGTCGATGTCAATGGGACCAATGCGCACGCGCTGACATCCTCGGGCTCCGCATTCGCTCCCGCGTGGTCGCCCGACGGCATGCAGATCGTGTTCGCCGGTTCGGGTGGCACCACGATCGACGTAATGAACGCCGACGGTTCGAACGCGCATGCGTTGAACCCGCATGCCACGTTCACCGACACTCAGCTACGAAGGATGTCGTGGAGCTCCGATGCTCCGGCGTTTCCGGTGAGGCCGGTGAACACCACGTCGATCACCGGGACGGCCGTTGTGGGAGAGCAGCTCGAGACGAGTGTGCCTGGATGGATCGGCACACCCGGCACGACGGTCGCGTTCCAGTGGGAGCGCTGCACGAACCCACCGTTCGGCAACCTCTGCAACAACATCCCCGGGGCAATCGACTCGACCTACACCCCGACTTCGGATGACCTTGGGTACTACATCCGCGTGCAATTGGACGGCAGCGGGGTGAGCGATGGGTTCCTGTCGGCGCCGACGACCCCCGTCGTCCCGCTCTGGCCGGTTGCCTCGACGATCCCGACGATCACCGGGTCGGCGGCCTCGGGCTCGACACTGACGATCGCGACGACCGGGACGTGGTCAGGCTCGCCGTCGTTCGAGTACGCCTGGCTGCGCTGTGACTCGAGCGGCATCCCATGCACGACGATCGATGGCGAAAACGGTTCGTCGTACACCATCACCTGCTCCGACGTCGGCGGCACGGTACGCGGCACTGTCTTCGGCGATAACACGGGCGGCTTTACCGCATCCACCTCACTCGCGTCGAACGTCGTCACCGGTTCGCCCTGCCCGAGCAGCGGCGGCGGTGGTGGTGGCGGCGGCGGCGGCGGCGGGACGTTGCCCCCGAACATGCGGCTGCAGTGGACCTCCGTGTCCAACGCCGCGCCGCCGGCCGGCAGCGAGGTCGACTTCGCGATCACAGTCGACAACCACGGAGGCGGCAATGGGCAGAACGCGCACCTGCAATTCACGCTGCCGGCGACGATGAAGCTCGTCGGGCCGCCGTACTACGAGCGCGGTCCGGGTTGCGTCGGCACCGTGTCGATCGACTGCAACTTCGATTACGTCACGAACGGCACGTCGACCCTCGTGAAGTTCGGCGTGATCGTGTCGGGGTCGGGCGCGGAGTCGATCACTGCGACGGCGACGGCTGATCGCGAGTCCGATCCGACGGACAACTCGGCGACGGTGACGCTGCAGGTCGCCGGCGCGTCGGGGCCGTCGTCTCCTCCGCCTCCGCCGCCGACGGTGCACAAGGGAAAGACGATCAACGGGACGGCGGGCCCGAACCGGCTCGTCGGGACCGCGTATGCGGACGTCTTGAACGGCCGCGGCGGTAACGACCTGCTGTACGGCATGGGCGGGAACGACACGCTTTACGGCTGGACCGGCAAGGATCGCCTGTACGGGGGTGCAGGCAACGACCTGCTGCTTCCCGGAGCGGGCGTCGACACCGTCTACGGCGGCGCCGGCAACGATGTCGTGCGGTCGCGGGACACGGCGGCCGACGTCATCGACTGCGGCACCGGTCGCGACACGGTCTACGCGGACCGGCACGACAAGGTCGCCAAGAACTGCGAAATCGTCCACCGCGGCTGACCCGAACCGGCAGGTAGCGTCCGCCCCATGAGGGACGGCATCGACCGGCGGGCGATGACCGCGCTCTCGGGCGGGCACCTCGCCGTCGACTTCGCGTCCGGCAGCGTGCCGGCGCTGATCCCGTTCCTCACCGACCGCTTCGACCTCAACTACGCGTTCGCGGCGATGCTCCTGCTCGCATCGACGGTGTCTTCCTCGCTCGTCCAGCCGCTCTTCGGCCTCTGGTCGGACCGCCGCGGGGCGCTGTGGCTGATCCCCGGCGGCACGATCTTGTCCGCCGTCGGCGTCGGTCTCGCCGCTGTCACGCCCTGGTACCCGCTGGTGCTCGTGCTCGTCTTCATGGGCGGGCTGGGCGTCGCGGCCTTCCACCCCGAGGGCGCGAAGTCCGCGGCCTACGCGAGCGGCCGCAAGCGCGCGAGCGGCATGTCGTATTTCAACATCGGCGGCAACACCGGTTATGCACTCGGCGCGTTTGTCACCGGGTTGTTGGTCGCGGCGATCGGGCTCGGCGGCGGGCTGCTCGCGATGATCCCTGTCGCGGTGGCCGCCGCGATCCTCGTGCGGTTCACGCGGGAGTTCGGCGCGCTCGCGCCCGTTCCGTCCGGCGGCGCGGAGACGCGCGGCGAGGACGACCGGCGCGCGATGGCCCTGCTCGGCGCCGTGATCGCGCTTCGGGCGGTCGCGTGGTTCACGCTGCTTGCGTTCGTCCCGCTCTGGGTCGAGTCGCTCGGGCATTCGAAGGCCTACGGCAACCGGTTGCTCTTCCTGATGTTGCTCGCCGGCGCGATCGGGACGCTCGCGCTCGGGCCGGTGGCGGACCGCATCGGCCTGCGGCGCACGCTCGTCGTGACGCAGGGATTGCTGCCGCTGTTGATGCTCGTGTTCGTCTACGCCGGTGGTGCTGTCGGCGCGATCGCGCTCATGCTGGTCGGCGTGTGCGTGGTCGGGACGTTCGGTGTGACGATGGTGCTGAGCCAGCTCTACCTGCCTCGCCACATCGGCATGGCTTCCGGGCTCTCGATCGGGCTCGCGATGGGGATCGGCGGCTTTGCAGCGGTCGTCCTCGGTGCCGTGGCCGACGCGATCGACCTGAAGACGGCGCTCACGATCAGCGCACTCGCGCCTGCGGTCGGCGTCGTGTTCAGCCTCCGCCTTCCGCGTCCCGCGTCTCCGCCCGCGAGACGCGCCGAGCCGGTCGCAGTCGACTGATGCTCGTCGGCCTCGGCCATCTCGACCTTGTCTGCCGCGAACTCGACGCGTCGCTCGCGTTCTATGCCGCCGTCTTCGGACCGCTCGGTCTCGAGCCGCCGCATCTGGTGCCGGGCGAGCGAGGCGAGTCGATCCACTACCTGCGTTTCCCCCAGGCTGGGTCGGGCTCGCTCGGCCTGCGGCAGGCGCTCGGCGACCAGGGGTTCGACCTCTACGCGCCGGGTCTGCACCACCTCGCTTTCGCGGTCGAGAGCAGAGAGGACGTCGACGCCGTCCATCGCGCCGCGGCGGAAGCCGGGGCCGAGATCCTGCACGCGCCGAAGCTCTGGCCGCAGTACCACCCCGGGTACTACGCGACGTTCTTCCTCGACCCGGACGGGTTCCGGCTCGAGGTCGCCGCGAGCCGCGACTCGCGGCTCTAGCCGGAGTAGTTGATGCCGAGGAAGCGAACCCCGAGCCGGCGGGTGTCGGTCGAGCCTTGATGCACCTCACGGGGCACCCGCAGCTCCGCGACCGTGAACCGGACGACGCAGTCGCCGGCAGGGCTCGGGCGCAGCCGGACACGGAGGCGCACGGTCGCTGTCGGCGGGACGGTCACCTGCGCGAGCGGGCGTCCATGCTCGGAGGCGGTGACGATCTGGTCGGTGGTGAAGAGGCTGGGATCGCTGGCCAGCGTGACGGCGAGCCTGCCGCCGTGGCAGGCTCGCCGCGTATAGGTGACAGTCCTGCCGGACCAGACGTCGCCGGGGTACAGCCCGCTGACGGTGGTGAGGCTCGCGAGCCGGCCGCCGACGCGCACGAGCCGCAGCCCGCCGCGGGGATCGCGTGCAACGACCGCACCGGCCAGCGCGAGCGAGGGCGGGGCGAGTGCGAACGTCGCCGTGTACGAGCGGCCTGCTGCGGTGACGAGACTGCCGTCGGGCCGGACCGCGAGCTGCGTGACCGGGAGCCCGTCCGGATAGGGAGCACTGGTCGCGACCACGTCCCGGACGCTCCGGTTGAAGAACTCGGTCTCCCAGACCGACTGGATCGGTGCCGTTCCGTCCCAGACCGCAGTGACGTCCGCGCGAGGGCCGACTGCTCGATCGACCCAGTCGTACCGCGGGCCGTGGATCCCAGCGCGCACCGTCTGCCGCGCGGCGTCGAGCGACCCATGGCGCCCTGAGTATGCGGCCGCGCTAACGCCGACGAGATACGCGCCGACGACCAGCACCGGGACAAGCCTGAAGCGACGTGGCGTGAGCAGCAGCGCTGCCGCGATCAGCGAGGTCCCGAGCGCCACGATGCGCATCGTCCCGAACGCCAATCCGTGGTCGTGGAGCGACCACCACGGCAGCAGCGCCAGGGTGTCGGGCGTCGCCGAGGAGTTGACGAACCGGTCGAACGGGATCGTCGCGGGCAGGCCGCCCGCCAAGGCGATGCCGATCGCCGCCCGCCGTCCCGGAACCACGACTTTGCGCTCGACGACACACAGGAGCGCGATGAACGCGAACGGCGCGAGGTAAAACAGGTAGCGCTCCTCGATCCGTAGCGAGTACTTCGACGCAAACGGCGCAACTTCGAGCACGAGCATGAGTGCGATCGAGAACGTCGCGGCAGCGAACGCCCGCAGCGGCGCCGAGCTCCGGCGGCCCGCGAGCCACAGCAGCACGAGTGCGGCGAACGGCACGATGCCGACGTAGAGGTCGAGCTCGGCCACATGCCACAGCGCATAGCGGATCGCCGCCGGCCAGGAGTAGCCGCCCGTGAGCACGCCGCGATACGCACCGAGCACCGCCAGCGGCGAGCGCCCGCGGCTCGTGTACACGAGCACGACCGCGAGCGCTGCCGCGAGTCCCAGCGCGTAGAACGTGAGCCAGCGCCGGAGCCGGAGACCGAGGTCGCGCTCGAGGATCCCGTGCAGGACCGGTGCGGCGGCCGCTGCCGCGAACAGCAGGACCCCCTGCTGTCGCGTCTCGAACGCGAGCGCCAGTAGGGCGAGCAGCGAAGCCTCGCGGGCCGGCGTCGGCTGCTCCAGCGCCGAGACGAGCAGCAGCGTCACCGCGAGGAAGAGCGGGTAGAACGCGTTCTCGGTCATCAACGTGCCCGTGTAGAGCATGGAGGGCACCAGCACCGCGAGCGCCGCCACGGCGAGCGCGCCGTACGCGCTGAGCACGCGCCGGCCGAGCAGGTAGGCGGGGACGGCGGCGAGCGACATCACCGCGGAGTCGATCGCCTTCGCGGCGTCGTACGCCGTCGTCGTCGCGTGGAACAACCGCCACGCCGGCGCGATCAGCACCGGGTAGACGAAGCCGTACCCGGCGGCCGGTACGCCCCGGATCTCGAACGTCCCGTGCGCGGCGAACGACTTCGCGAGCTCCGAGTAGATCAGCTCGTCGACCATGATCCAGGGCGCCGCGATCCTCTCTGCGAGCACGGCACGGACCGCCGTCGACGCGACGACGAGCGCGGCGAGCCACAGCCAGATCGGGAGGTCGGCCGGGCGGCGCATCGCCAGCAGAGTGTGGCGGAGCAGGCAGCGGGCGGCCGAGCACGCTGCCGCCTTGACAAACGTGGAACTCGTGTTCCACCATATGGGCATGTCGAGGCCCGAGACCGGGACGCAGGCGATCGACCGTGCCGCCGACCTGCTCGCGCGCGTCGTCGAATCGCACCGCCCGCTCGGCGTGGGGGAGCTCGCCGCCGAGACCGGGCTTCCGAAGAGCACCACCTCGCGCCTCGTCGGTGCGCTCGAGCGCCGCGGGCTCGTCCAGCGCGCGGGCGACCGCCGGGTCGCGCCGGGCCCGATCCTGCTCCGCTTCGCGCACCGGGACACGAGCGCCGGGCTCGTCGAGCTCGCCGGGCCGGCGCTGCGTGCGCTCTCCGACCTCTCCGGCGAGACGATCAACCTCGGCGTGCCGACGCCGCTCGGCGTCGAGCATCTCGCGCAGGAGGAATCGCGTCACTTCGTCGGCGGCACGAACTGGATCGGTCGGCGCGTGCCTTATGAGACAACCGCGAACGGCAAGGTGCTGCACGCGTTCTCGGCCGAGCGGCCCGCGGACGCGCGCGCGATCCGCGCTCAGGGGTACGCGATCGCGGTCGACGAGCTCGAGCACGGGCTCGCCGCGCTCGCTGCGCCCGTCTTCGGTGCCGACGGCGTCGCTCTCGCTGCGCTGTCGATCTCCGGCCCGACGATCCGTCTCACCCGCGAGCGCATCGGCGAGCTCGCACCCGCGCTCTGCGAGCAGGCGCGGTTCCTGTCCGAGCGCCTCGGCGCATCTCACAGAGGAGCGGCATGACGCACGAAGAGATCCTGCAGGGGCTCTACGACCACACGCTCATCGGCAACGCCCCCGAGGTGAAGGACCTCGTGAACCAGGGGCTTGCGGACGGGCTCGGCCCCGAGAGCATGCTGTACGACGCACTGATTCCGTCGCTCGAGGAAGTCGGCGCGCGATTCGAGCGTGGCGACTACTTCGTGCCAGAGATGCTCATCGCTGCCCGTGCGATGCAGGGTGCGCTCGACATCCTGCGGCCGTTGCTCGCGGAGACGGGGGCGAAACCGATCGGCACATACGTGATGGGCACCGTGAAGGGCGACGTCCACGACATCGGCAAGAACCTCGTCAACATCATGCTCGAGGGCGCCGGCTTCACCGTGCACGACCTCGGCGTCAACGTCGCACCCGAGAAGTTCGTCGAGATGGTGCAGGAGCATCAGCCAGACATCGTCGGCTTCTCGGCGTTCCTGACGACGACGATGCCGATGTTCAAGGCGAACATCAACGCGCTTCAGAAGGCCGGCATCCGCGATGAGGTGATCGTGATGGTCGGCGGTGCGCCCGTGACGCAGGAGTACGCGGACGCGGTCGGCGCGGACGGCTATGCGTCCGACGCGTCGACGGCGGTGCGGCTCGCCAAGGACCTGATCCAGAAGCGGCGGAGCGCCGTCCCGGCGTGAAACCACTTGCCCTCGTCGAAGCCGCCGTCAAGAAGCCGGTCTTCGGCTGCCAGATGTGCGGCCAGTGCGTGCTGCACTCGACCGGCATGACCTGCCCGATGAACTGCCCGAAGTCGCTCCGCAACGGGCCCTGCGGCGGAGTGCGGCCTGACGGGCACTGCGAGGTGAAGCCGGAGATGCGCTGCGTCTGGGTGAAGGCGGTCGAGCGGGCGCCGAAGACGCCGTGGGCGCATGAGATCGCCGACATCCGGAAGCCGGTCGACAACCGCCTGTGGAACACCTCCTCGTGGGCGAACCTGGTTACGAAGCGAGACAAGGCTGCGCCGAAGGGGTGGCGTGTCGAGGCTTGAGGAGGCGATTGCCGCCGGCCGCTTCGTCGTGACCGCGGAGCTCCTGACCGTGAACAGCGGCGGGCTCGACGCCGTGCGTCGCAACTTCGAGCCGTTCGAGGATTGGGTCGATGCGGTCAACGCGACCGACAACACCGCAGCGCACGCGCACGCGTCGCCGCTCGCGGTCGCGATCGCGCTCAAGCAGCTCGGCATGGAACCGGTCATGCAGCTCGTGTGCCGCGATCGCAACCGGCTCGCGCTGCAGGCCGAAATCGTAGGCGCGGCGCTCCATGGCATCGAGAACATCTGCTGTCTGACCGGCGACGACGTGACCGCCGGTGACGAGCCGGAGGCGCGGCGGGTGTTCGACCTCGATTCGATCCAGCTGCTGGCCGTCGCCGAGGCGATGCGCAACGGCCGCTACCTCTCGGGCCGGAAGCTCGATCCGCCGCCGCACCTCTTTCTCGGCGCGGTCGAGAACCCGCAGGCACCACCGCTCGACCACCGTGTCGACCGCGCGCTCAAGAAGACCCGTGCCGGGGCACGGTTCTTTCAGCTCCAGGTCATGTTCGAGCTCGGACCCCTCGAGGCGTTCCTGCGTGAATCGGTTGCGAAGGGCCTCGCCGAGGGCGCGGCGATCCTGCCGTCGATCTGTCTCGTCCGCTCGCCGTCGGCGCTTCGCTTCATCGACGACAGGGTCCCTGGGATCTCCGTGCCTCCCGAGCTGATCGAGCGTTGTGAGCGCGCCGCGGACCCGGAGGCCGAGTGCTTCGAGGTCGCGTGCGAGCTCGCCGACGCCGCGCGTGCCCTCCCCGGCGTCCGCGGTCTGCACCTGATCAGCTTTCGTAAAGAGGCGGGGATCGCGCGGCTCTGCCGTCGCCTCGCCATCCCCACCCGCCACGAAAGGGAGTCGATTGGAAACGGTTCTCGAGTCGCCGTCTAGGACGGTCGTGATCGGCCCCGGCCGGCCGTTCTGCGTGATCGGCGAGCGCATCAATCCGACCGGCCGGAAGAAATTCCAGGCGCAGCTCCAACACGGCGACCTCTCGCGGATCGAGATCGACGTCGCCCAGCAGACGCCGCTCGCGGACATGCTCGACGTCAACGTCGGCGACCCGCTGGCGGACGAGATCGAGCTGATGCGCCAGGCGATCCCGCTCGTCCAGTCGCTCACAGACCTGCCGCTCGTGATCGATTCGTCGGTGATCGAGGCGCTCGAAGCGGGCCTGTCCGCCTACCAGGGCAAGGCGCTCGTCAACTCCGTCACCGGTGAGGACGAGCGCCTCGAGGCGATCCTGCCGATCGTGGCGAAGTACGGCGCTGCGGTGATCGCGCTCGCGAACGACGACGAGATCCCGATGGAGCCGGAGCGCCGCGTCGAGGTGGCAAAGAAGATCGTGTCGGCCGCCGGCGACTACGGCATCAAGCCGGAGGACGTCGTCATCGACCCGCTTGCGATGCCTGTCGGTGCGGAGCCGCGCGCCGTGACGCTCTTCGTCGAGACGTTGAAGCTGCTGCGCAGCGAATTGGGCGTCAACACCACCTGTGGTGCCTCGAACACGTCGTTCGGCCTGCCCGGCCGCGAGACGCTCGGCGGCTCGTTCCTCGCGATCGCGGCGAGCCACGGCCTGACGAGCGCGATCATGGACGCGCGCTCCACCGAGGTCGTCGAGGCGGTACGCGCGTCGGACTTCCTGCTCGGGAAGGACGAGTGGGGCTCGAACTGGATCGCGGCGTACCGTAGGAAGCAGGCGGCTGCGGCGTGAGCGCGCCCGAGCCCCTGCTCGAGGAGGCGCATCCGGATCGCGTCCGGCTCGTCTTCCGCCAGTCCGATGGCGCGACGAAAGAGGCGCGCGTCCCGGCCGGAACGACGCTGTTCGACTGCGCGAGCTGGAACGGGATTGCGATCGACTCGACGTGCGGCGGTCACGGGACGTGCAAGAAGTGCAAGGTGCGCGTGTCATCGGGCGAGCAGGCCGTGTCGACCGTCGACCCGCGCGCGTTCTCGCCGGACGAGCTGCGCGCGGGCTGGCGGCTCGCGTGCCGGGCGCAGGCGGAGCACGACGTCGTCGTCGAGGTGCCGCGGCTCCAGACCCGGCCGAAGGCCGCACTCGCCGGCGTCGGACGCCACGTCATCCTGCGACCGGCAGTGCAGAAGCGCTACCTCGAGCTCGCTGAACCGACACTCGAGGACCAGACGTCTGATCTCGAGCGCGTGCTCGCGGGCATGGACGACGTCGAGCTCCGGGTGCCGCTCGAGATCGTGCGAACGCTCGGCCGGACGCTGCGCGACTCCGACTGGAACGTGACCGCCGTGTTCGTCGACGACCAGTTGACCGACGTGGAGCCGGGCGATACGAGCGGCCGACGGCACGCGATCGCGTTCGACCTGGGGACGACGACGGTCGTCGCGACGCTTCTCGATCTCGAGACCGGACAGCCGGCCGCGGTTCGCTCGATGCTGAACATGCAGCAGCCCTTTGGGGCCGACGTGATCTCGCGGATCAGCGCGACGATGCTCGATGCGGATGCACTCGGGCGGTTGCAGGCTTCCGCCCACGAGACGCTCATGCAGCTCACGCGCGAGGTTTGCGAGGAAGCGGGCGTCGACCCGGGCGAGGTCTACGAGGTCGTCGTCACCGGCAACGTGACGATGATCCAGCTCGCGCTCGGCATCGACCCCGAGCCGCTCTCGATGGCGCCGTTCACGATCGCGTCGCGTCGGCTCCCTGAGGCGACCGCGGCCGACTTCGGGATCGCGGTGCACGAGCGCGCGCCGGCCGTGCTGTTCCCGGCGCTCGGCGCGTACGTCGGACCGGACATCGTCGCGGGCGTGCTCGCGACCGGGCTCACGCTCGACAAGCGCACCCGGCTGTTCATCGACGTCGGTACCAACTCGGAGATCGTGCTCGGTTCGTCGGAGCGGGCGCTCGCGTGCGCGGCGCCTGCGGGCCCCGCCTTCGAGGCCGCACAGATCCGCTGTGGAATGCGCGCTGCCGAGGGGGCGATCGAGGGCGTGAGGATCGTCGACGGCGAGGTTCAGTTGACGGTGATCGGCGACGTCGAGCCGCTCGGACTCTGCGGCTCCGGGCTCGTCGACGCGGTTGCGGAGCTCATCACGGCCGGCATCCTCGACCACTCGGGCCGCTTCGTGCTCGGCTCCTCGGACCGGCTGGGGAAGATCGGCGAGGAGAACGTCTTCCACCTCGCGCCGGACATCTTCCTCTCGCAGCGCGACGTGCGCGAGTTGCAGTTCGCGAAGGCATCGATCGCGACGGGCTGGACGATCCTGTGCAAGGACCTCGGCGTCGACCCGACGGAGATCTCGCAGGTGCTGCTCGGCGGCTCGTTCGGGTCCTATCTCACCGCGGCGAGCGCGGTGAAGATCGGGCTCGTGCCGCGGTTGCCGCTGCCGAGGATCGTCGCTGCCGGGAATGTCGCCGGCGAGGGGGCGAAGATCGTCGCGCTGTCCGTGACCGAGCGGGCCGCGGCAAACGCGGTCCTCGACGAGATCGCCTACGTCGAGCTCTCCGGGCGCACCGATTTCAACGACCTGTTCATCGACCAGCTGCAGTTCCCCGGATGACGAAGACAATCGTCGCCTGCGGGGCGCTCGCGCTGCACATCGACCAGATCGCGAAGCGGCGCGGGTGGGACCTCGAGGTGCGGCCGTTGCCGCCCGAGCTCCACAATCGGCCGGAGCGAATCCGCCACGCGATCGGCGACGACGTCGACCTCGTCGGCTACGCCGACTGCGGCACCCGCGGTGCGCTGGACGACCTTCCTCGGCTCGCAGGACCGGACTGCTACGGAATCTTTGGCGAGTTCGAGCAGCACGAGGTGGGCGTCTACTACTTGACCGACTTCCTCGTGCGCTCGTTCGACCGGGTCGTGTGGCGCGGGCTCGGCCTCGATCGCCACCCGGAGCTGCGGGACGACTACTTCGGCAACTACGAGCGGGTCGTCTGGCTGGCCCAGGCGCCGACCGACGTGCTGCGCGTGAAAGCGGAGGCCGCCGCGCGTAGGCTCGGCCTGCCGCTCGAAGTTCGCGAGACCGGTGACGCCGGGCTCGAACGTGCCCTGGAACGCCTACTGGTGTCTGACACCAGTGGTGTCAGACACCCTGGGAGGTACAGCCCTTGCTGATCAACGAGCTGCCGCGCTACGAGATCCTCGACGAGTCGTCCATGCAGGAGCTCGAACGAG
Source organism: uncultured Thermoleophilia bacterium (assembly GCA_963785875.1). Classification (GTDB taxonomy): domain Bacteria; phylum Actinomycetota; class Thermoleophilia; order Gaiellales; family Gaiellaceae; genus PALSA-600. The sequence goes on along the minus strand of CAWAWV010000002.1, from coordinate 272,953 downwards.
GCTGGCGTCGCATCGTCAGCGAGCTGGGAATCGACTTCGGGACCTCGGAGCCGCACGAGCCGACGATCGCTTTGCTCGAGGAGGCGGGTCAGAAGGTCGAGGGCCAGCTCGTCAGGCTCGACCCCGACTGGATCCTCGAGCAGGTCGCGAAGGCGCCGCGCGAGTTCGACCTCCAGGCCCGCAACCCGAAGCAAACGATCCACGTCGGCGGCAGGCACATGGCCTTCGGCGCGGTCTACGGCTGCCCCTTCGTCCGTGAAGGGCTCGAACGGCGGGAGGCAACCTACGCCGACTTCGAGAACCTCGTGCGGCTGTCGCAGTCATTTCCACAGCTCGACACACCCGGCGGGACGATCTGCGAGCCGAACGACAAGCCGCTCGACTCGCGGCACCTCGACATGGTGTACGCGCTGCTGACGCTGTCGGATAAGCCGTTCATGGGCTCGGTCACGTCGGGGCCGAACGCGGAGGACACGATCGCCATGTCGAGGATGGTGTTCGGCGACTCGCTCGAGGAGACGCCTGCGACGATCTCGCTGATCAACGTCAACTCGCCGCTGCGCTACGACGAGCGGATGCTGGACGCCCTTCATGCCTACGCGAAGGCGAATCAGGCGCTCGTGATCACGCCGTTCCTGCTCATGGGCGCGATGTCACCGGTCTCGGTGCCGTCGACGCTCGCGCAGCAGGTCGGCGAGGCGCTCGCCGGGATCGCGCTTGTCCAGACGATCCGCCCGGGTTGCCCCGTCGTGTTCGGCAGCTTCCTCTCGAACACCGACATGCAGTCGGGCTCGCCGTCGTTCGGCACACCCGAGTCCGCCGTCGGTCTGCTTTGCACCGGGCAGATCGCCCGGCACTACGGCCTGCCGTTCCGCGGCGGCGGTGGGCTCACCTCGTCGCAGGCGGTCGACGCGCAGGCGGCCTACGAGGCGGCAATGACGCTGTGGCCGACGTTCCTCGCCGGCACGAACTTCGTCATGCACTCGGCGGGCTGGCTCGAGTCGGGGCTCGTCTCGTGCTACGAGAAGTTCATCGTCGACATCGAGTTGCTGCGCATGCTGCACGAGGTGTTCGAACCGCTGAAGATCGACGAGGAGACGCTTGCCTACGGTGCCCATCAGGAGGTGGGGCAGGGCGGCCACTTCCTCGGCGCTGCGCACACGCTCGAGCGGTTCCGCGAGTGCTTCTACCGGCCGCTGCTCTCCTCGACGGAGAACTACGAGCGCTGGGTGCGGAACGGCGGCAAGGACGCGGCCGCGCGCGCATCCGACATCTGGCACAAGACACTCGATGACTACGAGGAGCCGGCGATGGATCCCGGGCTGAAGGAGGAGCTGAGGGCATATGTCGACCGCCGCAGGACCGAGCTGGGGGACTGAGCGATGAAGTCCGTCGGCGACGTGATGACAAAGGAACTGCTCGAGCTCGCCGAAGAGACGCCTCTCGTCGAGGCAGCGGCGGCGATGACCGAGCGACGCGTCGGCTCGGCGCTCGTCGTCGCCGATGGGCGCCTGATCGGGATCGTCACGGAGCGCGACGTGTTGCGGGCGGTCGGCTCCGGCGACGTGGGCGGCCGCGTCGGGGACTGGATGACCCGCCACCCGGAGACCGTCGACGCCGACGAGTCGGCCCAGCAGGCGGCGGTCGTGATGATCCACGGCGGCTTCCGGCACCTGCCGGTGCTCGACGGCGGCACGCCGTGCGGAGTCGTTTCGATCCGCGACCTGATGCGCGTGGCGCTCGAGGACGTGAGCCCGCGTGGCGTCTAGTGTCGGCGTGCAAGGGATGTTCGTCGCCGGCGCTTGGTCGGCCGCTGCGAGCGGCGAGACGTTCACGGCGGATTCGCCGGCGACCGGCGAGGTGATCGGCGAGGTGCCGCGGGGGTCACGTGCCGACGCGCGCTCGGGCAATCGCGGCTGCGAACGACGCTGCAGCCCCGTGGGCGCGACTGACCGTGTTCGAGCGTGCCGCGCTCATGCACCGCGTCGGCGACGAGATCGAGAAGCGCCGGGACGAGCTGACTCGCGTGCTCACGCTCGACCAGGGGAAGCCGCTGCACGAGTCGCGCGACGAGGTCGAAGAGCTCGTCGCGTACTGGCGGAACGCCGCCGAGGACGGCAAGCGGCTGGAGGGGCGGCTTGCGAACTCGTTCACGCCGGGCAAGCGCATCCTGCTCGTTCGCCGCCCGCGCGGCGTGATCGGAGTCATCACGCCCTGGAACTGGCCGTACACGATGCCGGCGGAGCTGATCGCCCCTGCGCTCGCGTCGCGGCAACACCGTTGTCTGGACGCCCGCCTCGACGACCGCTGTGTGCGCGATCGCTTCTCGCGGAGTGCATTGTCGAAGCCGACCTGCCGCCCGGGGTCTTCAACCTCGTCACCGGGCCCGGCTCGGTCGTCGGCGACGAGATCGCGCGCAACCCCGGCACGCACGGCGTCGGGTTCATCGGCTCGACCGAGACCGGCCGCAAGGTCGCCGAGGCGGCCGCCGGCAAGGCGGCAGTGCTCGAGCTCGGCGGCAACGGGCCGGTCGTCGTCCTCGACGACGCCGACCTCGAGCTCGCCGCCGAGGCGGCCGTCACCGCGTGCTTCCTCTGCGCCGGGCAGAGCTGCACCGCGGGCGAGCGCCTGCTCGTGCACCGCGCGTACGCGAGGAGTTCGTCTCGCTGCTGCGCGAGACTCGTCGCAGAGCGCGTCGTGCTCGGCGACCCGTTCGCCGACGGGACGACGATGGGCCCGCTCAACAACGAGGGCGTCGCCGAGAAGATGGACGAGCATGTCGCGGACGCGCTCGAGCGCGGGGCGCAGCTCGTGCACGGCGGCGAGCGCGCAGACGGCTTCCCGACGAACCTCTACTGGCAGGCGACGGTCCTCGATGGCGTTCCAGCGGACGCGCGCGTCGCCACCGAGGAGACGTTCGGCCCGGTTGCCCCCGTCGTCGAGATCGACTCGCTCGAGCAGGCGATCGAGCTCGCGAACGCGTCGCCCTACGGGCTCCTGTCCGCGATCTTCACGCGCGACCTCGCGCAGGGCCTTCGCTACGCGGACGAGGTGAAGACCGGCTGGGTGAACATCAACGACTCGTCGAACTACTGGGAGGCGCACCTTCCGTTCGGCGGGCGGTCGGGCACTGCAGAGCGGCATCGGCCGGGTCGGCGGCACAGCGCCGATGGAGTCCTTCACCGAGCTGCAGACCGTCGTCGTCGGCGTGACACCCGACTACGTGATCGTCGGCGGCGGCTCTGCGGGCTGCGCGCTCGCCGCGCGCCTGACCGAGGACGCGTCGACGCGCGTGCTCGTCCTCGAGGCGGGGCGCACCGACTCCTGGTGGGACCTCTACATCCACATGCCCGCAGCGCTCTCGTTCCCGATCGGGAACCGCTTCTACGACTGGAAGTACGAGTCGGAGCCGGAGCCGTACATGCACGGCCGCCGCATCTACCACGCGCGGGGCAAGGTGCTCGGCGGCTCGAGCTCGATCAACGGGATGATCTTCCAGCGCGGCAACGCGCTCGACTACGAGCGCTGGGCGGACGAGGCGGGCCTCGAGGGCTGGGACTACGCGCACTGCCTGCCGTACTTCAAGCGGATGGAGACCTGTCTCGCCGGCGCGGACGAGTGGCGCGGGGGCGACGGCCCGCTGTGCTCGAGCGCGGCCCGGCCGACCGGCCGCTCTTCGACGCGTTCTTCGCGGCCGTGCAGCAGGCGGGCTACTCGCTCACCGACGACGTCAACGGCTACCGCCAGGAGGGCTTCGCGAAGTTCGACCGCAACATCCAGCGCGGCCGCCGCCTGAGCGGCCGCGCGCGCGTACCTGCACCCGGCGCTGGACCGCCCGAACCTCGAGGTGCGCACGCGCACGTTCGTCGAGCGCGTCGTGTTCGAGGGCTCGCGTGCGGTCGGCGTGCAGGTCGGCGGCGAGACGATTCGCGCGCGCGAGGTGATCCTCTGCGGCGGCGCGATCAACTCGCCGCAGCTCCTCCAGCTGTCCGGAGTCGGCGACGCCGCGCGAGCTCGAGCCGCTCGGCATCGCCGTCGTCCACGACCTGCCCGGCGTCGGCGAGAACCTCCAGGACCACCTCGAGGTCTACGTCCAGTACGCGTGTCGACGCAGCCGGTGTCGATGGCGCCCGTACTACAGCGGTGGAAGCGGCCGCTCGATCGGCGCGCAGTGGCTCTTCCTCGCGCAGCGGGCCCGGGCGCGACGAACCACTTCGAGGCGGGCGGCTTCATCCGCTCGAACGACGACGTCGCCTATCCGAACCTGATGTTCCACTTCCTGCCGATCGCGATCCGCTACGACGGCACCGCGCCGCAGGGCGCACGGCTACCAGCTGCACGTCGGGCCGATGTACTCCGACGCCCGCGGCTCGCGTGAAGATCACGTCGCCCGACCCGCGGGTCAAGCCCGCGCTTCGCTTCAACTACCTGTCGACGGCGAAGGACCGGCGCGAGTGGATCGAGTGCGTGCGAGCGGCCCGGCGCGATCCTGGACGCGCCCGCGTTCGAGCCCTTCGACGGCGGCGAGCTTCGCCCGGGCGCGTCGGTGGAGACAGACGAGAGATCCTCGACTGGGTCGCGCGCGACGCCGAGACGGCTCTGCATCCGTCGTGCACGGTGCGCGATGGGCCTCGGTCGTCGACCCCGCGACGATGCGCGTCCACGGTCTCGAGGGCTGCGCGTCGTCGACGCGTCGCGTGTTCCCGTTCGTCCCGAACGGGAACATCTACGCGCCGATGATGATGGTCGCCGAGCAGGCCGCCGACCTGATCCGCGGGGACACGCCGCTGCCGCCCGCCGGACCGTTCTACCGCCACACCCGCCGGGAGCGGATTCCGAGCCGGCAGCCGGTCGGTGAGCTCCTGGCGGCGCTCGGCGAGCGCACGCCGGCCCCTGCGAGCGGCGCGGCGACCGCGCTCACCGGCGCGCTCGCGGCGGCGCTCGTCGAGCTCGCGGCGCGCTTCGCCGGCGACGAGGAAGTGGTGGTGCGCGCGAAGGCGCTGTGGTCGCGGCTCGCGGAGCTCGCCGACGAGGACGCCGCCGCCTACGAGGCGTTCATGGCGGAGCGAAGCGAGGCGACGCGGGTGCGGATCATCGCCGTTCCCCAGGAGGTCGCTGCGTGCGCCGACGAAGTGGCGGCCCTTGCGGAGCTCGTCCGCGGGCAGCTCCGCAGCGCGGTGGTCGGCGACGCGGAAGCGGCTGGGGAGCTTGCCCGCGCGGCCGCGCGCGTCGCGCGCAGGCTTGCCGAATTGAATGCGTGACCGCCGTGCCGTCAGGTCGATGCCGGAGGTGGGATTCGAACCCACACGCCCCGAAGGACAATGGATTTTGAGTCCATCACGTCTGCCAGTTCCGCCACTCCGGCCGGGCGACCCGCATGGTAACCCGATGGCCCCCGTGGACATTCCCGACGAACGAAGTAGAGTCGCCTGAACCGTGGCGGCCGACGTTTCAGCACCGACCCTCGCGACGCGCTTCAAGCGCCCGAGCCTCACCGGCGGGCTCGGCCTGCTCTTCGTCATCGCGCTTCTCGTCTGGCTCGCGATCAACCTCACCAAGACACCGAGCGACTTCGTCTCTGTGTTCCTGATCGGGATCACGACGGGCTGCGTCTACGCGCTCGTCGCACTGGGATACACGCTCGTCTACGGCATCCTCGAGCTGATCAACTTCGCGCACGGCGACGTGTTCATGCTCGGCGGCATGTTCACGATCACCTTCGGCACGCATTTCTTCGGCCTGCATCACGGGCAGGGCATTGCGACCGTGCCGATCGTGTTCGCGACGCTCATCCTCTCGATGCTCACGTGCGGTCTCCTCAACGCAACGATCGAGTTCGTCGCGTACCGGCCGCTCCGGGAGCGCCTCGGCTCGCTCCACTGATCACGGCGATCGGCGTCAGCTTCATCATCGAAGACGTGGGTCTTGCGTGGAAGGGGCCGAACTACATCACTGCGCCGGACGTCTTCCCGCACACGAAGGTCTTCGCGGTCGGCGGCGTCACGTACACGTGGAACAAGCTGCTCGTCGTGGCCATCACGGTACCGGTGCTCCTCGCGCTGCTCTGGCTCGTGCAGAAGACGCGGCAGGGAAAGGCGATGCGCGCGACCGCCCAGGACAAGGACGCCGCGGCGATCATGGGCATCAACGTGAACCGGACGATCTCGTTCACGTTCCTGATCGCAGGCGCCCTCGCGGGCGCGGCCGGCCTCCTCTACTCGCTCTACGTGACGACGGTACGTTTCGACCAAGGCTTCCAGCTCGGGCTGATCGCCTTCACCGCCGCCGTCCTCGGCGGGATCGGCAACCTGCCCGGCGCCGTCCTCGGCGCGGTGCTGATCGGGCTCATCCAGGCGTTCAACGAGGGCCTCAACTGGCATGCGCCGGGGTCCGACTGGACGCAGTCGATCGTGTTCTCGATCCTGATCCTGATCCTCGTCTTCCGGCCCGAGGGGCTGCTTGGGGAGAAGACGCCGGAGGGCGGCTGATGGACGACCACGCCGTCTCGGAAGCGATCGGTCTGCGCAACCGCGTCCGCGCGCAGTGGAAGGCGATGGCGTTCGAGCAGCGCGTCGGCGCCTCGATCGCGCTCACGATCGCGCTCGCAGTGCTCCTCTTCTTCGTCGACCACGCGCTCGGCTACGCCGTGCTGACGCTCTCGGCGTTCTACTGGATCCGTCGCTTGCCGCCGCTCCCGTGGAAGCTCGGCGCGCAGGCGGCCGTGGTCCTCGTCTTCCTGGTCGCCGGACCGAGGTCGCTCGGTGTGTTGCTCGCGATCGCGTTCGCCGTCTTCTGGATCCCGGAGCGACTGCGCGTCTGGGCGCTGCCGGTCGTCGCGATCGTCGCCGCAGTCTTCTATCCCTTCTACGAGACCAAGATGTTCACGATCCCGGTGTTCGGGGTCTGGCCTGACGTCGCGACCGGCGTCGTGATGATCGTCTTCGTGATGATGGCCGTCGGGCTCAACATCGTCGTCGGCTATGCGGGCCTGCTCGACCTCGGCTACGTCGCGTTCTACGCCACCGGCGCGTACACGGCTGCGTTCTTCGCGAGCCAGCAGTTCGCGGGCCAGCGGTGTCCGACCCCGGGCGTGAGCATCGACAACTGCACCGTCGCCGCCGTCCCGAGGCACAGCTTCGACTTCGGCGCCGTCGGGCTCGTGCCCGGCGCCGGCGGGGCTTCCACATCTCGGGCTGGCTCCTGCTCCTGCTCGCGGGCGTGATCACCGCGTTCTTCGGGATCGTGATCGGCCTGCCGACGCTGCGGCTCCGCGGCGACTACCTCGCGATCGTCACGCTCGGCTTCGGCGAGATCCTGCCGCAGATCGCCCGCAACGGCGACAACTTCTTCGGGACGGGGGTCAACCTGACGAACGGCCCGAACGGGATCACGCCGCTCGACTCGATCGGCTTCGGGAACCGGCTTTCCGGTTGGACCGGCGGCGTTCTCCCGTCGAACTTCCTCACGTGCTGCAAGGCGAACCACCTCGGCCACCAGTTCCAGTCGACCGACGTCTTCTTCTGGGTGGCGATCGTCCTTCTCGCTCTTCACCATCTTCTGCTCGCTGCGCCTCCAGTACTCGCGGCTCGGCCGCGCCTGGATCGCGATCCGCGAGGACGAGACGGCCGCCGCTGCGATGGGGATCCCGCTGATGCGCACGAAGACCTGGGCGTACGCGAGCGGCGCGTTCTTCGGCGGCATCGCCGGCGCCTACTACGCGCTCTTCAAGAGCGCGACGTTCCCCGGCGACTTCTTCTTCAACATCTCCGTGTTCATCCTCTGCATGGTGATCCTCGGCGGCATGGGCAACATCTGGGGCGTCATCGTCGGCGCGGCGTTCCTCGCCTATCTCGACCGTGAGGGCCTGGCCAACACGGGCGCGTGGATCAACGCCAATGTGCACGTGGGGCACTGGCACCCGAACCTCGAGGTGCCGCTGTACGCCTCCGGCATCTACGGCCTGATCATCCTGATCGTCATGCTCTTCAGACCGGAGGGCCTGATCCCATCGCGACGGCGGGCGGCCGAGTTGCACGAAGGCGTCCACGACGAGCCGCTGTACGAGGCGACGCACGCGGGAGCGGGAGCATGAGCGTGAGCGGATGACGGAGCCGGCCGACGGCGACCTGCTCGTCGCGGAGGACGTGCGCAAGGAGTTCGGCGGCCTCGTTGCGGTGAACGACGTCTCGTTCACCGTGCCTCGCGGCCGCGTCATCTCGCTGATCGGCCCGAACGGGGCCGGGAAGACGACGTTCTTCAACATGCTGACGGGCGTCTACAAGCCGACCGCGGGGTCGATCACGTTCCTCGGTGAGAACGTCACCGGGAAGCCTCCGCACGCTGATCACGTCGCGCGGCATGGGCCGAACATTCCAGAACATCCGCCTCTTCCAGAACATGACGGCGCTCGAGAACGTGCTGGTGGGGATGCACACGCGTATGCACGCCAACCTCTTCAACTCGATCCTCCGCACGCCGTTCGTGAAGCGGGAGGAGGCGGCTGCCCGCGGCGCGAGCGCTCGAGCTTCTCCAGGAGGTCGGCCTGCGGCGCAAGGCGTTTGAGGCTGCGAAGAACCTGCCGTACGGCGAGCAGCGGAAGCTCGAGGTCGCGCGCGCGCTCGCGACCGAGCCGCAACTGCTGCTGCTCGACGAGCCGACCGCAGGCATGAACCCGCAGGAGTCGGCGGAGTTCACGCAGTTCGTCGGGCACCATCTCCGCGACGAGCGCAAGCTCACCGTGCTCATGATCGAGCACGACATGCGCGTCGTGATGGGCGTGTCCGACCGCGTCTCGGTGCTCGACTACGGCGAGAAGATCGCCGAGGGCTCGCCGCGCGAAGTGCAGCGCAACGAGCGCGTGATCGAGGCCTACCTCGGGAAGGCGGCGGTGGAGGACATGAAGCGGCAGGGACTGGCATGAGCACAAACGGTTCTGGGACGCCGATTCTCGAGGTCGGCGACATCCACACCTACTACGGGTCGATCCAGGCGCTGAAGGGCATCTCGCTGCGGGTGGACGACGGCGAGATCGTGACGCTGCTCGGCGCGAACGGCGCGGGCAAGACGACCACGCTGCGCTCGATCAACGGCCTGAACCGGCCGCGTCAGGGGACGATCCGCTTCCAGGGTCGGGACATCACCACGACCCCGCCGCACGAGATCGTGAAACGCGGCATCGCGCAGTCGCCGGAGGGCCGCAGGCTGTTCCCGCGGATGAGCGTGACCGAGAACCTCGAGATGGGCGCGTTCCAGCGCAACGACCGCACCGAGATCCGGTCGGACATGGACCGCGTCTTCGAGCTCTTCCCGCGCCTGCACGAGCGGCGCAGCCAGAAAGCCGGGACGATGTCGGGCGGCGAGCAGCAGATGTGCGCGATCGGCCGGGCGCTGATGGCGCGCCCCAAGCTGCTCCTGCTCGACGAGCCGTCACTCGGGCTCGCGCCGATCTTCGTCGAGCGGATCTTCGAGATCATCCGGCAGATCAACGAGCAGGGGACATCGATCCTGCTCGTCGAGCAGAACGCGCTGATGGCGCTCGACGCTGCCGACCGCGGCTATGTGCTCGAGACCGGCCGGATCGTGCTTGCGGACAACGCGGCCGCGCTGAAGACGAACGAAGAAGTGCGCAAGACCTACCTCGGCGAGAGTTAGCCCACCGTCACCGGGAAGTACGGCGGCGCAACGAGGTAGCCGATCCGGCGCGCGCCGCGGCCACTCGCCATCTCGAGCGCAGCGCCGAGCCCGTGCACCGGGACAAGGCCGAGCTGACGCGCAGTCTGCGCGTCGCGGCAGCCCGCGACCAGCACCGCACCCAGACGCTTCGCGACCGCCTCACACGCGCTCCACTCGACGAACGGCTGCAGCGGGTGGCAGGCGTGGCCGGCCCGGTAGTCGGCGAGCGCCCGTTCGTCCCGTGCGGCTTGCTCCTCGGTCTGGTACAGCACCGCACGGTACGGCGTCTGCGTCGGGCGCGGGAACCGGCGCGGCAGTGGGTGCACGAGGATCGCCGTGCCGCCGTCGGCGACGAGCGGCGCGTTCCGCCAGAGTCGGAGCGCGAGGCCGAGGCCGAGGTAGGCGGCCGTGACGGGGTTCGGCCGTTCACGCGGTATCCACGGGGTCGTCGGCGGGATCCCGATCACGACCGCGTCGAGCGGCGCGTCCAGTGAGCAGCCTTTGAACACCGTGCCCCGCAGCAGTGCCTCCGTGTGCGCGATGGACGGCGTCCCGCCGTAGGCTGCGGCGGCTGTCTGTTCGCGCGGAAGACCGTCGAGGACGCGCTGGCGCACCGGCCCGGGCGCGAACTGGAAGAGCCACCGGACGCGGGAGCGGAGCATCCGTTCGACGGCCTCCTCGTCGTGTGGGTAGCCGGCGAACGGGCCTGCGAACCGCGTCAGGTTGAGCGCCAGCGAGACGCCGGTCAGCGCGACGCGATCCTGGAGCCGACGTTCAACTTCGAGGGCGAGCTTCCAGCCCTGCGATCCGCTCGCCTCGAGCAGCGACGGCGACGACGCGGCGCGCAGCGACTCGGCGCCGGTTGCGGCGAGCAATGCGCCGGGCCCGCCGTCGACGACCGTCTCGGCTGCGGTAACCGGCAGCACCAGGTCGGTGTCGACGAGGGCCCGGTTGACCCGCAACGGGATCCCGTCAATCTCGCCGATCTTGACGAGATCCTCCGCCTCCGCGTCGTGCACGATGATCCTGCCGCGGAAGCGCCGCCTGAACTCGGGCGGGAAGAGCAACCCGATGTCACGCGGCGAGGTGCGGCGTAGAAGGCCGCCGGCGACGACGATGGTGAGCTGGGAGACGCCGAGCCGCTCGAGCTCGTCGGCGGCTGCTGCGACCGCGAGGTGGCGTGGGCTGAGCGTCGCCGCGGGAATCGGAAGAGACGGCTGCTCGATCACGAGCGTCGCCGTTCCGGCGCGCGTGACGAGGCGGTCCAGCGGTTCGCCGGCGAGCGGGAAAGCGAGCGCATCGCGCGTTGCCTGCGGCACGTCGTCCAGGACGTTGCGCTGTGGCGGCGGTCGGAGCACCACGTCGTCCACGCCGGGCTCGGCGACGACGATGCGCGCGTCCGCCAGCAGCGGGATGCGGGTCATGTAGCGCGGTGCGCCGCCGCCGCGGTAACTCCGAGCGCGACGAAGATGCCACCGGAGAGGAAGCGGCGAGCCCGCGCTCCGCGGCCGCTGCGGCGGAGACGCGCTGCGAGCAGGTCTGCGAGCAGTGCGTACAGGCAATCGGATACGAACGCGATCGCCGCGAACATGAGCCCGAGCAGGGCAACCTGCGGCGGGATCGGTGCGCCTCTGTCGACGAACTGCGGCAGGAACGCGAGGAAGAAGAGCGCCGTCTTCGGGTTGAAGACGTTGACGATCACCCCCTGGCGGTACAGCCGGTGCAGCGGTGCGGGCACTGCCTGGATCTGCTCCGCTTCGTCACCTCCCGCGATGCGGCGTACACCGACGGCGATCAGGTACACAGCGCCGACCAGCTTCACGACCGTGAACGCGGTCGCGGACGACGCGATCAGGGCGGACAGTCCGACCGTCGCCGCTGCGACGTGCACGAGCCCGCCGCTCGCAACGCCCGCCGCGGATGCGAGCCCCGCGCGCCGACCTTTGTCGACGCTGTGCATCACGATGTACGTGACAGCCGGCCCGGGCACGACGGCGAGCGCCGCCGAGGCCAGGCAGAACAGGGCGAACGACGTGGGGGACGGCATCACGGGACCGCCCGGTAGAGCCTGAGGTACTGGGGACGGAAGCCTCGGCGCGGCCAGAAGCGCGACGAGAGCAGGTTCACCGAGCGCCAGTCGACGGTCATCGAGCGGAAGCCGTTCTCACGAGCCCAGTTGAACGCGAACTCGGTGAGGGCGAGCCCGGCGCCTGTCCCCCGGACGTCGCCGCGCGTCGCCGCGAATGCGAGGTCGATGTTGCTCGCGGGAACGCGCAGGTCGCCCTCTGGCCTGTGGTAAAGGCCCAGCAGCCCGACGACGCGGCCGTCAACCTCTGCGACGAAGGGAAGGAACGCGTCGTCCGCCCAGACCTCGGTACGGATCTGCTCTCGCGGCGGCGCCGTGAACTCCGAGAAACTGGGTGAGGTGGCCTGATGGTCGTACAGGAGCACGTCGAAGTCGATGATCGCCTCCGTGTCGTCGGGTGTTGCCTCACGAATCGCACCACCGAAATCGATCGGCCGGGCGGCGGCGACCTCGCGAACCGCCCACACTGCCTGGCAGCCGAACGCGAGCCGGAACCACACGTCGACGAGCTCCGGCGCCGTTGCAGGCACGGTCAGCATGAACCGCGAGACACCGAGCTCGGCCGCCTGCAGCGCGAACAGGTCGCGGAGCGCCTCGGGCTCACGCGCCGCGTGGCCGGCGAAGAGCCAGCGGGCCATCCGATGCTCCTCGTCGACGGCGCCTGCCAAGTAGGCGACGGCCTCCCCGCCGCGAGTCGCAACGTGGCCTTCGGTGGGGACGTGCGTCTCGAAGTCATCGACCTTGGGGAGAAGCGGCTCAGCCGCGCGTTGCTTCGCGAAGCGCTCGGCCAGCAGACGCGCCGCCTCGCCGCGAAGCTCGGAAAGTGGGTGGATCTCGAGACTCGGCACCGGCCCACGACGATACCGTTGCGTTCATGCCGAAGACGCTCACCGGGGCCGAGCTCGAGCTCGACGACGCACCCGCCCGCGAGTGCGACCTCTTCATCGTCGACGGCAACAACCTCGCCTACCGTGCGTACTTCGCGTTGCCGGAGGAGCTTGCGACGACCGACGGTCAGCCGACGAACGCCCTGCTCGGGTTCACGAACATGCTCTTCAAGCTCCTCGCCGACTATCGGCCGAAAGGTGTCGCCGTCGCCTGGGACACACGGCCGGTGCATCGCGCTGCCGTCGCGGAGGCGGCGGAGGTCGTCTACAAGGAGGGCCGGCGGTCGATGCCGGATCTGCTACGGGAGCAGTTCCCGCACTTCCGGCCGATCGTCGAGGCGTTCGGCTACCGCAACCTCGAGTTCGAAGGCTGGGAGGCGGACGACGTGATCGCGACGCTCGCGACGCGCGCCGACACGCAGGGCATCAGGACGTGTGTCGTCTCGACCGACCGCGACGCCTTCCAGCTCTGCAGCGACAACGTCTGCCTGATGATGACTCCGCGCGGGGTGGCGGACGTGAACGTCTACACGCCGGAGCGGGTCGAGGCGCGGTACGGCGTCACGCCCGAGCAGGTGCCCGACTTCATCGGGCTGAAGGGCGACACCTCCGACAACATCCCGGGCGTCCCCGGGATCGGTGACAAGACCGCAGGACAGCTGATCGCGCAGTACGGCTCGCTCGAGACGGTGATCGAGCACGCCGACGAGCTCTCACCGGCCCGCCGCAAGAACATCACCGAGCACGCCGAGATCGCGCGGACGTCGAAGGAGCTCGCGACGATGCGGCGCGACCTCGACATCGACTGCGATCCCGCGCAGCTCGTCCTGGATCCGCCCGATCGAGCGGAGCTGAAGGAGATCTTCCGGCGCTTCGAGTTCCGGGCGCTCTTGAACCGCGTCGACGAGCTCGACGCCGCGGTCCCCTCCGCGCCGATCAAGGTGACCGGAATCGAGGTCCCGTGGCGGGAGGGGGAGCCTGACTTCCGTGGCGTCGTCGGTTACGCAGCAACTGCGGATCGCATGGCCGTTGCGGGCGGTGACGAAGTCGTGATCGGCCCACTCGACCAACCGCGCGAAGCTCGGCTGGTCGTGCACGACGCGAAAGCGCAGCGGGTCGACGCGAAGGACGACACACTCCTGGCCGCGTATCTGATCGACCCCGGCCGCGCGTCCTACGAGCTGGACGACCTGGCCGCCGAGTACGGGGTCGAGCTGCTGCCGACGCCCGCGGCCGACGAGGAGACGACCGCGCTCGTGCGTCGTGCCGAGACCCCGCGCAGGCTGATCGGCCCGCTGCTCGAACGCCTCGACGAGCGCGGTGTCATGGACCTGTATCGCACCGTCGAGCTGCCGCTGACGGCGGTGCTCGCGGCAATGGAGACCGCAGGGGTGAAGATCGACACGTATCGCATGGGCGAGATCACGGCGCGCCTCGCCGACCGGGTCGAGGAGCTCGAGTCGCAGGCGTTCGAGGCGGCCGGCGGCGAGTTCATGATCGGCTCGACCCAGCAGGTCGGCCGAGTGCTGTTCGAGCAGCTTGGGCTGACGGCGGGGCGCAAAGGGAAGACGGGGTACTCGACCGATGCGAAGGTGCTGCGCTCGATCCGGCACGAGCACGCGATCGTGCCGCTGATCGAGGAATGGCGTGAGCTGTCCAAGCTCCTGAACACGTATCTCGGGCCGCTCCCGTCGCTGATCTCGGAGTCGGACGGGCGGCTGCACACCACCTTCAACCAGACGGTCGCAGCGACGGGCCGCCTGTCCACGTCCGACCCGAATCTGCAGTCGATCCCGATCCGCACCGAGCTCGGCCGCCAGATCCGCTCGGCGTTCGTGGCCGAGGAGGGCCACCGGATCATGTCGGCCGACTACTCGCAGATCGAATTGCGGATCCTGGCGCACGTCTCTGGGGAGCCGAAGCTGCGCGAGGCGTTCGCCCGCGGTGAGGACATCCATACGGCGACCGCGTCAGAGGTGCTCGGTGTCGATCCGGCGGAGCTGACGCCGGGGCAGCGTTCGATCGCGAAGATGATCAACTTCGGGATCGTCTACGGGATCTCCGCCTACGGCCTGTCGGAGAACCTCGAGATCCCGCGGGAGGAGGCGCAGCGGTACATCGATGCGTACCTTGCGCGCTTCCCGCACGTGCAGGACTTCATCGGGCGCACGATCGACCAGGCGACCGCCGACGGGTATGTGACGTCTCTGCTTGGGAGGCGGAGACCCGTGCAGGAGATCCGTGCTTCGAACCGGCAGACGCGCGGCTTCGGCGAGCGCATCGCGGTCAACTTCGTCATGCAAGGCTCGAACGCGGACATCATCAAGGTGGCGATGATCCACATCGCGCGGCGGTTGCAGGAAGAGGGTCGTGGCGCGCGGCTCGTCCTGCAGGTGCACGACGAGCTACTGCTCGAGGTGCCGGAGCCGGAGGTGTCGAAGGTGCGCGAGCTCGTCCGCGCGGAGATGTGCGGCGCCTACGACCTCGACCCGCCACTCGCCGTCGACGTCGGGGTCGGCGACAACTGGGCCGAGGCGAAGTCGTGACGCGGGCTGGCTCGGGAAGGCTTGTCCGTCGGCGGCACGGCCGGTGGCAGCCGTCCAAACGAAGTGCGCACAGCTTCGTGCCAAGAGCGTGACGATCCCTTCGCGCCCGGCTCGTTTTGTCTTCTTGCACCGGCTGGACCGGCTAGGGTCGCGGCGCCCCACGTAGCCGGCTGCGGCGGTGAAGCGGAAGGGGACAGGTCTCCGCCGCGGCTGGGTGACTCGCTTCCGAACGCGCGCGTCGCCTAGCCTGCCGGAGCATGGACCTTCCGAACCGGATCGGGCTGATCACGCTCGCGCGACGACGACCAGAGCACGAAGGAAGAGCCGTTCCAGGCGTTCTGGGGCGGCGCGGGCGCAGGGAACGATCATCGACGAGCGGGGCGGCGTGACCTTTCCCTGAACCGATTCCACGACCGGGGCGTAGATGGAACGTGGCTATACTTCCCGGCCGCTTGGCTAGCAACGATCTCATGCAGCAGGAGCCCGGCGTCTGGGTCGAGGGCCCCGACGGCGAGCTGATCCCCGACTACGAGTCCACCTTCCCCGAGATCAACGAGGGGCAGGTCGTCCACGGGACGGTCGTCCGCGTCGACAAGGACGAGGTGCTCGTCGACATCGGTTACAAGTCGGAGGGGGTCATCCCTGTCTCCGAGCTGTCCATTCGCCGCTCGGTCAACCCGTCGGACGAGGTCAACCTCGGCGACGAGATCGACGCGCTGGTGCTCACGAAGGAGGACGCCGAGGGGCGTCTGATCCTGTCGAAGAAGCGTGCGCGCTTCGAGCTCGCGTGGAAGAACATCGAGGGAGCCGCCGAATCTGGCGAACCGGTGAACGGCCGCGTGATCGAAGTCGTCAAGGGCGGTCTCATCCTCGACCTCGGCGTGCGCGGATTCCTGCCGGCGTCACTCGTCGACATCCGCCGGGTGCAGGACCTGGATGAGTTCCTCGGGCAGGAGCTGCGCGCGAAGGTGATCGAGCTGAATCGCTCGCGCAACAACGTCGTGCTTTCGCGCCGCGCTGTGCTCGAGGAGGAGCGCAAGGAGCAGCGCCAGCAGATCCTCGACAAGCTGCAGCCCGGAGACGTGGTCGAGGGTCAGATCTCGAACATCGTCGACTTCGGCGCGTTCGTCGACCTCGACGGGATGGACGGGCTCATCCACATTTCCGAGCTTTCCTGGTCGCACGTCAACCATCCGTCCGAGGTGCTCGACATCGGCCAGACGGTCGAGGTCAAGGTGCTCGACATCGATCGCGACCGGCAGCGCATCTCGCTCGGGCTGAAGCAGACGCAGAGCGACCCGTGGCAGCAGGTGATCGAGAGCTACCACGAGGGCGACGTCGTCGAAGGCCGCGTTACGAAGGTCGTGACGTTCGGCGCGTTCGTCGAGATCCTGCCCGGCGTGGAGGGCCTCGTGCACATCTCCGAGCTCGCGCAGCACCATGTCGAGAACCCGCGCGAGGTCGTCTCGCAGGGTCAGCCGGTCAACGTGAAGATCATCGAGGTCGACGGGGAACGGCGGCGGCTTTCGCTGTCGCTCAAGCGCGTCGAGGACTCGGATCCCGTCCAGCCGCGCGCGGACGGCGCCGAGTCGGTGCACACACGCCCGGCGCTCGACCTGTCGGAGGAGGTCTTCGCGGAGGCCCCGGTCAGCGAAGCGCTTGCGGAGATCGAAGAGCCGGCCGCCGAGGCCGAGGAGCCCGAGGCTCCGACGGCCGAAGCCGAAGTCGCGCCCGAACCGCCGGAAGCCACCAGCACCGACGAGTAGTGGCACGCCCGATCGCGGTCGCGATCACGGGCGGGATCGGAGCCGGGAAGAGCGAGGCGCTGCACGCGTTCGCGCGCCACGGCGCGGCGACGGTCTCGAGCGACGAGATCGTCCACCACCTGCTAAGGCGCCGGGACGTCCGCGACACCGTGGTCGCGCGAATGGGAAACGGCGTCGTCGCGCCGGACGGCGAGATCGACCGCGGGGCGCTCGCAACCGTCGTGTTCAACGATCGCGACGCGCTCGCCTGGCTCGAAGAGACGTTGCATCCGCTCGTAGCGGCCGAGTATCTGCGATGGCGCGACCAGCTGGCGGCATTGCCGGACGCACCGGAGGTCTGTGTCACGGAGGTGCCGCTCCTCTACGAAACCGGCGGTGACGCGCGGTTCGACAAGGTGGTCGTGATCACTGCGCCGACGAAGCTTCGCCGCGCGCGGTCGGAGGTGGCGACGGACGATCGTGAGTCGCGGCTGCTCGATGACCGCGGAAAGGTCGAGCGAGCCGATTATTCGTTCAAGAACGTCGGGACGCTGCAGGAGCTCGATGCGTTCGTCGGCTCCGTCATGCACGATCTCCTTCCGAGGTGAAGAAGCTCGCATTCGCTCTCGCCCTCGCGGCAATCGCCGTCGGCGGCTTCGCCTACGTCGTGACGACCAATCCGCCGTGGTACGAGCGGATCAGGTACCCGCTTCGCTACTCGGAGTACGTCCGTGTGCACGCCGAAGAGCATCGGCTCGATCCCGCGTTGATGGCGGCGGTGATCTACCAGGAGTCGAAGTTCCGTGCGGGTGTCGAGTCCTCGTCGGGCGCGATCGGGCTCATGCAGCTGACTCCGTCGACCGCGCGCGGCATCGCCATCCGGACCGGAGGCAGCGCGTTCCGCACGAACGATCTCTACAACCCCGAGATCAACATCCGCTACGGCGCGTGGTATCTCGACAACCTGTTCGCGAAGTACCACGACGAGCGCCTGGTGCTCGCCGCGTACAACGCCGGCCAGGGGAACGTCGACCGCTGGCTCGCGCACGGCGAGCCGATCCAGTTCGCCGAGACGCGCGCCTACGTGACGCGCGTGGAGCAGTTGAAGTCGATCTACGCCAAGGCCTGGCGGTCACAGCTGCACGACTAGCTGCCGGACACGCTCCGCACGGATCGTCCAACCGTGCCGCGACCAGAGGTCGAGTGCCCGTTCCAGCTCGGCCTGAGCGTCCTCACTGCGCCCGGCTGCTCTCAGCGCGTGCCCGAGCGCCTCATGAGCGGTCGCGTGCACCGATGGAAAATCCGTCTCGTATGCGTGGTCGAGCGCGGTCCGGGCGAGCCGCTCTGCCTCGTCAAGCTCGCCGCGGTCCGCGGCGATCCGCGCGCGGAGACCGCCGCCGTACGCGAAGTTGACGACGTCCTCGGCGGCGCCGATTGCCTGGCCCTCGAGAGCGAGGCGCTCGGCCTCCTCGGGCTCCCCGCGCTCATAGAGAACCTCGGCGAGGTTGATCGTCGTCGTCGACAGGAAGGACGTCATCCCGAGCGCGTTCAGCTCGGCAAGCGCGCTTTCGAACATCGCTGCAGCCTCGTCGAGACGCCCGGCTCCGAGCAAGACATCTGCACGTCTCTGGGCGGTGATCGTCGCGCCGAGCGTCATTCCGAGCTCGCGATGAATCACTCCCGTCTCGGCGAGGAGTGCCAGCGCATCGTCGAATCGGCCTGCTCGCTCTGCGAGGTCCGCCTCCACCATCAATGCGGTGGTGCGCGCGAGTGCGGAGCCGTCCTCGCGGATCTTCTCGAGCCGCGCACGGATCTCTTCGACCGTGAACGGTCCGTACATGAGCGGCCCGGCCTGCTGCATCGTCGACAGCCCCACGAGTGAGCGCGCTCCGGCGCGGCGGGCGTGGTGAAGCGTCCGCTCGTGCGCGGCCGCCGAGGGAAGCGCGCGGCTCTGGAGCCAGTTGATCAAGGCCACGAGGTGGTGGGCGTGGGCAAGACCGAGGTCATCTCCCGCTTCTCCGAACACGTCGAATGCCTCCTCGCTCACCGCCTCGGCCTCGGGGATCACGGCGATCGGATCGGTGAGCACTCGAAGCTGAAGCCGCGCGACTCGCCCGTGCATCCGCACAGCGGGATTCCCGTCCTGCTCCAGCTCGTCGATCAGCGCGAACTGCTCCTCGGGCGGCGCCGTCCCCTGCAAGGTCCCGATCAGCTCGATCAGAAGGGGCGCGCGCCCGGGATCGTCCTTCGCCAGGAGCGTGAGCGCCCGGCGGAGCAGGTTCGCCGCGCCGTGCGCGTCGCTTCGCGTCGCCGCCTTCGACCCGGCTTCGCCAAGTCGAAGTGCCGCCCGGCGTTCGAGCTCGGGGTCGGGACGCCCGAGCTCGCGCCGGTAGCGCGCCGCCTGCTCGAGGTGGTACCCGAGCATCTCGTCGAGCTCGACGAGCTCATGGCCGTGGGGCTCGAGCCAGTCCGCGAACCGCTCGTGCAGGTCCGCGCGCGTCTCCTTCGGCAGCGAGTCGTAGGCGGCGTCGCGGATCAGTAGATGCCGGAACCGGAACGCATGGTCGCCGGCGAGGGTTGTCGGCGTCGGATGGATCAGCTCCTTGCGGACGAGACCCGTCAGCTGCAGTTCCACGTCGTTCGTCTTCGTCAACTCGAGGACTGCGCCGCGGTGGAAGATCTGCCCCTCGACGGCGCCTCGCTCGATCACGGATCGCTCCTCGCGTCCGAGCTGGTCCAGACGCGCCTGCAGGAGCGCCTGCACGGTTGACGGAATGCGCACATCTCCGTTCTCACGGACGAGCGCGACCATCTCCTCGATGAAGAGAGGATTCCCCTCGGCGGCGGCGAGAATCCGCTGTTCGGTCGCGGCCTCGACTCCTCCGTGCACCGAGATCAGCTCGGCGCACTCTGCCGTCGACAGCGGCTCGAGGAGGATCGTCGTCGCGTTCAGCTTGCCGCCGCCCCAGCCGGGGCGCTTGTCGTGCAGCTCCGGACGCGCGAGGCAGAGGACGAAGAGGGGAGCCCCGCGGGAGAGATCCGCAACGTGGTCGACGAGATCGATAAACGTCTCCTCGCCCCACTGGATGTCGTCGAAGAAGACGACGAGCGGGCGTTCGGCTGCGACCTCCTCGAGCTGCGCCCGTACCGCCCAGAAGAGCTCGTTCGGTGTCGATGCTCCTTCCACGATTTGAGCGATGGTTGGGTCCGTCCGTGCGCCCAACGCCTTGAGCACCGATATGACCGGCCAGAACGTGATCCCCTCGCCGTAGTCGAGGCATCTGCCCGTGACTACACGTGCATCGACCCCGGCGAGAAACTCGCCCACGAGCCGTGACTTGCCGACGCCTGCGGGGCCGAGCACCGTGAACAGGTGGCACCGCTGCTCCCGCACGGTGCGCTCGAACGCCTGCTGCAGCTGCTCGAGCTCGAAGCGGCGCCCGATCAGGGGTGTGTCCAGACGGCGCGCGATCGACGCCGCCTGCAGATCGACGTCGACGAGACGGAACGCGTCGACCTGCCCTTTGCCCTTCGCCTCGATCCGGATCGGCTCGACCTGGACGGCGTCACGCACGAGCTGCCGCGTCTCGGCGCCGATCAGCACGTCCCCCGGCGATGCCGCTTGCTCGAGCCGCGCCGCGACGTTCACCGCGTCGCCCGTGACGAGTGCGTCCCCTTCGCCGGCGACCACACTGCCCGTGTTGACGCCGATCCTCGCCTGCAGGCCGAGCGCGGGCACGGCCGCATGCATCTCCCAGGCGGCTCGGACAGCACGGAGGGCGTCGTCCTCGTGTGCGATCGGGACTCCGAACACGGCCATGACCGCGTCGCCGATGAACTTCTCGACGGTCCCACCGTGACGCTGGAGGAGCGTCCTCATCTCGTCGTAGTAACCACGCATCGTCGCTCTGAGCGTCTCGGGGTCGGTGACGTCGCCGAGCGCGGTCGAGCCTGAGAGGTCGCAGAAGACCACCGTGACGGTCTTGCGAACCTCGCGCACCGGCTCCACTACGCCGAGTGGAGCGGCGCAGTTGCCGCAGAACTTGAACCCGTCCGGGTTCTCCTGGCCGCACGCGTCACAGCGCATGACGCCAATCGTATGCCGCTAGCTTTCCGGCGTGAGCGGCGACCCCTGGCTCGAGCTGGCCGAGAACGCGAATACCTATACGCCGCTCGGGCCGAAGGACGAGCGGATCGTCACCGACCGCTATGTCTTGTGGATGGGGACGGGGGTGGACCCGGCTGGAATGTCGCGCAGCGCTTCCGCTTCGAGGCGGACGAGCTCAGCGAGGTGCGAGCGGAGGTCCATGAGCACGTGCGGCGGCGCGGTCGCGCCGCCTGCAGCTGGGAGGTCGGCACGCACGCGCGTCCCGCCGATCTGGTCGAGCGCCTGCACGTGCTCGGGCTCGTCGATGACGAGCCCACGGCACTCGCGATCGGGATGGTGTTGAGCGAGCCCCCGGGTGTGGCCCCGCCCGACGTCGAGGTGCGGCGCGTCGAGACGGACGAGGAGTTCTATGTTGCCGAGCGGATTGCCGCGATCGCGTTCGGCTCACCCGAGCCGCCGCGCCGCCGGTACGAGCCCGACGCGAACAACACGATCTACCTCGCGTATGTCGACGGCACGCCTGTCGCCCGCGGGTCCGCGGCGTTCGGTGAGCGCGGGGCGACGCTCTTCGGCGGGTCGACACTGCCGGAGGCGCGCGGACGCGGGGCCTATCGCGCGCTCGTCGCTGCCCGCTGGGACGACGCTGTCGCGCGCGGCACCCCGGCGCTCGTCACGCAGGCCGGGCCGATGTCGCAGCCGATCCTGGCGCGGCTCGGGTTCCGCGCACTGTGTGAGATCAGGATCCTGGTCGACCGGTTCGGCGCGTGAGCACGCCTGCCCTCGCTGCCCACGGGCTCGAGAAGCGGTATCGGCGCGTGCAGGCGCTTGCCGGCGTCGACCTCGCGGTCGAGCCGGGCCAGCTCGTGGGGCTGCTCGGCCCGAACGGTGCGGGCAAGTCGACGCTCGTCAAGATCGCGTGCGGCCTCGTGCGCCCGTCGCGCGGCCGGGCCGAGATCGCCGGGTCACCGGCGGGGTCGGTGGCCGCACGCCGCACGCTCGGCTACCTCGCTGAGCTCTTTCGCTTCCCGGGCTGGATGACGGCGGACGAGGTGCTCGCCCTGCACCAGCAGCTCGCACGGTCGGACGGCGGCGCGCGGGAACGCGGCGAGTTGCTCGACCTGGTCGGGCTGTCCGACGCGCGTCGCACGCGCGTCGCGGCCATGTCGAAGGGGATGCAGCAGCGGCTCGGCATCGCACAGGCCATGGTCGGTCAACCGCAGCTCCTGCTGCTCGACGAGCCCACGAGCGCACTCGACCCTGCCGGCCGTCGCGTCGTCCGAGGGCTCCTCGAAGAGCTCCGTCGCCGCGGCACCGCAGTCCTGCTCAACTCGCATCTCCTCTCGGAGGTGGAGCTCGTCTGCGACCACGTCGTGATCGTCGACCACGGTCGCGTGGTCGCGGCCGGCACGCCCACGGAGTTGCGTCGCGAAGGCGGGGTCGAGGTGGAGACCGCCGCCGGCGTCAGGCGTTACGCCGACGCGCACCGCGCGGACGTGCCGCGACTCGTTCGCGAGCTCGTCGCCGCAGGTGAGGACGTCTACTCCGTGCGCATCGTGACGTCCACGCTCGAAGAGGCCTACCTCGAAGTTGTAGACGAATGAGAACGATCGTTCTCTACGGGTTGCGCGAGAGCCTGCGGCGGAAGATGTTCGCCGTCGTGCTGGTTCTGACCGCGGGCTTCCTGGCGCTGTTCGCGTGGGGCGCGCACGCCGCGTTCCGCGACACGCGCGGTTTCGTCGGTCCTGGCGACGCGAACCTCGACCCCGACGTAATCGCCGGGGCGATCGTCGAGGGTCTCGCGATGTTCGCAACGCTCTTCCTGGGGGCGATCCTCTCCGTGTTCCTGACACTCAACGTCGTGCGCGGCGACGCGGAGTCGGGGCTTCTGCAGCCACTCGTCGTGCGGCCGATCGGTCGCGCCCGGCTTTTGCTCGCACGGTTCGTCGGTGCAGCCGGCGTCGCGGCACTCTATGTGCTCGGCGTGTACGCCGCGACCATCGCGATCGTGAACTGGGCCGGCGGTTGGACGCCCGACCGCATCGTCGCGCCCGGCCTCGAGCTTGCCGCTTCCGTGGTCGTGGTCAGCGCGGTGGCGCTCGCCGGCTCGGTGTTCTTCGCGCCGATCGCCAACGGGATCGGAACCCTCATGATCTTCGGCGGCGGGCTCACGGCGGGCCTCCTCGGCGAGATCGGGCGGGCGATCCACTCGCAGCGGCTGCAGCACATCGCGCACCTCGCATGGTGGGCGTTCCCGTTCGACGCGCTGTACGAAGACGCGTTGCACCGCCTCACTGTCGACACGACCGGCTTCGCCGAGTTCGTGCTGACGCTCGGTCCGTTTGGCGGCTCGCACCAGGCGGGTACGCCGCTGCTCGTGTGGTCGGTGGGGTACCTGTTCCTCGTGGGTGCGGCAGCACTTGCCGCGTTCTCGTTGCGGGACCTGTAGGGCACAGACCGTGAGGGAGATTTAGTCAGCCCGAGCGTTCGGCTGCCCGCAGGCCGGTGCGCGCCCACACGGCGAAGACCACGAACAGGGCGGCGGCGACGCCGAACGCCATCGCGACCTGGGTCGGCTCGCCCTCGATGAAGCCGCGTCCTGCTTCGAGGATGAAGGTCAGCGGGTTCAGGCGCGCGACGGTATGGATCCACCCCTGCAGCAGGTCGAGCGGGACGTAGACCGGCGCGAGAAAGAGCACCATGAAGACCGGCGTCTGCATCAGCGGCCCCGACTGGACAGAGCGGAATCGCATGGCGACCCCACACGCCCACAGCAGGCCGATCTGGTTGAACACGATCGCGAGCGCGTAGAGCCCGAAGAGGTCGACGCCGCTGCCGCCGACTTGCATGCCCGCCGCGAGCGCGACACAGGTCAGGACGACGGCGATCAGCGCCCACCGCACGAGCGCGGCGATTGCGTAGCCGGCGATGATGCCGCTCCGCTGTGGAGCCGAGACGAGCAGGCGGCGCGCGAAGCCCCGTTCGAAGTCCCTGGCGATTCCGAACCCTGCGAACACGCCGCCGAACGCAGCCGACTGGAGAAGCACGAAGACGAACTGGAACGCGGTGTAGCCGCCGTGGAAGTCGAAGCCGGGCACATGGCGGAGACGGGATAGCCCGCCGGCGAACGCCATGAAGTTCATCAACGGAAAGAGCATCGGCGGAATGAACAACGAGGGGTTCTTGAACAGCACCGTCACCTGCCGGTGCGCGAGTGCGAGCGCGACGTCGAGCGTGCGCTTCATGTTCGCGCCATCCTCACCTTCAGCTGGCGCCCCGCGAGCCCGAGCGAGACGGCGATCAACGCGAACGTGAACCCGAACCCGAGCAGGAGGGCTTGCATGTCCCAGCCGCCGATGACGAGCGTACGGAGCCCTTCGATCATGTAGCTGACCGGGTTGATGGTCGCGACGTCGCGGAACCAGGTCACCTCGATCAGGTTGCGCGGCAGGTTCATGCTCGAGATGAACGTCGCGAAGAAGAGCAGCGGGAACTGCGACTGGACGCCTTCACTGGAGCCGGTGCGCAGCGCGAGCCAGAGGCCGAGCGTGCCCCAGCCGGTCGCGATCAGGACGGCGAGCAGCAGGATGACGAACGCGCCTGCGACACCGGTCTCGATGCGGACGCCGGCCGCGAGCCCCACCGTGAGATAGACCGCCGCTTGCAGTGCGCCGAGCCCGACCGCGCCTCCGATCTGGCCGATCAGGAGTGCCGAGCCGCGGACGGGCGTCAGCGCGAGCCGGTTCAGGAATCCGGTGTCGATGTCGCGAGCGAGGTCGACGCCGGCGATCCCGGAGGCGAAAAGCGCGCCCTGCAAGAACGAGAAGGGCAGGAAGAACGCGAGAAACGAATGCGTCGGGAATCCTGGTAGGTGCGTCGCGGCGCGCAGGCCGTTCGAGTTCACGGCCATCAGCATCAGCGGAAACGTGAGCGGCGGGATCCACGTCCCCGGCTGCCTGAAGGTGCGCACGACCGATCGCCGGGCGATCAGCCAGACCTGCTGCGTCAACGGTTCCCGCTTAGGCGTCCGCGAAGTCGATGCCTGCGCTCTTTGCGAGGCTCCGTCAAGCCTACGCCTCGTCCTCGGCGCCCTCGAGTGTGTGCCCCGTCTTCGCGAGAAACACGTCGTCGAGCGACGGCTCGTGCAGGTTGATCTGTGCCGCGCGGAGGTTTTCGAGATCGAGCGCGCGCACGACCTCCGGCAGCGCGCCGTGGCCGTCGAGTTGGACGGCGAACGCGCCTGGGCGCGCCGCAGTCTCGGCGCCGAAGCGGCGGAGAAGGCCGCGCAGCCGCTGGAGCTCGTCGGGCGATTCGGGCACGACCTCGACGGTGGGCTTACCGATCTGTGCCTTCAGCTGCGCGGGCGTCCCCTCGGCGACGATCCGGCCGTGGTCGATGATGCCGACGCGGTCAGCGAGGACGTCGGCCTCCTCGAGGTACTGCGTCGTCAGGAAGACCGTCACTCCCTCCTCGCGTGCGAGGCGCCCGACTTCGTCCCAGAGGGCGGTACGGCTCTGCGGGTCGAGGCCGGTGGTCGGCTCGTCGAGGAAGAGGATCGACGGGTCGTGGATGAGGGCGAGCGCGAGGTCGAGCCTGCGCTTCATCCCCCCCGAGTAGGTGCGCACCTTGCGGTTGCCGGCGTTCGTGAGGCCGACCCGGTCGAGGAGCTGCGAGATCAGGCTCTTCCGCACGTCGCCGCGGATGCCGTGGAGCGACGCCTGCAGCCGCAGGTGCTCGCTGCCCGTCAGGAACGGGTCGAGCGCAGCCTCCTGGAGCGCGGCGCCGATGGCGGCCCGAACCTGCGGGCCTTGCTTCGCGACGTCGAACCCGGCGACCGTCGCGCGGCCGCCGGAAGGCGGGAGGAGCGTCGTCAGCATGTGGACGGTCGTCGACTTGCCGGCGCCGTTCGGCCCGAGGAACCCGTAGATCTCCCCGGGCAGGACCCGCAGGTCGATTCCCGCGACGGCCTCGACGTCCTTGAACTGACGCCGGAGCCCGATCGCCTCGATTCCCTCATCACTCCGGCTCACCTCCACGGAAGCTACCTGCGGCACCCGCCCTCGCCGGAAATGGCCATAAGCGCCGTGTCCCGGGGACTGTCCCCGGGACACGGCCCGCGGAGGCACGCCGTCGAGCCACGATCCGGCGCCGCGGCAGGCGTGGCGGAACGGCCATGTCCCGGGGACTGTCCCCGGGACATGGCTCACCTGGACACTGTGCAAGCGCGGCGGTCGCCGCTACACTTGAGTACGCAACTATGACTGCGGCCACGATCTCACCACCGCTCCAGCTCGACGGCTGGGTCTCCTTCCTCCGTGCTCACGCGGCGATCACGCGCGAGCTGTCGGCTCAGCTGCAGCGGGAGCACGACCTGACGCTGAACGACTACGAGGTGCTCCTGCACCTGTCGCACGCCGAGGGCGGTCGGATGCGCCGCGTCGACCTCGCGCAGCAGGTGCTGCTGACCGCTTCGGGCATCACGCGGCTCCTCGAAGGGCTCGAGCGCGCGGGCTTCGTCGCGAAGGAGACGTGCGCGTCCGACGCGCGGGTCTCCTACGCAAAGCTGACGGACGGGGGACTGAACAAGCTGCGTTCAGCCGCCAAGACTCACCTGCGCGGGATCGATGAGCTCTTCCTGTCGCACTACTCGGGCTCGGAGCTGACGACGCTCGCCGAGCTTCTCGGCCGACTGCCGGTCACCGGAGCGGACTGCAAGGCGTCGACTTCAGACGCGCCGTGCAGCTGAGCGGCGAGCTCGCGGAACGGCCCCTCGGTCGCCAGTAGGTCGTCGAAGCGCCCGCGCTGGGCGATGCGTCCGTGCTCGAGCACGAGGATCTCGTCGGCGCGCCGGACCGTGGCGAGACGGTGCGCGATGATGATCGACGTCCGTCCGCGCAGCAGCCGGTCGAGCGCCTGCTCGATCAGGATCTCGGTCGGCCGGTCGATGTTCGACGTCGCCTCGTCGAGGATCAGGATGCGCGGATCGGCGAGGAGGGCTCGTGCGATCGAGATCAGCTGCCGCTCGCCCGCCGACAGTCCTGCGCCGCCCTCGCGTACTTCGTGCAGCAACCCGCTCTCGAAGCGTCGCGCGATCCGGTCGACCCCGACGGCGTTCGCCACGTCCGCCACCTGCTCGTCGGTTGCGCCGGGCCGCGCGAAGCGGATGTTGTCGGCGATCGTGCCGGCGAAGAGGAACGGGTCCTGCAGCACGACGCCGAGTTGGCGCCGGTATGCGCGCAGCTCAACGCTGCGCAGGTCGTGGCCGTCGACGACGACCGCGCCGTCGTCCGGGTCGTAGAAGCGCCCGACGAGTTTCGCGGTCGTCGACTTGCCGCCGCCCGACTCGCCGACCAGCGCGAGGCAGCCTCCCGGCCGAACATGGATGTCGATCGCGTGCAGCACCGGGTCCCGGCCGTAGGCGAACGTGACCCGGTCGATGTGCAGATCCCCCTCGATCCTCGGCAGAAGGGTCGCGGCGGGGGCGTCGCGGATCTCCGGCTCGACGTCGAGGACGGAGCTGATCTTCTCCATCGCCGCGCCCGCCGACTGCACCTGGCCGTACAGGTCGGAGAGCTCCTGCAGCGGCTGGAAGACGAGGTTCAGGACGAAGACCGACGAGACGAGCGTTCCGATCGTGAGCGAGCCCTGGCCGAGCAGGTGCCCCCCGACCCAGATCACCGAGACCGTCGCGATCGCGCCCAGGAACTCGATGCCCGGGAAGAACAGCGAGTTGAGCCACTGCGCGTGCGTGTTCGTCTCTCGGTTCGCCCAGTTCGCACGGTCGAACTCGCCCAGGAACGCGCGCTCGCGGTTGAACGCCTGGATCACGGCCATGCCCGCCACCGACTCGGCGATCTGCGCCGTCATCCCCGAGATCGTCTCGCGCACACGCAGGAACGCCGTGTGTGAGCGCACCTGGAACCACCGGGTCAGGACGAGCGTCGGCGGCAGGATCACGAGGGCGACGAGCCCGAGCCGCCAGTCGAGCACGAAGAGGCCGACGATCGCCGCGATCAGTGTCAGCGTGTTGACGACGAGCGTCGTCAGCCCCTGGGAGAGGACGTCCGAGAGCGCGTCGACGTCCGAGGTCAGACGCGCGATGATCCAGCCCGCCTTCTGCTGTGAGAAGTAGCGCAGGGAGAGTCGCGTGAGGTGGTCGAAGAGGTCCTCCCGCAGGCCGAGCACGACGTCCTGGCCGACACGCGCGAGCCCGCGTACAAGCGTCGTCTGCAGCACCCAGGCGAGGGCGTTGATCGCGAGATACACGAGCACGTCGCGCCCGAGCCGTGACCGGTCATGCGCGCGCATGCCGTTGTCGATCGCGTCCTGCACGACGAGGAGGGCGGAGACGGGCGCAGCGGCCGAGAGCACGCCGACGGCCGCGAGCGCGCTGACGCGCAGCGTGCGCCCCTTCAGGTAGCGCGCGAGGCGGGAGAGACCGGTCCTCTGCGGTCTCCGCTTCGGCTGGGCGGCTCCGTCGAGCCTACGCCTATGCTGCGGCACCGACTTCCTCTCCGAAGAGGGACCAGAACACGCCGCGACGGGCGAGGAGCTCCTGAGGCGTCCCAGTCTCGACGACGACGCCTTCATCCAGCACGACGGCGCGGTCCGCGACCTCGACTGTCGAGAGCCGCTGCGTCGCGATCAGGACCGTCCGCCCGGCGAGCGCGGGGCGGAGGTTCTCGACCAGGTGGCGCTCTGTCTGCGTGTCGACGGCCGACATCGGGTCGTCGAGCACCACGACTCGCGCGCCCGCGACGAGCGCGCGGGCGAGCGCGACGCGCTGGCGCTGGCCGCCCGACAGGTTGACGCCGCGCTCGCCGATCAGCGTGTCGTATCCGTCGGGCAGCTCCGCGGCAAAGTGTGCGACGCCCGCCGCCTCGCACGCCGCGACGACCTCGTCCCACGGTGCGTCGGGGCGCGCGGCGGTCAAGTTGTCGCGCAGCGGGATCGAGAAGAGGATCGGCCGTTGCGTCACGACCGCGACGGCGCGCCGCAGCTCCTCGAGCCGAACGTCGCGCACGTCGACGCCGCCGACAAGCACGCGCCCTTCGGTCGGGTCGTAGAAGCGCGGCAGCAGGTTGAGGAGCGACGTCTTCCCGACGCCGGTCGGCCCACACACGGCGATCACTTCTCCCGGCTCGACCGCGAGCTCGACGCCGGAGAGCACCTCCGAGCCGGTGCCGTAGGAGAACCGGACGTCCTGGAACTTCACGCCGAGCCGCCCCTCGGGGAGCGAGGTGGGGTGCGTCGGCTCCGGGATCGTCTCGATCCCCTGGAGCCACGCGAAGCTGCGTGACGCGGACGCCGTCGCGCGCTGCGCGAGCGAGAGGATCCAGCCGAGCGC
Source organism: uncultured Thermoleophilia bacterium (assembly GCA_963785875.1). Taxonomy (GTDB): domain Bacteria; phylum Actinomycetota; class Thermoleophilia; order Gaiellales; family Gaiellaceae; genus PALSA-600. Next base: position 243,565 of record CAWAWV010000002.1, on the reverse strand, counting down.
TTCGAGCGGCCAGACGAGCTGCAGCAGCAGTTGGTAGAAGAGGAAGAACTCGCCGTAGGTGAGCGTGCCGCCGATCACGTCTTTGCCGCCGAAGAAGACGACGGCTCCGATCGAGAGTGTCGGCAGGAACAGGAGCCCGGGCAGGAAGGCCGCCTCGACGCGCGCCTGGCGCAGGACGCCGTCACGGACGAACTCTGCCTTGCGCGCGAAGCGTGCCTGCACGTCGTCCTCACGGCCGAACGCCTGCACCATCTCGATCCCGACGACCGCCTCGTCCGCCGCCTCGGTCACATCAGCCTTCAGCTGCTGCACCTGGCGCGAGATGGGCATCACGCGCCGTGCGAACGAGAACGCGAGCAGGAAGACGGCCGGCATCGCCACGAGTGCGATCGCGGCGAGCTTCACGTTCACGAGGAACAGGACGACTGCGATCCCGACGATCATCATCAGGGACTGGATCCCCTGCGTCATGCCCCACCCGATGAAGTAGCGGATCGGGTAGAGGTCGTTCGTGGCGCGCGACACGACCTGGCCGGTCGCGTGCCGGTCGTAGAACGCGCGTGGATAGCGGAGGTACGCTTGGTAGAGCAGCTCGCGCATCCGCCACTCGACGCGGATGCCGGTGCGAGCGGTCGCGTAGCGGCGCGTGAAGTTGAACGCGAAGCGGAGGACGGCGAGGCCGATCACCGCCAGGAGATACGGCCAGAGCGCGGCGCGGTGGCCGCTCTTCGGCGCGATCGCGTTGTCGATCGCGTGCCGGATGACGATCGGGATCGCGAGCGCGAGCCCCGAGTAGACGAGCGCACAGCCGAGCCCGAGCAGGACGAGCTGCTTCTGCTCGCGCCAGAGGCGAGCGAGGCCCTTCGCGGTCGGCCAGAGGCCGAGGTCGGGCGGTTCGACGGAGAGAGAGCGCCTGCTCACCTTCCCAGGCTAGCCGACGAGGTTAACCAGGCTAACTACCGAACACGGCAAGCGGCGGAGACCGTGCAGGGCCACAATCCCCGTGATGGAGGTTCGCCCGATTCCCGGCCTCGAGCATCTGCCCTACGCGGAGGTGTGGTTTCACGCGGTCGACGAGGACGCGAGGCGTGCCGCCTCCGAGGCTGCGCGCGCGATCGGCAAGACGGGCCTGGAGGCGTGGACGACCACGCGGTCGCCGGAGGTTGCGTCGTGGCTCGAGGGGCACGGTTTCGGCGAGGTGCGCCGGTACGTGATCTCGGAGCTCGACGTGGCGGCCGCTCCGGACCTCGGGCCGCCGAGCTTCGAGATCGTCACGCTCGCCGACCGCCCCGAGCTCGGTCGGCAGTTGCACGCGCTCGCGCGGGTCGCGTACTCCGACCAGCCGGGGCGTGCGGAGAGCCGCATCGACGGGTGGCTCGACTGGGGCCTTCAGGCACAGCGGCCAGACGCGTACTTCGTCGCCCTCGAGAACGGCCGTGTGCTCGGCTACGGCTACTTGCAGCTCGAGGGTGGGACGTGGAGCAACGGCTTCATGGCGGTCGCCCGCCGAGCACGGGGCCGCGGCGTCGCCGGAGCGCTCAAGCGCGCGCAGATCGCCTGGGCGAAGGAGCACGGAATCACCACGATCAGAACGGCGAACGAGCTCAGGCTCACCTCGCTGCTCGAGCTAAACCGCCGGCTCGGCTACGTGCCGCTCTACGAGGAGATCGTGCTGCGCGGCCCCGCCTAGGAGAGGATCTGGGCGGCGAGGCGTTCGACGGCGGCCTGGAGGAGCGCGATCGCGAGCTTCGGCTCGTCCGCGAACGCCTGCTGGAGCGTCGCCCGGTCGAGCGTCAGGCACCGCACCTCGGTCAGCGCTTGCACCCGGGCGGTCCTCCTGCCGTCCTCGGTGAGGAGGGCGAGCTCACCGACGACCTCGCCGGGCCCGAGCTCGACCGGCTCGACGTCGCGCCGTTGCACCGTCACCGTGCCTTCGTCGATCACGAACATCCCGGATCCGGCAGCTCGTGGCTCGATCAGCACGTGGCCGGCCGGAAACGTGACCTCGGCCATCGACCGCGCCAGGCCGGCCAGGAACGGCTCGTCGAGCGCACCGAACACCGCCGAACGGCGCAGGGCTGCAACGCGAGCTTCGAGATCGACGCTCATCGAAGCGAGCCTAATTGATTGACCGACTGACCCGTTTTACCGGTCTCTTACGCCGCGTCCGCAAATTCCTGCACGACTTGGGATCATGCTCGCGGCGCAGTCGGATTAGGGGATGCGTATGACCTGCAAGCGGACAGTGCTTGCCTCGGCCGTGGCGGCGGCAGTCGCACTCGTGAGTTTCGGCGGTAGTGCACGCGCGGCCGCGCCGACGGCCACAACCGGCCCGGCGACTGCGGTCGGCTCGACGACGGCAACGGTGACGGGAACGGTCGCGCCGGGCGGTCAGGCGACGACCTGGTTCGTGCAATACGGGACGTCGACGTCCTACGGCTCGACGACCCCGTCGGCGAACGCCGGCTCCGGCAGCGCCGCCGTGAGCATCACGTCCCCCTTGGCCAACCTGAAGTCCGGTGCGACCTACCACTACCGCGTCGTCGCGAAGAACGCCGCGGGGACGAGTAACGGTGGCGACGCCGTGTTCACGACGCTTGTGCCTCCGAATGTCGTCACGGGCGCTGCGACCGGCATCGGCACGACCTCCGCCACGGTGAACGGGACGGTCGATCCGAACGGCCGCGACACCACGTTCTACTTCGAGTACGGCACGTCGACGAGCTACGGCACGAAGACCGCGGTGAAGAGCGCCGGCTCGGGCACGAGCCCGCAGAACCAGGCGGTCGGGATCGCCAATCTCGTGATCGGCCGGACGTATCACTTCCGGATCGTCGCGAAGAGCGACGCCGGGACCGCTACCGGCGCAGACGGCACGTTCAAGACGAGCTCCGCGCCTGCGGTCGCGACCGACAACGCGAGCTCGATCGCGGTCACCACCGCCACGCTGCACGGGCACGTGACGCCGAACGGCCTCTCAACCTCGTGGTGGTTCGAGTACGGGGCGTCGGCGGCCTACGGCTCGAAGACGTCATCGCATTCGGCCGGCTCCGGCACGAGCGCACAAACGGTGTCGGCACGCGTTACGAGGTTGAGGGCCGGAACGACCTACCACTTCCGCGTCGTCGCGCAGAATTCGAGCGGCCGGGTGTTCGGCGCCGATCGCGTTTTCCCGACCGCGGGCCCGCCCGCGGCTGCCACCGGGGCGGCGCAGGGTGTCGGCGCCGACACGGCGCAGCTGACGGGCTCGGTCGACCCGCGGGGCCGTGCGACGACGTGGTGGTTCGACTACGGCACCTCGACGAGGTACGGCAAGTCGACGACGCACCGCGGCGCCGGCTCGCGCGCGGGCGCGCAGACCGTGGTCGCTCCGCTCACGGGTCTCGGCGCGACGGCCACGTACCACTACCGGCTCGTTGCGAGAAGCGACGCCGGCACCACGTTCGGCGCCGATGGGACGTTCACGACGAGCGGTGTGAGCCTGATCATCGCGGCCCGCCAGGTCGTGTTCGGCGGACGCGTGCGGCTGACCGGCTCGGTGCCGACGCGCCAGGCTGGGGAGCAGGTGATCGTCTTCTCGAGGGCGTACGGAACGGGCTCGTTCCGCTCCGTCGGGACCGTGCTGACCGGAACCGACGGGGTGTGGACGTACCTCGCACGTCCGCGCATCGCGACCTCGTACCAGGCGAGTTGGCGTGGCGGCCTCAGCGCATCCGTCTCTGTCGGTGTCCACGCGCGCGTCACGATCGCGCGCTTCCGCAACGGTCGGTTCCTGGTCAGCGTCAGGGGAGCGCACACCTTCGCTCGCCGGGTAGTTCAGCTGCAGCGACGGGTCGGGACGCGCTGGGTGACGATCAAGCGCGTGCGGCTCGGTCGGCGTTCGCGCGCCGAGTTCCGAGCGACGATCCCGAGGGGGCGTTCGACGGTTCGGGCCGCGTTCAGCGTCAACCAGGCAGGTCCCGGCTACCTCGTCGGCATCAGCCGCACGCTGACCTTCACGCGGCGCTAGTCGCCACCTTCGCGGAGAAGCTGGCGCACGCGTCGCGAAACGTGATGCTCGGCGATCGCGGCCTGCAGTTCGTCGCGCAGAGCTTCGAGCCGCGCGAGCTCCTCGACGTCTTCGGCGGCCGATGCCCACGCGTCGAGATCCTCGATCGCGAAATCGAGGTATACGAGTCGTTCGGTGAGCTCACGCCACTCGCTCACGCGCGTGACGTTCCCGATCGCCGCGAATCCGCTCGAAAATTCACTCGAACGAGTGAACGAAAGCGACGTCCGCGCGAGCAACGGTTATGTAGCACGTTCTGTGCTACAGTTGCCGGCGTGGGACGCTCGCTGCACGTTCGTCTTGACGATGCGTCGGTGGCAGCCCTCGAGATCGTGCGTGGGGGAGAACTCAGCGACTCGGAAGCGGTGCGCGCAGCGCTGCGCGAGGCGGCTGCCCGGCGGCGGCTCCGGTCGGCCGTCCGAGACGAGGTGCGCGTGCTTGCGGCGGACACGCGGGACCGCGAGGAGATGCGGGTCATCCGCGAGCAGCTCGCAGAGCTCGCCCCGCCCGCGACCGACTGAGATGGTCCGCGGCGAGGTCTTCCGGCTCCCGGCGCGGCGTGGAGCGCGAGGTCACGAGCAGCGCGGCGCTCGCTACGCGGTCGTCGTCCAGGCCGACGAGCTCCTCGGTCTCAGCACGGTCCTCGTCTCACCCACCTCCGCAGGCGCGCGGGCAGCAAGCTTTCGGCCCTCGATCATGCTCAAGGGCGAAGAGACACGAGTTCTCATCGAACAGACGACCGTCGTCGACCCCGACCGGCTCGGCCGGTCAGCGGGGCGACTCGACGCGCACGAACTCCGAGCGGTTGACGAGGCGTTGATGCTCGTTCTCGGCCTTTAGCGCCGGTTCGCACAATGACCGCCACGCTCGCGCGAACCGAAGTCGCCGCAAGCCTTGCAGTTCCAAATGGAGCGTACCGGGATCGAACCGGTGACCTTCGGCTTGCAAAGCCGACGCTCTCCCAGCTGAGCTAACGCCCCGAGCCGCGCGGATTGTAGCTCTGTTGCCCGCCGGGCTTTCACCCGGCGGGCCAAAGTTCGAGTTCGCGGCGCTACGCTGCGCGCGAGAGCCGCTCTTCCTGGCGGGCCCTCTGGATGATCACGTCCCGGTCGCCGAAGCGCAGCATGGCCCGGGCATTCCGCTGCTCCTCCCAGAGCTGCGCGACCTGCTCCTCGAGCCGCCGGTGCTCGGCGGCCAAGGAGGCGTCGTATCCCTGCGCCAGCTCCCGCATTACCCGGAGCCGGCGCTCGGAGACCTCGTCGATCTCCTCCTTGATGTCGTTCAGCGTTCTCATACCCCAAAAAAACGACGAGCCGAGCCGTCGTATTCCTACGAATATCCGAGCTCGTCCAGCCGGTCCTCGTCGATCCCAAAGTAGTGCGCGAGCTCGTGCAAAACGGTGACGCGGATCTCCTCTTCCAGTTCCGCGGGATCCGGAAACGCGCGGACGAGCGGGCGCCGGAAGATCGTGATCTTGTCCGGCAGGTACTCGTCGGACTGCCAGAGCCCAAAGAGCTCCGGGTCGTCCGGATCCGCCTCCTCGACGACGACCGCCACGTTCTCGAGCGCCCGTGCGAGGTGGGGCGGCAGCGCGTCGAGGGCGCTCCGGACGTGGTCGTCGAAGCTCACCAGCGGGGTCGCAGCGGCGCCCGGACCTGGAACGCACGGACGGCGAGCACGCCGAACAGGAACCCGCCGACGTGTGCCGCGAACGCGACGCCCCCGCCCGCGTCCGGCTGCGTCAGCGAGAAGCCGCCTTGCCACAGCTGGAACACGAACCAGAACCCCAAAAAGAAGACGGCCGAGAGCGGAACGGGGAGGAAGCCGAAGAGGAGCGTCACCACACGGGCGTGGGGGAGGAGGACGAAGTACGCACCGAGCACGCCGGCGATCGCCCCGCTCGCGCCGACCGTCGGGAGGCTTGCCGCCTGGTCGCTCGCATAGTGGATCGTCACGGCCGCCTGCACGAGCGCGGCGACATAGCCGGCCGCAGCGTAGAAGACGAGGAACCGCACACGGCCCATCACGTCCTCGACGTTGTTGCCGAAGATCCAGAGGAACAGCATGTTCCCGAGCAGGTGGAGCCAGCTTGCGTGCAGGAACATCGATGACAGCGCGCCCTCGGGCCAGGGGATGTGCCCGACAGCAGCACCTCGGCACGGCCCGCTGACGGCGCACGGATAGAACGCGTAGTGGTCGATCCTGTTCCCCTGCGCGCCGAGCTCCCACAGGAAGACGGCGACGTTCGCCGCGATCAGCGCGTAGGTGACGACTGCGAACCGGCGCACCGGCACGTTGTCGAACAGCGGCAGCACTAACCCTCGCCCCGGTCGAGCAGATCGCGCAAACGGGCGAGGCCGGCGAACATCCGGCTCTTCACGGTGCCGAGCGGGACGCCGAGCCGTTCGGCGATCTCGGACTGCGAGAGACCGCCGTAATACGCGAGCTCGAGCGCTTCGCGCTCGAGGGGCGTGAGTTGCCCGAGCGCGGTCTGGACACCCCGCCGGAGCTCACGCGTCTCGGCTTCTTCGTCGGTCGCGTCACCCGCCGCCACCGGCGCATCGTCGAGAGGCACAGACCGGCGCCGGTCCTCCCGCCGCACGACATCCACCGCGCGCCGGTGAACGAGCGTCAGGAGCCACGACGAAGCGGAGCCGCGGCGTGGATCGAACGACGGCGCCGTCCGCCAAGCGGTGAGGAACGCGTCCTGCACCGCGTCCTGCGCGAGTGCCGCGTCGCGGAGGACACGCAGCGCGAGCCCGTACGCCGGGCGGCCATACCGGTCGTAGAGCTCGGCGAGCGCGTCGTCGTCCGAGCGCGCGAGGAGCGCGAGCACCGCATCGTCGGAGAGGTGTGCGAGCGCCGTCATTGCCCCACGTCACTCAGCAGAACGAGTGCCACGGGGTGACTCTAGAGTCGTTCGCGAATGCGGTCACCGACTGCGGCCATCTCGAGGCTCGCGCCGGTCACGTCCTTCAGCATTGCGTCGGCGGTCGGCTCCTGGCCGAGCGACCAGAGCTCGCGCAGGAGGTCGCCGGCCTCGCGCCGGGCGAACCACTCGTTCCCGAACTCGCCCCGCAGGAAGTCCCGCAGCTGCGCTTCGAATGCCCACGAGCGGAGATACCCGATCACGTAGAAGCTCCCGTCGACGTCGTCGAGGTAGCTCTCCCGGTGCACCGGGAGCTTCAGTGCGTCCGACAGGAGCTCGGCGTAGCGGTCGCGCACCGTTGTCGGATCCTCGACCTGGAAGAGCTCGATCTCGTACAGGAGCTTCGCGCAGTAGCGGCGCACGAAGTAGAGGAGGGAGACAGCGCCGTCGCGCGCGAGCTCGTCGATCCGCGCTACGTCGAGCCTGCGGCTGAGCCAGGCGGGCTCGGTGACGAGGTGCTGCATCAGCATCGCCCAGCCCTCGGTGACGGCCATGTCACCGAGCCGCTTCCCTTCCATCGAGAGGCTCTCACTCGTCGACGCGTAGTGCTCGGTGTGGCCTGCCTCGTGGAACAACGCTTCCCAGTCGTCTTTCCCGCCGATCGGCTGGATGACCAGCATCACCTTCCCTGGCACCTCGATCGGAGCGCAGAACGCGCGCGGTGACTTGCTCGGGCGCACCTCGAGGTCGAGATGCACATTGGCCTGCGAGCGGATGTCGATGCCAAGCTCCGAGAGGGTCGCCTCGAGCGCGGGCAGCATGCGGTCGGACGGGTACTGCGCGTCGAGCTCGGGCGCACGGAAGAGGCGGCCGACGTCCCACGGCTGCGCCTCGTCGAGGCCGAAGCCGAGCCGTGTGCGGAAGAGTTTGTCGCCTTCGTCCTCCCAGAGCTTCTCCGTCTCGTCGAGCAGCGCGCGGCATTCCACGGCGAGCTCGTCGAGCCGGAAGCCGAACCGCTTGTAGAGCTCGTAGTAGTTCGGTGCATTGAGCTCGCGGACGGCGTCACGGTCGATCCGGTGGGCGTCGAGGTAGAGAGGGTTCAAGTGCTCGTCGAGGAGCCTGATCCGCTCCTCGTCGACGCGGCGCCTCTTGTTGCGGTCTGCCTCGTTGGACATGACGACGCGCGCCATCCGGTACGGGATCGTCTCCCCGTCCACCGTCGCCTCGAGCGTCGCCTCGACCTCCGCTGCCCTCGCCTGGTGCGACCGGGTGAGGTTGCCGAGGAAGCCCTCGCAGGCAAACCGCCACAGTTCGGTCGGAGCGTCCTCGAGGCGCTGTGCCGTCTCGAGCCGCGTCAGGTCTTCGTACTCCTCGTAGACACGCTCGATGTCGAGGGTGTCCTTGAGCCCGGCGAAGTGGTCGTAGTACTCCTGGAGCATGTCGCGCGTGAACGCGTCGCCGCGCTCGCGGAACGCATCGACCTCGCTCGCTGTGTAGGGCTGGACGGCCATCGCGCCCTAGGATACGGCCTCGTGCAGGAGCTGAGGATCGCCACCGAGCGGCACACGCAGCTCGTCGACATCACCGCCCGGGTGCGTGACGCGGCCCGCGACGCCGGCGGCGCGTCGGCGGTGCTCGTCTACGTGCCGCACACGACCGCGGGGCTGACGATCAACGAGCACGCCGACCCGATGGTCGCGCGCGACTTCGAGATGGCGCTCGAGCGCCTCGTCCCGGAGGGGTGGGGCTGGCAGCACGTCGAGGAGGGTGAGGAGAACGCACCCTCGCACCCGCGGGCGTCGCTGATGGGGCCGCAGGTGCTCGTGCCGCTCCGCGACGGCGAGCTCGCGCTCGGCACCTGGCAGGGCATCTTCCTCTGCGAGTTCGACGGCCCGCGCACGCGATCCGTGTACGTCACGCTGCTCCAGTAAGTGGACGTCGATCTCAACGCCGACATCGGCGAGGGCTTCCCCGACGACGAGCGCTTGCTCGAGGTCGTCACGAGCGCGAACGTCGCGTGCGGCTTCCATGCCGGCTCCACCGAGACGATGCGAACCGTGTGCGCCGCTGCCGCCCACCGGGCGGTTGCGGTGGGGGCGCACCCGTCGTACCGCGATCGCGAGGGCTTCGGCCGGCGCGCGCGCGATCTCGCGCCCGAGTCGCTCCGCGCGGACGTGGCCGAGCAGGTCGAGACGCTCGCCACCATCGCCGCCGCCGAGGGAGCGCCCGTGAGCTACCTCAAGCCCCACGGCGCGCTCTACACGCGCGCGATCGCGGCCGGCGATGTTGCAGCGGCAATCGTCGCGGTGGCTCACGAGCACGGTCTCGCCGTTCTCGCCTGGCCGGGCTCGAAGCTCTTCGAACAGGCGCGCGCCGCCGGCCTGCAGGCGGTCGCGGAGGGGTTCGCCGACCGTGGCTACGGGAACGGGGGCCTTGTGCCCCGTGATCAGCCCGGCGCTCTGCTCGCGGCCGACGCTGCAGCCGCGCAGGCCGTGCGACTCGCGCGGGCCGCGGAGGTGAGGTCGATCTGTGTCCACGGCGACACCCCGGGAGCGGCGGCGCTCGCGGCGCAGGTCCGCGCGGCGCTCGTCGAGGCGGGGATCTTGCTCCGTCGGTTCGCGTGAGCGTGCCCGTCCGGCCCGCCGGTGACTGCGGGGCGGTCGTCGACCTGCCGAACAACGAAACGGCCGTGCGGCTCGCGCGGCTGCTCCGTGACGGGCCGTCGGTGCTGATCGACGTGGTCGTCGGACATCAGACCGTCCTCGTCACGTGGCCCGACGGCGAAGCGATCCCGGACCTGCCGGCGCTCGCGGAGCGCGCTCTCGCTTCCGAAGTCGCAGGTAGCGGCCGGCGGATCGAGCTACCCGTGTCCTACGACGGGCCCGATCTCGAGACCGTCGCTGCCCTGAGCGGTCTTTCGCCGGAGGAGGTGATCGCACGGCACACGGGGGTCGAGCACGTCGCCGCGTTCCTCGGGTTCCAGCCCGGGTTCGCGTACCTCGTCGGCGGCGACGAGTTGCTCCACGTGCCGCGACTCGACGAGCCGCGGACCCGGGTCCCCGCGGGCAGCGTGGCGGTCGCCGGCCCGTACTCGGGCGTCTATCCGCGGGACTCGCCGGGCGGGTGGCGGCTGCTCGGCACAACGACCGCCGTCATGTTCGACCCCGGCCGTGAAGCGCCGGCCCTGCTTGCGCCCGGTGACCTCGTGAGCTTCGTCGTGGCATGACGCACATCGAAGTCGTCCGTCCCGGCCTGCTCACGACCGTGCAAGATCGCGGGCGGCCCGGCCTCGCGCACCTCGGGGTTCCACCGTCGGGAGCCGCGGACGCGGTCGCCTTCGAGCTCGGCAACCGCCTGGTCGGGAACCCGGCCGGAGCGGCGGCGCTCGAGGCGACAGTCGACGGCCCCGTGCTGCGCGTCGACGGCCCGGCAACCATCGCGCTGACCGGCGCCACGACCGCCGCGCTCCGAGAGCTGGCGCCGGGTGACACGCTGGAGGTCGGGCGGTGTGTGCAAGGCGTGCGCACGTACGTCTGCGTGCGCGGCGGGATCGAGGTCGAGCCGACCCTCGGGAGCCGCTCGACCGATCTCCTGACCGGCCTCGGCCCACGGCCGCTGCAAGCGGGCGACGTGCTCCAGATCGGCCCCGAGCCGGCGGAGGAGCCATGTCCAGGGGCTGTCCCTGGACATGGCCTGCCGGACGAGCCCGTCATTCGAGTCCGTCTCGGCCCGCGCGACGACTGGTTCACGCCGCACGCGATCGAGCTGCTCTGCGCCGAGCCCTGGCGCGTGAGCGCCGCGTCGAACCGCGTCGGCATCCGGCTCGAAGGCCCGCTCCTCGAGCGCGCCCGCGCGGGCGAGCTCCTTTCGGAGGGTCTCGTGACAGGCGCGCTGCAGGTGCCGCCGTCCGGGCAGCCGATCCTCCTCCTGCAAGACCACCCGACCACGGGCGGCTATCCCGTGATCGCGGTCGTCAGCTCGGACGACCTCTGGCTCGCCGGTCAGCTCGCACCGTCGGTCGGCGTGCGATTCAGGCTGGACTAGCCCGCCTGCGGGTCTCCCGCACGGCGATCAGTGCCGCCACCGATGAAGGTGCCCTCTGGCCGCGGCAGGTTCGGTCTACGCCCCAAAGGAGGGGTGATGAGAAAGTCGCAGGTGACAACCTGCGGGCCGGCTGCGCGCGGCGCCGACTCGCTCCGCCGCCCGGACCGCCTGGTCGGGCTGCGCCTGCGCATCCTCGTGCAAGAAGGAGAGGAACTATGACAAGACGCATCGGCGTCGTCGTTCTCGTGCTCGGCCTCGCTGTCGCCGCGGCGTTCGCCGCCGCGGTGGGGGCGCGCGCGAACGGAAGTGCGGCGCCCCTCAAAGCCGCGTGGATCTATGTCGGCCCGCACAACGACGCGGGGTGGTCGCAGGCCCACGACATGGGGCGCCAGTACGTGCAGAGGCAGCTCGGCTCGAAGGTCCTGACGACCTACAAGGAAAGCGTCCCCGAGGGGCCGCAGGTCACTCAGGTGATCGAGCAGCTGGTCCACGACGGGAACAAGATCATCTTCGCCACCTCGTTCGGCTTCCAGCCGATGATGGCGAAGGCGGCGCAGAAGCACCCGGACGTGAAGTTCGAGATGGCGACCGGAACGATCGTCGCGAAGAACATGGCCGAGTACTTCGGCGCGGGTGAAGACGCGATCTACCTGTCCGGCATGGCAGCCGGTGCGGCGACGAAGTCCGGCACGGTCGGCTACGTCGTTCCGTTTGCGATCCCCGAGGTGATCCGCCACGCGAACGCGTTCGCGCTCGGCGCACAGGCCACCCATCCCGGCGTGAAGGTGAAGCTCATCTGGACGAACTCGTGGTTCGACCCGGCCAAGGAGAAGAAGGCCGCGGAGAACTTGCACGCCGCCGGCGCCGATGTGATCGGGCAGAACGTCGACAGCCCGTCGGCCGGCCAGTACTGCGAGTCGGTCGGGATCCCGTGGGTCGGCTACGACTCGAACGCGAAGAAGTTCGCGCCGAAGCAGTGGCTGACCGCGGCGACCTACAACTGGGGGCCGTACTACCTGAGCCGGACGAAGGCCGCGATGAACGGCACCTGGAGGACCGGGTTCTACTACGGCTCGATCAAGGACGGGATGATCCGGCTCGCGCCGTTCGGCCCGAAGGTCAACGTCGAGACGAAGGCCGCGATCGCCGTGAAGAGGGCGGCGCTCGTCAACGGCACGTTCTACGAGTTCGCGGGTCCGCTGTACGACCAGAGCGGGAAGCTACGGATCAAGCAGGGCCAGCGCATGACGGTGAAGCAGCTGTACGCCATGAACTGGCTCGTCAAGGGCGTGATCGGGAGCGTCAAGGGCTGACCGTGACGTCTTCCGCCTCGCCCGCCGTCGAGCTCGAGGGAATCGTCAAGCGGTTCCCGGGGGTGGTCGCGAACGACCACGTCGACTTCGAGGCGGCGGCGGGCGAGGTTCACGCGCTGCTCGGTGAGAACGGCGCCGGCAAGTCGACGCTGTCGAACGTCCTCACGGGCCTCTACCGGCCCGACGAGGGCGAGATCCGCCTCGCCGGGAAGATCGTGCACTTCCGCTCGCCCCGGGATGCGATCGACGCAGGCGTGTGCATGGTCCACCAGCACTTCCGGCTCGTCCCGACGTTCAGTGTCGCAGAGAACATCGTCCTCGGCGACATCGCCAACGAAGGGCGGCGGTTCTTCGTGAGCACCCGGCGCGTCGAACAGCAAGTGCACGAGCTCGGGGCGCGCTACGGCCTGTCCGTCGACCCGCATGCCCGCATCTGGCAGCTGGCCGTGGGTGAGCAGCAGCGCGTCGAGATCTTGAAGGCGCTCTACCGCGACGCCCGTGTGCTGATCCTCGACGAGCCGACCTCGGTGCTGACGCCGCAGGAGGCCGATCGCCTGTTCGAGACGTTGCGCCAGATCGCCGCCGAGGGGCGGACGGTGATCTTCATCTCGCACAAGCTGCACGAGGTGATGGCGGTGTCGGACCGCGTCACCGTCCTCCGTGCCGGCCGCGACGTCGACACCGTTGCGACCGCCGAGGCGACGTCCCGGTCGCTCGCCGCCCTGATGGTCGGCCATAACGTCGACGTCGTCGAGCGAAACGGCGACCGTCGCGAGGGCGAGCCGGTGCTCGAGCTCCGGGACGTGTGGGTCGACGGCGACCGCGGCCTCCCCGCCGTTCGCGGCGCGACCTTCCAGGTACATGCGGGCGAAATCGTCGCCGTCGCGGGCGTCTCCGGCAACGGCCAGCGCGAGCTCGCCGAGGCGATCAGCGGCATGCGCAGGCCGACCCGCGGAGAGATCCTCGTCCGGGGCAAGCGGCTGCGCAGCGGAGACCCGCGCGAGGCGATCGACGCCGGCGTCGCGAACATCCCCGAGGACCGCCAGCACACCGGCGTGGCGGGCGGCCTCTCGCTCACCATGAACCTCGCGCTGAAGGACTATCGCACGCGATCGCGCGGGCCGTTCCTGAGCCTGCGCTCGATGCGCGAGCGCGCGGAGCGGACGATCGAGTCCTATGACGTGAAGGCGGCCGGCCCGGCAGTGTCCGCCGGGTCCTCTGTCGGGCGGAAACCTGCAGAAGCTCGTCCTTGCGCGCGAGTTCGACTGCGAGCCGAGGGTGCTGCTTGCAGCCTCGCCGACGCGTGGGCTCGACGTCGCCGCCGTTGCGAACGTGCACGAACATCTCGTCGATGCCGTGACCCGCGGCGTCGCAGTCCTGTTGATCAGCGAAGACCTGGACGAGATCCTCAGACTCGAGGATCGCGTCCTCGTGATGTACGAGGGCCGCCTCTCGGAGGCCCCCACCGTCGATGTCCCGACCGTCGGCCTCCTGATGGCCGGAGAGGAGCTTCACCACCATGACCACGACCTCGTTGCGGCGCCGGCCTGAGCCCGTGCCTCCGAAGACAGCCCGTCCGAAGCTCGTCGTTGCGCTCGGCGGCAACGCCCTGCTGCAGCGCGGCGAGACCGCGAGCGCGGACGTCCAGCGCGGCCACGCTGCCGAGGCGATTGCAGCGGTCGCCGAGCTCGCCGACGACCACGAGATCGTCCTGACGCACGGGAACGGCCCGCAGGTCGGGCTGCTCGCGCTGCAGTCGCTCCGCCTACACCGAGGTGCCGCCGTACCCGCTCGACGTCCTCGGTGCGGAGAGCGAGGGCATGATCGGCTATGTGCTCGAGCAGGAGCTCGAAAACCGGCTGCCCGGGCGCACCGTCGTCAACGCTCTTGACCCAGGTCGTGGTCGACCAGGACGACCCCGGCGTTCCAGCACCCGACGAAGTCCGTCGGCCCCGATCTACGACGAGGAGACGGCGCGGAAGCTCGCCGCCGAGCTCGGCTGGTCGATCACGCCCGACAACGAGTACTTCCGCCGCGTCGTGCCCTCGCCGCAGCCGCAGCGGCATCGTCGAGATCGCCGTCGATTCGGCCATCTGGTCGACTCCGGCGCGCTCGTCGTCTGCTCGGGCGGCGGCGGCATCCCGGTCGTCCTCGACCGCGACTACTTCCTGCGGGGGTCGAAGCGTGATCGACAAGGACCTCGCCGCCGAGCTGCTCGCCAGAGCGCTCGAGTGCCGACTTCCTGCTGATGCTCACCGACGTGCCTGCGGCGCATGTCGGCTGGGGCGGCGCCGACCCGCAGCCGCTCGCATGCGACGACGCGCCGCCGAGCTGCGGCGGCACACGTTCGCCGCCGGCTCGATGGGCCCGAAGGTCGAGGCCGCCTGCCGCTTCGTCGAGGCCACCGGCGGTACCGCGGCGATCGGCGCCCTCGAGGACGCGGCCGAGATCCTCGCCGGCCGCGCCGGCACGACGCTCGTGCCGGCGGCATTCTGCCTGACCCGAGCGCTGTCGGGGCGCCGGGCCCTTGAATGCGCCCGGCGCCCCGTAGTACAGTCCGTCTTCATGATGACCGTGAAGATCGGTACGCCCTCCGGCCGAACCAGGTACCAGGTACCCGCCAGGCGGGTACCTGGTACCGGCCCTTCGTCCTACCGATAGCCGCCCATCGTGAGGGCCATCAGCGCCTTGCCCGTGTGCATCCGGTTCTCGGCCTCGTGACAGACGACCGAGTGCGGGCCGTCGATCACCTCGTCGGTCACCTCGCGGCCGCGGTCGGCGGGGAGGCAGTGCATGTAGAGGGCCTCCGGCTTCGCGAGCGCCGATCCGCCGCCGTCGCAGATCCAGTCCTCGAACGCGCTCGACTCGCGCGAGGCCGGTCGGCCCTCCGCGAACGCCTGCAGCCTGCCCCACGACTTCGGGTAGACGACGTCGGCTCGCGCGAACGCCTCGTCCATCGTGTCCACGAACGTCAGCGAGCCGCCGCCTTCCTCGGCGCCGACCGCTTGCCTTCTCGATCGTCTCGGGCATCAGGTCGAAGCCCGGCGGATGGGCCAGGACGACGTCCATCCCGAAGCGCGGCAGCAGCGTCGCGAGCCCCTGCGGCACCGACATCGGCCTCGCGTACGAGGGTGCGTACGCCCACGTCATCGCGACCTTGAGGCCCTTGAGGTTCTCGCCGCGCGTCTCGCGCAGCGTCATCAGGTCGGCGAGCGTCTGCGTCGGATGGTCGACGTCGCACTGCATGTTGATGAGCGGGATGTCGGCCCAGCGGGCGATCTCGCGCATCCAGGTGTTGCCCTCGTACGGCGCCAGGTCGTGCCTGATCGCGAGCCCATCGCCGTAGCCGTGACAGGTGATCCCCATGTCCTTCGGGCTCTCCCCGTGCGCCACCTGCGTCTTCTCGGAGTCGAGGTAGACCGCGTGGCCGCCGAGCTGGGTCATCCCCGTCTCGAAAGCGTTCCGTGTCCGGGTCGACTTGTCGAGGAAGAGCATGAACATCGTCTTGTCGGGCAGCAGCTCGGTGCGGCCGTCCCGGCCTTGAACGCTCCTTCAGCTCCGCTGCAACCGACGAGCGCCTCGTCGATCTCGGCCACCGTCCAGTCGAGCGTCTCGATGTAGTCCCTGCCGGTGAGCGTCTTGCGCTCGATCCGCGCAGCTGTTGACATCATCTGGCCTCTCCTTTCGTCAGCTATGAGCACTCCCGCTGCGTGCACGGCCGCGAACGCTTCGATCATCGCCGGCGACGTCGTCGCCGAGCGGGTAGAGGATCGGGCAGGTGCAGCCGCTCTCGACGTACTCGCGCACCTTCGCGCGGCACTCGTCGGCGTGCCGGAGGCGGTGATCAGCTGCACGACCTCGTCCGGGACGAGGTGCATCGCGCGCTCGATCTGCTCCGCCGTCGCGGGCCAGGTGAGGATCGCGGCCGATCTCCTCGAGCAGCTACGGGTCGACGCCGCTCGCCTTCATGATGTGCGGCTGCTGGCCGAGGTACTGCGTGACGAGCTCGCGCGCCCGGTCGAGCGCGATCGAGCGGTCGTGGTCGAGCGAGCAGACGACGAGCTGCGGCCGGTCGATGTCGTCCACCGTCCGGCCGCCACGCGCGGCGCCCTCCTGAGGGCTCCATCGCCTCCCGGTTGTAGCGCGGGCCCGACCAGGTAGTTGAGCACGACGCCGTCGCCGATCTCGCCTGCCAGCGCCATCATCTTCATCGCCGTCGCCCCGATGTAGATCGGCACGTGCTTGGGCGAGCGGTCGCCGTGCACGATGTCGATCTCGACGTCGTCGAGGTGGACGAACTCGCCCTGGAAGGTCACGCGCTCCATGGCGAGCAGCCGGCGGACCGCCTCGACCGTCTCGCGCATCGCGTGAGCGGCTTGTGGCGATGGATGCCGACCTTGCCGCGAGCGGATCCCACCACGCGCCGATGCCGAGCTTCACCCGGCCCGGGCGCCAGGTCGTCGAGCGTCGAGAACGTCGCCGCGAGCAGGCCGACGTTGCGCGTCCAGTTGTTGACGACGCCCGGAGCCGACGGCGATCCGCGACGGTGACCGCGGCGAACGCGGCCATCGGCACGGTCGCCTCGCGCACGAGCCGGCTCTCCGCCTGCCACACGGCCTCGAAGCCGCGCTGCCTCGGCGAGCTTGACGTACTCCATCCCGTCGCGGATCGGGTGCTTGTCCTGGAGGTAGAGCGCGACGCGGCCGCTGGTCGTCACGGCCATCGTCATGCCTCCTTTCGGGGCGAAGGGATGGGGCTCGACGTCGTCGAGCCGCCGCCAGAGGCGCGCCGCCTCTGCGCGGGCGTCGGCGGCGAGCTCGCGCTCGTCGACGCGCGCCAGGCGCCGGTCGAGGACGGACCCATTCGCCCGCGACCATCACGTCGCGGACGGAGCGCGAGCCGAGAGCCCGAAGATCCAGTGGCCCGCGACGCTCTCGATCGTCGACGGGTGTGGGCGCGGCATAGTCGAGCACGACCAGGTCGGCCGGCGCTCCCGGCTCGAGCGCCCCGAGCAGCGGCTCGCCGAAGATCGGCCCGGCGAGGCGCGCGCCCTCGCGCGAGCGGCGCGAGCGGCCAGCCGGACGCCGGCGCGGAGGTCGTCCTCGCGCAGCCGGAAGAACGCCGCGTGCGACTCCTCGAACATGTCGACGCCGATCCCGTCGGTGCCGAGCGCCATGCGCACGCCGAGCGCCGCCGACGCGCGCCCGCCCGACCGAGTTGTTCATGTTCGAGCGCGCGTTGTGGGCGATCGACGGCGCTTGGCCCGGCGACGAGCTCGAGCTCGTCGTCGTCGAGGTGGACGCCGTGCGCGAGCAGCGTGCGCGCGTCGAGGCGCGCCCGAGCGCGCGAGCCGCGCGACGGCCTCGGCGTCGACGCGCGTCCTCGGCGGCGTGGACGTGGAGGCCGACGCCGTGGTCGCGCGCGACTTCGGCGCAGGCCCGAGCGTGTCGTCGGAGAGCGTGAACGACGCGTGCGCGCCGACCAGCCCGCGCGCGAGCGCGGGTTGCTCGCGGCGGACGCGCTCGAGGAAGCGCCGGTTCTCGGCGATCCCGCGCCGCGGCCGATCGGCGCCGTCTCGGTCGGAGGTCTCGTAGCAGAGCACGAGCGGACCCCGAGCGAGCCGAGCGCGTCCTCGATCGCGTCGAGCGAGCCGTCGATCGCATTCGGCGAGGCGTGGTGGTCGATCAGCGTGGTCGTTCCGGAGAGCAGCGCCTCCATGCCGCCGACGAGCGCCGACGCGCACATCGGCGTCCTCGTCCAGCGCGCGGTCGAGGCGCCACCAGATCCGCTGCAGGATCTCGAGGAAGCTCTCGGGCGGCTCGAGCGAGTACGGCATGCCGCGCGCGAGCGCCGAGTAGAGGTGGGTGTGCGCGCAGACGTTGCCGGGGACGATCAGGCAGCCGGAGCAGTCGCGCGCCGGCGCCGTCGCGACCTGCGTGCGGCGATCCGGCCGTGCTCGACGCCAGCGTCGCCCGTCGGACGACCCGCACCGGGTCGAGCGACGTGACGACCGTTGCGCCGGCGAGCCTCATGCGCTGACGCGGTCCTTGCGGGCACGAGGTGCGGGACGGCGGCCAGCGCGGCCGGCGAGTCCTTCATCGGCAGCTCGCGTCCGCCGGATGCCGTCGAAGGCGTACAGCGCGCCGGCGACCGCCGCCGGCGGTCGGGACGAGCGCGGCCTCGCCGACGCCCTTGGCGCCGAACGGGCCTTCGGGCTGCGGCTCCTCGATCGCAGGATCACTCGACCGGCGGCATGCCGGTCGGCGGGATGATGTGCAGCGACTTGAGCGTCTCCGTCATCGGGCACGCCGCCCTCGACGACGAACTCCTCCGACAGCGCCTGGCCGAGCCCCATGTGCACGGCGCCCTCGATCTGGCCCTCGAGCAGCGTCGGGTTGATCGCGCGGCCGACGTCGTGCGCCGCGATCACCTTCTCGATGCGCCCCGTCGTCGTCCAGGATCACGACCTGCGTCGCCCAGCCGTAGGCGAGGTGCGTGACGGGCTCGGCGGCGTCGTTCCCCGTCGTCCAGTCGACGAGGAACTCGCCGCGGAACTCCTGCCCGGCGAGCTCGTCCGAGCGGGCTGTCCTCGAGCGCCTGCGCGCAGCTTCTGCGCGGCGTCGATCACGGCGTTGCCGCCGAGCACGGTCGCGCGCGACGCGGTCGTCTGCCGGTCTCGAGGTCGCGCTCGGTGTCGACGACCACGCGGATCCGGTCGCGCTGGAGGCCGAGCTCCTCGCAGGCGATCTGCCGCAGCACGGTGTGGACGCCCTGGCCCATCTCCGTCCAGGAGTGGTAGAGCGTGACCGTGCCGTCCGCCTCCGGCCGCAGGACGGCGCGGCCGTACTCGGTCATCGCCGTTGCCGATGCCCGTGTTCTTGAGGCCGCAGGCGATGCCCGCGTACTCGCGCGCCGCGGTAGGCGTCCCGAACCGCGAGCAGCGTGCGCTTCAGGCCCGACGCCCGCGCCGAGCAGCTGGCCGGTCGCCGAGCGGTCGCCGACGTCGAGTGCGTTGCGCCAGCGCATCTCCCAGCCGTCGATGCCGACCTGCTCGGCGAGCTTGTCCAGCACGCCCTCCATCGCGAAGTTCGACTGGTTGACCCCGAAGCCGCGCATGGCGCCGCAGGGCGGGTTGTTGGTGTAGACGGCGATCGCCTCGACGTCGACGTTGGGAACGCGGTACGCGCCGCAGGCGTGGCCGGCGGCGCGCTCGAGCACCTTGTCGCCGACGCTGGCGTAGGCGCCGGTGTCGCCGACGATGCGGGCGCGGACGGCGAGCAGCCTGCCCGTCCTCGTCGCACCCGGCGGTGTAGTCGAGCCACATCGCATGGCGCTTCGAGTGGAAGCGCAGGCTCTCCTTGCGGCGTGAGGGTGATCAGCACCGGTCGCCCGGTGCCGACGGCGAGCAGCGCGGCGTGGCACTGCACGTCGACGTCCTCCTTGGCGCCGAACGCGCCGCCGGTCGGGACCTGCGTCACGCGCACCCGCTCCTCGGGACGCGCGAGGAACGAGGCGATCTGGCGCCGGTCGTCCCAGACGCCCTGGCCCTGGGAGAAGACGCGCAGCGCCGCCGCCCTCGGGCACGGCGAGCGCCGCCTCCGGCTCCAGGAACGCGTGCTCGATCCGCTGCGTGCGGAAGCTCCGCGAGACGACGTGCGCGCGCGCTCGCGAGCGCCGCGTCGACGTCGCCGCGCTTCACGACGCGAGACCGAGAGCACGTTGCCGCCCTCGTGGAGCAGCGGTGCGTCCGCCTCGAGCGCCTCGAACGGGTCGTCGACCGGCTCGAGCACCTCGTACTCGACCTCGACCAGCGCTGCGGCCTCGCGCGCGGCGTGCGGGTCTCGGCCGCGACCGCGGCGAGCACATCGCCGACGTACGCCGTCGTCTCGCCGACCGCGACGAACTGGCGCCAGTCCGCGCGATCGATGCCCTGCGTCGCGCTCGCCCGGGACGTCGGCGGCGGTCACGACCGCGATCGACGCCCGGGTCGCCTCGCGCCTTCGCGGTGTCGATGCGCAGCACGCGCGCGCGCGGGTGGTCGGAGAAGCGCAGCGCGCCGTGGAGCATCCCCGGCGACGCGCCATGTCGCCGACGAACGGCTTGTCGCCGAGCGCGAGCTCGTCGGCGCGGTAGCGCGAGCGCGCGCGCGCCGACCCGTCGCCGGCTCGGGCTCGGGCAGCGGCTCGCCGCGCCGCGCGGCAGCGGCGAGCACGATCGCGTCGACGATCTTCACGTAGCCCGTGCAGCGGCAGAGGTTGCCGAGCAGCGCGTGCGCGATCTCGTCCCGCGTCGGCTCGGGTGCTTCGCGAGCAGGCCTTCGGCCTTCATCACGATCCCCGGCGAGCAGAAGCCGCACTGCGACGCGCCGGCGACGGCGAAGCACGTCGGCCCACGAGCTCGTCGCGTCTCGGCGGCAGGCCCTCCTGAGTGACGATGTGCTTCCCCTCGACGCGTGTCGCCTTCTGGGCGCAGGACACGACCGCGCTGGCCGTCGACGAGGACGGTGCACGCGCCGCAGGAGCCTTCCGGCGCGCACCCGTCCTTCATCGACCGCAGCCCGAGCTCCTCGCGGAGCAGCTCGAGCAGGCTCTGCCCCTCGTCGGACAGTGACCTCGACCGGCGCGCCGTTGAGCGTGAACTGCATCGCTTACTCCATCGCCCCCAGGACGAGGGCGAGGAGCGCCATCCGGAGGACGACGCCGTTGAACGCCTCCTGCCAGTAGCGCGCGTGACGGGTCTCGTCGACGTCGGTCGGGAGCTCGTCCATCCGCGGCAGGCTGTGCAGGATGATCGAGCCGGTCTTCGCCTTCTCGCGCAGCAGCTCGCGCGTGACGCGATACGGCGGGGCGGTGACGGCGAGCCGCCGCCGTCGCCGCGCTCGACGCGGGACTGCGTGTAGTCGGCCTGGACGACCGGCTCCATGTAGATCACGTCGCACTCGGCGATCACGTCTTCGGTCGACTCCGCCGCCTCGTACCGCACGTTGCGCGCGTCGAGCTCGAGCATGAACGCCGGCGTCAGCGACATCTCGGGCGGCCCGACGACGTATGCCTTCGTGTCGAACTGCGAGAGCGCGTAGAGGATCGAGTGCATCGTCCGCATGCGCATGTCGCCGACGAGCAGGAACGTCTTCCCGTCGATCGAGCCGAGCTCCTTCTTGATCGTGTAGAGGTCGGTGAGGACCTGGGTCGGGTGCTCGCCCCAGCCGTCGCCGCAGTTGATGATCGGGATCGAGGCCCAGTGCGCGGCCTCCGCCGGCGCGCCCTGCTGGAAGTGCCGCATCGCGATGACGTCGGCGTAGAACTCCAGCATGTGGATCGTGTCCTTCATCGACTCCTGGTAGAAGTCGCCGGCGCGGGTCATCTTCGCGTCGGAGAAGCCGAGCACGTGCCCGCCGAGGCGGTGCATCGCGGCCTCGGTCGACATCCGCGTGCGCGTGCTCGGCTGGTAGAACGCCGTCAGCAGCGTCTTGTCCTTCAGCAGGTCGGTGTTGCGGCGGCTCTTCGCGATCGGCGCGAGCTCGTCGCAGGTCTCGAACACGCGCTCGAAGTCGGCGCGCTCGAAGTCCTTGAGCGACAGGATGTCGCGGCCGAGAAAGCTCCTCATGGCTCCTTCTCCTTCCGTTCGATGTCGTGGGCTCGGTCGACCCCGGTGAAGAGCACGGCGACCCGCTCGTCGTCGCCGACCGCTCCTTGCGTCGCGTAGCTCGAGCAGCCCGGCGAGCCCGGACGAGCCGGTCGGGTCGACGGAGATGCCCGTCGACTCGCGGGCGAGCTGCGTTCGCCTCGACGAGCAGCTCCTCGCCGACGACGACCGGCCTGCCGCCGGTCGTCAGCATCGCCTCGACGACCGCGGCCCAGTCGTAGGTCTCGTCGTCGAGGATGCCGTGGGCGATGCTGTGCGGCTCCGTCTCCCACGGCCACATGAACGAGCTGCGGTGCGACGCGCGCGTAGGTGAGGCCGCCGGGGTGCTGCGCAGACCGCGTCGTAGGCGCGCTTGAGCGGCCACGCGCCCTCGGTCTGCACGGTGTCGAGGCGGGGACGGCGGGCGATCGCGCCCAGGCGAAGCGCCTCGTTCAAGCCCGCCCGCGACGGCGCTCGCGAGTGCACCGCCGCCGACCTGGACGACGATGCGGTCGAGCCCGACGCCGGCTCGCGGCGAGCTCCCAGCCGAGCGTGTGCCCGCCCTCGATCGCGAGCCCGTTCAGGTCGCCCTGGCAGGTGAAGGGGAGCGCGCCGTCGGCGATCGCGTGGCGCAGGCGCGCGACGGTCGGGTCGCCGAGCGACGCCGGTGTGCCGCTCGCAGACGGTGATCCGCGCGCCGAGCGAGCCGAGGCGCTCGAGCACAGACGGCTCGGCGTCCTCCGGCACGAACACCTCAGCCGCCGGCTCGCTGCGGCGGCCACGACGGCCGGCGGCGAGCGCGGCGTTGCCGCAGCTCGCGATCGCGAGCGTCGCGGCGACGAGCTGCGTCGGTCGAGCCGAGCCGCTCGGCCACCTCGAGCTGCAGCAGCACGCCGAAGAGGTGCCGCGCCTTGTGCGAGCCCGACGACGCCGCCGGTCTCGTCCTTGATCCAGACGCCGCCGCGCGCCGAGAATCCGAGCGCGTCGCTGAGCTCGTCGGCACGTGCGAACGGCGTCGTCCGGAAGCCCGTGTCCGTCGACGCTCTGCGATCCGCTCGTCGAGCCGCTCGATCGAGCGCGCGCAGCTCGTCGTCCGACAGCCCGCCGGCGCAGCCCGAACCGGTAGGGTGGAGCAGCCTCCGGAAGCGGACGAACGGGCTCGGGCTCGTCGCCATCCGGGGCCACGTGCGTCGTCGCTCAGGTCGAGCGTGCGCCGCAGGACGTGGTCGACGTCGCCCTTCCGGCGTTCGGGCAGCGGAACGGGTACGGCTCGTCGGCCGGCACCGTCGCGCCGCAGCCGGCACAGACGAGCGTCGACGACGGCGGCCTTCACAGCGCTCGAGGACGCCGGTCCGCTCGTTCACCTCGCCGATCAGCTCGTCCCAGTCGGCTGCGCTGCGCGCGCTGCGCCGCCCAGAACGCCTGCCGTCGGCGCGCCTCGAACGTCGTCGAGCGGAACGCCCTGCTGCTCGACCCAGGTGAAGTAGCCCGAGGTTGAAGATCCGAGTCCGCTCCTCGTAGGTCAGCTCGCGCAGCAGATCGGTGGCGGCGCCGAGCAGATGCTCGCCGAAGATCTCGGACGGCGCCGACCGCGTCGAACCCGTCGGCGAAGTACCGCGCCTCGGCGAGGCTGCGCTCGCTGTCGTACATCGCCGCGCCGTCGGTCGCCACCGTGACGATCGACGTCGCTCCGCACCGAGGTCGGAACTGCTTCGCGACCTTGATCGCGGCGAGGACGTTGCAGATGCTCGAAAGCCCGAGCGAGGGCAGCGCGTCGAGCATGCGCCTCGGCGACGCGCTTGCGCCGCAGGTGCTCGCGGCCGACGGCGCTGCCGAAGAGCAGGCCGACGCGGTCGGTCGCGCGATCCGAGACCGCCACCGCGACGTCGGTGTTCATCACGTTGTGGATCAGCGGGATGTGCTTGTCGCCGATCCCCTGGATGTTGTGCTCGCCGAAGCCGTTCGCGAGCATCGTCGGGCACTCGGCGGCCTCGACCGCGACGACCAGCGAGCCGTGCTGCTCCTTCAGGTAGTCGCCGGCGCCGATCGTTCCGGCCGAGCCGGTCGCAGAGACGAACGAGTGGAGCTGCAGATCGGGGTCTGTTTCGCGTAGGTGACTCGAACACGCGTCGAGCGCCGCGCCGGTCACCAGGTAGTGGACGATGTGGTTCCCGAACTCCGAGAACTGGTTGAGGATCACGTTCGCCGTCGTCGAGCTCCAGCTCGTGGCATTGGTCGTAGATCTCCTTCACGTTGCTCTCGGTCCCGGGCGTGCGGATCACGTCTTCCGGGTCGACCACCCACCGGGCGAGCCAGTCGAACCGTTCCTGGCTCATCCCCTCGGGGAGCACGGCGACCCCGCGACAGCCGAGCAGCTGCGAGATGGCCACCCCGCCGCGGCAGTAGTTGCCCGTCGACGGCCAGATCGCGCGTTGGGTCGTCGGGTCGAACTCGCCTGCGACGAGCCGCGGCACGAGGCAGCCGTAGGCCGCGAGCACCTTGTGCGCGCCGATCATCGGGAACCGGTCGCCGAGCGCGACCACGATCGGCGCGTCGACGCCGGTCAGCTCGCGGGTCAGGACGACGTGCTCGGGCACAGGGGCAAACCCGCGTCTCGAGGTGTCGTTGTGCCAGTGGACGCGGAAAAGGTTCAGCGGGTGCGGCGCGTCGGGATCGATCGCCGCGAGGGCGTCGCGAACGCGTCCCGGGATCCTCGTCGGGTCCGCCAGCTCGTCGAAGCGCGGCAGAAGCACCTCGTTCTCCCGGAGGCGGTCGACGACGTGGTCTCGTTCGAGGGTAGGTGTACTCATGGCAACCCTCCGGTGGCGGTGCCTCGACCGTAGAGAGTCCGCACCCGGAGAAACCTCGGGCCCTCCGCGGATGCTCTATCCGTGGATTCCCTGCTTGGACTCGCTACGTTGCGGGCGTGGCCGCCCCCGTCCAGCGAGACCAGGAGCTCGAGCTCACGATCGACTCCCTCGCCTACGGGGGGAACGGCGTCGCGCGCCTCGACGGCTTCGTCGTCTTCGTCCGGCGGGGCCTGCCCGGCGACACGGTGCGCGCCCGCGTGACGAAGGTGCAGCGCCGTCACGCCGAGGCGCTCGCCACGAGCGTGCTCGCGCCGGGGCCGCAGCGGGTCGAGGCGCCGTGCGCGCACTATCCCGGCCTGCGGCGGGCTGCCGCTTCCAGGATCTCGCCTACGACGCCCAGGTCGCGACGAAGGAGCAGTGGGTGCGCGACTCGCTCGCAGCGGCTCGCCGGTCTCGCCGATCTGCCGCTCGAGCCGATCCTGCCGCGGCGTCGCAGTTCGGCTACCGGAACAAGATGGAGTACTCCTTCACGGACCTCGAGGACGGGCCGACGCTCGGCCTGCACAGGGCGGGCCGCTGGGACGAGGTGCTCGAGATCGAGAAGTGCTGGCTGACGACGGAGCTCGGCAACGCGATCCGCAACCGGATGCGCGACTGGGCGCGCGAGGAGAAGCTCCCCGCCTACGACCAGGAGACGCACGAGGGGTACCTCCGGCATCTGCTGTCCGCGAGGGGCGCAACACGGGCCAGGCGCTCGTGCAGCTCGTGACGAACCGCGGCGAGCGCTTCGACCGGGAGCGGCTGATCGAGGTGCTGACCGAGTTCCCGGAGGTGCGGTCGATCCACTGGTCGGTGAACACGGGCGTCTCCGAGGTCACGAACCTGCCGACCGAGCTCCTCTGGGGCGAGGACGCGATCGAGGAGGAGATCGGCGGTCTGCGCTATCCGCGTGCGGCCGAACGCGTTCCTCCAGACGAACACCGAGATGGCCGAGCGAGCTGTACGGGATCGCGCGCGAGTTCGCCGGGCTCACCGGCGGCGAGACGGTGTACGACCTGTACTGCGGGATCGGGACGATCGGCCTCTCGCTGGCTCGCCGAGCGCTGACGGTGTGGGGGATCGAGATCTCGGAGGAGTCGGTCGCCTGCGCGATCGAGAACCAGGAGCTGAACGCGATCGGGAACACGGCGTTCTTCGCGGGCAACGTCGGAGAGGTGCTGCGCGAGCTGCGCGACCGCGCCGGCGCGCCCGACGTCGTCGTCGTCGACCCGCCGCGCGCCGGTCTCGCCGGCAAGGCGCTGAAGCGGCTCGGGCGAGCTCGAGGCGCCGCGCATCGTCTACGTCTCGTGCAACCCGACGACGCTCGCCGGCGACCTGAAGCGCTCGGTCGGAGGACTACGGCTACCGGCTCGTGCGCGCGCAGCCGGTCGACATGTTCCCGCACACGCCGCACGTCGAGTGCGTGGCGCTGCTCGAATGGTGATCAGACGGCCGGTGGTGGGTTGACACCTCTCCTTCGGCTGGGGCTGCCGTCGCTGCGCCAGAGCAGGTCCGCGTTCGGGAGCAGGAACCCGAGCGAGATCGCCGGGCAGCGCCGGCAGCCCGCTCAGGTCGAAGTAGACCGTCAGCGCGATCGTGTCCCCGAGCCCGGCGACGAGCGCCACCCACGTCGCAGTAGACGCGCAGGCCGAAGCGGTACGGCGGCGCCGAGGAAGAGCGCGAAGAAGAGCAGGTCGGGCACGCCGAGGTTCGCGGCCGCGTGCTCGCCCGGCACCGGGAACGCGAACGACAGCACGCTGAACACGTGCTCGTGGTGCGCGACGATCTGTTTCGTCGGGCCCCGCCAGACCGAGTACGCGTCGACCCAGGGGATGATGCAGCGACCAGCACGACCCAGGCGACGGTCTCGAAGTAACCCAGGAACCACCAGCCGAGCAGCGTCGTCGCGGCGAGGCGGGCGAAGTTCGCCCAGACCCCGAAATGGGCGAAGGTCAGCACGGCGGCGAGCACCGCGAACGACGCGCCGGCCGGGAACAGGCCGCGTTAGGTCCACAGCGGCAGCGCGACGAGCACGAGCGCGAACACGCAGGGCATCAGCACGACCGCGATCCACGCCACGTCCCACCAGAGGTCCGGCCTGCCACCAGTGCTCGTTGAGATCTCGTAGTAGACGACAGCCGGCGATAGGCCGCCGCCTGCTAATAGGGCGGCAGTTCGGCCCACCAGGGGCCGATGGACTTGAATGCGTTCCAAAAGGCCGTCTTCGCGGGGGCCTCGTCGAGAGAGAGGTCGATGTCGGGTACGGCAGTGCTTCGATCGTCGGCGTGAAGCGCTGCAGCCCGCCCACCTTGCTGCCGAGCGTCTGACGCCAGCGGAAACCCGATCCCGTTCAGGAACTCGAGCGCGTCCTCGCCCATCACGACGACGAGCTTCGGCTCGACGATCCGCACCTCGCGGCGGAGCCACTCGGCGGCGAGCCCCAGGTCGCAGCCGGCGAACTTGACGCAGTTCGTGCCGTAGACCTCCATCGGGTCGACGTGGAGCCGCTGCAGCGACTTGATCAGCGCGCTGCCGGCACGGCCGTGGAACGCGACTCCCTCCTGCAGCTCTTGGGCCTGCGGCCCGTACTTGAGCAGGAAGATGCTGGCGAGCGGATGGCCGGTCGGCAGCGCGGTCGGCGCTCCGTCGGCCGCCTGCGCGATCTCGTGCGACAGGCGATTGATCTCGGTGATCGCCTTGCGCAGGTAGCGCTCATAGATCTCGTCTGTCGTCACGGTGGAGGCCACGCGGCACGGGGTCCTTTCGCGACCCGCCAGGGCCTTCTCCTAGCGGACCCGGTCTTTCGCCTGGGCGACCCACTTGAGCGACTGGAGGTAGGCGAGCGATTTCGGCCGGCGCAGGATTTCGGCCGTCCGCAGCGACAGCAGGAACTCCTCCGGGTCGTGGAACGCCCGCATCCGCAACGCGCCCGTGCCGACCCCCTGGAGGACGTGGGCGTCGGAGCCTGCGCCCATCGTCAGGTTGTACTTGCGGGCGAACCGGAGTGCCTCGTCGTTGTAGCCGTCGAAGAGGAGCCGCGCGTTGTACACCTCGAGCACGTCGATGTCGGCGAGGTGGCGGTGCAGCGTCCGCGGGTCCGGGATCGCGTGCATGCGGTCGAACGGGATGCGGGACGTAGACGATCCCGTCCTGCTCGCGGATCGCCGCGATCGTCTCGGCGAACGCTGAGCCCGCGGGGATCTCCTGTTCCAGGAAGAGGCCGATCACCTCGCCCTGGCCTTCCGTCTTCACCTCCTCGCCCGGAATCACGACGAGGTCGCGGCCCCCGCGTAGTCGGCGGCCTCGAGCGCGCCGCCGAAGACGTTGTGATCCGTGACGGCGATCGCGCCGAGACCCTCCGCCTCGGCGTGGTCGACGAGCTCCGCGGCATCGATGCTGCAGTCGTGCGACCACGAGGTGTGCATGTGCAGGTCGGCGACGATCCACGGACGGTCGTCGAGCGGCTCCGCCTGGCGCCGCCGCTTGCGGCGACGCGTGCCCACCGAGCGTAGATCTCCTCGAGCTCGCGCGCGATCGGCGGCGAACGTGTGCTTCTCGGCGTCGGCCGGCGCGTTGCCGCCCCTCGCGCTCCCGCAGCGCCGTCGTCCTCTGCGAGCCGAGCGGCCGCCGCCGCCGCGAGCTCCGGCTGCGCCTCGACGCCGCGCGGCCGCACGATCGCGCAGCCTGCGGCTGCTGCCTCGAGCGTCACCCGGCGCAGGCCCTCGACTCCCGGCACGAAGATCGCGGCCGTGTTGAGCACCGCTGCGCGGCTCGCGCGCGTCGCGTTCGGTGCGCGTGTGCACGCGTCCGGCCAGGTCGCGCGGGATCGCAGGGCGGCCGATCAGCGGGCGTGTGCGGAGCAGCACGACGTCCCAGCCGGGAAGCTCGCGCAGCACCGCGCACGACGCCGCGTGCGACGATCGCGCTCGTTCGGCCGGAGCTCGACGACGATGGTCTTCTGCTTCCGCCCGGGCCGAAAGAGCGCGGTGTCGACGCCGGGCGAGAGGACGCGGTAGTCGCCCGGGAAGCGCTCCTCCGCCGCCGTCGCGCACGTCGTCGGAGAGCGCGATCAGCGCGTCGAGGCGGGCGAGCAGCTTCTCGCGCTGCGAGCGGGCCGGCGGGTAGCCCGAGGCGGTCCGCGGACGCGAACGTGGCGACGGCGAGCGCATCCGTGTCGCGCAGCGCCAGGTAGGAGAGCGAGGGCAGGCCGGGATCGAAGCCGTGGACGACGTCGTAGTCACCCTGGGCGAGCGCCTGGCGGAGGTTCGCCTGCACGCCCGACGGGCACGCCGAGCTGCGACCGGCGCGAGACCGGGACGGCCGGCCCGACCGCGATCACCTCGGCCGGCTCGCCGCGCAGGAGCGCCCGGCGCCCGGCGAGGAGGTCGGCCGCCCGGGTCGAGGGTGCGAGCACCGTCACGGACGTGCCCGCGAAGCGCGAAGGGCCGGGCCGCTGCCGCGACGTGGTCGTTCACGTCGTGCGGCTGCGACCACGCGAACGGCGTCACCAGACAGATACGCATCTTCGCCCGAGCTTGAGCCCGGAGACCTCCGGATCAGACCTGCGCGGGCGCAGAGCGTCCGCGTAATCCCTCGCGGCGGTTCCGCTCGATGAACTCCTCGACGAGCTCGTGCGGCGTCGTCGTCCGGGATCTGCCGCGGCGGCGACTTCATCAGGTACGAGCTCGGCCCTTCGAGCGAGCCGGAGATGCCGTTGTTCAGGGCGAGCTTCGCGAGCCGGACGGCGTCGATCACGATGCCGGCGGAGTTCGGCGAGTCCCACACCTCGAGCTTCAGCTCGACGTTCAGCGGCACGTCGCCGAAGCTCGACCCCTCGAGGCGGATGTAGGCCCACTTGCGGTCGGTCAGCCACGGCACGTAGTCGGACGGGCCGACGTGCACGTTCTTCGCGCCGAGGTCGTAGTCGAGCATCGAGGTGACCGCGTTCGTCTTCGAGATCTTCTTCGACTCGAGGCGCTCGCGTTCGAGCATGTTGAGGAAGTCCGAGTTGCCGCCGACATTCAGCTGCATCGTCTTGTCGAGGTGCACGCCCCGCTCGCGGAAGAGGGAGGTCAGCACGCGGTGGGTGATCGTGGCGCCGACCTGCGACTTGATGTCGTCGCCGATCACGGGACGCCGGCCTCCTGGAAGCGCTTGTTCCAGTAGTCCTCGCGCGCGATGAAGACCGGCATGCAGTTCACCATCGCGCAGCCCGCGGCCATGATCTGCTCCGCGTACCACCGCACGGCGTCTTCCGACCCGACCGGCAGATAGTTGACGACGACGTCGACCTTGCGCTCCGTGAGGATCCCGACGATGTCGTCGGTCGGGCTCGGGTCCTTCTCGACGACCTCCGACAGGTACTTGCCGATGCCGTCGAGTGTCATGCCGCGGTTGACCTTGACGCCCGTCGTCGCGACCTCGGCGAACTTGATCGTGTCGTTCGGGTGCGCCCACATCGCCTCGGCGATGTCGACGCCGACCTTCCCCTTGACGACGTCGAACGCGGCGACGACCTCGACGTCGCGGATGTGGTAGCCGCCGAGGTCGACGTGCATCAGGCCGGGGACGAAGTCCTCCGGCTTGGCGTCCTTGTAGTAGGTCAAGCCCTGCATGAACGAGTTCGCGCAGTTCCCGACTCCGATGATCGCGACGCGGACCTTGTCCTGCTGGCGTCCGCGACCGTTGCTGTTGTCACTCACTGGATGCCTCCATCAGTTGCTTGCGGACGTGCAGGACGCGCTGAACGACCGTGATCCACGCGGTGCACGCGAGGAGCACGAGCGCCCAGGGAGCACGCCCCACGGTGCGAGAACGAGACCCGGCGGTGATCACGACGACGCGCTCTGCGCGCGAGCCGATCCCGACGTCGCCGCGCAGGCCGATCGCCTCGGCCTTCGCGCGTGTGTACGAGACGAGGAATGACCCGCGACCGCGGCCACCGCGACGGCGACGAACACGGGCCGGTGCTGCGTCGCGCAGGAGATACGCGATCGCGGTCAGCATGAAGCCTTCGCTGACGCGGTCGGTGGTGGAATCGAGGAACGCGCCGAAGGGCGTCGTCTTGCCGCCGGCGCGGGCGAGCGCGCCGTCGAGGATGTCGAGGAGCGATCCCAGGACGAAGACGGCGGCGGCGAGCCAGTAGAAGAGAAGCTCGTCTGCGCCCCTCGAAGAGGACGAGGACCGACGCCGCTCCGCAGAGCAGGACGCCGCTCGCCGTCAGGGCGTTCGGAGTGATCCGCGTGCGGGTCAAGCCGGTCACCGAGCGCGACGCGAGCGTGCGCGCACCGGACGTATAGCCGTGCTTGATCGCTGCAGCCCTCGTCACGGCCTGACCGTACCACCCTGTGTGCCGAGGCTCTCGTTCGCGTCGGCAGGCGGTCGGTTACGCCCGACGAGCGGCAAACACGCGGCGGAGACGCCCGCTGTAGACGACGGCATCGCGAGGATCGCGACGCCGATGCCCGCGAGGCAGTCGAGCCAGAAGTGGTTGCCGGTCGCCATCACCGCGAACCAGACCCAGGCGGGCCAGACGGCCCAGAGCGCCTTCGCCACCAGCGCCTGCGGCACACGCTGAAGAGGACGACGCCGACGATCAGCGCGTCGGCGGCGTGCAGGCTCGGCATCGCGGCGTACGGGTTCGCAGCGAGGCTGACGAGCCCGTCACGGTGTGGTGTCGACGAAGCCGACGCCGAGCATCCGCGGCGGAGCGGTCGGAACGAAGACGTAGCCGAACGAGCCCGATCATGTTCGCGAGCAGGATCGAGTTGCGGAAGCCGACGAACGTCTCGTGGCGGCGCAGGTAGACCCAGAGCACCGCCAGGCCGACCACGGTGAACTCCGAGTTCCAGTACGTCCAGGAGACGGCGGTCTCGAGCAGGTGTCGCTGGTCGACGAAGTTCTGGAACGTCAGCTCGTAGAGGCGGTGCGCGACGCTGCGTCTCCAGATGCGAGCGACGTGGTAGCCGTTGGCGAACGCCTTCGACGGGTTGCGGTCGGCGAACCCGCGCGCGAGTTGGTAGAGGATGGCGAAGCCGAACCAGATCGCCAGCTGGCGACCGAGGTCCGCCCACCCACGCGGCAAATGACGCCGCCCGGCTGCGACCATGGTGGACATGCCCACTCCTATTCTAAACGCAGCACCGGGGGCGGGCGCTACCCGCCGATGTAGCTCATCTCCACCTTGGGCAAGGATTCGGTCGCTTCGGAGCGAAGCTCGGAATAGCGGTCTTTGCGGGATTTCCACACGCTTGCGAGCGCCGCCGCGAGCTCCTCGTCCGCGGCGCCGCCCCGATCAGCGCCCGCAGGTCGTGGCCCGCGGACGGCGAACAGGCAGGTGAACAGCTTTCCTTCGGCCGACAGGCGGGCCCGCGTGCAGTCGCCGCAGAACGGCTGTGTGACCGATGCGATCACGCCGACCTCGCCGCGCCCGTCCTTGTAGCGCCAGCGCTTCGCGACCTCGCCGCGGTAGCCGGCATCGACGGGCTCGACCCCGAACGCCCCGTCGAGCGCGTCGACGATCTCCTGCGCCGGGACGACGTCGTCGAGGCGCCAGCCGTTCGTGTGGCCGACGTCCATGAACTCGATGAAGCGCAGCGTGTGGCCCCGCTCGCGGAAGAACGCCGCCATCGGAACGATCTGATCGTCGTTCGCGCCGCGCTTGATCACCGCGTTCACCTTCACGGGCAGACCGGCCGCGTCGCCGCCTCGATCCCCTCGAGCACGCGGTCGACCGGGAAGTCGACGTCGTTCAGCGCGCGAAACTGTCGCGTCGTCGAGCGAGTCGAGGCTGACCGTGATCCGGCGCAGGCCGGCGTCGGCGAGCAGTCTGCGCCTTCTGCGGCAGCAGCGAGCCGTTCGTCGTCAGCGTCAGGTCGACGTCGAGCCCGGACGAGTTGCGCGATCAGCCGCTCCAGGTCGCGCCGCACGAGCGGCTCGCCGCCGGTGATCACGGATCTTCCGCACGCCGCCGTCGACGAAGACCCGCGCGACGCGGGCGATCTCCTCGAAGGTCAGGAGCTCGCGCCGCTCCAGGAACGCATGGTCGCGGCCGTAGACCTCCTTCGGCATGCAGTAGACGCAGCGGAAGTTGCAGCGGTCGGTGACCGAGATGCGCAGGTCGCGCAGCGGCCGTCCGAAGGTGTCGAGCACGTCCACCGCGAGAAACGGTACCCGCGATCGCCTGGTTTGATCGCGGCGATGACCGCCGTCCTGCTCGCGCCTCGGGGTCGGCCGCGCTCTTCGGCGGCATGACGGTCGCGCTGCGGCTCGGGATGCGCGGGCCTCCCCGACGGCGGCGAGCGCGGCGCGGCGCTCGCGACCGTCCTCCCGGCGCTCGGCGTCGCGCTTGCCGCGGCATCGTTCCGCCACGACGTGCACCACGTCTGGCCGTTCTTCCTGGCGGGGCTCCTCGCGCCGGGCGCGTCGCAGGTGCTCTTCACGCTCGGGGTGCGCGAGATCGGCGCCTCGCGCACGTCGGTCACGGTCGGCGCCGCGCCGCTCGTCGCCGTCGCGATCGCACTCGTCTTTCTCGGCGAGCCGTTGCGCATGCCGCTCGTCGATCGGCGCGCTCGCCGTCGTCGCGGGCGGCGTCCTGCTCGCGGCCGAGCGCGACCGGCCCGGGCACCTGCGAGGGCGCGGCCTGCTCTTCGCGGCGCGGCGGCGACGCTCTTCGCGACGCGCGACAACATCGTGCGCGCGCTCCATGCGCATGCGACGCCCGAGACCGCGGCCGCCGCGACGCTCGTCGCCGGCGACGGTCGTCGCCGCCGCGTGGGCGAGGCGCGCGCCGACGCGGCGCGAGCTGCGCGGCTCGCGCCGGCCGGGGTGCTGTTCGGGCTCTCCTACGTCTGCCTCTTCGAGGCGTACTGGCGGGGCCGCGTCACCGTCGTCTCGCCGCTCGTCGCGACCGAGTCGCTGTGGGGCGTCGCGCTCGTCGGCGCTCCTGATCCGCCACACCGAGGGGATGGGGCGGAGGCTCGCGCTCGGCGCGCTGCTGATCGTCGCGGGCGGCGCCCTTATCGGCGCAACTCGCTGACGAGGAAGACGACGACGAGGCGGCCGCGGCGCCGCCGCGATGCCCGAGGCGCCGCCCCAGATGCCGGCGAAGATGAAGAGCGGGATGAAGATGCCGAGCTCGGCCTCGTGGCTCCGCCGCTTGGCCGACGCGGCTGTGGGCGAGCCGCTCGTCGACCCGCCGGTCGATCTCCTTCTCGATCCGGTCGAGGAAGCCCGACGACCAGCTCCTCGCTCGTGCGCCGGGCCGAGCTCCTGCCGGGCCGCGACGTCGCCTTCGAGCTCTCGGTGCGTGTCGGATCCACGTCGCGGACTATCGCACAGAGGGTCGATCAAGGATCTGATACGATCCGGCTTAGATTTTCTCTCAGTACCACCAGAAGGAGACGAAACACGTGGCAAAGACGATCGGCATCGACCTGGGCACGACCAACTCGTGCATGGCCACCCTCGAGGGCGGCGAGCCGACCGTGATCCCGAACGCGGAGGGCGGCCGGACGACCCCGTCCGTCGTCGGCTTCACGAAGGACGGCCAGCGGCTCGTCGGCGCCCCGGCGCGGCGGCAGCAGGTCACGAACCCGGAGAACACCGTGTTCTCGATCAAGCGCTTCATGGGCCGCAAGTTCGACGAGGTCAACGAGGAGATGACCATCGTCCCGTACAAGGTCGTGAAGGGCCCGAACGACGACGTGCGCGTCGAGGCGGGCGGCAAGCAGTGGGCCCCGCCGGAGATCAGCGCGATGATCCTCCAGAAGCTGAAGGCGGACGCCGAGGCGTTCCTCGGCGAGACGGTCACCGACGCGGTGATCACCGTCCCCGCCTACTTCAACAACGCCCAGCGCGAGGCGACGAAGGACGCCGGCAAGATCGCCGGCCTCAACGTGCTGCGCATCATCAACGAGCCGACCGCGGCCGCGCTCGCGTACGGCCTCGACAAGGAAGGCGCCGACCAGACGATCCTCGTCTTCGACCTCGGCGGCGGCACGTTCGACGTGTCGGTGCTCGAGCTCGGCGACGGCGTCTTCGAGGTCAAGTCGACGAACGGCGACAACCACCTCGGCGGCGACAACTTCGACAAGGCGGTCGTCGACTGGATGATCGCCGAGTTCAAGCGGGACCAGGGCATCGACCTGGGCGCCGATCCGATGGCGCTGCAGCGGCTGTACGAGGCGGCCGAGAAGGCGAAGATCGAGCTCTCCTCGACGATGACGACGCAGATCAACCTGCCGTTCATCACCGCCACGCAGGACGGCCCGAAGCACCTCGACCTGCAGCTGACGCGCGCGAAGCTCGAGGAGCTCACGCACGCGCTGCTCGAGCGGACCGTCGCGCCGACGAAGCAGGCGCTCGTCCGATGCGGGCCTCGTCCGCGTCCGACATCGACCACGTCGTGCTCGTCGGCGGCATGACCCGCATGCCGGCGACGCAGGCGAAGGTCAAGGAGCTGATCGGCAAGGACCCGCACAAGGGCGTCAACCCGGACGAGGTCGTCGCGATCGGCGCCGCCATCCAGGGCGGCGTGCTGAAGGGCGAGGTCAAGGACGTGCTGCTCCTCGACGTCACCCCGCTCTCGCTCGGCATCGAGACCAAGGGCGGCGTGATGACGAAGCTGATCGAGCGCAACACGACGATCCCGACGCGCAAGACGGAGGTCTTCTCGACCGCCGAGGACAACCAGCCGTCGGTGCTCGTGCACGTGCTGCAGGGCGAGTCGGAGATGGCGACCTACAACAAGACGCTCGGCAAGTTCGAGCTGGTCGGCATTCCGCCGGCGCCGCGCGGCATGCCGCAGATCGAGGTCGCGTTCGACATCGACGCGAACGGGATCATCAACGTCTCGGCCAAGGACCTCGGCACCGGCAACGAGCAGCAGATCCGGATCGAGGGCGGCTCGGGTCTCGACCAGAACGAGATCGACCGCATGATCAAGGAGGCCGAGGCGCACAGCGACGAGGCGCACAAGCTGCGCGAGCTCGTCGACGCCCGCAACAACGCGGAGTCGCTCGCCTACCAGATCGAGAAGTCGCTCAAGGAGAACCGCGAGAAGCTCGACGAGTCGGTCGCCTCGCACCGTCGAGGGGCGGATCATGGAGCTGCGCGGCGTGCTCGAGTCGAGCGACGTCGCCGAGATCAAGGCGAAGACGGACGCGCTGCAGGAGGCCTGGACGCGAGGCGGCCCAGGCGCTCTACGCGCAGGCCTCGTCGTCTCAGCCGGGCGCGGCCCGCCGACGGCAACGGCGCCACGTCGGACGACGAGGTCGTCGAGGACGCCGAGTACGAGGTCGTCGACGAGTGAGCGGACCACCACTTCGAGGAGGAGAGGCCGTCGAGGAGGCGGTCGACCAGGCGGTCGAGGAGGTCGAGCCGCTCGACGAGCTGGCCGAGGGCAGGAGCGCGACGAGTACCTCGACGCGCTCCAGCGGCTGAAGGCCGAGTTCGACAACTACCGCAAGCGGGTGGCGCGCGACCAGCAGGAGCTGGCCGCGCGCGCCCACGAGCGGCTCGTCAAGGAGCTCGTCCCGGTCCTCGACGACCTCGAGCGTGCGCTCGAGTTCGCCGCGGCACACGAGGAAGCGCAGCTCGAGGAGGGCATCCGCCTCGATCCACCGCGCAGTTCTCGGACGCGCTCGCGAAGGAGGGGCTGGCCGAGATCCCGACCGACGGCAAGTTCGACCCGCACACGCAGGAGGCGCTCCTCTCGCAGCCCTCCGACGCGGAGGAGGGGACGGTGATCCAGGTCGCTGCAGAAGGGCTACCGGCTCGGCGACCGCGTCCTGCGGCCCGCGCGGGTCGTGATCAGGCGGGAGCGGATGGCTAAGTCCCTCTACGAAGCGCTGGGCGTCTCGAAGAACGCGTCGCAGGACGAGATCAAGAAGGCGTACCGCAAGCTCGTCCGCGAGGTGCACCCGGACACGAACCCCGGGAACGAGGAGCGGTTCAAGGAGGTGCAGGGCGCCTACGACGTGCTCTCCGACCCCGAGAAGCGCAAAGCAGTACGACCGCGTCGGGCTCGACGAACGGCCGCGGCGCGCCGGCGGCGGGACGACGTTCGACTTCGGCGACTTCGATCTGGGCGACATCTTCGGCGGCATCTTCGGCGGCGGCGGCGGCGGCGCAGCAGCAGCCGCAGCGCGGCCAGCGCGGCAACGACGTCGAGGTCGAGGTGCGCGTCTCGTTCGAGGACGCGCTCCGCGGTGTGCAGGTGACGGTGCCGGTTCAGCTCGAGCTCGCGTGCCACACCTGCCACGGCACCGGAGCGGCGCCCGGCACGGCGCCGACGACGTGCCCGCAGTGCAACGGCTCCGGGCGTCGTCGCGACCTCGCAGGGGCTGTTCGCACTGCAGCAGCCGTGCCCGCGCTGCCGCGGCATGGGCTCGATCGTCGAGACGCCGTGCCCGACGTGTCACGGCGCCGGCCGCGAGCGGCGCACGAAGCGCTACACCGTCAAGATCCCGGCCGGGCGTCAAGGACGGCACGCGGATCAAGCTGAAGGGCAAGGGCGAAGCCGGGTACGGCGGCGCGCCCGCGGGCGACCTCTACGTCGTCACGCGCGTCGAGCCCTCGAAGGTCTACGAGCGGCGCGGCGACGACCTGGTCGTCGATCGTCCCGGTCTCGTATCCCGACGGCGGCGCTCGGCGGCACGGTCGAGGTCGCCGACGCCCGAGCGGCGCGGTCTCGCTGAAGGTGCCGGCCGGCACCGAGGACGGCAAGCTCCTGCGCATCAAGGGCCGCGGCGCGCCGCGCCTCAAGGGATCGCGGCCAGGGCGACGTGCTCGCGCGGATCAAGATCGAGGTGCCGAAGCGCGTCTCGAAGAAGCAGCGCGAGCTGCTCGAGCAGCTGCAGAAGGCGAGCGGGTGACTGCCGGACCGCCCGCGCTACATGATCAGCGTCGCCGCCGACCTCGTCGGCATGCATCCGCAGACGCTTGCGCATCTACGAGCAGCGAGGGCCTCGTGCGCCCGCAGCGCACGGCGGGCAACACGCGGCTGTACTCGGACGCACGACGTCGAGCGGCTGCGGCTGATCCAGCGGCTGACGACGAGCTCGGGCTGAACCTCGCGGGCGTCGAGCGCGTGCTCGCGATGGAGGACGAGCTGCAGCGCATGCGCCGCCGCCTCGAGCGGATGGAGCAGGAGATGCGCAGCGCGCTCGACGAGGTGCACCGCCAGTACCGGCGCGACCTCGTCGCTCTACCGGCCGACGCAACTCCCGGCCCAGAGGGCCAGTGACCTCGATGGACACGCCGGTCAGACCAGTCCGGTGTCAGACACCGTGCGAGTCGTACGAACGAAGGACCGAAGGGAACATGGATTTCAACAAGCTGACGATCAAGGCC
This sequence comes from uncultured Thermoleophilia bacterium, assembly GCA_963785875.1. Classification (GTDB taxonomy): domain Bacteria; phylum Actinomycetota; class Thermoleophilia; order Gaiellales; family Gaiellaceae; genus PALSA-600. The sequence goes on along the minus strand of CAWAWV010000002.1, from coordinate 205,465 downwards.
AGGAAGCCGTCGCCGCCGCGCAGGAACTTGCGCGCCGGCGCGGCAACCCCGAGATCACGCCCGACCACCTGCTGCTCGCGCTGCTCGACCAGGAGCTCTTCGCCGACTGGCGCGCAGCTTCGCGCCGAGGCCGAGCGGAAGATCGACGCGCTGCCGACGGTGCAGGGCGGCCAGCAGCAGCCGAACGTCTCGGCGGCGTTCGTCGCGCGTGCTCGACCAGGCCGACGACGAGCGGCGCAGGCTCGAGGACGACTACGTCTCGACCGAGCACCTGTTCCTCGCGATCGAGCCGGTGCCGCGCGACGAGATCGTCGCCTGGATCAAGAAGGTCCGCGGCGGGCAGCGCGTCACGTCGCAGGATCCCGGAGGGCAGCTACCAGGCGCTCGAGAAGTTCGGCCGCGACCTCACCGAGGCGGCCGAGGCGGGCAAGCTCGACCCGGTGATCGGGCGCGACGAGGAGATCCGCCGCGTGATCCAGGTGCTCAGCCGCCGCACGAAGAACAACCCGGTGCTGATCGGCGAGCCCGGCGTCGGCAAGACCGCGATCGCCGAAGGGCTCGCGCAGCGCATCGTCGCCGGCGACGTCCCGGAAGGGCTGAAGGACCGGCCGCGTCTGGGCGCTCGACCTCGGCGCGCTGCTCGCCGGCGCGAAGTACCGCGGCGAGTTCGAGGAGCGGCTGAAGGCCGTGCTCACCGAGATCAAGAACTCGAGCGACGGCCGGATCGTCCTCTTCATCGACGAGCTGCACACGATCGTCGGCGCCGGCGCCGCCGAAGGCGCCGTCGACGCCGCGAACCTGCTCAAGCCGCTGCTCGCGCGCGGCGAGCTCCGCTGCGTCGGCGCGACGACGCTCGACGAGTACCGCAAGCACATCGAGAAGGACGCGGCGCTCGAGCGGCGCTTCGCGCCGGTGTACGTCGGCGAGCCGTCGGTCGCCGACACGATCGCGATCCTGCGCGGCCTGAAGGAGCGCTACGAGGCGCACCACGGCGTGCGCATCCGCGACGCCGCGCTCGTCGCCGCCGCCGTGCTCAGCCACCGCTACGTCGCCGACCGCTTCCTGCCCGACAAGGCGATCGACCTCGTCGACGAAGCCGCCGCACGGCTGCGGATCGAGATCGACTCGAGCCCGCTCGAGCTCGACGAGGCGAACCGCCGCGTCGATGCAGCTCGAGATCGAGCTCGCCGCGATGGCGAAGGAGGGCCGACGACGCGCGAGCCGGTCGAGCGCGCGCTCGCCGAGGCGAAGGAGGAGCGCGACGCGCTCGCCGCACGCTGGGCGAAGGAGAAGGAGGCGCTCGAGCGGGTCAAGGAAGCAACGCGCCGCATCGACGAGCTGCGCATGGAGGCCGAGCGCGCCGAGCGCGAGGGCAACCTCCAGCGCGTCGCCGAGATCCGCTACGGCGAGATCCCCGCAGCTCGAGCAGGAGCTGGCGGAGCGCGACGCGCAGTCGACGATCCGATGGTGAAGGAAGAGGTCGACGAGGACGACATCGCGACGACCGTCGTCGCGCTGGACGGGCATTCCCGGTCGACCGCCTGCTCGAAGGCGAGACCGAGAAGCTGATCCACATGGAGGAGCGCCTGCACCAGCGCGTCGTCGGCCAGGGCGAGGCCGTCGCCGCCGTCGCGAACGCGCTGCGCCGCGCGCGCACCGGGCTGCAGGATCCCGACCGGCCGATCGGCTCGTTCGTCTTCCTCGGCCCGACCGGCGTCGGCAAGACCGAGCTCGCACGCGCGCTCGCCGAGTTCATGTTCGACGACGAGAAGGCGATGGTGCGGCATCGACATGAGCGAGTACCAGGAGCGGCACACGGTGTCGCGCCTGATCGGCGCGCCGCCCGGCTACGTCGGCTACGACGAAGGCGGCCAGCTGACCGAGGCGGTTCGCCGCCGGCCCTACTGCGTGATCCTGCTCGACGAGATCGAGAAGGCGCACGCCGAGGTCTTCGACGTCCTGCTGCAGGTGCTCGACGAAGGGCGCCTCACCGACGGCCAGGGGCGCACGGTCGACTTTCGCAACGCGGTGCTGATCATGACGTCGAACATCCGCAGCGCCGACGCGCTGCGCGAGCACTTCCGGCCGGAGTTCCTGAACCGCATCGACGAGATCGTCGAGTTCAAGGCGCTCTCGCGCGAGCAGCTCGGCGACATCGTCGAGCTGCAGCTCGGAGCGGCTGCGCGAGCGGCTCGCCGAGCGCGGGCCTGTCGCTCGAGCTGACCGACGCGCGCGAAGGAGGCGATCGCCGAAGCGGGCTGGGACCCGGCCTACGGCGCGCGGCCGCTCAAGCGGGCGATCCAGCGCCTGCTCGAGAACCCGCTCGCGCTGCGGCTGCTCGAGGGCGACTTCGGCGACGGCGACACGATCCGCGTCGATGCGCAGAACGGCGACCTCGTGTTCATGAAGGCTGCAGCGGCCGAAGCCGCCGCAGCCTAGATGATCGCTGTCAGGCGGCTGGGCCGCCGCCGCCGGAGGCAGTGCCGCCGCTCTCGGTGATCTCGATCGACTCGAAGTCGAGGGTGACCTGCTCGAGCGCGTGGCCGCCGGCTTTCCCTTCGTCGAACTGATGGATATTCGTGACGAGGACGGTGTCGAGCTCCACCGTGTAGAAGACCTCGTCGCCGCCTGCGCCGTCCGCGCGGACGAAGTCGATCCGGACCGCGGGCAGGTGCCTGCCGGTGACGAGGGCCTCGAAGAGCTTCGGCGTCGACTTGTCGATCGGCTTCGTGATCACGATCGGCTTCAGCTGCACCCTGCCGGTGCCGCCCCCACCCCCGCCGCCGCTGGCGACGGGCAGAGTCGCCTCGCCGTCGTACCCGTCGACGGTGATCCAGTTCTCGTGGCCGTTCTCCGTTGCCTCGCCGTCGATCGTTCCCAGGGTGCCGCCGTCGACCTGCATGAACCCGATCGCGCGCGCATTCGGTTCGCTCGCGCTGCCGCCTGCAGGACCGGCGGGTCCTTCCGCGCCCGTCGGGCCAACCGGGCCTTGCGCATTCCAATCCACGCCGGTCTCGTTCGCCCGGCAGGCATTCCCGTCGGCTGGGATCCGCACGAGGTCGCTGCCTTTCGCGACGCACGCGTGGATCACGGTCGAGTCGCCCGCCGCGGCCCATGCGATCGCCGCGGCCGTCGCACCGAGCGCAGCCACTGTGAGCAGGGCGAGCCCTGCCTTCTTCATGTGATCCCCCTTTCGAATACTGCGGACTGTCGAGTGGTAGAGCGCGCTCTTCGCGCGGTCATCCGCAAGAAGGGGGACTTCCGTCAGCCGCCGCGCCGGCTGAGCCAGCCCAGGATCAGCTTCTTGACCCGCGTGCGGTAGGGCGCGACGTCGAGCAGGTCCCACCCGTGGTAGCCGCCCGCGAAAATGTGGGCCTGCTTGTCCTTCGATCCGACCGCCCGGGTGAGCCGGCGCGCCTCAGAGCCGAGGACGTAACCGTCGGCCTTCGACCCGACGAAGAGAAACGGCACCGTGATGTGCGGTGCGGCGCCGATCGCGTCGAGCTCGGAGGTCGGCAGCTCGAGCTCGCCCGAGAGGCTGATCACTCCGGCGACCCCCTCGAGCTTCGGAGCTTCGGTCACGGTTGCGGCGCCGCCGAGCGACGCGCCCAGCACGAAGACGTCCTTCGCACCGAGCGTCTGCGCTGCGTCGATCGCCGCCTGGAGGTCGGGCGCGTAGTGGTGGTAGACCGCGAGCCGTGGGGTTCCCGAGGGCGGGTAGCCGCGCAGGTTGATCGCGACCGTCCGGATGCCGTTCTCGGACAGCCAACGCATCGTCGGCAGCCAGCCGCAGAGGCCGGCGCCGCCCGACTCGTGCACGAGCACGACCGCCTTCGACCCGCTTCCTGCGACCGCGGCGTAGATGCGGACGCCGTCGCTCGCGCGCAAGAAGTACGTCGACGTCGCCAATCCCGCCGGCACCGTGCCGCAGGTCGTGGCGAGCGACGGCGCTCCGCCGCTCGCGAGCTTGTGCGCGGGCGCGCCGCAGCCCGCGAGCGTCGCCAGCACCAGGACCGGTACCAGGTACCTCATCGAGGTAGCTGGTACCAGATCGGCGGGTTACCGTGCGTGCGTGATCCTCGTCGTCACCGCCACCGAGTTCGAAGCCGCGCTCGTCGACGGTGCGCCGGTTCGCGCAGTCGTGAGCGGGATCGGCCCGGTCGAGGCGGCGCTGGCGACGTTCCGCGCGGTCTCCGAGGAACGGCCGACAGCGATCCTGCAGATCGGGATCGCGGGCGCGCAAACGTTGCCAAACGGATCGCTCGCCCTGGGGTCAGAGGCTGTCTACTGCGACGTGCTCGATCCGCTCGCGCGCGTCCCGCGCGTGGAGCGGGCTCAGCCGGATGCGCGCCTGCTCGAGGCTGCGCGCCGCGCACTGCCCGACGCGCACGTGCTGCCGATCGGCACCACCGGCCGCGTCGGCGGCGGCGCCGCCTGCGAGGTCGAGGCGATGGAGGGCTACGCGCGTGCTGCGCGCGGCGGCGCTCGCCGGCGTGCCGGCGCTCGAGGTGCGCGTGCTCGCGAACGCGATCGGCGAGCCCGACCGGCAGCCGCTGGCGCTTCGACGACGCGAACGACGCGCTCGCCGCGCTTCTGCCCGCCGCTGCTCGAGGAGCTCGTCGCGTGCCTGACCTGCCGCCGCCGCTCCCGCCGGAGAAGCGCACGGTCGGCCAGCTCATCGCCGAGACGATCCGCGCCTACGGCGCGAACTTCTGGCGCGTCGCTGCCGCTCGGCCTGCCGCTCGCGGTCGCCGACCAGCTGAGCATCCGCCGAGCACGGCGCGACGTCCAGATGGTCGTCTACTGGGCGCTCGACGCCGCTCTTCGTCGCGGCGCTACCTCTACGCCTGCCAGCTCGTGCTCGACGTGCGACCGACCGCGTCGGCGAGCGGCGGTCGGTGCTCGATCTACGCTGCCGTTTCCCGCGCTGCGTGCGCGCGTTCGTCCTGCCGGCGCTCGCCTGGCTCGCCCTCATCGGGCTCGCTGTCCCGGCCGCGCGATGGTCGAGCGGCTCCGGTTTCCGCGACGCGCTCGTGCGGGGACGCCAGCTGGGCACCGCCGACTACGTGCACGCCCTCGGCTCGCTCGCGGCGCTCGTGATCGTCGTCGGCATCGCCGAGCAACACGCTGAGCGCGCTCCTGCACACGCAGGGCGACAACGGCCAGCGCGTCGCGCGTCTTCCTCTCCGATCTCGTGCTCAGCCCGCTCCTCTACCTCGGCGGCGCGCTCCTCTATGTCGACCAGGCGGCGAGGGTAGGCTCCGGCCGACCACACCGAAGGAGCCGCCGCGATGCCGATCTTCATCCTCCTGTCGACGCTGACGCAACAGGGCGTCCAGACCCTCAAGTCGAATCCTGAGCGCCTGCGCCAGGTGAACCACGACGTCGAGGAGCTCGGCGCCAAGGTGCTGCACCAGTGGGCGACCCTCGGCGAGTTCGACTTCGTCAACGTCCTCGAGGCGCCCGACATCGCGACGGTCGCCAAGGTGTCCGTCGCGCTCGGCGCGCGCGGCTCGACGAGGATCGAGACGCTGCCCGCGCTCGAGGTCGAAGACTTCCTCCGCGAACGCTGGAATAGTCCGAAAGGACGAGTGTGCCGCAGGCCCGGGCGCCGGATAGGACCCTACTGTCGTGCGCGATCCTCGTATCGACGAGTACGCCCGGCTGCTCGTGGAGCGCTCGGTTGCGCGTCCAGCCCGGCTGGCAGGTCTCGGTGCGCGGCACACCACCTCGGCCGGCCGCTGATCGAGGCCGTGATCGAGCAGATCGCCCGGATCGGGGCGTATCCGATCCTGCAGCTCGTCGTTCGAGCAGATCGGCGGCCCGTTCGCGCGCGAGGCGCCGGTCGAGCTGCTGCGCGAGCCCGCGCCGCTGCAGCGGCAGATCTGGGAGGAGGTCGACGCGTTCATCTCGATCTGGGCGCCCGAGAATGCGCGCGAGGGCGCCGACCTCTCCGAGGAGCGTCGCGCGGCGCTGCAGCAGATGACGCGCCGTCATGCGCGAGCGGACGATGGCGATGGCGAGCGCCCTGGGTGATCGCCGAGTATCCGGTGCACTCGCTGGCGCAGGACGCCGGCATGACGTTCGCGCGAGTACGAGCAGTTCATCTTCGACGCGGTGCTGCTCGACTGGGACGCGGAGGAGGCAGCGCATGCGCAAGATCGCCGACGTCTTCGACGCCGCCGACGAGGTGCGCATCGTCGGCGGCCGGGCACCGACCTGACGCTCTCGCTCGCCGGCCGCGACGGGCGCGGTCGACGACGGGCACGTGAACATGCCGGGCGGCGAGGTCTTCTACTCGCCGGTCGAGGACTCGGCCGAGCGGCGTGATCGAGTTCTCGCGAGTTCCCGGCGGTCTACTACGGCCGGGAGGTCGAAGGCGTCCGGCTCGTGTTCGACGACGGCCGCATCGTCGACGCGCAGCGCACGCTCCGGCGAGGCGTTCCTGATCGACACGCTCGACAGCGACGAGGGCGCCCGCCGGCTCGGCGAGCTCGGCATCGGCTGCAATCCCGGCATCCAGCGGTTCATGAAGAACGTCGCGCTTCGACGAGAAGATCGACGGCACGATCCACCTCGCTCTCGGCAACTCGTACACGTTCACCGGCGGCACGAACAAGAGCGCGATCCACTGGGACATCGTCAAGGACCTGCGCAGCGGCGGCCGGCTCTACGCCGACGGCAGGCTCGTGCAGGAAGACGGAGCCTGGCTGCTTCTGACCGTCGCCTGCAGCAGGCGGCGGCGATCTCGCCGGCGAGGCGGGCGTTCCCGACGATCAGGTCGCGGTTCGCGGCGAGCGTGCGGCCGCCGCTCTCGCGGTGCAGGTAGGAGAGGACGAACGGCGTCACCGCCTGTCCGTGCACGCCTTCGGCGTCGGCGGCGGCGAGCGCGCTGCTCGATCAGCGGCTCGACATCGTCGAGGCTCTCGTCCGGCGGTCGCCCGAGCAGCAGCCCGCCGCGCGCCGAGCTCCCAGTGGGCGCGCGCGATCCGCGGCCGCCTCCGCCGCCGCTCTCGACCCGGGCCGAGACCGGCGGCCCGCCGCGGGCGGCATAGAAGAGCGGGAGCGTCGTCGGTGCGCCAGCCGAGCACCGGCACGCCGAGCGTCTCGAGCAGCTCCGAGGTCGCGGGCACGTCGAGCAGCGACTTCACGCCGGAGGAGACGACGAGCGCCTGCGCCTGGGCGAGCGCCTGCAGGTCGGCCGAGACGTCGGGCGGCGTCGGCCAGCCGCGGTGCACGCCGCCGAGCCCGCCGGTCGCCATGAAGCTGATTCCGGCCGCGCTGCAGACGGCGAGCGTGCCGCCGACCGTGGTCGCGCCCGATGCGCCCTGGACGACGGCGGCCGCGAGGTCGCGCGGCCCGAGCTTGCGCGCCGTCGCGTCGAAGCGCCGCGAGCTCGTCCTCGGTCAGGCCGACGCGGATCTCGCCGTCGAGCACGCCGACCGTCGCGGGCACCGCGCCGCCTGCGCGCACGGCCTGCTCCGACGCCCGTCCGACCTCGACGCCTTCGCCGGGCGGGAAGCCGTGCGCGATCAGCGTCGTCTCGAGCGCGACGACCCGCGCCGTCGCGCTGCGCCTGCTGGACCTCCTCCGAGACGACGATCACGGCATCGCTCCCATCCGGGCGCAGCAGCGCGCCGCCGCCTCGAGCCCGAGCTGCGGCGCCGCCGACGAGGAAGCCGGCGGCGAGCGCGTCGCCGGCGCCCGTCGTGTCGACGACCTCGTCGTCGGCGGCCGGATAGTCGACGGCCGTCGACGCTCAGGCCGTTCGCGCCGCGCTTCAGCACCCAGCGCGTCGTCGAGCTGCCCGACCGCCTCCTGCTCTCGCTCGGTCGCGAAGACCACGTCGGGCGCCAGCGCGCGCAGCCGCGCGCGGAACGCGTCGTCGACGAGCGACCAGGTCGAGACGTCGACGGAGACGAGCCCGTGTGCGCGCGCGTCGACCGCGCGGCCTCGGCGGCCGCCGGCGCGATCGGCTCGCGGAGCAGCGAGTAGCCGGAGAGGTGGAGCACGTCGCAATCGAACCACGCCTCGTCGAGGTCCTGCGGCGCGAGGTCGGGTGCGCTGCCGCGGTCCGACGCCATCGTGCGGTCGCCGTCGCGACGCGATCGAGACGACGACGCCGGTCCTGCCCGAGACCGGGCCGACGACGCGCGACGCCGTGCCCCGCAAGCGCGCGCGCGACGATCTCTCCGGCTGCGTCGTCGCCGCGCCGGCCGACGAAGCGTCGCGTCCGCGCCGAGCGCGCCGGCCCAGGCTGCGACGTTCGCCGCCTGGCCGCCGGCGACCACGCGCGTCTCCGCCGTCCGGTCGTCGCCGGGCACGAGCGGGCCGTCGAGGCGCACGATCACGTCGAGGAGGAGATCGCCGAGGGTCGTCAACGCGCACGTCACTAGGATCGTCGCATGGAAGGCGCACAGTCGCGGGAGCAGGCTCCGGTCGTTCGCGATCGGCGGGCTGGTCGGCGCCGCCGGCGCGATCGCGACGGCGCGCCGTTCGTCGCTACGCGTCCCGCCGCCCGCGCGAGGCGCCCGGCGGCCTCGCGGCGTTCGAGGACGCGCCGTGCTTCCTCGAGCTCGTCGGCGAGGAGGCGCAGCGCTACCGCGAGGGGGGCGAGACGTCCGCCGGCACGTCGAACCCGACGTAGCGGTCGGTCATGAAGTGCGCGGCGGCGGTCATGTGCTGCGATCGTCGGGCAGCCAGCCGGCGAGCGTGACCCGGAACCACGCGGGCATCGCGCCGGTCGAGGAACGTCAGCGTGTCCGGCGCCGACCAGGTGCACGTTCGTCGGCGTCTGCCAGTAGGGCTGCGTGACGTCGAGCGGCGTCTGCGAGGTGGCGAGCCACGGCGCGCCGCACGTGGTCGCGGTCCCACCGGCGCGCGCCGATCACGATCGCGGACGCGCCGCCGTGGATCGCATCTGGCACGAGAGCCGGTTCGGGCGCGACGACGGTGAAGCGGGTCGTTGCGCGTTCGTCGGCGACGAGGCGAGCGTCTCGTCGAAGACGATCGTCTTCGCGGCGCGATAGCGCTCGGTGACCGCCCGCAGAGTCGCGCGTGCGTCCGGGGCGCGTCGCGGCGACGTCGAACGTCAGCGTGCGGCCGTCCGATCGTGACGCGCAGCGGCCCGGCCGGTCGCCGGGCGCGGTAGCAGCCTGCGCCGCAGCCGGCGGCGCGTACACCCGCGACGAGCACCGAGCGGCCGGAGACGCCGGTGCCGTCGGGCCCGAGCATGGTCACGGTCGCCGTGCGGCTGTGCGCGCGACCGCGACCGCCAGCGAGCCGAGCTCGCGCGCGTCGACGACCGCGTCGCGCGGCGGGAGTGCCGGTGGCTGCGCGACGGCGAGCGACGCGGCAGCGGCGAACCTGGCGCCTTCGCGTCCGGGGCGGAGCTCGGTGAGGATCGCGACCGCGATCACGATCCCGAGGATCGCGGCGATCTCGACGAGCAGCGACCGGCGCAGGCGGGCGAAGACGCCGAGCAGCACGGCGCGGTTCAGCCAGCCGAGCACCGAGGAGCGGCACGAAGAGGGCGGTCTTCGCCGAGCAAGGCGCGGCCGTACGACGTCGACCAGAGCTGGAGACCGCGGACAGTTCGGTCAGCGCGCGGGCGATGCCGCGTCGCGCCGAGCACGAGGACGGCCACGAGCGCGACCGTCGAGAACGCCGCGCAACTGCCGCTCGTCGCGTCGGCTCGTCGCCCGGTCGCCCGCGGGACGACGTAGACGAGCGCGAGCAGCCCGCCGAGCCAGACCGCCGCCGCCGCGAGGTGGGCGAGGTCGGCGAGCGCCGCGAGGACGCGAGGCTGGCCGCGGTCGAGGGCGTGGCCGGAGAGCGTCGGGGCCGCGAGCAACGCGAGCGCCGCGGCGCAGCGCGAGCCGGCAGCAGCCGCGGAACGGTCGGGGCGAGCGCGGCGGCCGCGCCGCCGGCGAGCGCTACGGCCAGCGCGATCTTCACGACGAGTGCGAATCGCGTCCCCGGCGGGGCGGAATGGACGATGCCGCTGCCGCCGAGGAACACGAGGAGCAGCGAGAAGAAGAGCAGCTGCGCGAGCGGCCTGCGCAGCGCCGGGCCGAGCATGCGGCGGGTCAGGATCCGAAGAGCGGCCACGTCCGCCGCCCGCGAGCAGGCCGAAGTAGTAGAGCGTGCGCAGCAGGATGTCGCTCCAGGTCAGTGGGGCAGACGCCCCGAGCACCGAGTGCGGGGCCGTGCTGCCCGGCGCCGACCGCGAACGCGAGCACACCCTCCTCGCGGTGCCCGTCGTCCGAGACGATGCTCCAGCGCACGCTGTACGCGCCGTCGCCGAGCGGCTGCAACGGCACCGTGAGCTCGCGCCCGTGGACGGACGCCTGCCCGCGAGCACGGAGGCCTTGGTCGCGTTCTCGACCGCGGCGTTTCCCGGCGCGACGCGCATCGCCGTCGTCGAAGTGGACGGTGACGGCTTGCGGCGCCTGCGCGAGCACGGCGCCGTTCGCGGGCGTCGTCCGGAGCAGCGTCGCGTGCGCGACGCGGCGCCCGGCAGGACGAGCGCGGCGACGACCGCGGCGAGGGCCACGATGAGCCTCACGCGGCGAGGCTAGCGCCGAGGCCGGTGCTAGCCTTGCCGCTCCCATGCCGATCTACGAGTACAGCTGCCCGAACGGTCATCTGTTCGAGGTGTTCCACGGCATGACGGAGGCCGGGCCGACGGCCTGCGAGGTGTGCGGGGAGGCGCCGCTGCAGCTGGTCCTCCATCCCGTCGCGGTGCACTACAAGGGCTCCGGCTTCTACTCGACCGACTACGGCCGCAATGTCGAAGACGGCGAAGGACGGGGCCTCGTCCGACTCCTCCTCGAGCGGAACGTCGGACTCGGGCTCGGCCACGAGCTCCGAGTCGGGCTCGGGAAGCGGCGAGCCCAAGAAGACAGCGGAAGCCTGATCGGGTTCATCCCCGGGGTCTTCGTGGACCCGGGGCGAAACGGATTGTCAGAAGCGGGGCAGGCGCAGGCGCCGGCGCCCGGCGACGGCTTCGAGAAGCAGCAGAAGCACCACCGCCCCCGCGACCGCGAGCAGGAACGCGCCGAGGCTCCAGCTCGCATGCACCTTGTGGCCGAGCGCAACCTGCCCGACGAGGCCGCCGATCAGCGCGCCGACCACGCCGACCGCGATCGTCGCGAGACAGCCGATCGCCTGGCGCCCCGGCGTGACGAGGCGCGCGACGAGGCCCGCGACGAGGCCGAAGACCAGGAAGGAGACGATCCCCATGGCGGTGAGAGGCTACTGCAACGGGTGGCCGACAACGCAGCCTGGGTCGAACTGGCCCACGGGCGGCTGTGGCGCAGACTTCCCGAGGAACATCGCGAGCGTCGCGGGGTTGTCCTCGCTCGGGGCGCCGGTGCCGCCTCCGCCGAAGTCGCCGCCGAGCCGGCAATGCACGGAACTCGAGCCAGCTGCCCGGAACTTCACCCAGCCGAGCTCGACGAGCTGGCTGGTTGATAGATCGGTGGTGAGCGGCTTGACGAACGAACTGCCCGAGAACGGCAGCCGGAAGAACGTCCCGACCGATGCGAGCTTCGACGTGACCGCATCGATCACCGCCTGCTGGCGCGCGCCGCGCGTGAAGTCGGTCTCCGACGGGTCGAGCATGTTCTCGCGGATGCGCGAGTAGATCAGCGCGCGCTCGCCGTTCATGTGCTGGTTGCCCTTCTCGAAGCGCCAGCCCGGCCACTGGTCGCAGCGTGCCTGCGTCGGGTAGGGGCAGTCGAACCGGTTCGACCGGATCGGCTTCGGCACGTTCACGTCGATCCCGCCGAGCGCGTCGATCAGATCCTTGAAGTCGCCGAAGTTGACGACGATCACGTGGTTCACGTCGAGGCTGGTGAAGTCGTGGATCGTCCGGAGGGCGAGCTCGGTGCCGCCGATCTGAAACGCCGCGTTGATCTTCTGCGTCCCGTGCCCGGGGATCGGCACTTCGAGGTCGCGCGGGATCGAGAGGTAGTAGATGCGGTGGTGCGACGGATCGGTCCGGAGCAACATGATCGAGTCGGAGTGCATGTCACCTGCCCGTGCCGCGAGGGCGGAGTTGTCGGTGCCGAGCATCAGCACGGTGGTCGAGTGCGAGGTCAGCAGGCCGCTCTGCGGCGCGAGCGCCGATTTCGCATCCGGCGTCAGGCGGCGGTTCGCGTCGGCGACGCCGCTCTTGACGGAGAACCAGCCGGCGACCGCCCAGACGATCAGCAGAAGCACGAGTGCGCCCAGGGCGGCTCCGATGCGAAGCCCCCAGCGTGGGCGCTTCGGTGTCGACGTGCCGGGGCCGCGATAGTCGACGACGGCGCCCTTGCCATCCTCCGGGCTCCGCACGCGCGCGGGCCGGACGGTTGGAACCTTCCCCTTCGCGCGGCCGCCGCGGTACACGCGATAGGGCTTCTCTTCCCGCGCCATCCGGCGGGGTAGGTTACCGGCGCAATGCGGGGACCTCGTGTGATCGGCGTCGATCTCGGTGGGACCAAGGTGCTCGCAGGAGTCGTCGACCGGGACGGCACCGTCCACGAGACGGTCGAACGGCCGACCGTCACGACGTCGCAGACCGCGCTGCTCGACGAGCTCGCAGCGATCGTGCGCGAGCTTCCGTTGGACGGCGTCGCCGCGCTCGGGTTCGGGATCCCGTCGCGGATCGACCACACGCACGGGCTCGCGCTCGGCGCAGTCAACATCCCGATTCGCGATGTGCGTTTCGCGGAGGAGATGCATGGCCGGCTCGCGCTGCCCGTCGAGATGGAGAACGACGCGAGCTGCGCGGCCTACGCGGAGTTCAAGCTCGGCGCCGGACGCGGCACGAACGATCTGCTCGCGTTGACGCTCGGCACCGGAGTCGGCGGCGGCGTGGTGTCCGGCGGGCGGCTCTTCCGTGCGTACACGGAGCTTGGGCACATGGTGATCGTCGAGGACGGCGAGCCGTGTCAGGGAGCCTGCTCGGGGCGCGGTCACGTCGAGGCGTACTGCTCGGGGACTGCCGCCGGGAAGCTCGCGAAGCGCGTGCTCGGGCCGGAGGCGGACGCACACGACCTCGTCGCGCAGGCGCATCCCGCGCTCGGGGAGATCGGCCACCACCTCGGGATCGCGATCGGCTCGCTGGTGAACATCTTCGGCTCGACCCGCGTCGTGATCGGCGGTGGATTCGGCATCGCCGCGTTCGATCACCTCGTTGCGGCGGCGCGGCGCGCCGTGCTTCGCGAGGCGCTGGCGCCGTCGGGTCAGGCCCTCGAGATCGTGCGGGCGGAGCTCGGCAGCCGGGCGGGGCTGATCGGGGCCGCGCTGGTGGCGCTCGAAGGGCTCTGACATGCCGCTCGCCGTGTGCGCGACGCCGATCGGGAACCTCGACGACGTCACGTTGCGCGTCCTCGCAGAGCTTCGTGCCGCGGACGTCGTGCTTGCGGAGGACACGCGGCACACGCGCGGACTGCTCGCACGGCACGGGATCGTCGCGACGCCGCTCTCCTACCACGAGCACAACGAGGCGAAGCGCGTCGCTGAGCTCGTGCCGCGCCTCGAGGCGGGGGAGCGCATCGCGCTCGTGACGGATGCGGGGATGCCGCTCGTCTCCGATCCCGGCGCACGGCTCGTTCGAGCAGCGCTCGACGCAAACATCCCGGTCACGGTGCTGCCCGGTGCGTCGGCAGTCGAGACGGCGCTCGTCGCCAGCGGCCTCGGCGGCGGCCCGTACGCGTTCGTCGGCTTCCTCCCGCGCAAGGCCGGCGAGCTCGACGCGCTCTGGCGCGAGACGTCCTCCTGGGGGTGCGCGGTCGTCGCATTCGAGTCGCCGCAGCGAGTGGCGGCGTCGCTTCGCTCGCTGGCTGCGTTCGATCCCGCGCGCGCGGTCGCCGTGTGTCGCGAGCTGACGAAGCGGTTCGAGGAGGTGATCCGCGGGCCGGCGGCGGAGCTCGCGGCGCGCTTCGCGGAGCCCCCGAAGGGAGAGGTGACGGTCGTCGTCGCGCCCGGTGTCGCCGCGGCCGACGTGAACGGCGCGCTCGCTGCGGTGGGGGAGCTCGTTGCCGCCGGCGCGCCGCGCGGCGTCGCCGCAGAAGTCGTCTCGCGGTTGAGCGGCGTCCCGCGCAACGACCTCTATCGAGGCACTCTGTGACAACTTTGTAATCGCGGTTGACAACACGTCGACGTCGCCCCTACCCTGGATCGACTGTTCTCGTTCCTGACAACAGAGGTGATGTCGATGCGTCGTGTGCTTCTCGTCGCGGTTCTGGCCGCGTTGCTCGTTGCGCCGGCGGCGGGTGCCTGGACGTGGCCCGTCGGTGGCTCCGTCCTGCAGCCGTTCTCCTTCGATCCGGCGCACCCGTACGCCGCCGGCGAGCACCGGGGAGTCGACATCGCTGCGACCGCCGGGGAGGCCGTCGTCGCGCCCGCCTCCGGGACCGTGACGTTCAGCGGGACGGTGCCGGGCTCGGGCCGCGCGTTGACGATCACGACGGTGGACGGGCTCGCCGTCACGCTTACGCATCTCGGTTCGATCGAGGTCGCGGCCGGAGCCGCCGTCGCCGAGGGTCAGGCGGTCGCCACCGTCGGCCCGAGCGGCGACCCCGAGGTTGCCGGCCCATACCTGCACCTCGGTATCCGAGTCGCCTCCGAGGCTCAGGGTTACCGCGACCCGGCCACCTTCCTGCCCGTGCGCAGTGACGCGCCGGCCGCCCCCGTCGCTCCTCCCGTCGCGCCGCTGCCGGCACCGGCTCCCGTCGCTGCGGCCGTGACGCCGAGTGTGCCGCCGGCGCCGTCGGTCGCTCCACTGCCCCCGGTTCCGAGTGCGCCGGCGGTCGGTCCGAGCCCGGTGGCGGCCGCGCCCGATCCGGCAGTCTCGGGCGCGGCTGTCGCCGATCCGCCACCGTTGTCGGCAGCACGCGGGCTGACCGTCCGCGGAATCGTGTCGAAGCTCGCGCCGGCTCCTGGGCAGGCGCAACATGTGGTGCGCCCTCGGCCTCGAGTCGCCGAGAGCCGCCGGACGGCGGCGCCGCGAGCGGCAGCGGCAACGGCGCCGCAGGCGGTGCCGCTCCGGCGGAGGGCGACAGCGCAGAGTCCGGTTCGCCCGCGCGCGAGTGTGCACCGCGCCGCGCCCGCGGATCCGCCCGTCGCGGGGGCGGACGCCCGCCGCGTCGGGCGCGCCGTACCGCGCCACGCGGCGGCGCCCGTCGTCCACCCCGATCGGCGCGGGCTGCTTGGCCCGGCGCTCGTGCTCCTCGCGGCGCTCGCTCTCGGTGCGTCCGCCCTCGCAGGCGCCCAGAAGCTCGCTCGTATCATTGGCCGTCGTGGCTTCGAGCAGGAAGAAGATTCTGGTGGCGCCGGCGTGGCCCTATGCGTCGGGCTTCCGGCACCTGGGGCACGCGGCGGCGTACGTGCCGTTCGACGTGTTCGCGCGCTACCACCGGCTCAAGGGCAACGACGTCCTGGCCGTGAGCGGCACCGACGAGCACGGGACGCCGGTGATGGTGGCCGCGGACGCGGAAGGGAGGTCCTACCGTGAGGTAGCCGACTTCTACAACCGAGCTCATCGCGAGGACTTTCGCCGGCTTGGGTTCACGTACGACTGCTTCACGCGCACGACGACGCCCAATCACGCGCGGGTTACGCAGGACCTCTTCAGGACGCTCTACGAGCACGGCGCGATCGTCGAACGGTCCCAGCTCGTCTCGTTCTCCGCAACGACTGGGCACACACTCCCTGACCGCTACATCGAAGGCACGTGCCCGATCTGTGGTTACCCCGACGCGCGCGGCGACCAGTGCGACAACTGCGGCAACCAGCTCGACCCGACCGAGCTGATCGACCCTCGCTCGAAGATCGACGGCTCGACGCCGGAGTTCCGCGAGACGAACCATCTGTTCCTCGACCTGCCGGTGTTCGCGGACAGGCTGCGGAGCTGGATCGAGGCTCGCCCCGGCTGGCGGCCGAACGTCCGCAACTTCTCGTTGGGGCTGCTCGACGATGTCCGGGCACGTCCGATCACCCGCGACCTCGACTGGGGCGTGCGCATTCCGGTTCCCGGCTACGCCGAGGACCCGAACAAGCGGATCTACGTCTGGTTCGACGCGGTGATCGGCTACCTGTCGGCGAGCATCGAGTGGGCGCGCGTGCGCGGCGAGCCGGACGCCTGGCGGGATTGGTGGCAGAACGAGGACGCGCTGCACGCGTACTTTCAGGGGAAGGACAACATCGTCTTCCACACGGTCATCTGGCCGTCGATCCTGCTCGGGTACGGCGACGGCGGTGAGGTCGGCGCCGGCAGGCCCCTGCGCTTGCCCGACGACGTGTTCGCGACCGAGTACCTGAACATGGAGGGGAAGCAGTTCTCGACAAGCCGCGGCCACTCGATCTTCCTGCGCGACTTCCTCGACCGCTACGACCCGGACCCGCTGCGGTACTACCTGATCGCGGCGAGCCCGGAGACGCACGACTCCGACTTCACCTGGGCCGACTTCGTGCGGCGATCGAACGACGAGCTGCTCGCGAACTGGGGCAACCTCGTCAACCGGACGCTCACGAACGCCCACCGGAACTTCGGCGTCGTTCCCGAGCCGGCCGCGTTGACGTCCGACGACCAGGCGGTGCTCGACACAGTCGACGGCGGTTTCGACACTGTCGGCGCTCACCTCGAGGCTGGGCGGTTCAGGGCGGCGCTCTCGGAGGCGATGCGGCTCTCCTCGAACGTCAACCAGTACATCTCGTCGGCGGCCCCGTGGGCACTCGTCAAGACCGAGCCGGTCCGAGCGGCGACGGTCCTCTACGTGTCGCTCCGCGCCGTCGACAGCCTGAAGACGCTGCTGACGCCCTTCCTGCCGCACACCTCGCAACAGGTGCACGAGTTGCTCGGCTACGACGGCTTTCTCGCCGGGCCGGTGGAATTCCGCGACGTCGACGACGACGGCGAGACGCACGAGATCCTCACCGGCGACTACACCGGCTGGGTCGGCCGCTGGGAGCCGAGCAACCTGCGGCCGGGGCAGCAGCTGCGCGAGCCGCGGCCGCTCTTCAAGAAACTCGACGAGTCGATCGTCGAGGAAGAGCTTCGGCGGATGCGCGACGCCGGCGCAGAGTGATCGACACGCACGCGCATCTCGGCGCCGACGCGGCCGACGTTCTCGAACGGGCTCGTGCGGCCGGTGTGACGCGCGTCGTCTGTGTCGCGACGACCGTCGCCGGCGCGCGCGACGTCCTCGCGCTCGCCGAACGGGAGGATGGGGTGTTCGCCTGCCTCGGCGTGCACCCGCACGAGGCCGGCGCCCCCGGCGACCTGGGCGAGCTGCGGACGTTGCTCGAGCATCCGAAGGTCGTCGCCGTGGGGGAGACCGGGCTCGACTACTACCGCGACTATGCGCCGCACGACGCGCAGCAGCGGATCTTCGTGGAGCAGCTCGGGCTCGCGCGCGAGCTGCGCAAGCCGGTCGTCATCCATACGCGCGCTGCCGACGAGGACACGCGGATGCGGCTCGTCGAGCATGAAGGCGACGGTCGTCCTGCACTGCTTCTCGTCGCCGCCGCTACTCGAGGACGCGCTCGCCCACGGCTGGTACGTCTCGTTCGCCGGAAACGTCACGTACAAGAACGCGTATGACCTGCGCGACTGCGCGAGGCGCGTCCCCGCCGACCGTCTCCTTGTCGAGACCGACAGCCCGTATCTCGCGCGCGCAAGCCGTCCGCGGGCGCCGGAACGAGCCGGCGTTCGTCGCGCACACGTACGACTTCCTCTCCGACTTGCGCGGCGAGGATGTTCGCGCGCTTGCCGACGCAAACGCGAGTCGCGTCTTCGGGCTCGCATGAGAATCGTCGCGCGCAAGGACCTCGGCCAGCACTTCCTGGTCGACGAGAACATCCTCCGCGTGATCGAACGGCTCGCCGAGCTCGCGCCGACCGACGTCGTGCTCGAGATCGGGCCGGGCCTCGGCGTCCTGACCCGGTTTCTTGCCGAACGTGTCGCGCACGTGCACGCCGCCGAGGTCGACCGGCGCCTCGAAGAGCAGCTCGCGCCGATCGAGCGGACGCTCGCTGCATTGGGGGGACGCGCTCGACCTCGACGTCCGCGCCCTCGATCCACCACCGCGCAAGCTCGTCGCGAACCTCCCGTACAACGTTGCGACGCCGATCGTCGCCGAGAGTCTCGCGCTCGAGCAGCTCGAACGGTGGTGCGTGATGGTCCAGCGCGAGGTTGCGGACCGCTTCTTCGCGCGGCCCTCGACCAAGGCATACGGTGCAGTCTCCGTGCTCGTACAGCTCGCGGCGGAGCGGACGGGCTTTCACCCGGTGTCGCGCGAAGTGTTCCGGCCGCGGCCGAACGTCGACTCGGCGCTCGTCGCCTTCCGCCGAGTCGGTCCCGCAGCGTCGGCTGAGGTCAAGCGCCTCGTCACGGCATCCTTCGCACACCGTCGGAAGACGCTCGCGAACGCGGTGGCGTTGGCGGGCGTCGCCCGGCGCGAACGGGCGGTCGAGGCGCTCGCCGCGATCGGGCGCGAGGCCGGTGTTCGAGCGGAGGCGCTCGAGCCGGCCGAGTTCGTCGCGCTTTCGGAGTCGCTGCGGTGATCGCGCCGGCGAAGATCAACCTTGCGCTCGTCGTCGGCCCGGCGCGGGGCGACGGGAAGCACGAGCTCGTGACCGTCTACCAGGCGCTCGAGCTCGGCGACGAGATCGACGTTGAGCCCGCCGGCGAGACGACCGTCGAGGGCTTCGACGACTCGATCGTCCGCGACGCGCTCGCGCGGTTGCCGGGCGCCTGGCGGGTCCGGATCGAGAAGCGCATCCCCGTCGCCGCGGGCCTCGGCGGCGGCAGCTCCGACGCGGCGGCGGCGCTGTCGGCTCGCGAACATGCGGCTCGGCCGGCCGCTTCCGGACGGCGAGCTGCATGCGCTCGCGGCGAGAGTCGGCGCCGACGTGCCGTTCTTCCTCTGCCGGGAACCACAGCTCGGAACGGGTGACGGGACCGTGCTCGAGCCGCTCGACCTGCCTCTGGACTACGCGGTGCTGCTGCTCCTGCCGGCCGGTGGGCACAAGCGCTCGACGGCCGACGTCTATGCGGCGTTCGACTGCGCGCGGCGGCGCAGCCGGGTTCGCCGAACGTGCCGGCGCGTTACGCGCCGCGCTCGCGGCTCGTCGAGCGGCCGCGCGACCTCGCGGCGCTCCCGCCGAACGACCTCGCCAGCTCGCCGCTCGCCGAGCGGGTCCGAGCCGAAGGCGCGTTCCGGGCCGACGTCAGTGGCGCCGGGCCGGTCGTCTACGGCCTCTTCGAAAGCGCCGAGGTCGCGGAGCGGGCGCAGGAGGCTCTGCGCGGGCTCGGCGACATGTGGATTACGAGACCTGCGTGGTACCGTTGATCGGCGATGTTCGGAGCCCACGCGATCGAGCATGGATCGTCGCGCAGCGGACGCTGGCTCCGGGAGCGCCGCTTCCGATTCACGCTGTGGATCGCGGCGGTCGAGGGCCTGTTGTATCTCTTTCATGCGCTTCACTGGTGGGCGGCGGTCGCGCTCGCCGTCATCGCCGTCGGCTTCTGGTTCTACGTCGCGCGCGGCCACCGCTCGGACACGCTGCGCGAGGCCGGCTGGATCTTCGCCGTCTCGCAGCTGCTCGTCCTCTGTGTGCCGATTGCGCTTGCCGTGGTGAAGGCGATCGCGATCGGTGTCATCGCCCTGCTCGCGATCGCAGCGCTGATCTTCCTCTTCACCGAACGACCCAAATAGATCCTGCGCTCCATGGGGCGTAGCCAAGCGGTAAGGCAGCGGGTTTTGGTCCCGCGATCCCAGGTTCGAATCCTGGCGCCCCAGTAGTCTCCGCTCGACATGGAGAACCTCGCTGCAGTCCTCATGGCCGGCGGCCTCGGGACGCGGATGCGCTCGGCCGTGCCGAAGCACTTTCACCCCCTGCTCGGCAGGCCGATGGTCGACTGGATCATCGGCGTCGGGCGGGAGGTGGGCGCCGACCCGCTGGTCGTCGTCGCCTCGCCGGGCACGCGCGACCGGTTCGTCGACAGCGGCGCGACGGTGGCGGTCCAAGAGGAGCCGCTCGGTACCGGCGATGCGGTCCGTTCGGCGCGCGCCGCGCTCGCCGCGTACACCGGCGACGTGCTCATCCTCTCCGGCGACACGCCGATGCTCACCGCCGGCCTGCTGCAAGAGCTCGTAGCGACGCATCGTCGTGAAGGTGCGGACGCGACGATCCTGAGCGCCGAGCCGCCCGACCCGCGCGCCTACGGCCGCATCGTCCGCGCTGCTGACGGCACGGTCGTCAAGGTCGTCGAGGGAACCGAAGCGAGCGAGGACGTGCAACGGATCCGCGAGATCAACAGCTCGATCTACGTCTTCCGGTCGACCGCGCTGTGGCCGGCGCTCGAGCGACTCGAGCCGAAGAATAGGCAGGGCGAGCTCTACCTGACCGACGCAATCGAGCATGTCGTCGGTGGGGGCGGCCGGGTCGTCGCGCACGTCGCCCCCGATCACCGCGAGACTGATGGTGTCAACACGCGGGTCGAGCTCGCTCAGGCGGCCGCCGTTCTTCGCGACCGGATCAACGAGCAGCACATGCTCGCGGGCGTGACGATCGTCGATCCGGCGACGACGTGGATCGAGCCGCAGGTCGAGCTCGAGCCGGACGCGACGATCCACCCGTTCACGATCCTGCGCGGCGCGACGCGCGTCGCGACCGGCGCCGAGATCGGGCCGAACACCGTCGCCATCGACGCGCACGTCGGAGCCGGTGCGATTGTCGGCCCGTTCTGTTACCTTCGCCCTGGGACGGTCCTCGGCGAGTCCTCCAAGGCGGGCACCTTCGTGGAGATCAAGAACTCTCGGATCGGCGACCGCACGAAAGTGCCGCATCTGTCGTACATCGGCGACGCGGAGATCGGCGACGACACGAACGTCGGCGCCGGCGCGATCACGGCCAACCTCCCCCACCAGCCAGGTCAGCCGAAGGGCCGGACGACGATCGGCAGCAACGTCAGGACCGGGATCCACAATGGCTTCGTCGCGCCGATGGAGATCGGTGACGGAGCATGGATCGCAGCCGGATCGGTCATAACGAAGGATGTTCCCGCCGACGCGCTCGCGTTCGCGCGGCCGCGCCAGGAGAACAAGGAGGGATATGCAGCCCGTGAGCGCGACAACTGAGCTCGTCCTTCCCGGTCTCGAGCGCGGCCGTCGTGACGCAGTCGTCGCCGGGCCACTGGATCGAGCGCGGGCCGCAGAAGCGGCTGATGGTCTTCTCCGGGCGGTCGCACACCGATCTCGCCCAGCGGATCGCCCAGCAGCTCGGCGTCGAGCTGGGCGAGGTCGAGCTGAGCACGTTCCCGAACGGCGAGACGTACTGTCCGCTACGACGAGTCGATCCGCGGTGCCGACATCTTCGTCGTGCAGACGGGCTGCGAGCCCGTCGACCAGAACATCATGGAGCTCCTGTTCATGATCCAGGCCGCGAAGCTCGCGTCGGCGAAGCGGATCACCGCGGTCATCCCGCTCTTCCCGTACGCCCGCCAGGACCGGAAGGCGAAGCCGCGCGAGCCGATCTCGGCGCGCCTCGTCGCCGACATGCTCCAGCTCGCGGGCGCCGACCGCATTCTCACGATGGACCTGCACGCGGGCCAGATCCAGGGCTTCTTCATGATCCCCGTCGACCACATGACCGCGATCCCGCTGTTCGCGCGCCATTTCCGCGACCTCGGCCTGACCGGCGACGGCGTCGTCTCGGTCGTCACCCGACGCCGGCCGGGCGAAGCAGGCGGTTCGCTTCGCCGAGATGCTCGACGGCGACTTCGCGCTCATGCACAAGACGCGCCCTCCACGAACGTCGTCGAGGTGACGGAGATCACCGGCCGCGTCCGCGGCAAGAAGGCGATCCTCGGCGACGACGTGATCATGACCGGCGGCACGGTGCTCGCGAACGTCAACGCCCTGCGCGAGCACGGCGCCGAGGACGTCTGGGTGTTCGCGACGCACGGGCTCTTCTGCGACGGCGCGCTCGAGAAGTTCCAGACGCCGGAATCACCGGGATCGTCGTCACCGACACGGTCCCGATCGACCCGCTCGACGAAGCCCGACAACATGACCGTGCTGCCGGTCGCGCCGCTCCTCGCCGAGACGATCATGAACGTCTTCGCCGACGACTCGGTGTCGGCGATCTTCGGCGGCGAGAACCAGCTCTTCTGATCGCGCCCTCGAAGGGCGCGATCAGAACGGAACCTGGTTGCGCGCGCGAAGCGCGGGGAACCAGGTTTGTGACTCGGCCCCGGCTCTCGCTACACTGCCGCGCCGTGGCGGAGAGCGCGTCAAGCTGATGGTCCAGAACCGTGCCGATCCTCGGCTCGGCCGAGTCGCGCCGCCTGCGCCGGCAGGGGCTGATTCCCGGGCGTCCTCTACGGCCGCGAGGAGCCGGTCTCGATCTCGATCCCGGAGCGCGACCTGCGCTCCGCGCTGACCGCGAAGGGCGGCCTGAACGCCGTGCTCGACGTCGTCGTCGAGGGCGGGAAGGCGCATTCCTCCGTGCTCAAGGAGTACCAGCAGGACCAGTGCGCGGCACTGATCACGCACGTCGACCTGCAGGAAGTCCGCCTCGACCAGCCGATCCACGCCACGGTGCCGCTCCACCTGCACGGCGAGTCCGCCGGCGTGAAGGAGGGCGGCGTCCTCTCGCAGGTCACGAACGAGCTGAACGTCGAGGCGCTGCCGATGGAGGTGCCCGAGCACCTCGAGGCCGACGTCTCCGAGCTCGCGACCTCGGCGACTCGCTCCGCCTCTCGCACTGTCGCGCTGCCGGAGGGCGTGACGCTGCTCGACGACCCGGCGAGACCGTCCTCGCGACCGTCACGCTCCGACGCGCGAGGTCGAGCCCGAGCCCGAAGAGGGCGCCGAGGGCGAGGAGGGTGCCGAGGACGAGGCCGCCGAGGGCGAGGCGCCGACGGCCGAGGGCGAGCCTGCGGCCGAGTCCGACTCCGGCGCCGATCCGAGGAATAGACCACGCCATGCGGCTGTGGCCGCGTCGCCACGGCACCTCGTACGACCTGCTCGTCGCGGGGCTCGGCAACCCCGGCCGCGAGTACGCGCGAAACCGGCACAACGTCGGCTGGCTCGTCGTCGACGAGCTCGCGCGGCGCCACGACGGCGCCTGGCGCGCGAAGTTCAACGGCCGGCTCGCGGAGGTGCGGATCGACGGGCACAAGGTCGCGCTGCTGAAGCCGGAGACGTTCATGAACGACTCGGGCCGTGCGGTCAAGGCCGCGATGCAGTTCTTCAAGCTCGAGCCCGACGCAGTGCTCGTCGTCCACGACGAGAGCGACCTCCGACTCGGCGCGGCTTCAGGCCCGGCGGGGCGGTGGCACGGCCGGCCACAACGGCGCTCCGCTCGATCGCGCCCACCTTGGCACCCCGGACTTCCTCCGCCTGCGCGTCGGGGTCGGGCGGCCGGGACGCGGCGATCCCGCGCCCGCTCGCCGACTGGGTGCTCTCCGACTTCGAGCCGCACGAGGACCCGGAACGGCTCGTCGCGGCGGCCGCCGACGCCGTCGAGGTGCTCGACGCCGAAGGGCTCGAGGCGGCGCAGCGCGCCGTCAACGTGCGGCGGTCGTAAGCACCCCGTTCGGGGGAGCGGAAAACCCGCCCGACGGGGTCATGGCCGGGGCAGGCGAGGCCGCCACACTGGGCGAGCCAACGACAGGTGGCGCGCCTCCAGCTTCGCGCGCGCCGCCCCTGCCGAAGGGAGCCTCCCGCATGATCCGCCGCGCACGCGCCGCGCTGCTCGTCCTGATCGCGTTCATCGCCGCACAGGCACGGGTCGCCGTGGCCGGTATCGACCGGCCAGCGCCCGTGAGCCATGCGACGGTCGTCGCTCGCGAGCAGGCGCGGATCGTCCGCTTCGCGCGGCAGTTCCTCGGCAGCCGTATGCCTACGGCGGCACCTCGCCGGCGGGTGGCTTCGACTGCTCGGGCTTCACCCGTTTCGTCTACGCGCATTTCGGGATCGTGCTGCCGCACTGGTCCGACAGCCAGGCCGGGCTCGGTCGCCGCGTGTCGCGCTCGGGGCTGCGGCCGGGTGACCTCGTCTTCTTCGACGGCCTCGGTCACGTCGGGATCTACGTCGGTGCCGGCCGCTTCATCCACGCGCCGCACAGTGGCACGCGGGTCTGCGATCGATCCGCTCGCCGGCTGGTACGCGGCGAGGTACGACGGCGCGCGCAGACTTCTGTAGCCAACTACCATGACTCCCCCGCCGAACGCGCAGTTCGGCCGATCGTCATGGACCAGCCAGTGCTCCACACACTTGTCGAGCGCCTCCGCGCGGAGGAGCGGCTGCAGCTGCTCGCGGCTGCCCTGCCGACGCGCGCGCGGGTGTCTGAGCCCGTCCTGCCGCTCGTCCTCGCCGCGCTCCACGAGGAGCTCGGGCGCGGGCTCGTCGTGCTTCTTCCGGAGGACGCCGACGCGCGCGACGCCGCCGAGGCCGCGGCGTGGTTCACCGGCGACGAGCGCGTCGCGCTGTTCCCGTCCAGGGGCGTGCACTGGGGCAGTCGGCCTCGAACCGCCGCCGCACCTGGTCGGCGAGCGTGCCCGCGCGCTCGAGGTACTCGAGGGCGGGGGTCTCGTCTGCGCTTCTGCGACTGCGATCGCGGAAGGGCTGCCGCCGCGCGACGCCCGTCCCGGGCCCCTTGCTGTCCGCGTCGGCGACGAACCGGGGATCGACGCGCTCACGGAGCACCTTGCCTCGGCGGGGTATGAACGGGTCGAGCGGGTCGAGGAGCGTGGCCAGTTCGCGGTCCGCGGCGGGCTGGTCGACGTGTTTGGCACGACCGGACGCGAGCCCCTTCGCATCGAGCTGTTCGGCGACGAGATCGAGCAGATCCGCGCCTTCTCGCCGTTCACGCAGCGCGCGCTGCGGACCGTCGACGCCGCGACGATCTACCCGGCGGGTGAGCGGCGGCGCGAGCTCGTCGAGCTCGATCTCGGGCCGGACGAGGGGGAGGAGACAGTTGCCGTTCCCTCGGACCTGGTGCCGGCCTTCGACCGCTCGCCGGACCTCGTCTGGTCGCCCGACGAGGTGCGCGCGGCCTGGGAGGAGCAAGGGCTCGACCCGGTCGCGCTCGACGACGCGACGATCCTGACGCAGCTGCCGCAAGGGCAGCCGTTCAGCTTCGACGCACAGCGGCCGGCACTCGCGGCGCGCGGGCTCTCCGAGGCGGAGAACGAGCTCGGAGGACTGCTCCGGCAGGAGCTCGACGTCGTCGTCTCGTTCCCCCACCGCGGCGAGGCGCTCCGCCAGCAGGCGCTGCTGCGCCGCGTCTCGGCGCGCATCCTCGAGAACGGCGAGGCGCCCGAGGGCCTCGCGTTCGCCGTCTCGCCGGCGCGCCGCGGGTTCGTCTGGCGCGACCTTGGCGTGGCGCTGCTCCCGGACACACAGGTCTTCCGGAAGCGACCGCCGCGCGCGACCGCCGCGCCGGGCCGTGCGCTGCAGAGCTTTTCCGACCTCCGCACCGGCGACTACGTCGTGCACGAGGACCACGGGCTCGCGCGGCTCCTCGGCTTCGAGACCAAGGAGGTCGCAGGTGTCACCCGCGACTACCTGCTGCTCGCCTACCGCGGCGACGACCGGGTGTACGTGCCGCACGAGCAGATCGGCAAGGTCAGCAGATACATCGGCGCGGACACGCGTGAGCCGACGCTGTCGAAGCTCGGCGGCAAGGCATGGGACAACCTGAAGACGCGTGCGCGCGAGCACATTCGCGAGCTCGCCGGCGAGCTGCTGCAGCTCTACGCGCAGCGGCAGACGCAGCCGGGCGTTGCATACGACGTCGAGCACGAGTGGGTCGAGCGGCTCGAGGCCGAGTTCCCGTACCGCGAGACCGACGACCAGCGCACGGCGATCGAGGCGGTGATGGAGGGCCTCGAGTCGCCGCATCCGATGGACCGCCTCGTCTGCGGCGACGTCGGCTTCGGGAAGACCGAGGTCGCGCTGCGCGCGGCGTTCGCGGTCGCCGTCAACGGCAAGCAGGTCTTGATGCTCGTCCCGACGACCGTGCTCGCGCAGCAGCACTGGAACACGTTCAGGGCGCGCTACCGCGACTTCCCGGTCCGGGTGGAAATGGTCTCTCGGTTCCGCACGCGCCGGGATATGAAGCAAGCGCTTCTCGACTTTTCCGAAGGAAAGGTCGAGGTGTTGATCGGCACCCATCGGATCCTGTCGCGGGACGTGATCCCGAAGGAGCTCGGCCTCGTGATCGTGGACGAGGAGCAGCGGTTCGGCGTCGCGCAGAAGGAGCTTCTGCGGCAGCTTCGCCTCGAGGTCGACGTGCTCGCTCTGTCCGCGACGCCGATCCCGCGCACGCTCCACATGTCGCTCTCCGGCTTGCGCGACATCTCGGTGATCGAGACGCCGCCCGAGGGACGCCGCCCGATCAGGACCTTCGTCGGCGAATACGACGAAGAACAGGTCGTTCTCGCGCTGAAGCGCGAGAACGATAGAGGAGGGCAAAGCTTCTATCTCCACAACCGTGTCGAGAGCATCGAGGAGCGTGCAGAGCATCTAGCGCAATTGCTTCCGCAATTGCGCTTCTTGGTCGCGCACGGGCAGATGGCCGAGCGCGAGCTCGAGGACAAGATGATCGCGTTTCTCGCGGGCGACGCCGATGTGCTCGTGTCGACCACGATCATCGAGTCGGGGCTCGACATCCCACAGGCGAACACGCTGGTCGTCGAGCGCGCCGACCAGCTCGGCCTCAGCCAGCTGTACCAGATCCGAGGCCGCGTCGGCCGCAGCGACCGCCTGGCGCACGCGTACCTGTTCTACCCAGATGCCCACGAGCTGACGCCCGAGGCGCGCGCTCGTCTCGCGACGCTTGCCGATCACACCGAGCTCGGCGCCGGGTTCGCGATCGCGATGCGTGACCTCGAGATTCGCGGTGCCGGGGACCTTCTCGGCGCAGAGCAATCGGGCCATGTCGCGGCTCTCGGGTTCGAGCTCTACGTCGAGATGCTCCACGAGGCAGTCGCCGAGCTCCAGGGCCAGCGCCGGGTCGCCGCGCGCCCCGTCCGCGTCGATGCGCGTATCGACGCTTACGTGCCGGCCGCGTACATCTCCGCCGAGGCGCTCAAGATCGACCTCCACCGCCGGCTCGCCCTCTCCGAGTCCGAGGACGAGCTCCACGAGTTGCGTATCGCGACGGAAGACCGGTACGGCCCGCTTCCCGAGCCGGTCGAGAACCTGTTCGCGATTCAGGAGGCGAAGCTGAAGCTCGCCGTCCTCGGTGCCGACTATCTCGTCTTCCGCGGCGGGAAGGCGTCGGTCGGTCCGGTCGTGCTCGGGTCCGGCGAGCTGCGCGACCTCCGCGCGCAGGTGGACACCGCCGTCTACTCGACAGGCAACCGCGAGGTGACGTTAAGAGGGAGTGAATTCGAGGGAGCGCTGAAATTGGTCGATGCTATGCTGGCCGCGCGCCAGGCGGCCTAGCCGGCGCGAATCCTCATGCGGAAGTCGTTCGTTCTCATCATCCTGGCCGCGGGCGTGCTCGCCGGCTGCGGCGGCGGCGGCAGTAGCGCAAAGCTGTCGCCTGACGACGTGGCAGTCGTCGGGTCGACGCACATCACCACGGCCGACCTGGCCACGAACCTCAATCGGGCGAAGATCGGCTACAAGCAGCAAGGTCAGACGTTTCCGAAGCAGGGCTCGGACAACTATCAGACGGTTCGCGACAGCGTGGTCACGCTCCTCGTCGAGCAGGCCGAGCTGACCGAGAAGGCGTCGTCGATGGGCATCACCGTGACCAACGCCGACATCACCGCGCGGTTCGACTTCCTGAAGAAGCAGTATTTCGGCGGCAGCGAGAAGAAGCTCCTCGCTGCGGCCAAGAAGCAGGGCTACGACAGCGCGGCAGCCGTTCGGCGCGACGTGATCAAGCCGCAGCTCGTCTCCGAGAAGGTGCAGAAACAGATCGTGAAGGACGTCAAGGTCTCGGACGCCGATGTCGACGCGTATTACAAGAGCAACCCGTCGCTCTACTCACAGCCCGAGTCGCGCGACATCCGCTACATCCTGGTCGGCAAGAGCAAGGCGACCGCGCAGTCGGTCTACCGGCAGCTCGCGAACGGCACCGACAAGACCTGGTGCACGCTCGCGAAGCGCTACGCAAAGGATTCGAGCGGCCAGAACTGCGGCAAGGCGACGTTCTCCAAGGGGCAGACGGTGCCGATCTTCGACACGACCGCGTTCACGTCGCCCGCCGGCAAGGTGGTCAAGCCGTTCTTCGATCCGACGCAGTACAAGGCATGGTTCGTGATCGAGCCGCTCGGCCCGGTGAAGCCCAAGTCGACGACTCCCGAGAAGCAGGTGGCGGCCCAGATCCGGCAGACGCTGCTTGGGAACAAGCAGAAGCAGGCGATCTCCGACTTCTCGAAGAGCCTGACGAAGAGTTACTGCAGCGGCTCGAAGATCCGGTACCAGGTCGGGTACGCACCCCTGCAGGATCCCTGCACGGCGACGACGACCAACGCCACGACGACCTAGTAGTGACGGCCGCGGACGCGCTCGTCGAGCTGCAGGCGCTGACCGAGCGCCTCCGCCGCGAGTGCCCGTGGGACCGTGAGCAGACGGCGCGCACGATCGTGCCGTACACGGTCGAGGAGGCGTACGAGGTCGCGGACGCGGCGTTCGCCGGCGACGACGCGAAGCTGCTCGACGAGATCGGTGATCTCCTCTACCAATGCGTTTTCCTCTCGCTCTTGGTCGAGGAGAACGCGAGTGGCAGCCTCGAAGCGGCAGCTCGGGGCGTCACCGCCAAGCTCATCGCGCGGCACCCACACGTCTTCGGCGACGCGGAAGCAACCAGCGCTCGCGCCGTGCGCGAGCGCTGGGAGAACCACAAACGTGAGAACGAGGGACGCGTCGGCATCTTTCACGACGTTCCTGAGGGCCTGCCGGCGCTCTCGTACGCTCAGAAGGTGCAGGTGCGCGCACGCGCGGTCGGATTCGAATACCCCGATCTCGCAGGCGCCGTCGCCGATCTCGACGACGAGTTGCGGGAGCTGCGTGCGGAGCTCCCCGACGTCGATCCGCCCGGCGAGCGGCCCCCCGACGAGCGGGTCGCCTCCGAGCTCGGCGATGTGCTGTTCTCCGTCGTCAACGTGGCACGCAGGCTGAACGTCGATCCAGAGCTGGAGCTCCGGGCGGCCGCGCAGCGGTTTCGCGCGCGCGTCGAGGCGGCGGAGAAGCTCGCGCACGCAGACGGGGCGGAGTGGACGAAGCTCTCGCTCGCAGATCAGGACGCCTATTACGACCGCGCAAAGGAGCTCGCATGACGATTACCGACGTTCACGGCCGCCAGGTCCTCGACTCCCGCGGCAACCCTACGGTCGAGGTCGAGGTTCGTCTCGGCTCGGGCGCGTTCGGGCGCGCCATCGTCCCTTCGGGCGCGTCGACCGGCGTCCACGAGGCTGTCGAGTTGCGTGACGGCGGTTCTGCGTGGGGCGGCAAGGGCGTGTCACAGGCGGTGGCGCACGTGAACGGCGAGCTCGCCGACCTCGTGCGCGGCCGTGACGTTGCCGACCAGGAGGGTCTCGACCGCGCGATGATCGATCTCGACGGATCGCCGAACAAGGGCCGTCTCGGCGCGAACGCGATCCTCGGCGTCTCCCTCGCCGCCGCGAAGGCAGGAGCTGCCGAGGCGGGCGTTCCTCTCTACCGGTACATCGGCGGTGAGGGAGCCTCGACGTTGCCGGTGCCGCTGATGAACGTGATCAACGGCGGCGCGCACGCGACGAACTCGATCGACCTGCAGGAGTTCATGGTCGTGCCCGTCGGCGCGGAGACATTCGCGGACGCCCTCCGCGTCGGGGCGGAGGTCTACCACGCGCTGAAGAAGCTGCTCGAGGAGCGCGGGCTTTCGACCGGAGTGGGGGACGAGGGTGGGTTTGCACCCGACCTCGAATCGAGCGAGGCCGCGATCGACGCGATCCTCGAGGCGGCAGACCGGGCGGGTCACCGCGACCGGGTCGCGATCGCGCTCGACCCGGCGGCGAGCGAGATCTTCACGGACGGCGTCTACCGGTTCGAGGGGCGCGAGAAGACCGGTGACGAGATGGCCGGCTTCTGGGCCGGAATCGTCGATCGCTATCCAGTCGTCTCGATCGAGGACGGCGCCGCCGAGGACGACTGGACGGCCTGGGAGAAGCAGACGCGGGAGCTCGGCGAGCGGCTGCAACTCGTCGGCGACGACATCTTCGTCACGAGCCCGGCACGTCTCCAGGAGGGGATCGATCGTGGTGTCGGGAACGCGATCCTCGTGAAGGTCAACCAGATCGGCACGCTGACCGAGACGATCGAGGCAGTGCGCCTCGCGCAGCGTCACAGCTACGCGGTCGTCATGTCCCACCGCTCGGGCGAGACCGAGGATGCGACGATCGCCGACCTCGCCGTCGCGCTCGGCACCGGCCAGATCAAGACAGGCGCGCCGGCGCGGTCGGATCGCGTCGCGAAGTTCAACCAGCTGCTCCGGATCGAAGAGGAGCTCGGCGAGCGCGCGGTCTATCCCGGCTGGGGCGTATTCCCGCGTTCGACGCGGGCGCTACGCTGAGAAGGCATGGCAACAGTCCGCCGTAGGACGAAGATCGTTGCGACGATCGGTCCCGTATCGTCGAGCCACGACGCGATGCGCAACCTGATCGACGCGGGGGTCGACGCGGTTCGTCTCAACCTTTCGCACGGCACGCACGCGGACCACGCCGCCGGCGCCCAGGTCGTTCGCGAGGTCCAGGATGAGGTCGGCAAGCCGCTGGCGATGATCGCCGACCTCCAGGGGCCGAAGCTCCGCATCGGCAACCTGCCCGCGCCGCGCATCCTCTTGAAGGACGAAGAGATCCTCGTCGTCGGCGAGCAAGTCGCCGTCGACGGCGAGCTGCCGGTCGCGCCTGCGGTGATCGGCGAGGTGCTGCGGCCCGGCCACGACGTGCTGATCGACGACGGCCTCGTCCGTCTGACCGTGCAGGGCGTCGACCAGGGGCGCGCCCTCTGCCGCGTCATCGTCGGCGGCGAGGTCAAGTCGCACAAGGGCGTCAACCTCCCGGGCGTCCCGATCCCGATTCCATCCCTGACCAAGAAGGACCTCGACGACCTCGCATTCGCACTCTCGCTGGGCGTCGACTTCGTCGCCCTGTCGTTCGTTCGAGCCGCGGCGGACGTGCGCGACCTGCAGGCGATCATCCGCCAGCACGGCTCGCCTGCGCGCGTGATCGCGAAGATCGAGAAGGCCGAGGCGGTCGCCGTGCTCGAGGAGATACTGCAGGAAACCGACGCGGTGATGGTCGCCCGCGGCGATCTCGGCGTCGAGATCGGGGCTGCGACGGTGCCGCTCCTGCAGAAGCGGATCATTCTCCGCTGCCTCGAGGCCGGGAAGCCGGTGATCACGGCGACACAGATGCTCGAGTCGATGATCGAGCACGCCGAGCCGACGCGCGCCGAGGCGAGCGACGTCGCGAACGCCATCCTCGACGGCACCTCAGCGGTCATGCTCTCCGCGGAGACCGCGACGGGCAACTACCCGGTCGAGGCCGTGCGAACGATGGACTCGATCGCGCGGGCGGTCGAGCCCTCGATGGGCTACCGCCACCAGCTGCCGGAGCCGGGGGAGGAGACGACGGTCGGGCGCGCGATGTCGAACGGCGCCTGCGACCTGGCGGAGACCCTCGGAGCGAGCGCGATCCTTGTCCCGACGTTCACGGGGCGCACCGCGTCCGCGGTCGCGCGCCTTCGGCCGCGGCGCCCGATCGTCGGCCTCTCGCATCACCAGACGGCCGTGCAGCAGATGGCGCTCGAGTGGGGGGTGACCCCCGTGCTGATGCCGCAGACGGAGAACGTCGAGGACCTCTGGACGAAGTCGCTCGAGGTCGCACTCAAGTGCGGCGTGATCGAGACCGGCGATCGCGTCGTCACGACGGCAGGAACAGCCGTCAACTTGCCCGGGTCGACGAACGTGATCAAGGTCGACATCGCGTAAGAGGACCGAAGGACGGGGCGCGCGGCCGCCGAACGGTGAGGGGTGATCCGCCTGCGCCCGACCCGCCTGCTTGCGATCGGCGCCCTCGCGCTCGTCGCGTTTCTCTACTGGCGGCCGATCCACACGTACCTGCACACGAAACGGGTGCTCCAGACACGGCACGCCCAGGTGCACGCCCTTGCCGGCGAGAAGGCGACGCTCGAGAAGCGGATCGCGCGCGCGAACACCGGGCCGGAACTGATTCGCCAGGGACGTATGCTCGGTCTCGTGCGTCCAGGCGAGCAGCTGTTCCTCGTGCGCGGTGTTCCCGCGTGGCGACACCGAAATCATTGACCGACGAGGAGATCGTCGCGCGTCAGCTCGGCCGCCCGCCGCGGGCGTTTCGCAGTGTCGCTGTGCGCTGCCCGTTCGGCAGGCCGGCGGTGACCGAACAGGCGCCGTTCGACGAGGCCGGGCATCCGTTTCCGACGCAGTTCTGGGTGACGTGCCCGCAACTCGTCGCGGCGATCTCGCGGCTCGAGGCAGCCGGGGGCGTCGAGCGGTGGTCGCGAGCTGCGCGCGAGGACCCGCAGCTCGCCGAGAGCCTCGCGGCGGCACAGGCAGCGCAGCGGTGCGAACGGCCCGAGCTCGTCGCCGGCATCGGCGGTTCGACGCGCCCGGGCAGCCTCAAGTGCCTGCACGCGCATGCGGCGTTCGCGCTCGCGCATCCGCATTACGAGCTCGGCGACCGGATCCTCGCGGAACTGCCTTCGCTGTGGCCCGCGTCCTGCTGTACTGCCGTCAATGACGCTTGACCTCGAGCTCGCCCGCCAGCAGTGGCGAGACGGGAACCGCCGGCTCGAGGAGGCGCGCGGCGACCGGCAGCGCTACCGGCAGCTCGTCGAGCACACCGATCGGGTCGTCGACGCGCTGCGCCGGCGTCTCGGCCAGTCCTTCACGCTGGGCGAGCTCGCAGCCGCGTACGGCGGCGCGGACGACTGGGTGCTCGAGCTGCTCGAGGACGTGGACCCCGACGGCGCAGTTCCGAGCGAGCCGGGGACGGTTGCCGACGCGGCGTTTCACGCCTACGCCCGCGGAGCGGTGGACTATCGCCCGTGAGGAAGCTCGTCGCCGTCGCGGCCGGCGCCATCGTGGTCTTCGGAGTGGGCGTCAGCCTCGGTGAGGCTCTCCATGACAACCCGCAGCCCGGCGGCACACAGACCCTCGTCAGGACGCTGAAGCCGCTGGCGCTCGCGCCTGCCGCGCGGCAAACCGTCACCGTTACGGTCGAAAACCCATAAAAACGGGCCCGCGGGTTTAGATAGCGCAAGCTTTGGCTACTTTTTCGGGGTGACGTACCCGAGCAGGCGAGCACCGACGACCGAGCCCGACTGGCTCACGCTCGGCCAGGCGGCGAAGTTCCTCGGCGTCGCCCAGTCGACGATCCGGAAGTGGTCGGACCAGGGCCGCGTGCCCGCCTTCTACACGCCGGGTGGGCATCGCCGCTACCAGCGGCGCGACCTCGAGGCGTTCCTCGAGCGATCGGGACCGGGCGGAGCGACGGCCGGGCCGCTCGTCCTTGTCGTCGACGATGACGCTCGCCTCCGTGAGTACATGCGGATCAACCTCGAGGTGGAGGGGTACACGGTCCGCGAGGCAGCGAGCGCGGACGAGGCGCTGTCCGCGATCGAGGACGGTGCGCCCGAGCTCGTGCTGCTGGACGTCGTGATGCCGGGCATCGATGGCTGGCAGATGCTGCAACGAATGCAGGAACGCCACGGCTCGATCCCGGTGATCATGTTCAGCGGTCAGGTCGACGAACGCTCGGCCGCCGACGCGGCGCAGCGGGGCGCGCGCGGGTTCGTCGGCAAGCCGTTCGATCCGCAGCAGCTGATCGAGCGCGCGAAGCAGCTCGTTCCGGTCTAAGAGCTCCTCTACAGCTCTTCTGCTGCGCGCAGCAATCCGCCGGCGATCACTGCCAGGCTTGCGAGCAGGCTGATCCAGATGCCGATCCCGCGCCCGTCGGCCGGGAGGACGGCGTCGGGGATCGAGATGATCCGAATCAGTACGAAGATCGCTGCGAGCGCGCCGAGCGCCAGGACGAGGAGGCTTTCGGGCACCGACGGCGGCAGCTCGAACCCGGTTTCGCGCAGGGCCACGATCGCCAGCACGGCGAGCCCCAGGAAGAACACCAGTTTGCCGAGGACGCCGCTGTGCCAGCCGATCACGGCCAGCTTGACGCCGACACCCGACCCCGCATACCAGTCCATGAACGACGAGAGCGCGAGCACGAGCCCGGCCACCCAGGTGATCCGTTCGCCGGCCGCCCAGAGGCCGCTTGCGGCCGGCCGTGTGTAGCTCCCGGCCGGCTCTCCCGGCGGGGGAGGTTCGATTTCGAAGAAGTCAGGCGTTTCCACGGGCGTAAGTATGGGCAAGACCCCGGTCGGAGGTTGTTCGAA
Source organism: uncultured Thermoleophilia bacterium (assembly GCA_963785875.1). Lineage (GTDB taxonomy): Bacteria > Actinomycetota > Thermoleophilia > Gaiellales > Gaiellaceae > PALSA-600. The sequence goes on along the minus strand of CAWAWV010000002.1, from coordinate 171,038 downwards.
CAGTCACCTGAGGGGGTCGAGGTACTGGAAGGAGCACGGAAGGCCGAGTCGGACCATGCCGACTATGTCGACTTCGTAACGACCGGCGCACCGGCGACGGGCGCGTTCCATTGTTCCGGCTGCGGCTACGGCGTGACGGTGCAGACGACGCTTCCGCAGTGCCCGATGTGCAACGGGACGACCTGGGAGCGCGAGACGCCGTCTCGCAACGAGACGCCTTCGCATCGCTAGACCCCAAAGAGGGTCTGTACCTCGTGCCACGCCGCGAGGATCACGAACGCGGTCACGAACGACAGCACGAGGAGTGTCACCCAGAAGCGGACGTCGGAACGCCGCGCTGCGCTCTTGCGCTCGATTCTGGCCCGGCGCCGCGCCCGCTCACGCCGGTAGTTGCGCTCGATCGCGAGCGGATCGAGCGAGGGGGCTTCGTCGGGAGAGATCGGTGTCGTGTGCGCCGGCTCGGCCATCGGTCGGAATTGTAAGGCAGTATCTGTCTGCGATGGCCGTCGGAGCACAGCGGCCGCCGATTGAGGCGCTCGCCGACGCGGCACGGCAGGTCGCTGCGGGAAGCGACCTGCGGGCGGCGCTTGCCGCGATCGCCGCCGCCACAGCCCATGCACTGGGCGCGGAGCTCGTCGCCGTGCGGGTGCTGGGAGACGACGGCACCCTCGTCGCGCGCGCGGTTGCGCCGCAGGAATCGGTGTTCGCCGCCGAGGTCGCGGGCACCCGTGGCAGCTCGGCGCGGTTCGCGGACGGGCTCGCGTCCGAGGCAGTGCTGCGCGCGGCCGGGCAGGTCGGCGCAGCGGTGCTGGCCGTCCCGGCCCACACGGGCGACCGCCTGGTGGGCGCAGTCGAGGTTGTCCGTGAGGAGCCGTTCGGCGACGCCGAGGTTGCGTTCGCGACCCTCGCGGCCGCGCAGGTCGGGCTCGCCGTGCGCGCGCTCGCACCCGGTGCGTTTGCGGCGGCTGACTCTCGGCGCCTTGCGTGGCTCGACCTCGCGGGAGAGGCGCTGGCTTCCGGCTGGGACGTCCACCGCACGGCCGAGCAAGCGCTTCGGATCGCTACCGCCGCGACCGGCGCGCGGGCGGGGTTGCTCTGGCGCAGCGCGGGCGACGGCCCAGTCGCGCAGCTCGCGAGCTTCGGAGACGTGACGGCGGCGCTGCCACGCGCCCACGAGCTCGTCGTCGAGGCGCTCGACGACGGCGGCCGGCGGTCGTTGGCGTTGAACGAGGATTCAGCGCTCCCGCTCGCATTGTCGAGCGTCGCGACGGTGCCGCTCGGGCGGCCCGCGTTTGCGGTCCTCCAGCTCTTCTATTCGCCGGACTCCGCGCCGGGCGACGCCGAGCTGCCGGCGCTGACCGCTTTCGCGGCGCGAGCGGCGCACGCGCTTCGGATGGGTGAGCATGCGCGCTCGCTGGAGCAGGAGCTCGAGCGGACTCGCTCGCTCTTCGAGGTCGTCAGCGAGGCAGTATCGCGCCTCTCGCTCGACCACACGCTCGAGACGGCCGTCGAGCGCACGTCGGCCTTGCTGCAGGTCGACGCGATCGGGATCTACCTGCATGACAAGGAGCGCCTCCTCGCCGCAGCGGGGCGCGGCGTCGCCGGCGGGCATGAGGAGGTCGCACATCGGGCGGCGGAGGCGTTTCTCGGGCCGCTGCGCGCCCGCGCGACGCTGCAGGCTGACCTGTCGGGGCACGACGCGGCGCTGGCGCGTCTACGTGCGGCGCTCCGTCGGGTCGGGCAGCCGTCGGTCGTCGCCGTGCCGCTGCAGGTTCAGGAGGAGTCGATCGGGCTGCTGGTCGCGTACCCGGGCGAGCGTGAGCTTTCGGAGAGCGACCTCGCGCTCCTCACCGCGCTCGCCGGGCAGCTTGCGGTCGCGGTGCAGAACGCACGGCTGCACGAGCGTGCCACCGACCTCGGCAACCGGCTGTACGACGTGCTCGAGCTCGAACGCGAGTCGTCCCGTCGGGTGAATGCGTTCTTCGAGATCTCGCGCTCGTTTTCGCAGACGCTTTCGCTCGATCTGACGCTCGACGCCGTGACGACGACGCTCGTCGAGCAGCTCGGGATCGACGCGGCCGTGATCCGCGTGCCCGACGAGCGCGGAGACCAGCTGGTCGCGCACAAGGTGCACGTCGCCGAGTCACGGCTCGACGCGGCTGTGTCGACCGTCCTCGGCCGCCCGCAACCGCTGCGTCTCGGGCGGCGCGGGCCGCTGCTCCTCGACCTCTCCACCCTCGATCGACTCGGCGGAGCCCACGCGCTTCTGCGTCCGTTCCTCGAGGCGGGGTCGACCGCGGCGCTCCTCCCGATCGCGAGCCCCTCGGAGCTCCTCGCGGAGCTGACGATCGTCTCGCTCGACCCGGCCGAACCGATCACAGAGGAAACGCTGGCGGCTGCGCTTCCAGTCGTGCGGCAGGCGGCTCTCGCGATCGACAACGCGCGCCTCTACCACCAGCAGAAGGAGTTCGCCGAGACGATGCAGCGCTCGCTGCTGCCCCGTGAGCTTCCTGCTGTGGCCGGTCTCGAGGTGGGCAGCGTCTACGAGTCGGCCGCTCGGGTCGACGTGGGCGGCGACGTCTACGACTTCCTGGAGCTCACCGACGGTCGCCTCGCCGTCGTCCTCGGAGACGTCACCGGTCACGGGATCGAAGCGACTGCCGACATGGCGATGGCGAAGTTCGTCTTCCGGTCGCTTGCGCGGGAGCACTCGGCCCCCGGCGAGTTCCTTGCGCGGGCGAACGACGTGGTTGTCGACGAGATCGCGCTCGGGAAGTTCATCACCATGGCGTATCTCACGGTCGACCCCGCCGGGAACGTGCTGTGCGCCAGCGCCGGTCATCCCGCACCGCGCCAGCTCGAGCCAGACGGACGGGTGCGCCCGCTCGAGTGCGGCGGTCTGGCGCTCGGGATCGCGTCGCCACAGGAGTACGACCAGGTGGCGTCCGTGCTGCAGCCGGGCGGTGCGGTAATCCTCTACACCGACGGCGTGATCGAAGCACGGCGGGGCCGCGAGCTCTTCGGGGTCGAGCGCCTCGACGAGGTGCTCGCCCGTAGCGCCGGCCGACCGGCGCAGGACGTCGCGGACGCGGTGCTCGCGGCGTGCCGCGGGTTTGCCGGGGGCGACCTCGCCGACGACTGCGCGACCGTCGTGTTGCGCCGTCCCGCGTGAACCTGCTCCGCGGCGACGGACGTCCCCTCGTCGTCGCGCACCGCGGCGCGAGCGCCGAAGCGCCGGAGAACTCCCGCGAGGCGTTCGGGGCGGCCGTCACCGCGGGTGCCGACCTCGTCGAGCTCGACGTGACGCGCGGGCTCGTGGTCGCACACGACGCCGGGACGCCCGGCCTGCATCTCTACCAGGTGCTCGAGCTGCTCGAGCCACACGCGATCGGCGTCCACGTCGATCTCGAACAGCCGGGCGACGAGGCGGCGGTGCTCGAGGCGATCGATCGATTCGGGCTGCGCGATCGTGCCGTGGTTTCGACCGCTTTCCCCCGGGTCGCCCGCGCGCTGTCCTCGCTCGCCCCGGACGTGCCGAGGGCGATCGGCTATCCGCGCGACCGCGTCGGCGTCGCGCGCTTCACCTGGCCGAGTGCCGTCACGCGACCGGGGGCGGCCGCTCTGCGGGCGGCAATGCCCGCCCGGATCCCGTTCCTGCTCGCCCGGGACCCGCGCGACGGTGCTCGCGCTGCACCACACCCTGTGCTCCGTCGCCGCGGTCTCCGCCGCGCATCGCCGAGGGGTGCCGGTCTTCGCGTGGACGGCGAACGAGCCGCGGCTGATCCGACGGCTCGCGGCGCTGGGCGTCGACGCGATCGTCTCGGACGACCCGAAAATCGCGCTGGCTACACTGACCGCTCCGTGAAAGGCCTGCACGCAGTCGCACTCTTCGTGCTCGGGCTCGCGGTCGCCGGCGCGCTGTCGGGGACCGTGATCGCCGACATCACCACGTCGACGGGAACGACGACGACGACGGTGGTGACGACCACGACCGTCGACACGACGACGACGGTCCCGACGACGACGGCCGTCGCGCCGTCTGACGTGGTGCCCGCGGGCGTGCGTGTCGCCGGGGTGCGGGTCGGGACGCTGATCCCTGCCGACGCGGTGTCGGCGGTGCGGGCCGCGTTCGAGCGGCCCCTTCCCGTGGTCATCGACAAGCGGACGTTCGCGCTCGATCCGACGCGGATCGCGACGGCGTACCCCGCTACGGCGGTCGCGAAGGCTCGAGTCGCCACGCCGGGCACGAATGTGCGACTTGTTGTCGCGGTCCACGGCGCGCCGCTTCGTACGTGGGTCCGCGCACTCGAGAAGCGCTTCGACCGGCAGGCTGCCGACGCGACGCTCACGTTCCGCAACGCCAAGCCGGTCATCCACCCGGATCGGAAGGGCCGACAACTCAACGCCAAGATGCTGACCTCCCGCGTGCTGAAGGCGCTGCGCGCAAACTCGCGGCTGCCGGTGCGCGTCCACACGCGCGCCGTGGCGCCTGAGGTTGCCTCGGCGTCGTTCGCCGACGTGATCGTCATCAACCGTGAGCTCAACCGGCTGTATCTCTACGGCGGCACGAAGCTCGTCCATTCGTTCGCCGTGGCGACCGGCCAGGCGATCTATCCGACCCCGCGCGGCCGCTGGCGCATCGTCGTCAAGTGGAAGAACCCGTGGTGGTACCCACCGATCCAGGACGACTGGGCAAAGGGGCTGAAGCCGGTCCCACCGGGGCCGTCGAACCCGCTCGGGACGCGGTGGATGGGCTTGAACGCTTCCGGAGTCGGCATCCACGGGACGGACGAGCCGACCTCGATCGGCTACAGCGCCTCGCACGGCTGCATCCGCATGCAGGTGCCCGACGCCGAGTGGCTGTTCGACCACGTCGACGTCGGCACCACCGTCTACATCGTCTGATGCGCCTCATCCGCGCCGCCGCAGCCGCCGCCGTGCTCGCCCTCCTCGGGCTGCTCGTCTGGGACGTCAGCCACTCGGGCCACGGCGGCGTCGCTGCGCAGGTCGACAATGGACATACCGTCCAGGCTCCGAAGACCTCGCTGCCGTTCTTCGGCGGCCGCAGCGGCACGTTCGACCTCGCGGCGTACCGGGGCAAGGTGGTCGTCCTGAACTTCTGGGCGTCCTGGTGCGTCGACTGCAAGCTCGAGGCGAAGACGCTCCACGACGCCGCCGCTCGCTGGGGCTCGAAGGTGGTCTTCGTCGGTATCGACGGCAGCGACCTGAGCGGCGCTGCGACCCGATACATGAGGCGCTACGGCATCAACTACTCGGTCGTGCGCGACATCGGCGGCCACGCCCAGAGCAGCTGGGGCGTGACCGGGTTCCCCGAGACGTTCTTCGTCGATCCCGGTGGCCGGGTGATCCCTCCGCACGTGAACGGCCCGATCGGGGCGACCGACCTGAAGGCCGCGATCCAGAGAGCGCTCGCGGCATGAGGCTCGCGCGAGTCACCGCGGTCGCCGGCGTGCTCGTCCTCGCCGGTCTGCTCGGGTGGCGGCTTGCGCACCAGGACAACGCGACGGCCAAGGCCGTCCTGCACGGCAAGATCGTGCCTGCGCCGGCGTTCCACCTCTCGCGGCTCGGCGGCGGCCCGCCGGTGACGCTCGCGTCGCTCCGCGGCAAGGCCGTCGTCGTCAACTTCTGGGCCTCCGACTGCGGGCCGTGCAAGCAGGAGATGCCGCGACTTCAGCGCGCGGCGGAGCGTTGGGCGGGGAAGGGTGCCGCGGTCATCGGGATCGACACGATCGACAGCCACCGGGCCGCGCAGGAGTTCGCCCGCTCGCACGGCGTCACGTACCCGATCGGGTTCGACGACGTGGGCGAGATCGCCTCCCGCTACGGCGTCGCGTATACGCCGACGACGTTCTTCGTCGACCGGCGCGGCCGGATCGTCAAGCGCGTCCTCGGGCCGGTGCCGGGCGCGGAGCTCGACAGCCAGATCGAGCGCGCGCTCTCGTCGTGAGGGCGGTTGCGCTCGCCGTCGCGGCGCTCCTCCTCGCCGCGCCCGCGCTGGCGGGCGGCCGTCCGAGCGCGGGCGCGATCGAGACGAAGCTCGTCTGCCCCGTTTGCCACGAGACGCTCGACCAGTCGACCGCACCGGTCGCGCAGGAGATGAAGGCCCTCATTCGCAAACGGATCGCGGAAGGGTGGACCGAGAAGCAGATCCTCGACGAGATGGTCGGGAACTTCGGGCCCGGCGTTCTCTCGACACCCGCCAAGCACGGTTTCGACCTGGTCGCCTGGGTGCTGCCGCTCGGCGGGGCGCTTGCGGGAGTCGTCGCCCTCGGCCTGGGCGCGCGCCACTGGACTCGGGCGCCTGCAGGCTCCGGGCCGCCCGACCCGCCGGGCCTCGACGCCGAGATCGAGCGGCGCATCGACGAGGAACTCGAGCGACTCGATGATTGAGAAGGTCCCGGTCGCGTTCCTCGCCGGCCTCTTCTCCGTTCTGACCCCCTGCGTCCTGCCTCTCGTCCCGGGCTATCTGTCGGCGGTCTCGGCGGTCGAGGTCGACCGCCTCGGGGACCGCGGCGTCTCGAGGCGCGTGGTCGTCGCGAGCGTGCCTTTCGTGATCGGCTTCACGGCGGTGTTCGTGCTCCTCGGCGCGGCTGCGGCGGCGGTCGGAAGCACGGTCGACAAGCGGTCGCAGCTCGAGATTGCGGGCTTCGTCCTCGTCGTGCTCGGGTTGGCGTTTCTCGGTGTCCTGCCGTGGCCGGAGCGGGCCGTCGCGCCGGGGCTGCTCCGGCGGGCGCAGGGCAGCGGCTCGCGGGCGCTCCTGGGCGGAGCGTTCGCCGTGTGCGCCGCACCGTGTATCGGGACGGTGCTCGCGTCGATTCTCGTGCTTGCGTCGTCGAGTCGGGACCCTGCTTCGCGGCGTCGTCCTTCTCGTCGCCTATTCGCTCGGCCTTGCCGCGGCCTTCGTCGCTGCCGGGGTCGCCTTCGCGCACGCGATGCGCGCGTTCCGCTGGGTGCGCGACCATTATCTGGTCGTCCGCAGCGTCTCAGGCGCCACGCTCGTCACGCTCGGGCTCCTGCTCTTCTTCAACCGCGACTGGTGGCTCCGGGTCGCGCTCGACCAGGTGTTCACGCGGATCGGCCTCGGCACGCTCTAGCGCCGCTAGGAGAAGCGCGACGTCGAGCCCGCGATGGGCGGGCGCGTACGCCGCGAGCCGCGTCAGCGCCTTGACCCGTTGACGCTCGCGCGCGACCGGCCGGCCGCGCGTCGCCTGGTACGCCGAGACGACGACGTGGACGAGGCCCTGGAAGAAATCGCGCTCCTCGGCCGCGCAGGCTCGCCATGCGTCCTCGAATGCTTCATGCGCCTCGAAGAACGCGCCCGACCTCGCCAGCGCGAGCCCGCGCTTGTACGACGCCGCAACGGTGCTAGGGTCGGCGGCAGGCATGGCGACGATCCTGTTGTGTGGGGTCGACCTGTTCGTCCGCGGCAAGCTCGAGGCGCTGCTTCCCGAGCACCGGTTCACGACGTCCGACGCGGTCGACCCGCCGGACCTCGTGATCGCCGACATCGCGCGGATCGATGCGAACGACGTTGCGGACAACTACCCGGACGTGCCGATCCTGGGCTATACCAATCACACGGACACCGCCGGGCTGCGCCGCGCGCACGCGGCCGGATTCGACCGTGTGCTCGCGAAATCTGCGCTCTTCGAGCGCACGCGTGAGGTGATCGACGGCCTGATCTCGTCGGTAGAGTAATTCCTCGTGACGTACATCATCGCCGAGCCCTGCATCGACATCAAAGACCGCTCCTGCGTCGACGTCTGCCCGTGGACTGCATCCACGAGGCGGGCCGCATCCTCGTCATCGACCCCGAGGAATGCATCGACTGCTTCGCACCGGACGAGACCCTGATCACCTCTTACGGCGTCAAGACGTTCGCCGAGCTCGAGAACCAGGCATGTCGCATCCTCACGGACGATGGGTTCCGGCCTGCTTTGGTGAAGCGGTTCCGGCGGAAGCCGCTCGTGAGGATCGAGCTGGCGCCGGCCTTCGAGGAGCGCGATCGCTACGGCGGTACGCGACTGCACCACGCGGAATATCTCCCGCTTCCGCCGCACCGTCCGCGCGACCCCGACGCACAACTGGGCGCTCGTGGACGGGCAGCGGACGGACACGCTCGAGGTGGGGCAGTTCGTGCCGTCGATGCGCGCCGTGCCGAATCGCAGCGGTGAGAGCTACCGCCTCGGCGTCCTCCACGGGCTGGTGTTCGGAGACGGCGCGTGGAATAAGGTCGAGGTGCGCTCGGGTGAACACTTGCATTACGTCCAGCTCTACGGCGAAAAGGTCGCGAGGTTCAGGGACTTCTTCGACCAGGTCAACTTCTCGCCGTGCCTCGACGTCCACCCGGGCTACGTCGGTACGGGGGTCGTTCGCGCCGGCGTGAACCTGAAGCGTTGCCTGCCGGAGGACGCCGATGCCGATTACGTCACCGGATTCGTCGACGGCTGGCTCGCTGCAGACGGCGACGTGGTGAAAGCCGGATCGTGGCGGCTGCGGTCGACGTACCACGAGGCCCTCGCATGGGTCGAGCACGCAGCACCTGTGGCCGGCTACGTCGTAGTCGGCTCCGGTGTGGAAGGCAGCCGCGAGACCAACTTCGGCGTGCGTAGCAGGCCGATTCGCTGGCTCTACCTCGCGACGCGCGAGGTGTCCTGGCGCGTGATGCGTGTCGAGCAGGAGGAGGCGGACGCCGCCGACACCTTCTGCGCCGTCGTTCCGCAGAAGCACATGTTCACGCTGTCGGGCGGTGTCTATACATCCAACTGCGGCGCATGCGAACCGGAGTGCCCGGTCGAGGCGATCTTCCCCGAGGACGCGCTGCCGGAGAAGTGGGAGCCGTTCGTCAAGATCAACTACGCCTTCAACGACGGCTTGGCTGCGGTCGACCCGCTGGTCGACGCGTACGCGACCGAGCACAACGTCCAGAACGAGCCGCTGGAGTAACGAACCGCACGCGATCCGCGTGCGAATACGGCTTTGGAGCACTATGGCCGACGACCTGCACACCCTCTCGGCGCCTTACGCACTCGATGCGCTGCCGCCCGACGACCGGCAGCGGTTCGAGGAGCATCTCCGCACGTGCGACCGCTGCCGCGACGAGCTCGCGGGCTTGCAGGACGCCGCCACCTCACTTGCGTTCGCGGTCGAGGGGCCGGCGCCGCCGCCCGCGCTGCGGGCGGCGATCCTCGACGCGGCCCGCGCCGAGCGGCCGAATGTCGTCCCGCTCCGGCCGCGCAGCACGTTCGCATCCGTCGCTGCGGCGCTCGCAGTCGCCGCGTCCGCCGCGGCGGTGGGCTTCGGTGTGTGGGCGGCGTCGCTGCACGACTCGCTGACGCACTCGCGCGCGGCGATCGGCGTGCTCGGCGATCCGGCGTCCCGTCACGTTCCGGTCGGAGGTTCGAGAGGCGACCTCGTCGTCGCTCCGTCCGGCACGGCCGTCCTCGCCGTCCGTCTCCCCAAGCTGCCCGGCGGGAAGACATACGAGGCGTGGATCGCCGATCCGTCGGTGCATCGCGCCGGCCAGTTCGACGGCGGCGCATTCACGCTGCCGCGGCGCGTCCGCGACGGTGCGCAGGTGATGGTGACCGTCGAACGTGCAGGCGGTGTCGACGCGCCGACGTCGAAGCCGCTCATCGCCGTACGCGTGTAAAGGTCCGCGTTGCGGGCATTGTCCGCACTGGATGCAACTCACAAGGAGGTGCAGGACGATGCCTGACGCATGGAGCGACAAGCGCGAGCGGCAGTACGAGCACATCAAGGAGTCCGAGGAGAAGGAGGGACGTTCGGCGAAGCGGGCGAAGGAGATCGCGGCGCGGACCGTCAACAAGCAGCGCGCGCAATCCGGCGAGACGAAGAAGCGCTGATGCATTTCGAAGTGCGCGAGCCGCGTGTGCAACGCGCGACTCGCGCGCGTTTTCCTTTTCAGGCAACGTGCGGCAGAAGCGATGCCGTCCGCATTGCACGTTAGAAACCAACGTGGTAGGGAAACGTGCACGCGCAATCCGACTCAGGAGGTCATACATGACCCAAGAGGATTGGAGCGGGACCGGCGAGGCGTCAAATACGTCCAGCGCCGGCTCGTGGAACGAACCGGCAGCGGTCGCCGAACCAGCGTGGGGCGAATCCGCAATCGGCGAAGCGACCGAGAGCGCAGAGGTTGAGCGCGCGGTCGCCGTTCCGGCGACGACTCGTTCGTCGTCACGTTCCTCGAGGAGCTCCCGTTCCTCTGGCGCACGGAAGAAGTCGACGGCAAAGAAGAAGTCGACTGCCAAGAAGTCCGGCGCCAAGAAGAAGGCAGCTGCGAAGAAGAAGACGGCACGGAAGTCGACCGCCAAGAAGTCGACGGCTAAGAAGAAGTCGACCGCGAAGCGGAAGACGGCAGCGAAGAAGTCGACCGCGAAGCGGAAGACCGCTGCCAAGAAGTCGACGGCGAAGCGGAAGACGGCTCGTAAGTCGACCGCCAAGAAGAAGTCGACGGCGAAGCGGAAGACCGCTGCCAAGAAGTCGACGGCGAAGCGGAAGACGGCTCGTAAGTCGTCCGCCAAGAAGAAGTCGACGGCGAAGCGGAAGACCGCTGCCAAGAAGTCGACGGCGAAGCGGAAGACGGCACGGAAGTCGACCGCCAAGAAGTCGACCGCGAAGAAGTCGACCGCGAAGCGCAAGGCCGCGTCGCGGTCTCGCAGCGGCCGGCGCTCGTCTCGCTAGACCCCCGGTGACGCTCGGGCTCCGCCTGCGAGGCGGAGCCCGGGTGTCCCGACGGCAGCCGTGGCGCGGTCGCTAACGTCCCGCGCATGGAGCCCAGAACTCTCGATCACGTCGCCTTTTGGGTCGCGGATCGTGCCCCGATCGTCGCTTTTTGTGAGCGTCACCTCGGCATGCACGTGATCGCGGACGAGGCCAACTTCACGCTGATCGGCTCGAACGCCCGACACGGCAAGCTGACCCTGTTCGACGCCGACGGCCCGCGGGAGCATGGCCCGCTGAAGCACGTCGGGCTGCGCGTCTCCGACCTCGCCGCTGCGCGAGCAGAGCTGCCGGCCGGGCTGGGGGACGTCTTCGAGATCGGCGAAGGGATCTTCGTGACGCTCGTCGAGGCGGAGACCGACGTCGAGTACGACCTCGACCACGTCGCGCTGTGGTCGGCCGATCCGGAGGCGACCGCGACGCAGTACCTCCGCTACGGGTTCGAGCCCGCCGGCCCGGCACGGGTCGAGGTCGGCGGCGCGTACGTGGATCTTCACGAAGGCGACCCGTCGCAGGGCGGACCGGCCGCTCCTCAACCATCTCGCCGTGCTCGTCGAGTCGGCGGAAGAGATCGTCGCCGACGCGCGCGAGCTCGAGATCGAGGTCGAGTCCGTGGTCGACGCCGCGAACACCTACGCGGCGTTCCTCTGGGGCCCGGATCGCGTGCGGATCGAGTACGTCGAGCACAAGCCCACGTTCTGCTTGACGTGACCGAGATCTCGGTCGCGGGCGCCGGCATGGCCGGGCTCGTCGCCGCCGCCCGGCTCCGCGAGCTCGGGCGCACCGTCGTCGTGCGCGAGAAGGGCACGCGCGCCGGCGGCTCGATGCTGCTCTCGTCGTGTGTCGTCTGGCGCCATCGCGACCGGGACGCGTTCCGGGAGCGAGTGCCCGCAGGGTGACCCGGCGCTGCAGCGGCTCGTCTGGGAACGCCTCGACGACGCGCTCGCGTGGCTCGTCGCGCGCGGGGCTCCGGTCGTCTGGGACGAGACCGGCAACCCGCGGACGGTCGGCAAGCGGTTCGATCCGCGCGGGCTCGTCGACGCGCTCGCAGGGGACGTCGCGCTCGGTGTCGACGGGTGTGTCGACGGCCCGCTGATCCTCTGCACCGGCGGGTTCGCCGCGTCGGCGGAGCTCGTTACGCGGTTCGTCCGGCCGGCGGCGTAGTTGCGCTTGCGTGCGAATCCCTGGTCGGCGGGCGACGGTCTCGAGGCCGGGCTCGAACGCGGGGCGGGGCTCACGGGCGGCATGGACGAGTTCTACGGGCGCAACATGCCGGACGCTCCGTGGGACGAGACGGAGCTCGTGTCGCTGTCGCAGCTCTATGGACGGTTCGCGCGGATCTTCGACGAGGACGGGGCCGAGTTCTTCTCGCGCGACCACGTGTCGTGGTCGGAGACGAACGTGGTTGCGGCCACGGCCAGCCGGCCGGGTGCGAGGGCGTATTACGTGCTCGACGACGGGGCGCTCCGCGAACGCGTCCGTGACCGAACCGTGGCGGAGATGGTCGAGGCGGCGCCGGCGGAGTCGCGGGTTGCGCTCGCCGACCTGCCGTTCGAGCCCCCGGAAGGCGCGGTGGCGGCAGTGCGCGTGATCGCGTCGATCACGCACACGATCGGCGGCCTGCGCGTCGACGAGCGGGCGCGCGTCCTGCGCGAGGACGGAACGCCGATCGAGGGGCTCTGGGCCGCGGGCGTCGACGTGGGCGGGGTCGCGACCGGAGGCTATGCGAGCGGCCTCGCGCAGGCGCTCGTGCTCGGCCTCGCCGCAGCCGAGGACGTCGCCCGACTTTAAGGACACCTTGATGCTCCCAAACGCCTCGAGAACCAGGCTCGGATCGACGAACGAGTAGGCCGGTCGAGTTCCGATCAGCCCTGGGTAGCTCGCGTAGGGCCACCGCTCGTGGTCGGATGGGTTCCCCGCCGTCGGTATCGCCGGTTGAATGCGACCGCGTACCGCCTGTTGAGCTTGTGGATCGCGGTCGACACGTTCGTGAACGTGGCGTACAGGTGGTAATGGGTCGGCATGAAGCAGAACGCATGGCAGGCTAGGAAGCCGTCCGAGACAAGCTCCGAGAGGATCCGGATCCCGGTTGCGGAGTCGCCGCTGTCCTTGAAGATGTGCTCTCCGGCGACCGAGCGAGCGGCTACGTGGTGCATGGATCGAGGATGCACGCTGTCGAGCTCAAGTCGGCGGCTGTGGACGCAACGTTGCGGACTTGAACCTGGTTCCCTTCGGGAACCAGGTTCGTCCTGGGTCAAGTCTGTGACGTCAGGACTTGCCGACCGAGAAGGCGCAGGCGCGCGTGTCGCCGGGGAACGGGGAGGCGCCGATCTTGTTGATGACCAGCGTCCGCTCGCCGTCCTCGAACTCGTGCCCGGGGGAGGCGGGTCGCCCTGCATCTCGCGGAGCGTGTAGCCCGCGGGCGACCAGACCATCAGCAGGTGCCCATGCCCGTTCATCGAGCGGCAGCGTAGCCCCCTACCGCCGGGTCGCGTACGGCGGGAGCGTCACCACGACGCGGGTTCCCGGTTCCTCGGAATCGACGACGATCGAGCCGTGGAGCTGCTTCACCCGCTCCTCGATCGCCTCGAGCGACCGCCGCCGGCGCTCCGGCTCGGCATCGTCCGCCACGACCGTCTCGATGCCGCCTCCGTCGAGCGCGCGCATGCCCACCTCGATCCGGGTGAGCGGACCGCGTCGCACCGCCTGGTCGAGCAGCTCGCGCATGATCGTGTAGATCGCGACCTGCGCCGTTGCGCCGGCGCGCTCCGATCGCCCGACGTCGAGATCGACGCGGATCCGGTTCGAGGTGCCCACGTGCTCGGCCAGCGCCTGAGCGCCGGGCCGAACCCCTGGTCGCGCAGCACGACGGGCTCGAGCGCGAACGAGAGGTCGCGCAGCTCACGGATCGTGCCGCGCTGCCGCTCGAGCGCGGAGCCGAGCACGTCGCGGGCGTCGTCGAGCTTGCCCGTCTCGATCGAGTGCAGTGCGGCATCGAGCATCAGCGCGATCCCGGACAGGTTCTGGACCGGCCCGTCGTGCAGGAACAGGGCGATCCGGCGCCGCTCGTCCTGCTCCGCTGCGATCAGGCGGTCGAGCCCGTCGTCGGTCAATCGATGATGGCTTCGCGCAAGCGCGATCGCGACCGCATGCGTGCGTGTGTCGGCTTCGAGCTTCGTCAGGATGTGCCGGACGTGGCTCTTCACCGTCTCCTGCGAGATGAAGAGCCGCTGCGCGACGTCGGCGTTCGACATGCCGTCGGCGAGGAGCTGGAGGATCTCCCGCTCCCGCGTCGTCAGCATGTCGGTCCCTTCCTTGCCGGCGAGGAACGCCGGCATCAGCGCCGGGTCGACGTAGCCCTCGCCCATCGCGACCTTCTCGATCGCGCGCACGAGCGTCTGGTGCGGGGCCTCCTTGAGGATGTATCCCTTGGCGCCGCTCTCGAGGCCGCGGCTGAGGAGCGAGCGCTCCGAGTACGCCGTGAAGATCAGCACCTTCGACTCGGGAACGCTTCTCCGTCATCAGCTTCGTCGCCTCGAGCCCGTCCATGCCGGGCATCCGCACATCCATGATCACGACGTCCGGCTTGCGGCGCTCCGCCATCTCGACCGCCGAGGCGCCGTCCGCGGCCTCGCCGACGACCCGGATGTGGGGTGCCCGCGAGAGCGAGAGGCGCAGCCCCTCGCGCACGACCTCGTGGTCGTCGACGATCAGCGCCGTGATCTCGTCGGTCATGTGGGCTGGATCCTATGCCGAAAGCAGGGAAAGCTGTTCGTGGCGCGCCGGTGGGCGGAGCTTGACCGGGCCGCCGGTCGCGGATACCGTGCACCTTCGCCAGCCGACGCACTTCTTCCTTCGCAGGGCCTGCCTCGGTTTGCGGCAAGTACGCGCCGGCGGGCGTACAGCCGCTCGTAGTCGGGCAGCAGCTCGGGCCAATCCCGGGCGAGGCACTCGAGGAAGTGCTCGCGCGTCCCGGGGCGAAGGTAGAGGAAGTTCGCCCAGATGCCGCAGGCGCCGGCTTCACGCGCCGCGACGATCACGCGCTCGAGCGAGCTCGGGTGGTCGGAGAGCCCGGGGAGGATGGGCGCCATGCCGACCCAGGCGCGAACGCCGGCGTCGACGAGCGTCCGCAGCGCGCGCAGGCGCTGGCGCGGCGGCGCAGTTCCCGGCTCGGTCGTCCGCCAGACGTCCTCGTCGACCGTCGGCACCGAGAACGTCACGGAGACTTCGGCGCGCGCGCGCGGCCTCGGCGAGCACGCTCGGCGTCGCGGACGACCAGCGGGCCGCGCGTGATGATCGAGAATGGCTTCGCTGACGTCGCGCAGCACCTCGATGCACGCGCGCGTCAGCCGGTAGCGCCCTTCGGCCGGCTGGTACGGGTCGGTGGCGGCGCCGATCGCGACCGGCTCGCCGCGCCAGCTCGCCGCGCGCGAGCTCCGCCGCGGAGGCGCTCGGCGATGTTCACCTTCACGCGGATCGATGTGCCGTAGCGATGGTCGGACGGCCGGTCGGCGCGCCGCTCGAACGCCCGCACGTAACAGAAGGTGCAGCGGTGGACGCAGCCCATGTACGGATTGAGCGACCAGTCGAAGGGCATGCCCTTGACGTGGTTGAGCGCGACCTTGCACGGCTCCTCCCGGTACTCGATCCGCACGTCGACATGATAGAACATTTGTTCGTTCCGTCCAGCGCACGGCTATACTCCTGCGACTGATTCGCGTGGACGACGATCTGCCGCCCAGTACGCGCGCGCCCTCGGGGCGCTCTCTATGACCGTAGGCTTGACGGAGCTCAGCAAAGAGCGACGGTGGCGGCTTTGCCGCCGCCGGGAGCGGGCACGGTGACCTTCCTCCTCCAGATGCTGGCGCTCGCCGGCCTCATCCTGGTGAACGCGTTCTTCGTCGCGGCCGAATACGGCCTCGTCACGTCGCGGCGAACGCGCATCCTGGAGCTCGAGCACGAAGGCAACAGGCGCGCGCGATCGGTGCGTGCGGATCACGAGCGACCCGCCGCGCTTCATCTCGGCGATGCAGCTCGGCGTGACGATCTCGAGCCTCGCCATCGGCGCGCTCGGCGAGCAGGTGCTCGCCCACCGTTTCGACAGCGTGATGGCGTCGTTCCTCGCCGTCATCGCTCGCGCTCCTGATCGTCACGTACCTGCACGTCGTGAGTCGGCGAGCTCGTGCCGAAGGGGATCGCGCTCGGCCATCCGGAACGCACAGCCCTGGCCGTCTCCACGACCGGTGCGCTGGTTCTTCGTCGTGTTCCGGCCGTTCATCTGGGTGTTGCAGGAGTCGACGGCGTTGCTCCTCCGCCTCCTCGGGCTCGAGCCGCCCGGCGCCGAGGGCGAGGCCCACTCGGAGGCGGAGCTGCGCATGCTGCTCTCGTCGTCCGCCGAGCAGGGCGAGATCGAGCACGAGGAGCAGGAGATGCTCTACAAGGTCTTCGACTTCGCCGACAAGGAGGTCGCGGACGTGATGGTGTCGCGGCCGGAGGTGGTCGCGATCTCGATCGCGCTGCCGGCGGAGGAGGCGCTGAAAGCGGTCCTCGAGTCGCCGTACACCCGCTATCCCGTCTACCGCGAGACGCTCGACGACATCGTCGGTGTCCTGCACATTCGCGACCTGATCGAGGCGCTGCACGATCGTGGGATCGTGTCGGTGGACATGGAGACGCTCGTCCGCCCGGCGTACATGGTCCCGGAGACGAAGGATCTCGGTGCGCTTCTGACCGAGTTCCGCCGCACGAACCAGCACCTGGCGATCGTCATCGACGAGTACGGCTCGATGGAGGGAATCGTGACCCTCGAGGACCTGCTCGAGGAGATCGTCGGCGAGATCGAGGACGAGTTCGATCTCCCCGACGAGACCGTGGAGCGCGTCGACGAGGACACGATCCGGATCGACGGGACGTTCCCGATCGACGACTTCAACGAGCAGTTCGACTGCGAACTGCCCGACGAGGACTACCACACGATCGCCGGCTTCGTCTTCGGCGAGCTCGGGCGCACCGCCGAGCCCGGCGACGAGGTGCGGCACGACGGCCTGCTCTTCCGGGTGGACTCGGTGGAAGGCCAGCGGATCGACCGGCTGATGGTCACGTTCCAGCCGTGGCGGCGGCCGGAGCAGCAGGAAGACGACGACGCCGCTGCCTAGGCGTAGGTTCTTCGCGCCCGGTCGCGTCAATCTGATCGGCGAGTACACCGACCTGGTGGGTGGCCTCGCGCTGCCGGCAGCGATCGAGCTCGGGGTGACGCTCGAAGTAACACCGGCGGCTGAGCTCTCGATCGTCACGGATGCCGGCGACCTCACCGCGTCGGTCGACGCCGTTGTCGCGGAGCTCGGTGGCGCCGTCCGGCCGTGCCGCGGCGTTCTCACCTCGACGCTGCCGATCGGTGCCGGGTTGTCGTCGTCCGCCGCGGTGCACGTGGTCTTGACGCTCGCGCTCGGGGGCTTGCAGGGCCTCGAGCTCGCGCTCGCAGCGCAGAGGGCGGAGCGGCGTGCGCTCGGCGTCCCGAGCGGGATCCTCGACCAGGCGGCCTCCGCGCTCGGCCGTGACGGGCACGCGGTGCTCCTCGACTTCGAATCGCTCGCCTTCGAGCATGTGCCGCTGCCGGACACTCTTGCGATCGTCGTCGTCGACTCGGGCGTCGCGCGTCGGAACGCCGAGTCGGGCTACGCCGCGCGCACGCAGGAGCTCGAAGAGGGCGTGCCCGCGCGGCTCCGCCACATGCAGTCCGAGAACCGCGCGTCCTCGGTGTTGTCGCGGCGCTTCGCGCCGGTGACGTCGCGTCCCTCGGCGCGCTCTTCCGCGAGGGCCACGAGAGCCTGCGGGTCGACTTCGAGGTGACGACCCCCGAGCTCGACCGGCTCGTCGAGCTCGCCTACGCGAACGGCGCCGTCGCGGCGCGGATGACAGGAGGCGGCTTCGGTGGCGCGATCGTCGCGCTCGTCGAGGCGGGCGACGCCCCCCGCTTTGCAGCACGCCTGCCCGGCAGGTCGTGGGTGACGCGTGCCTCCGCCGGTGCGCGGGAGCTTCGCTAGATTCGAGGCGTGGATCCCTTCGCTGCGTACCTCGAGAAGGTCAAGGACCGCGCCTACGCGATCACGGACGCAGACGTCCAGGCGGTGAAGGACGCCGGTGTCAGCGAGGAGGCGATTTTCGAGCAGACGGTCGCGGTCGCAGTCGCGGAAGGCAGGCGGCGGCAGGCGGCGGCAGAAAGAGCAATCGGATGAGGCTCGAGATCCTGAACGGCGACCACGCGCCGCCCGATGCTCTCGGCGTGATCAAGACGCTCCTCTACCGGCCGGACGTGTTCGGCGGCTGGTTCTCCGACGAGCTCGACGGCGCGATGCGCGGGCCATCCGAGTGGAGCGCCGGCGAGCGCGAGCTGTTCGCCGGGTTCGCATCGCACCTGAACCAGTGCCTGTTCTGACTCAGCTCCCACGGCGCGGTCGCGTCGTACGCGCTCGGCGAGGAAGTCTGGAACGCGGTGAGGGCGGACTGGCGTACGGCGCCGATCGACGAGCGGCTGCGCGCGGCGCTCGTCTTCATCGCGAAACAGACTCTCGAACCTGACCGCCTGACCACCGCCGACGCGGAGGCCGCCTACGCCGCGGGTGTCTCGCGCGAGGCGCTCCGCAACGCCGCGCACGTGGCGGCGCTGTTCAACATGATCGTGCGCCTCGCCGACGCGTTCGGGTGGGCCGTGCCGGACTGGGACCGGCTGCTGCAACGCGCACCCGCCATGCTCGAGGGCGGCTATGCGATGGGCGCGGTACGGGAGCGCAGCGGGACGTAGTCGTTTGCTCGGCGCTTTCGCTCAGAGGAGAGGACGCTGGTCGCGCCGCCGCTCGCTTCAGGGGTTTGCCGGCGAACCGCTCGACGACAAAAGCCGAGAGTACGTCTTCGTGGCCCGACGCTAGACGCCCCACCTGGTCGAGCACACTGGCGCAGGCCTGTGTCTTAGTGCCGACCGTGCGTCGAGAACACCACGGCGTTGTGGTCGTGCGCGTCTCGGACGACCAGGTTGCCCTTCGTGAAGATCACGAAGTAGCGATCTCCGGCGACCTTGTACGCGCCCTGTCGGCGGAGGTGCCGCTCGAGGTCTTCGGGCCGTGGCGTCCGAGGCAGGCGCTATTGTTGGCTCGTATGACAACGGCGATCGTTCTTGCAACCAGAACAATATGCGTGGTTCCGCGGAACCGCGGCGGTCCGTTCTAGCCGACTCCGGCGGCGCGCCAGAAGTCCCGCATCAGTGGCGTCGGCGTCGGGCCGGTCATCTGCACCTGCGTGAGCAGGATCGCCACGGTGTCGCCGGACGGGAGGACGTGGGCCGTCGTCCCGGTGCCGCCGACCCAGCCGTAGCGGCCGGTGGCGGGGTTCACCGAGCCGCCGTAGCCCC
This sequence comes from uncultured Thermoleophilia bacterium, assembly GCA_963785875.1. GTDB lineage: Bacteria > Actinomycetota > Thermoleophilia > Gaiellales > Gaiellaceae > PALSA-600. The sequence continues at coordinate 151,867 of CAWAWV010000002.1, read as the reverse complement.
AGCCGTCGCCCTCCAGGAAGAGCGTGCTCGCCTCGCGCTGCTCCGCCGTCAGGTGATCAGTGGTCATCAGGTGCAGTGACTCGGAGGACAGGAGCGGTGCCCCGCCGTCGAGCAGCATGCGCCCGAACGCGAGCCAGTCGTCAGCGGTCGAGACGAGGCCGCCGGCGCCGGAGGCGAACCCCGGCGGGTCGTCGTAGCGGTCGAGCGATGGTTCGATCGGCGACAGGTCGGCGCTCACGTACGCCGGCCGGCGGACCCGTTTTTCGGGCGGCGTGTGGAACGCGGTGTCGGTCATGCCGAGCGGCTCGAAGACCCGTTCCTGGAGGATTTCGGCGAGCGTTCGGCCGGTCGCGCGCTCGATCAGGGCGCTCTGGAGGTCGGAGCACGCGTTGTAGAGCCAGAGCTCGCCGGGCTGCCCGAGCAGCGGCACCTGCGCCAGGCCGGCCACCCATTCGTCGACGCCGGAAAACGGCCGTCCGAACGCGAACGCGTGCTGGAACAGCAGCCGTACTGCCGGGTACGTGAAGTCGGAAGGGAAGCCCCAGCCCGCGCGAGACTCGAGGACATCCCGCACCGTCACCTCGCGCTCGAGCGGCACGACATCGTCGACCGCAGCGTCGGGGGCGCGCAGCACAATTGGCGCGGCGAGTTCGGGGGCGAGCTTCCCGATCGGGTCGTCGAGAGCAACGAGGCCGTCGTCGACGAGCATCAGCAACGCGGCGGCGGTGATGGGCTTCGTCAGCGAAGCGATGCGGAAGATCGAGTCGCGCGCCGCGTCGCCGTGGGTCGCGATCTCGACGGCGTCGCCCCGTGCGACGAGCGCAACCGCCGCAGGAGGATCGTGCCGTTCGAGGACCTCGTCAATGGTGCTCATCGATCTCCTTCAGCGTGGGGTAGAGGGAGCGGAAGCGCCGGTACTGCTCGTCGTAGTCCCAGACGGGCTCCACGCGCGACTCGCGCGCGAACGCAGCGTGCGACCGCGTCGCCCGCATCGGCGAACGTCCCTGCACGGACCCCCGCGAGGAGCGCGGCACCAAACGCCGACCCCTCCTCGGTCTCCATCCGCTCGAGCGGAAGCTGGAGCGACGACGCGACGATGCGAAGCCACAGCTCGCTCCTTGCGCCGCCGCCCGAGACGCGGCCGACGTTCGGTCGCACGCCCAGCGTATGCAGCAGCTCGAGCGAGTCGCGCAACCCGAAGGCGACGCCCTCGAGCATCGCGCGCCACAGAGCGCCGCGGTCGTGCCGGAGTGAGAGGCCGGTGAACGCCCCCCGCGCGTCGGGGTCGGCGTAGGGCGTTCGCTCGCCGGCGAGATAGGGCGCGAACAGGAGGCCCTCGGCTCCCGGCTCCCAGCGCTCCGCCTCCGCGTCGAGTTCGCTGTGGGTTGCACCGAGCGCGCCCCGGAGCCACGCCGCTGAGCCTGCTGCGCTCAGCATCACGCCCATCGCGTGCCAGGTCTCCGGGACCGCATGGCAGAACGTGTGCACGCGCGCCTCCGGGTCCGGCGCGTACGCGGGGAGGACGGCGAAGACGACGCCCGAGGTGCCGAGGACGACCGAAACCGGCCCGGCCGCTGCGATGCCGACCCCGAGGGCGGCGGCGGCCTGGTCGCCCGCGCCCGCCACGTCGGTCGACTCGTACGTCGGCGGCAGCCAGTCGAGCGGGATCTCGAGCGCGTCGCAGACCTCCGTCGACCAGCGGCGGCCGGCGACGTCGAAGAGCAGCGTCCCCGACGCGTCGGCGACGTCGATCGCGTGCTCGCCCGTCAGCCGGAGGCGGACGTAGTCCTTCGGCAGCAGGATCCGGTGGATCTGCGCATATGTCTCGGGCTCGTGCCGGCGAAGCCAGAGGAGCTTCGGTGCTGTGAACCCTGGCAGCGCCCGGTTGCCGGTCAGCGCGATCAGCCGTTCGAGCCCGACACGCGCTTCGATCTCGGCGCATTCGGCGCCGGTCCGCTGGTCGTTCCAAAGGATCGCCGGGCGGAGGACGCGATCGGCTGCGTCGAGCACGACGAGCCCGTGCATCTGCCCCGAGAGGCCGACCGGCCCGTGAGGGAGCCGTTCGAGCACCGCCTGCGCCGCGCGCCACCAGTCTTCGGGATTCTGCTCGGCCCAGCCTGCCTGCGGAGTCGCGAGCGGATAAGACTCTTCCGCGACCGCGCGGACGGCACCGTCCGCGTCGATCGCAATCCCCTTGACGCCGGACGTGCCGACGTCGAGGCCGATGAGTGTCGTCACGCCCCGAGGGCTGCGTACACGAGCTCGTACGCGCGGACCGCGTCCTTCAGCTGCTGCGCCTTGCGCAGCTCGGCCTCGTCGATGCGCGCCGCGACCCCGTCGATGAACCGCCACTGGAGCACCGACCGCTTGACCGCGCCGACCGCGTCCTCCGTGTACGGGTAGAGGTCGAAGCCGAGCCGCTCGCCGTTCTCGCCGTACCGCGCGCGCCGCAGCTCGATCGCGAGCTCGAGCGTCTCCATGAATGCGGTCGCGCCGACCATGTTGTCGTCGTCGAACGTCCCCCAGCCGGAGTTCGCGTGCTGGTGGCCGAGGAGCCCTTCAGCCGCGAGCAGCGCCGCGTACTCGGCGAGGTTCTCGCCGTTCATGATCAGGTGCTGCCAGTCCATGTTGACCTGCACGTTGTCGATCCCCTGCGCACGCAGGGTGTGGATCACGTGCAGCGTCATGCCGATGTTCCGCATGAAGATCTTCATGGCGGGCTCGGAGTTCTTGTGCTCGAGGAACAGCGTCACGCCGCCTTCGGCACAGCCGCTCGCCACCTGGCCGACACCGTCGATGAAGCGCGCCCACGACTCGGCGTACGGCGTCTGGAACGGGTAGTTGTAGCCCTCGACGCCGGGCCACAGGATCATCTGTGCGCCGAGCTCGGCGGCGAACGCGGCCACGTCGAGCGCCTCGGCGAGCGCTGCGCTTCGCACCGCGTCGTCCGGAGAGGAGAGGCCGCCCTTGCCGTAGCGCGGGTTCAGGTGGGTCCCGGTCGCGACCGCGTAGATCCCATGCCCGTCGAGCGCTTCGCGCACCGCCTCGAGGTTGTCGCGGTTCAGCTCCTGCGGGTAGTGGAACTCGTAGTCGTCCATCAGGTCGCCGAGGCCGCCGACGGCGGTGCGGACCTTGTCGGCCGTCGAGGCGCCTGCCAGGTCCGGCTTGTAGCCGCCGGGGTTGAACCGCGTGGCCATCGCGCCGAAGGCCCAGATACCAAGACTGGTCTTCACAGGGTGAGCCTAACGACTTGACTCCACGGCTGTTTTGGGGGAACTTGACTGTTCAAACGAACCCCCCTTGAGCGACAGGAGGCGAAGATCTTGAAGAAGGCTGTTCGTTGGTCGGCCATTGCGGCCGTCCTCGTAGCCGTTGTTGGCACCTCGGTATTCCTGGTTGCCGGCGCCGGAGCGAGCACGAAGAAGAAGGCCGCAAGCGGTGACGTCTGCGTTCTGTTCCCGGATCCGGCGACGTCGATTCGCTGGGTGCACTACGACGCGCCTGCCATGAAGGCCGCGCTCAAGGCAAGCGGCGTCACTGCGCAGATCTACAACGCCGGCGGCGACGCGCAGAAGCAAAAGGCGCAGGCGGAGCAGTGTCTCGGCAACGGTGCCAAGGTGATCGTTGAAGTCGCGATCGACGCCGGGTCGGCTGCTGCGATCGAGAAGGAAGCACTTGCGAAGGGTGTGCCGTCGATCGACTACGACCGCCAGACGAAGGGCGGAGTGGCGAAGATCTACGTCTCGTTCGACGGTGGAGCCGTCGGCATCCTGCAGGGCAAGGGCGTCGTCAACGGGCTCAAGAAGGCCGGGAAGTACGGCTCGCACCCGGTCGTCGCCGAGGTCAACGGCGGCAGCACGGACGCGAACTCGTTCCTGTTCAAGAACGGGTACGACTCGATCCTGAAGCCGCTCTACAAGAAGGGCACCTTCAAGAAGGGCCCGGACCAGTTCGTGCCCGGCTGGGACAACCAGAAGGCCGGCACGATCTTCGATCAGATGCTCGTGAAGACGGGCAACAAGATCGACGCCGTCGCCGTCGCGAACGACGGTATGGCGGGTGGCGTGATCGCGTCCGCTGAAGAAGCACGGCCTGAAGCCGATCCCGGTGACCGGCCAGGACGCGACGCCGGAGGGCTTCCAGAACATCATCTCCGGCTGGCAGACGATGACCGTCTGGAAGGACACGCGTGTGCTCGCCAAGGCGGCGGCGCGTTCGGCGGTCCAGCTGATCAAGAAGCAGAAGCTGACGACCACCTGTGCCGGATCCAAGACGTGCAAGAATGGATCCGTCGCGAACGGTTCGAAGCGGGAGCCGGCGTACCTCATCCCGCCGGTCGCGCTCTACAAGTCGAACTGGACGAAGATCTACAAGTCCGGCTTCCTCAAGAAGCGCGACATCTGCACCGGCTCGTTCAAGAAGTACTGCTAGTCGGATCGTGAATGGCGGTCGGGGCGCCCCACGGGGCGCCCCGACTGTGTTAGGACCTTCACCGCGCCGTGACCGAGACTGCCTCCACCACGACGACGCAGCCGCTGCTCGAGCTTCGCAACATCACGAAGTCGTTCGGCTCCGTGCAGGCGTTGACGGACGTCGACCTCGAGGTTCATCGCGGCGAGGTGATGGCGCTCGTCGGCGACAACGGCGCCGGGAAGTCGACGCTGATCAAGACGATCGCCGGCATCCACGCCGCCGACTCGGGCGAGATCCTCTTCGAGGAGAAGCCCGTGAGCATCTCCGGCCCGAAGGACGCCGCCCGGCTCGGGATCGAGGTCGTGTACCAGGATCTCGCGCTGTGCGACAACCTGGACGTCGTCCAGAACATGTACCTCGGCCGCGAGTCGCACAACCCGGTGCAGGTGCTGAACGAGCCGGTGATGGAGCACCGCACCGCCGAGACGCTGAAGTCGCTCTCGGTGACGACGATTCGCTCGATCAGGCAGCAGGTCGTGACGCTCTCGGGCGGTCAGCGCCAGTCGGTCGCGGTGGCGCGCGCGGTCATGTGGAACTCGAAGCTCGTCATCCTCGACGAGCCGACCGCTGCTCTCGGAGTTGCGCAGACGGAGCAGGTGCTCGCCCTCGTGAAGCGCCTTGGCGAGCAGGGGCTCGCCGTGATCCTGATCTCCCACAACCTGCACGACGTCTTCGCCGTCGCCGACCGCGTCACGGTGCTGCGGCTCGGCCGCAATGCCGGCCTGTACGACCGGAAGGCGACCACGCAGCAGGAGATCGTCCACGCGATCACCGCCGGTGCGCCCACCAAGGTGTCCGGCATCCCGACGGAGCACGCGTGACGTCGACGTCGCCCGAAGCCGCCCCGGCCTTCGAGCTCGCGGTCCCCGAGGAGAGCCTGGGGACGCAGCTGTGGGAGAACTTCAAGGGAGGCAACCTCGGCAGCGCGCCGGTGATCGTCGGCCTGACGATCATCGTGATCGTCTTCGGCTTCACGGCGACGAACTTCTTCAGCGCCGTCAACTTCAACAACATCATCGTGCAGATGGCGGGCACGACGATGCTCGCTTTTGGCGTCGTCTTCGTGCTGCTGCTCGGCGAGATCGACCTCTCGATCGCCTACTTGAGCGGGCTCGGAGGCGTGCTCGCCGCCGAGTTCCAGAAGTCGGACAGCGGCCACCACTACGGCGGCCTGTGGCCGATCGTCGGGGCGCTCGTCGTCGTGACACTGATCGGCGCGTTCCAGGGCTCGTTCGTGGCGCTGATCGGCGTGCCATCCTTCGTCGTCACGCTGGCAGGGCTGCTGGCATGGCAGGGCGTGATCCAGGTGACGCTCGGCGCCGGCGGCCCGATCATCATCGAGAACCGCTGGATCAACTACACGGCGGCGTACTTCTTCTCCACGACGGCCGGCTGGATCATCGCAGCGATCCTGATCGGCCTCTACGCGGGCTCGGTGGGCTTCTCGGTCCTCGGCAAGCGCCGTCACGGCGTGCCGATCCGGTACCCGTGGCTGATCGTGGCGAAGCTCCTCGGCGTCGCGTTCCTGACCCTCCTCGTCGTCTCGATCTGCAACCACGACCGCGGCGTGCCGCTCGCGGGCCTGGAGATGATCTTCTTCCTCGTCTTCTTGACGTACATCACGAAGAGAACAACATTCGGCCGTCACGTCTACGCGGTCGGCGGGAACGCCGAGGCCGCCAGGCGCGCCGGCATCAGCGTCGCGCGGATCCGCATCATCGTCTTCGCCATCTCCGGCTTCATGGCCGGGGTCGGTGGAGTGATCCTTGCCGGGAACCTGAACTCGGTCGCACCCGATCAGGGCGGTGGGACGCTCCTCCTCGACGCCATCTCGGCTGCCGTCATCGGCGGCACGAGCCTCTTCGGCGGCCGCGGCGAGGTGCGCAGCGCCGTCCTCGGCGCCGCCGTGATCGCGACGATCGAGAACGGCCTGTTCATCTTCGGGTTCCAGCCGGGCGTGATCTACATCACGACGGGCTGCATCCTGCTCGCCGCCGTGACGCTCGACACGATCGCGCGCAGGCGTCAGGCGAAGACCGGCCGCTAGCGCTTCACGGTCACGACGGTGTCGACCTGCGGGTGGTCGACGCGCTCCATGCCGCCCCACGGGAACCGCACGGTCACCTCACGCGGCGTCGCCTTCCCGAAGCCGAAATGCACGCGCGGGTCCTCTGTCGACAGGTAGCTCGAACCCGCCTGCACGGTGCGGACCTGCTTGTGTCCGAGCGAGTCGACCACCGTGACGACAGCGCCAGGAGAGAGCGGGTCGGTGGCGACCTCGAGCCAGTTGCCGCTGGGCGAGGTGTTGTGGAGCAGGACGAGCTTGTCGCCGACCGAGTTGACCGCAATGTCGACGCGGCCGTCGTTGTCGTAATCCGCCGCAGCGAGGCCGCGTCCGTTGATGCGTAGCGAGCGGAGGAGGTTCGTGTCCACCCACTTGCCGTTGCTCGACGTGAGCACCTGGATCGGCGCTGCGTCCTTGCGGACGTTCGTGACCGGGATCGACCCGTTCGCGAGTACGAGCTCGGACGAGCCGGAGTTGCGGAGGTCGATCCACGCGTCGCCCCACCCGGTCAGGTTGGCGCCGAACGCATCGGCGAACGACTTGCGGACGTCGGTGAAGACCGGGCCTTCACGCAGGTAGACGGCGTGCGACTGGCGGCGCGAGTTGGAGACGAAGAGGTAGCCGCCCGCGTCCGCGATGCCCATGCCCGCGTTCGGGTCCGCAACGCCCTGCTGCTTTGCGACGTCGGTGAAGTGGAAGCCGAGCGGCCCACCGGGCTCGCTCAGGTACAGGCGGTTCGGATCCTCGTCGTTCGCGACGTAGAGATCCGGGCGGCCGTCGCCGTTCACGTCCTTGAACTCGGCGCCGAGGCTGTGGTCGTACGGCGGCCGGTCGATCCCGACCTTCGCGCCGACGTCCTCGAAGCGCCTGTAGCCCTCGTTCAAGAAGAGCTCGTCGCGGACGCCCGGATAATTGGACGGGAAGCCCCTGACCGAGTTCGGGATCGGATGCTGCGCATCGGCGTAGCCCGACACGAAAAGATCGAGGCGTCCGTCGCCGTTCACATCTGCGACGGCGGCGCCGGTGTGCCAGCCGAACGACACGATGCCCGCCTTGCGCGCGCCTTCGACGAATCGGCCGTTGCCCTCGTTCCAGAAGAGCACGTCGCTCGTTGCCGTCGTGACGAACAGGTCGGTGCGTCCGTCGCCGTCGAGGTCAGCCGCGACGCAGCCGTTGCCGCGCAACGGCACGTCGAGGCCCGAGCCCTTCGTGACGTCGACGAAATGACCGCCGACGTTGTCGAACAAGTGGCCGGCCGGTGCACCGCCGTGCTCGCTCCAGAGGGCGTACTGCGAGTCGGTGTAGCTGTTGACCATGTACAGGTCGAGCGAGCCGTCGCCGTCGTAGTCCAGCCAGCAGATCCCGCCGCCCATCATCGCCGTCGGATCCGTGGTGACGCCGTAGCGGAACGACTGCTGCGGGACTGCGATCCCGAGCTGCGGCGCCACGTCCGTCAGGCGGTAGCCGGCGAGCACCGGGCCTTGTGTGAGCTTCGGCGGCGGCACGTCCGCCTTCGCGAGCTCCCAGGCGACGCCCGACTGGGTCAGGCGGTACGTGCGACCCGCGAGCTGCGCGACCGCGAATGGCGGATCCTGTCCGACGCCGGGCTCGAGGTGGATGGCGATCCGGTCGCCCGCGTTTGCGGGCACGATCTTCAGGAGGTCGTGCGCGATCTGGTCGGCAGTCGGACGATCGAGCTGCGTCTGGACGCCCTTCGACGGGAGAATCGTCACCGGCGGCAGGCCGCCGTGGGTGAGGGGCGGCGGCGCGGTCGAGGCGCCCGAGCCGTTCCCGGCGAGCACGAGCGCCGGCAGGTACGCGCACGCCGCCGCAGCGGCCGCGACGACGAAGATGCGACGCGGGACGTAGGCGAGCAGGGGTCGCGCTGCGCACACGATCGTGAGGGCGGAGAGAAGCGCGACCTTCGCGGCGAACTCGGTGCGCGTCGGCGCGATCAGCAGCGCAGCCAAGAGCCCGAGCGTGACCGCGTAGACGACGCGCGCGCGGCCGTCCGCCGGCGCCGTCTTCGGGTCGGTGATCATGAAGAACAGGAAGACGAGCACCTCCGGCGAGGTGACGAGGACCCACCAGAGGTGCCAGCCCGTGATCGAGCCGACGTACCAATGCGCCGTCATGACGTGGCCGGCGATGGCGAGCACCGCGATGCCGATCGCGAATGCCGCCCAGAAGAAGAGCGCGACGCGCAGCAGGTGGAGGCGCCGCAGGATCGTGAAGCCCCCTGCGACGATGATCGCGAGCGCGAGCACCATCCACCACGACATCGGGCCCCACCAGAAGTCGAGCGGCTCCGAGTGCGCGCGCCCGACGAGCAGGAAGCATGCGACGAGCCCGATGTTGGACGGGTTGAAGACGTGCTTACCCTTCCACTTGATCACGTGCTTGGAGAGCAGCGAGCCGGCGGCGACGCCGACGTACAGCCACCACGACCTCAGGCTCCACCAGTCGCCGTGCGGCATCCCCGGCACGCGCAACACGAACGCGACGCCGTTGCCGGTGAGGAGCGCGCTCGCCGGCCACATGATCACGCGCTTCGTGCGGAACGTGATCGCGATCTCGAGCACTGCACACGTGCCGAGCGCGACCAGGATCTGGCTGATCGAGAGCCGAAAGGTGAACGCGACCTGGCCCAGCACCTGGAGCGACGTGATCGTTGCCGCCAGGTGCAGGCGGGGGTCCCGCAGCTTCGGGAAGACGACGGGATACGTCGTCCCGCGGATCGCGACGGCCGTCATCGCGCATCACACTAGACTCGGCGAATGCGCCTCGCCAGAGCCCGGACGATCGTGGACGACGTGGTCGGGAACGCGACCGGCCCCGTGTCGGTCTTCGTCGCGGACGTACACGGTGAGCTCGTGGCCGCGGCGACGATGGACGGCGCCGCCCCCGATACGCGGCTGAACGCCCAGCGCAAGGCGTATACGGCGGCGCGGAGCGATGCCCGCTCGACGCGTGAGCTCGCCGAGAAGGTGAAGGACGACCCCGTCGAGCGCGCCAGCTTCGACCCGTTCTTCACGTTCTTCCTCGGTGGGGTGGCGGTGTTCGAGGGCGACGAGCGGGTCGGCGCAGTCGGCGTCAGCGGGCTTCCCGGCGAGGTGGACGAGGAGCTCGCGCTCGGCGCTATCGAACGATCTGCGCGCGGCGGCCGCTAGGACGCAATCGCGCCCCCTCTGAGCGCCGCCAGTCGGTCTTTCACTTGCGCCGCCTGAGCAAGGTTCTTCTTCTGTTCGTAGCGTTCGAGCGCCTGGACCAGTGCCGCTTCGGCCTCGTCGAGGTTGCCACCGACCCAGAGAACCTCGGCGAGGTCCCAGAGCGCGTCGCCTTGCCCGTTCAGATGGTCGGTGTGGTCGTTGACCGCAACCGCCTCACGGGCAAGCTGCTCCGCTTGCGCGAGCCGGCCGCGTTGGGCTTCGACACGCGCTTGTACCTGCCGCCAGAGTGCCTGGGTTGCGGTGTCGTGCTCGTCTCCGAGCTCACGCCCAAGCTGTGCAAGCGGTTCGGCTTCGTCGTGGCGTCCTAGCTCACACAGCGACCGGCCGAGCATCGGCGCAAACACCGACAGGTAGCCGCGCTGACCCCGGGCTTCGAGAAGGGCGCAGTACCGGCGCAAGTGGGTCGTTGCGTCCTGATGGCGGCCGGCAGTCGCGGCGATCAGACCAAGGTGCACCTCGGCACCGTCATCACCGGTGAGGTCGCGAAGCCGGTTGGCGGCCTCACGCGCGATCTCGTCTGCCTCGTCGAACCGGGCGAGCATCGTCAGCAGCACGGCGCGGGAAAGCACCGGCTCGGGGTGAGGGTTTTCAGGGAGCAGCGCGTCTAGAGTCACGATCGCCTCGTCTGCGGGCCGAGGCCCAAAGACAAGCGCAGCGTCGAGGTGGAACAGGTTTCTGTCGACGTGGCCCGCGAGACGGCCGTGGTGGATCGCGTGCTCCGCTGCGCACGCCCAGTCTTCGTTGTGGCCGTGGAAATTCGCCACGAAGGTGCCGAGGACCGACCAGACATAGGCGAGCCCTGCGTGATTTCCCGCCTGCTCGAGAAGCGGCAACGCGGCGCGTGCGAGCTGTTCGAGTTCGTCGACTGCGGGATCGGCTTCAAAGTTGGTGCGGTGCGCCGCGGCTCCAACGCGGGCCAGCAGCTCGCCAGTTGCGTCTCCCGCTGCGCGCGCCTGTGCCGCGGCCGATTCGGCAACCGCGGCGCCCTTCACAGGGTCACGTTCGGCGAGCGCCGTCGCGAGATCGAGTTCGGTCATCACGTCGACCTGCGTCGGCCGGGTCAAGGAGAGGGCGCGCTGGAGGAGGCCCACAGCGGTGCGATCGTCGCCTCGCCAGGCTGCAGCGCGGCCGGCAGCCGCGAGCTGAATGCCTGCGCGTTCAGCCAGAGCCGGGTCGGACTGTCCGAGCTCCTCCTTGTATCGCGCAGCCTGCTCGAGGTGGTAGCCAAGAATCTCGTCTCGCTCGACCAGCTCGCTCCCGCGCTGCTCGATCCAGCCGGCGTAGCGCTCGTGCAGGTCCGCGCGGGTCGCCTTCGGCAGAGCGCTGTACGCCGCATCTCGGACGAGCAGGTGGCGAAACCGGAACCCGTCCTCGCCTCTCAGCTGCGGCTGCTCGGAACGAATCAGCTCTCGCCGTACGAGCGAAGCAAGTAGCGGCGACAACTGCAGTTCCTCAGGCACGAGCACCTGAACGGCGCCGCGGTGGAACAGCTCACCTTCGACCGCGGCTCCCTCGAGCACCCGGCGCTCACGTGCGTCGAGCTGGTCGAGCCGCGCCGCGAGCAGCGCCTTCAACGTCGCGGGAACGTCGATGTTCGCGGTTCCTTCGCCGGCCAGGGCCAGCATCTCCCCGATGAACAGCGGGTTCCCGGCCGACGCGGCGGCGATTCGTTTCCCGAGATCTGTCGGCACGCGGGTCGAGATCAGCGCGTTCGTGTCGCCGTCGCCGAGCGGCGCGAGCCGAAACGTCACAGGCCAGCTCGGGCGGCGGTCGAGGAGATCGGGCCGAGTCATGCAGAGGATCAGGATCGGCGCGCCGCTCGAGAGGAGCGCCACATGCTCGACCAGGTCGAGAAAGGTCTCTTCACCCCATTGAACGTCGTCGAACAACACCACGAGTGGCGCCTGCTCTTCCAGGAGCTTGCGGAACGCCCAGGCAATCTCGTCGGCCGAGGTCCCTTCGTCGCGGCCGAGGAGCGAACGGATCGCCGCCGCAGCCGCCGGGTCTAGAGGCAGGGCGCCCAGCTGCTTCACGACCTCGACCACGGGCCAGTAGGTGATGCCGGCGCCGTAGGGAGGGCAGCGCCCACGGACGACGCGTCCGTGGATTCGTCGAAGCGCTTCCGCGACGAGGCGTGACTTGCCGATGCCCGCCTCGCCCACCACAGTCACGAGCTCACAGCGGTTCTCCGCCATCGCCCGCGACCACGCTTCGTCCAGTGCTGCCAGTTCCCGCGCGCGGCCGACGAACTCGAGGTCGTGACTTCGTTCGCTCGCCTCCCTGGCCGCGATCAGGCGGAACGCGGGCACAGGTTCCCGCTTCCCCTTCAAGACCAGCGGCTCGAGCGCGTCCACGTCGACCGCTTCGCCGGCCATGAGCCGGGTCGACGATTCGATCAGCACCTCTCCGGGCTGCGCTGCCTGCTGGAGGCGTGCGGCCACGTTCAACGCGTCACCGGTCGCGAGGCGCTCAACCGTCCCGGTCACGACCTCGCCTGTGCTGACGCCGAGTCGACCTTCGATCCCCAATTCCGCAAACGCATCGCGCATCTCGATCGCCGCCCGACAGGCACGAAGCGCGTCGTCCTCGTGGACGGACGGCACCCCGAACACGGCCATGACGGCGTCGCCGATGAACTTCTCGACGGAACCGCCATGACCCTCGACGATCCCCCGCATGCGGTCGAAGTAGCGCGCCAATAACGCTCGCAGCGTCTCCGGATCGGTCGAGTCTCCCAGATCCGTCGAGCCGACGACATCACAGAACACCACGGACACGACCTTCCGGCGCTCGGTCGAACCGGCCGCGAGCGGAGCGCCGCAGGACTCGCAGAATCGTGCAGAGTCGCCGTTCGAGTGGCCGCAGCTCGCACAGATCACCGGACTATCCTGCTGTCGCTGAAGACGTCCGTCTCGTCGCGGCTGCGCGTGGAGAACTCCGACACGATTGCGCCTGCGTCGCCGGCGCGGAACCAATGCAGCGTGTCGGGCGGAATCGTGAACTGGTCGCCGGGCGTGAGCTCCAGTTCGCCGTGCCCGTCGACCCAGAGCTGAACGCTTCCGCGCCGGCACCGGAACGTCTCCTCCTTGCCGGGATCGTCGCCGACCGGAGGATGGCGGTGCTCCGGGCACAACTGGCCGGGAAAGAGGACGAGCTCTTTCGCGCACACGCGCTCGGTGTTCACGTAGGCCACGATCTGGAGGCCGATCTCCTCGAGCCGGCCGAGCCCGAAGTCAGCCACCTCGATCGCGTCGCGCTCGTTCGGCGTCAGGACGATGCCCGCGTCCGCGAGCAGCTCGGCCGCGCGCAGGCGTGCCTCCGCCTCGGTCACAGCGCGACGGGGGCGTTCGTCGACGCCGACTCGTGCAGCGCCTCGAGCGCCCGCGCCTGGGCCATTGCGTCGGCGCGCGCGAGCAGCAGCTCACCCGCGCCGCGAATCGCGTCGCTCATGTTCTCGAGCTCCAGCCGGTACGAGTCCTCGTGTTCGAGCTCGATCCGCTCGACCTTGTCCTCCCGCCGCAACTCGATCACCGGGTTGAGGCAGTGCCAGGGATCGTCGAGGAAGAGCGAGCCCTCGCTGCCGATCGCCTCGAGCTCGTCGCGGTTTGCGAGCGCGGTGCCGCAGTCGAAGCTCGCGATCACGTCTCCTGGGAAGCGCATCGTCCCGGCGAAGACCCAGTCCGTGCCGGTCGGCCCATACCAGGCCTCGCCGAAGACGCGCTCCGGCTCCCCGGCGAGGAGCCGCGAGCCCGAGACGTTGTAACAGCCGACGTCCATCAGGCTGCCACCCTCGACGTCGGGTTGCAGCCGGATGTTGCTCTCGTCGTACAGCGAGTAGCTGAACGTCGACCGCACGAGGCGGAGCTCCCCGATCGCGCCCTGCTCGACGAGCTCCCGAAGGCGCGCGGTCTGTGGGTTGTGACGCCACATGAACGCCTCGCTCAGCAGCCTGCCCGCACGGTCGGCTGCGTCGAACGCGGCTGCGACCTCGTCGGGGTGGCGCGAGAGCGGCTTCTCGCAGAGCACGTGCTTGCCCGCTTCGAGCGCCTTGATCGACCACTCGCAGTGGAGCGTGTTCGGCAGCGAGATGTAGACCGCGTCGATGTCGTCGTCGGCGAGCAGCGCCTCGTAGCTGCCGTAGGCGTGAGGGATCTCCCACCAGCTCGCGTACTGCTCGGCGCCGCTCCTGCGTGCGGCTCGCAACTCCGACGAGGTCGACCTTCGGCGAAGCCTTCGCGCCGGGGATCACCTTCCGGTTGATGTCCGCCGTCGAGACGATTCCCCAGCGCACGGGGGCGACGTCAGGCACCCGCGCCCTGCTTCTCCATCAGCCGTCCTTCGCTGATCGTGCGCGCCATGTCCTTCGACTGCTCGCGGTACCAGCTTCCGTCTTCGAACTGGATCGCCGGATAGGACGACTGGCCCGTTCCCTCGATGACGGCGGTGCGGGTCTTCCGGCGCGGCCACGGGCCTTTCACGATCTCGTAGTCGATGCCCTGCTCGTCGAGTGCCTTCTGCACGCTTCCAGCACGGGTGCCCGCCGAGCTTCGCCCAGGTGCTCGGACAGCGGTGGAGCTTTACGGCCATGCCCGCCTCCTTGGTGGTCGAGGTGATTACTATCGCGCACGTGGCGACGATCGGCATCGGCATGCTCGGCTACGCGTTCATGGGCAAAGCGCACTCGAACGCGTTCAAGAAGATCGCCTACATGACCTGGCCGCCGCCGCTCGAGCCGAGGCTCGTCGGCATCGCAGGGAGGAGCGTCGAAGCGGTGGAGGAGGCGGCGCGTCGGTACGGCTTCGAGTACGCGACCGGCGATTGGCGCCGGCTGATCGAGGACGACGCGATCGGGCTCTTCGACAACGGCGGTCCGAACTCGCTCCATGCTGAGCCGACGATCGCCGCCGCGCGGGCGGGGAAGCACGTCGTGTGCGAGAAGCCGCTCGGTCGCGACGCCGACGAGAGCTACGACATCTGGCAAGCGGTCGACGCCACGGGCGTCAAGCACATGTGCGCGTTCAACTACCGGTTCGTCCCGGCCGTGCGGCTCGCGCGGGAGCTGATCGACGCGGGCGAGCTGGGCGAGGTGCGGCACTTCCGGGGCCGCTACCTGCAGGACTGGGGCGACGATTCCTCGCTCGACACGTGGCGGTTCGATCCGGACGCAGCCGGCTCCGGTGCGCTCGGTGATCTGATGGCGCACGTCGTCGACCTCGCGCGGTTCCTGAACGGCGAGCCCTCCTCGGTGCAGGGCTTCACCCATACGTTCTTGCCCGGCCGGCAGGTCGACGATGCGGTCGAAGCTGCGGTGACGTTCGAGAACGGCTCCGTCGGCACACTCGAGGCGACGCGGTTCGCGCACGGGCGCCGCAACGCGCTGCAGTGGGAGATCAACGGCACGAAGGGCTCGCTCGCGTTCGACATGGAGCGCATGAACGAGCTGCAGGTGTTCCGCGCGGACGGTGACCGTGCGCGCGGGTTCAAGACGGTGCTCGTCTCGGAGACGGATCACCCGTTCTGGGAGCACTGGTGGCCCCCGGGACACATCATCGGGTGGGGCGACACGTTCGTACACGAGCTGCACCACCTCCTCGCCGCGATCGCGGACGACTCTCCGGTCGCGCCGTACGGAGCGACGTTCGAAGACGGTTACCGAGCGGCCGAGATCTGCGACGCGATCGTCCGCTCGGGCGAGAGCGGGTCGCGCGAGACGATTGCGTACCGGTCGTGAGCGTAGGCTTGACGGAGCTCACCAAAGAGCGTAGGCACCGGCTTTGCCGGCGCCGGAGCGGGAAATGAGTCCCAGCGCGGGCACGTACGTCGTCTTCCAGCAATTCGGCGAAAACGAGTGGCGTGTGATCGGCGAGGTCAACCGGCGGCCGGGGGTGCCGGCGCGCAAGAGCCGCACGCAGGCGATCCGCGACGCGCTCGGTCGCGAGCCGTTCACGAACGAGGCGTTCGCGGTCCTCCAGCGCAGCGAGTGGCGAGTCGCCTGCGACAACTGATGGAGCAGGAAGCCTGGAACGCGGGCGCGCGCGAATGGGTCGAGCGCATCCGCTCGGGGATGTCCGGGCGCGTCCACGCGCACGACGCTTCGTTGTACGAGCTCCTGCCGCCGCCGCGCGGATTGACGCTCGACGTCGGCTGCGGCGAGGGGCGCCTCACGCGAGAGCTCACCTCGCGCGGCTACGACGTCGCCGGGTTCGACGCCTCCGAGCTGCTCGTCGAAGAGGCGCGCGCCGCAGATCCATCTGGTCGCTACGAGGTCGCGCAAATCGACGCGCTGCCCCTGCGGGACGCCGCCGCCGAGCTCGCCGCGTGCGTCAACGTCTTGCCGCACATCCACGACCTCGACGCCGCGGCCGGGGAGCTTGCACGCGTGCTCGCGCCACGCGGAGCGCTCCTGATCGGGACGATCCATCCGGTCGCCCAGGCCGGCAAATACGACGAGGCGAGCGGCGAGCTTCGCATCCGGGACTACTACGACCGCGAGCCGGAGGTCGTTCCGCTCGGCGAGCACAGCGTTTACCACCAGCGCCGAACGATCGAGGACTACCTGCGGACGTTCCTTGGCGCCGGCTTCTTGCTCGCCGACCTGCGCGAGGTGCCCGGCCCGAGTGGCTCGACGCCGCTCTACCTCGACCTGCTGCTCACGCGCACCTAGGGGCGTTCGGCGGAACGGCGTTCGTTGTCGGAGCGTCCAGCGCAGCCCGACGACACCACCGCTACTTCGCCAAATGGACCTGCCGTTGGCTCCAGTAGGTCGAGGTTTCTCTGGCGAGAGGACGTTGGCACAGCCGAGCGCGGCCGCCGGACTACGACGAGAGTTCAGCCCGGCGCGACCACCAGGCCTCGGCGGCGGTCATTGCGCTCTCGGCCTCGTGGATGCCGTCGCCCACGAGCCCTGCGGTGGCAGCCCAGTGCAAGGGTACAAGGGCTAGAGCCCCGGGGAGCCAACGGTGCTCGTCGCGAGTCAGCGGTTCCGGAGCCGTGCCTTCGTAGGCGTCGAGCAGTCGTCGCGGCTCGAGCAATTCGCGGCGGACCCCACCAGCCCGCCTTTGCGCCGCCCTGTGCGACGTGGTGCAGGCTGGCCGCGATGTCGTACAGCCGCTCCCTGACCCTCGCGAAATCCAGGTCGAAGGTGGCCCATGAGCCGTCTGACAGTTCTCCCGCGTTGCCCAATTTGTAGTCCCCATGAATCGGAGCGCATGGCAGTTCGACCTCCTTCCGGAGCTTGGAGAGCTCGCCAGTCAGTTGGCGCATCCGATGCACGACCGGCTCGCTGCGGGGTCCGAGCCTGCGGCGTGTGAAGCCGACCGAGTAACGCAGTTGGCCGAAGGTTCTGTGGTCGTCGAGGGGTTCGGGCGGACTGGGCTCCCAGACTGCTTTGAGCGCAGTGTGAAGGCGTCCGAGCTCCTCGAATAGGCGGACGTAGGAGTCCTCGTCCGCCCGTGGCTGGACGTGATCGATGAACTCCTCAATCTCAGCCCAACGATCAGCGACCCTCAGGAGGTCGCAGCCGGAAATCCGAATCGGCCGAGCGACGCGGACTTGCGTCCGCTGGAGCCGCTCCCGCAGGCGCCGCAGTCCCGCTACCCGGCCGCGGCGGACCCAGGGCCTATGAACCCGGAGGACAACCGGCGGCTCAGCGTCTATCCGCACGTTGAGGTTGAACCCACCGCCGATGTCTGCCCATCCGGCCCCTCGCGCGACGCGGGCGATCAGGGCCGAGACGGCCGGGTCATCTGGGCTGGCTCTAGGTCCGAACCAGCGCGGCAAGGGAGGGGGAGAGGTCGAAGCTTCGATTCCGGTCATGGCAATGGCCCACCAGCGCACCCGAGGAAGGGTCCGCCGGCGATTGCGAACATAAGTCAGACGTTAGAGGACGGTCGCCGCTCGAGGCGCCATTCCCGAACTGTCGCACCGAGCGCTGATCGGCGCCGGGATACGGTATGCGGTCGCCATGCCCGACGACTCCATTCAAATCCGCTCGTTCTCGCAGAACGACATCGACGTGATCGTCGAGTTCTCGCTTCGCGCCTGGACTCCCGTGTTCGCATCGGTGCGCAAGGTGCTCGGCGACGACGTCTTTCTTCGCCTACACCCGGACTGGATGGCGGATCAGGCTGCGTCGGTGCGATCGAGTTGTACGAGCCGTGACCGAGACGTCTTCGTCGCCGTCTTGGACGGCCGCCCCGTCGGTTTCGTCGCCGTCGCGCTGAACGCCTTCCACGAACGGATGGGCGTTATCGACATCATCGGCGTCGACCCCGAGTATCAACGGCGCGGCATCAGCTCGCGTCTCACTCAGGTTGCGATCGAGCACATGCGACGCGAGGGAATGGACATCGCCGTGGTCGAAACGGGCGGCGATCCCGGTCACGCACCTGCGCGAGCGGCCTACGAAGAGGCGGGGTTCACACTTCTACCGATCAGCCGATACTTCCGACTCCTCGGCTGACTCTACGCTCAGGCGCCATTCCGGAACTCACTGGCGCAGCCGAGCGGTCAGCTCCACTGCTCATGATGCATGGCATAGCGTCTGTCGTGCAAGCGGCTGAGTTCCGTCGACACACCAAGTGTCGCGCTCCACTCACCGAAGGCCCGCTTGACCTCACGGATGTCGACCGCCGTAGTCACGTTGATCATCCGTATCGGCGGCAGGCGTCATTCCTGAACTGGCGGAGGACGGGTTGACCTGAATCTCTACGTAGGTAGAATTACGCCATGGCTCGTGCTCGCCGCCCGTCTCCTCAAACCGTGAAGGTGCTCGTTGCCCTAGCTGCCGACCAGGCTGTTTGGCGGTATGGCTACGAGTTGGGCTTGGAGGTCGGATTGCAGTCAGGATCGCTTTACCCGATCCTCGTGCGGCTTTGCGACCGTGGATTGCTAGAGGCGAAATGGGAGGAGACACCGCCAGCGGGGCGGCCGCCTCGACACCTGTATCGCCTGACCGCGGAAGGGTTTGAGCACGCAGCCCCTCTGGCTCGTCCGGTCGTGCAACGGCACGCTCGGGCGCGGCCCGAACTGCGGGGTGCGTCGTAGGCGCTGTATTTGTGTTTGCGCTCACTGTGCTCGCAGCAGTCTTCGTGATTCCGGCGATTTGGCGCGGTGTTCGTGGCGGTGCTGAGCGCGATCTGGCCTGGCGCCTGCTTGCGCTCGCAGTTCGTGGGCTGCCGCGCGATCGCCTCGAATGGGGACAGGCGATGCTGGGAGAACTCGATCAGGCGCAGGGACGACGGTTACGCTGGCGGTTCAGTCTCGGCTGCGCATGGGCCGCCGGTCGGATACGGCTTCAGTCGCCGGAACCCGGCGGCTCTGGCCTGCGCGCAGTCATTCTCGGATGCGCGACCGCCTCGCTGGCACTCGTCGGCTACGGCCTCGTTCATTACTCCGGGCTGCGTTCCGAACCGAACGTCTGGGGCGCGATGGTCGCCTTTCTGGCAACTCTCCTGGTTTACATAGGACTCGCGGTTGTGCTTGCGCGAGGCGTCAGCCACCAGTCGATTGCCGCGCGTCGTTTCGGGCTCGCAGGAGGGCTTGCAACCGGAGCTGGTTGGCTCCTCGGCATCGCTCCACCTGCTCCCCTGAAAGGCTGGGTGTTCCTACCGCTTCTCATCGC
Source organism: uncultured Thermoleophilia bacterium (assembly GCA_963785875.1). Taxonomy (GTDB): domain Bacteria; phylum Actinomycetota; class Thermoleophilia; order Gaiellales; family Gaiellaceae; genus PALSA-600. Next base: position 132,477 of record CAWAWV010000002.1, on the reverse strand, counting down.
GCTCGTTGGCCCGGCGCTCGCGGCAACTATCGCGGGCCACCGTTCCCGCGACTCGCGGACAGGCATCTTCACGGCTCTGTGGAGCGGACTCGTCGCCGGGCTCACCGTTTTCATCGTCTGGACGACTGTCACCTACGCGAACGCAGGCGGCCCCTACGACAGCGGGCTGGTCAACGACTTCCACAAGAGCGGCGCGCATGATCTTCGCACCTACGCGATCAGCGACAACCTCGGAAGCGGACTGGTTCTGCTCCTCTTGATCCCCACGGTTGCAATCGCGGTCGGAACCCTCGGCACCCGCCTCTCGCACGCGACGCGGCACACCTAAACGTCCCCCAGTGTTCCTTGCTCTGGATTCTTTCCTGAACTGGCGCACGCGACGCTGACCACTTCACAGTTTGAATGTGCACCGACGAGTACGGGTACTGCGAGGGAGCGCGCCGGGCTTTTCTGCATGCGACCGACGAGGGTGCACCGGCGCCGACTCAGCCGGATAGACGGCGCTAGCGCGGAAGCGGTGATCCGAAGCGAATGAGGTTTCCGTCGGGGTCCCGGTGAGAACCCTCACGCTTGCCGTATTCGAAGTTCTGAGGGTGCACGAGGTCGACCCCGGCGGTGCTCCACTCCTCGGCGAGCGCATCTGCGTCATCGACGTGCATGTAGATCGACCCGAGGCCCACCCGCTCAGGATCAACGCCCGGCCCCGCGAGATGGATCGTCAACTCGTCCCGATGGGCGAACGCATACCCCTCGTCATGACGCGAGGTACTGAAGCCCAATTTTTCGTAGTGGCTAACCGCCCGCGCGACTTCCGAGACCACGAAAATCGGCTCGACACTGACCACGGTTCCCACGTTGAAATCATACGACTCGCCCTCTGCAGCCGCGGCGTTGTCGCTCGTGCTTCTGGGGACATTGCCAACACCCGCGCCGCCGAGCGCAGCCGGGCGACACAAGCTTCATATTCGAGTTCGCACGTACAGTGCGAGGCATGCCATGGTTGCGCATGGCGGGGCTCTTGACGCTCGCCGCAGTGACGATGAGCGTGTGCAACGCCGCAGGCGGAGCCGCCGTCCCTTGGACGCCCTGGCTCGCCTACGGCCGAACACCGGACGCGCAGAACGCGTCGGCGACGCCGATGACGCTCGCGACCGCAAAGTCCCTGCGGACCATCTGGCGGTCGAAGGTCTACGGGCTGATCACCGCGCAACCGCTCTATGCCCCTCACGTGACGGTGCAGGGCAAGTCCCGCGAACTGGTCGTCGTCGCATCCGGAGACAACGCCGTGACCGCACTCGACCTCTTCAGTGGCCGCGTCGTCTGGCGGCGCTCGCTTGGGCCGACGCGACCGCAGGTATGCGGCACAAAGGGCGGGATCGAATCGACGCCTGTGATCGATGCCGCCGCGAATCGGATCTTCGTCATCGGCGCGAACGGGAGGCTGGTCGCGCTCAATCTGACGACGGGTAAGGCTCTTCCCGGGTGGAGCGTCCCGATCATCACGCGCACGGACGTCGAGGTCGTGTGGGGCGCGCTCCGGATCGCGGCCGGAACGATCTACGCGCCGGTCGGGTCGTGGTGCGACAAGGAAGGCCCGGCGGGCGCGTGGGACGGGCGACTCGTTCGCGTAAGCGAGAAGACGCACCGTGTCCTACAGACGTTCGATGTCGTGCCCGGCCCGAAGAACGGCGGCGGCATTTGGGGTCCCGGCGGTGTGTCCATCGACCCGGCGGACGGGTCGGTGTGGACCGCAACGGCGAACTCGGTGGTCGTCAAGGACGGCAATACAGACCAGGGCGCTCCGCTCGGCGAACGCGTCGTACACCTGACGCCGAACCTGAAGGTGCTGGCAAGTGTTCCCCAGCTGAACACGAATCCGATGGTGGCTGATCAGGGCTTTGGGTCGACACCGGTCCTCTTCAAAGCAGCCGGCTGCCCCTCGATGCTCGCCGTCAACTCGAAGGACCTCTACACCTACGTCTGGCGTCGAGCGGCGATCACGAGCGCCCCGGTGCTGCGGATGAAGCTCGGCGCGAGCGGTCCGGCCAACACGTTCTTCGCACAGCCGGCGTGGTTACCGGCGACGCGCACGCTCGTCATCGATGGAGCCGCGATCCCGGGCAGTTCGGACGCGAACGGCGCGGTCGGTCTACGTCTTCAGAAGAATTGCACGTTCAAGCTGGCATGGAGCGTCGACATCGGCGGCGGCCCGACGCCGCAACCGCTCGCGGCGGGTCGCGTCGCGTTCGTGACAAGCCCGAGAGCGGGCAAGGTCTACGCGGTCGACTCGCAGACCGGCTTGACGCTGAACACATTCGACACCAAAGGGGTCCCGACGTACGCAGCCCCGATGATCGCGGGCCCGTTCCTCGTCCTCACCACGGCTGACGGCACGGTCTACGCGTACGGCCGCTGAGCGGCCCGTCGTGTCTCGCCGCCGCTCGCCTCCGCCTGGCGGAGCCGACCGGACTGGTGTCCAAACCCTCCTAACCGTCGAGCACGAGCGTCGCCTTGCCGCCGTGGAAGGCGAACGCGTCGGCGAACCGGTCGAGTGGGACACGGAGCCCGATCAGCTCTTCCAGCGCACCGGGAAACTGCCCGCGCGCCCGGTCGAGCGCCTCGACACCGGTGACCCAGTCGTCGCGATGCGCGTTCACGCTGCCGAAGAGGACGCGGTTCTCCAGTACGACGTCGACGCCGATCACCTTGTTCTCGATGTGCGCTTTTCCCTCGCGCCCGTCGATCCCGAGCAAGCAGGCGACGCCGCTCCGCCCGAGCAGGCCGAGTGCGTCGAGCATCAGCTGCGCGTCGCCCGCCGCCTCGACGACGATGTCGAACGGTCCCGTGTCCGAGAGATCGGTCGTCTTCGTCGAGACGTAGTGCGCGCCGAGCGCTTCCGCGATCGGGCTGGACTCTTCGAGTGACGCCGTCCACACGTCGAGGCCCTCGAGCCGGAGCAGCATCGTCGAGAGGAGACCGACGGCGCCGGCGCCCGTGACGAGCGCGCGCTTCGGTTCCCACGGCTGGCGCGCGCCGATCGTCAACGCGTGCCGGATGCCACGGGCGCAGATCGAGGTCGGCTCCGCGAGCACGCCGAGCCGCCCGAGTGCGCGCGGGATCGGCACGAGGTTGGCGGGATCCTCGAGCACGAGCTCACAGGCGAATCCGTCGAGCCGCGTGATCCCGCGCTCGCTGTAGTCACCTGTGAGGCATGAGTCGGGCGCGCCCTCGTTGCAGGCGAGACAGTGCCCGCACGAGCGCCTGACGGTCGCGCACACGAGGTCGCCCTTCGAGAAGCCGTGGCCGTCGCGCTCGACCTGCGCGAGCGACTCGTGCCCGATCACGAGCTGCTTCCCGCCTTTCGGCGCGACGCCGAACTGACCCTCGGCGATCTCGCGGTCCGTCCCGCAGACGCCGAGCTCGAGCATGCGCAGCAGCACACCGGCGCCGCGCCGGCTCGTCGACGTCCTCGATGCGCGTCGAATGGGCGACGCCCGGCTCGACGACGAGCGCCTTCACGCCGCCGTCAGGCCGCCGTCGACGGTGAGGATCGTGCCGGTCACGAACTCGGCAGTCGCGAGGTAGAGCACGGCATCGGCGACCTCCTCCGGCGTCCCAAGGCGACCCATCAGTTGGCGCGCGCGGAGGCCGTCGAGCGACTCGCCGGCGTCGTCGACGAGGCGTCGCACCCACGGCGTGTCGATCGTCCCCGGGCAGACAGCGTTGACACGGATCCCGTCGCCGACGTGGTCGACGGCGAGAGCGCGCGTCAGGGCGATCACGGCGCCTTTCGACGCCGAGTAGGCCGCCCGGTTCTTGAGGCCGACGAGACCCGCGACCGACGCGACGTTGACGATCGCACCGCCGCCTCGCGTCTTCATGCCCAGGATCGCGTGCTTGCAGCAGAGGAACGTCCCGCGCGCATTCACGGCGAACACGTCCTCCCAGACCTCGAGCGGCGTCCCGGGCGCGTCCGTGGTCGACCCGATGCCCGCGGCGTTGACGAGCACCTCGACACCGTCCATCGACGCGGCGACCGCGGCCTCGTCGCGCACGTCGAGCCGTACCGCGGACGCGCCGAGGTCGGTCGCGACCGCGTCCGGCTGCAGGTCGGCGACGGTCACGTCGAATCCATCGTCGGCGAGCCGGTGCGCGACCGCCGCGCCGATCCCGGAGCCGCCGCCCGTCACGAGTGCTCTCATATCCGCGTGAGCCTAGAGGTCTTGTGCGATGCGCGGTGCCGCCTGGGCGAAGGGCCGCGCTGGCGGGACGGAGTGCTCACGTGGGTCGACATCGAGGGCACGAGCCCTGCACCGCTGGGACGGCTCGCATGCGGTGATCGAGCTCGACGCCATGGTTGGCTGCGCGAACCCGACCGAAGACGGCGACGTCGTGCTCGCGCTCGCCGACCGCATCGAGCTGCTCGGCACCGGCGAGGTGCTCGCGCGGTTCCCGCACGGGCCGGAGGTGCGCGCGAACGACGGCGCGTGCGACTCGGACGGGCGCTTGTGGGTCGGGACGCTGGCGCTCGCCGAGACGCCGGGCGCAGGCTCGCTCTACCGGCTCGGCGGCGATGGGCTGACGCCGATCCTCGACGGGCTCACGATCGCGAACGGGATCGGCTGGTCGCCCGACGGGGCCCGGATGTACTACATCGACACCCCGACGCGCCGCATCGACGCGTATGTCTACGACGGCGAGCTCGGCGAGCGGGCGACGTTCGCCGAGATCGACGGGTTCCCGGACGGCCTGGCAGTCGACGACGAGGGCTGCGTCTGGGTCGCGTGTCTACGGCGGCTCGCGCGTGGAGCGGTGGACGCCGGACGGCGAGCTCGACCGCGTGCTCGCGGTGCCCGAGCCGAACCCGACGGCGTGCTGCTTCGGCGACGGGTTGCTGTACGTGACGACCGGCCGCGCCGAGGGCCGCGTCTACGTCCACGACGCGGGCGTGACGGGACCGCCGGCTCAGCCGTTCCGCAGGACAGCGCCTTCGGACGCCGACCCGACGAGCGCTCGGTAGCGGCCGAAGACGCCGGTCGCGTACGGCAGCTCGGGCGGCGTCCACGCGGCGAGCCGTGCGGCGAGCTCGTCGCCGTCGAGCTCGACGCGGAGTGAACGGGCGGCGACGTCGATCGCGATCGTGTCGCCGTCACGCACGACGGCGAGCGGGCCGCCGCGTGCTGCCTCGGGCGCGACGTGGCCGACCATCAGCCCGCGCGTCGCGCCCGAGAAGCGCCCGTCGGTCACGAGCGCGACGCTGTCGCCGAGGCCGGCGCCGACCACCGACGACGTGACGCTCAGCATCTCGCGCATGCCTGGGCCACCCGCCGGGCCCTCGTAGCGCACGACGAGCACGTCGCCGTCGTGCACGAGCCCTGCGCGCACGGCGTCGGCGCAGGCCTCCTCGCTGTCGAAGACGCGCGCCGGGCCGCGATGGCTGCTCCGGCTCGAGCCCGCGGCCTTGACGAGGCTGCCGTCGGGAGCGAGGTTCCCGCGCAGCACCGCGAGCGCGGCTGTCGGCTTGAAAGGCGCACCGACCGGGAAAACACCTCGCCGTCCGGCGCGGGCGCGTCGGCCGTCTCGACCGCGAGCGTGCGGCCGGTGACGGTCGGCGCCTCGCCGTCGAGCAGCCTGGCGGTGACGAGCTCGCGAACGAGCGTGCGCGTTCCGCCTGCGGCGTGGAAGTCGTCGGCGACGTAGCGGCCGGACGGTGCGAGGCTCGCGATCACCGGAGTGCGCGCGGCGACGTCCGCAAGGTCGTCGAGCGTCAGGTCGACGTTCGCCTCCCGCGCGATCGCGAGCAGGTGGAGGACGCCGTTCGTCGAGCCGCCGCGTCGCGGCGATGCCTGCCATCGCGTTCAGGAGGGCGCGCCGGTCGAGGAACGTGCGGGCAGAGGGGAGAGGGCCGGCGGCAAGCGCGCCGGCGCGCCGGGCCGCCGCCGCCTTCGTCTCCAGGTCGACTGCCGACACGAGCCCGTCGCCCGGCGACGGCGACGCCGAGGCAGTCGAGCGCCACCGCCATCGTGTTCGCCGTGAAGTGGCCGGCGCACGTGCCCGCGCCGGGGCAGGCGACGAGCTCGAGCGCGTCGAGCTCGTCGCGCGTGAGGAGCCCTCGCTCCTCGGCGCCGACCGCCTCCCAGACGTCCTGGATCGTGACGTTGCCCGGCCCGGCGCGCATCGGTCCGCTGTAGAGGACGACGGCGGGCTTGTCGACGCGCGCGAGCGCCATCAGCGCGGCCGGCACCGTCTTGTCGCAGCCGACGAGGCAGACGAGCGCGTCGAAGTCGTGCGCGTGGGTCATCAGCTCGATCGAGTCGGCGATCACCTCGCGCGAGACGAGCGACGCGCGCATGCCTGGCGTTCCCTGCGACTGGTTGTCGGAGACCGCGATCGTGTTGAACGGGAGCGGCACGCCGCCGACGCCGGCGACGCCGGCGCAGACGTGGCGCGACAGCTCGAGCTGGTTGAGGTTGCAGGGCATCGTCCCCGTCCACGTCGAGCAGACGCCGACGATCGGCCCGTCGAGCCGCGTCGGATCGACGCCGAGCGCCCGGAAGTGCGCCCGTGCGGCTGCCCGCTCGGGTGCCGCTGCGAGCCCGGCGCGAGCGCGGCGGCGGAGCGCGTCCTGGTCCACCAAGCGAGAATACGCGGCCGCATGTCCGTCGTCCGCCTCGGCCTGCTCAGTACCGCCGACATCAACGGCGCGATCCTCGGCGCGCGTGCCGACGATGCGCCGTTCCGGATCGTGGCCGTCGGCTCACGTGACGCCGCCCGCGCGCAGGCCTACGCGCACGAGAACGGCATCGACGCGCCCACGCCCCGTACGCGGAGTTCCTCGCCGACCGCGACGTCGACGCCGTGTACATCGCGCTGCCGAACTCTCTGCCACCACGAGTGGACGATGCGTGCGCTCGCGGCCGGCAAACACGTCATCTGCGAGAAGCCGTACACGCGGCATCCCGATCAGGTCGACGAGGCGTGGGACGAGGCCGAGCGCCGCGGGCTCGTGCTCACTGAGGGCTACATGTGGCGGCATGCGCGACAGACGGCGCTGCTCCGCGAGTTGCTTCCCCGTGTGGGCGAGCTGCGCGCCGATCCACGTGACCTTCTGCGGGGCGCTCGAGCGTCCCGACGACGTGCGTTGGGTGCGCGAGCTGGGAGGCGGCGCGCTACTCGATCTCGGCTGCTACTGCATCAGCGCGGCGCGTCTCGTCACGGGCCGGGAGCCGGACCGCGTGCACGGAGAGGCACAGCTTCACGGCGAGGTGGACGGGTCGTTTGCAGGGACGCTGCACCTTGGTGACGTCACGGCGACGTTCCAGTGCAGCCTCCTCGCGCCGCTCGTCGACACGATCGAGGTGATCGGCGCAGACGGCGTCCTTCGCGTCCCGAACGCGTTCGTCGACCCACCCGGTGTCGTCGTCCTGAACGGTGAAGAGCAGCGCGTCGAGCCGGGCGACCACTACCGCGACGAGCTCGACGACTTCTGCGCCGCGATCCGCGGAGAGCATCCCGTCCTGATCGACCGCGACGAGATGCGCGGGCAGGCGCGCGTGCTCGACGCGCTGTTACGCGGTCAAGGCGCGGACTGACGGCGTCGCGACCGGCCCAAGGCCTCCGAGCCGAACCAGCCGCACATGCTCACCCGACAACGCACATGAACGACTTACTGCTTTTTGCCGGGGTTCAGCAGGTTCTTCGGGTCGAGCGCCTGCTTCACTCGGAGGTGTAGGTCATATCCCGCCGGACCGAGCTGGCGCTCCAGCTGCCCGCGTTTCAGCCAGCCGATGCCGTGCTCGCCGGTGACGGTGCCGCCGAGGCGTAGCGCGAGCTCGAACAGCTCGTGGCACGCGTCGTCGGCGCGCTGTTCCTCGTCGAGGCTCTCCGGCGAGAAGAGGAACGTCGAGTGGATGTTGCCGTCGCCTGCGTGGCCGAACGAGAGCGCGGGCACGTCGTGCCGCGCGCCGATCTCCAGCGTCTCGCGTGCGACATCGCGCAGCCGGTCGAGCGGCACGGCGATGTCCTCGCTGTAGGCGCCGCCGCGCTGCGCGAGGATCGCGAACGCTGCACCGGCACGCCACCGCCAGAGGTCGGCGACGTCGCTGGGCTCCGTCGGCGCGTGAACTGCCACTGCGTCCTCGTCGAGGGCCTCCCGAAGCTCGGACGCGACCCGTTGTGCCTCCGCCTCGGCGCCGTCGGCCTCGGTGATCACCATGAAGGCCGCGTCGGGCGGGAGCTCGAACGGATACGCGTCGCCGGAGTAGGAGAGCGTGACGCCGTCGAGGTACTCGACCGCGGCGGGCACGACGCCCGACGCGAGCACGCGCTCGATCGCGGAGATGCCGGCGTCCGCACTGCGGTAGAGGCCGATCACCGGCAGCTCGAGCTCCGGCGCGGGAACGAGCCGCAACCAGGCGGCGGTGACGAGGCCGAGCGTCCCTTCGGAGCCGACGAGCAGGCTCTTCAGGTCGTAGCCGGCGACGTCCTTCCTGATCGGGCCGCCGAACGTGACGACCTCACCGGGCGGGATCACCGCTTCGATGCCGGTCACCCAGTGGCCGGTCACCCCGTACTTGAACGCGTGTGGGCCGCCGGCGTTGCAGGCGATGTTCCCGCCGACCTGGCTGATCTCGGCGGCGCCCGGGTCGGGTGGGAAGCGGAGGCCGTTCTCGCGGGCGAGCCGTTGGATGTCGCCGGTCGTGACGCCCGCTTCGACGTGCATGCGCCAGAGCAGCGGGTCGAACTGGCGCACGCGATTCAGGCGCTCGAAGCCGATCACGACGCCGCCCGAGACGGGGATCGCACCGCCGGCGAGCCCGGTGCCGCCGCCGCGCGCCGTCAGCGGCACGTCGTGCTCGTAACACCAGCGCATCGTGGCCGCGACCTCGTCGACGGTCGAGGGCAGGACGACTGCGTCCGCCGTCCCCTGGACGCCGCGGCCCATCAGATCCGCGAGGTAGCGCCCCTTCGGCTCGACGATCGCCTCGGGCGGGAGAACGTCCGCCAGCTTCACCGATCGAGCGTACCCTGTCGCAGGCACATTCCCACCGATCCGAGGAGCACTATGAGATTTGTTGCAATCGCCGCGACCGTTGCGCTGCTTGCCGTTCCGGCGGCGTTCGCTTCGACCCCGACGCTGAACGGCGTCGATGGTCCCGGCTTCACGATCACGCTCAAGAAGGCGGGGAAGAAGGTGACGAAGCTGAAGGCGGGGACCTACATCTTCAAGATCGCCGACAAGTCGTCGATCCACAACTTCCATCTCAAGGGCCCGGGTATCGACAAGAAGACCTCGGTCGGTAAGAAGCAGAACGTGACCTGGAAGCTGAAGCTGAAGAAGGGCAAGTACACGTTCGTCTGCGACCCGCACAAGGCGTTCATGAAGGGCTCGTTCACGGTTTCCTGAGGGTGTCTGACACTCTTGGTGTCAGACACCACTCGTCAGTGCGATCTCTTCGACTTCGTCGCGCGACACGCGCCACGCGCGCAGCTCGTCGCGCGCGAGGCCGTAGATCAGGAACGGTTTGCCGCTCCACAACCCGGCGAGCTCGCGGTCGGTACGTGACGGCCGCGGCTCGGTCTCCGGGTGGGAATGGAACACCACCTGCTCGACGTCGTCCTCGATCTCCGACCAGACGAACGGGTCGATGTAGAGCTCGTACCGGTACGGGGACGCGAGCTTGTTGACGCCGCGGATGTAGCGAACCGCGACGCCGTCCTTTACCAGCACGAGCCCGCAGCACTCGTTCGGCGCCTCGGCCGCCGCGTGCGCCCGCAGCTCTTCGCGAATCGCCACCGGGATCACCACCAGAGCACGCCCTCGTCGATCTCCTCGCCTTCCCAGAACGGGGCCGACAGGTACTTCCAGCCGCCGTCCGCGAGCACGCACACGACGACCGCGCCGGCGGGCAGCTCCTCCGCCACACGCCGCGCGACGTGGACGACCGCGCCCGACGACACGCCGGCGAAGATCCCCTCACGCTCGAGCAGCGCCCGCGACGCGGCGGCTGCCTCCGCGTTCGAGACGAGCAGCTTGCGGTCGAGCTGCGAGACGTCGAGCACCGGCGGGACGTACCCGTCCTCGAGCGATCGAAGGCCCATCACGGGGTCGCCCGGGAGCGGCTCGGCGGCGACCACCTGCACCCCTGGAAAGGCCTCGCGCAGCCGCCGGCCGGCGCCCATCAGCGTCCCGCCGGTGCCGAGCCCGGCCACGAACGCGTCGAGGCGAGTGAGCTCACCCGCGATCTCGGCTCCGGTGCCGTCGTAATGCGCACGCGGGTTCGCCTCGTTCTCGTACTGGAAGAGCATCGTGTACCTGGGCTCCGCCGCGGCAAGCTCCTGCGCCATCCGGACCGCGCCGTTCGACCCGAGCTCCCCCGGTGAGTCGATGATCGACGCGCCGTACACGGAGAGGAGCGCGCGCCGCTCGGGCGTCGCGTTCGCCGGCATGACGCACGTCAGCTTGAGCCCCTTCAGCTTCGCGACGAGTGCGAGCGAGATGCCGGTGTTGCCGCTCGTCGGCTCGAGCAGCTCGGCGCCGGGCTCGAGTGCGGCCGCCTCGACCATCGCCAGCGCAACGCGGTCCTTGATCGAGCCGGTCGGGTTCTGCGCTTCGAGCTTCGCGTAGATCGTGCGGCCGGGCGGCGACAGCCGCCGGAGCTCGACCAGCGGTGTCGAACCGATCAGGTCGAGCAACGAACCCGCTACCACGTCTCCGTCACGTTCCTGAGGCCCCGCTGGGCGTGCGAGGCCGGAGGGGACAGTGTGACCAACACGGCCCCGGAAGGCCTCGTGCGGTCAGCGGGGCCAGGCGGGCGCGGAGGGCGGCTCCGCCGCCCGGGAGCGGTCGCCGGTCAGGGACGTGAGGGAACCACCGGCCATGGCCGGTAGGAGGATCACCGTGCTCGAAGTCGCGGACCGGGGTGTCGAGCCCGTCGCGGGTGCGCACGTCCTCGCCGTCGACGTAGACGTTCACGAACGAGCGGATCTTGCCGTCGCCGTAGATGCGCGTGCCGAGTGCGGGCAGCCGAGCGGCCAGATCCTCGAGCAGCTCGCGCACCGTCGAGCCGGCCGCTTCGATCTCGCGAGCGCCGCCGGCTTCCTCGCGGAGCACGGGTGGAACGCGGACGAGACTCATGCGGCGTAGGCTCGACGGAGCCGCTTCATCGTTGGCAGAACTCCACATAGTCGATGTAGCTGGTGATGGTCGGATGGTCGCCGCAGACGGGGCAGTCGGCGCGGCGTTCGATCTTGACGTCGCTGAACTCGGTCGAGAGCGCGTCGAAGAGAAGCAGCCGACCGACGAGCGGTTCGCCGATGCCGGCCGCGAGCTTGATCGCCTCGTTCGTCTGCAGCGAGCCGATGATCCCCGGCAGGACGCCGAGGACGCCGCCTTCGGCGCACGACGGCGCCAGCTCGGGCGGCGGCGGCTCCGGGAACAGGCAGCGGTAGCACGGTCCCTCGTGCGGCTTGAACACGGTGACCTGGCCCTCGAACCGGTAGATCGAGCCGTGGACGACCGGGATGTCGTGCCACACGGACGCGTCGTTCACGAGGTACCGGGTCGGGAAGTTGTCGGCGCCGTCGACGATCACGTCCCAGCCGGCGTCGAGGATCCTGTCGACGTTCTCGGAGGTGAGGCGCTCGCGGTAGGTGACGACGTTCACGTCGGGGTTGAGCGCGCTCGATCGTGCGCTTCGCGGACTCCACCTTCGGCGTGCCGAGCGTGTCGAGCGAGTGGACGATCTGGCGCTGCAGGTTCGTCTCGTCGACGATGTCGGCGTCGATGATCCCGAGCGTCCCGACGCCGGCCGCCGCGAGGTAGAGCGAGGCCGGCGACCCGAGCCCGCCCGCGCCGATCAGGAGCACGCGCGCGTCGAGCAGCTTCAGCTGGCCCTCCTCGCCGATCTCGGGAATCAGCAGATGACGGCGAGTAGCGCGCCCGCTTCTCCGGCGAGAGCGTGCGCGGCATGGACGATCTCGAGCCCGTCGCGCTTCCAGTCTTCGATCCCGCCGGCGAGGGAGTGGACGTTCGTGTAGCCGAGGTCGCCGAGCGTCTTCGCCGCGAACGCGGAGCGGTTCCCGACGGCGCAGTAGAGAACGACCGGCCGGTCCTGTCGGGGGCGACGCGCTCGATGCGGCTCTCCAGGTTGCCGCGCGGCACGTGGACAGCACCCGGCAGGTGGCCCTGCTGCCACTCGTCCACCTCGCGGATGTCGACCCAGAGGGCGCTGTCGAGGGCCTGCGCTCCCGGTGCGTCGACCTCCGAGATCTCGGCCTTTGTCCTGGCGAGCAGTTCGCGGTACGTGGTCATCCTCGAATGTAAACGGTAGCTGCCGGTACCTTCATTCCCGGATGTCCGCCACTGCACGCATGCGCGCGATCGTCGCGGTGGTCGCGCGTCGCGGCCGCAGCGGTCGTCGCCGGGGTCGTGCTACGCGACCCGGCAGGACCCGGCGCAGCCGAAACCGCTCTGCAAGAAGCCGTCGGTGCAGGTCGTTTCCGGCGTCCCGTCGCCGTACCTGCAGGCGGTTCGTGACGCGCGCTTCGCGCGCGGCCCGAAGGCGGCCGCTCGTGCGCTCGAGGCCCTCGCGGACGAGCACCCGAACGACCCGGTCGTCCAGTACAACGAGGCGACGGCGCTGCTCTGCGCCGGCTACGCGCGGACGCGAGCCAGGCCTTCCGCCGCGCGAAGAAGGCGGGGCGCGACACGGCGTACGAGGTCAAGGCGGACAACCTCCTCCACCCCCAGTACTTCCTCGCACGGCTATCCGATCTTTCAGTACGCAGGGAAGGACACGCTGCTCGTCCAGGGGCAGCTCGAGCAGCGGCAGTTCCATCAGCACACCGCGGAGCGCCTCTTCGCGAAGGCGGCGCGTCTGCATCCGAACAACGCCGACGCGCAGGTCGCCGCCGCGGTCGGCCGCTTCGACATGGACGATCTCAGTGCGTCGTTCTCCCGGCTCGGCCCGCTCGTGAAGCGGTTTCCGAAGAGTCAGACGGTGCGGTTCCACCTTGGACTGCTGCTAGCTTGGACGGGGCAGGGGAAGCAGGCGGTGACGAGTTTCGCGCCGCCCACGAGCTCGCGCCACGACGACGCTCGGGAAGGAAGCACATGCGTTCCTCGCGCGTCTTGCGAGCACTGGGACTAAGCGGCCGCAAAGATGAGCCGAGCGGCCTATGCGTCCGTCCGGTGGTGGTGCGATCGTTCCGCATCCGACGAGGGGGAGCCGCGTGAGCACGAAGGAGTTCGAAGCAACGGAGGACTTCGAGGAGGAGCCGAGCGAGCCCGAGCTCGACGCGGAAGCCGACCCCGGTCGACGCAGAAGCGACGCCGCTCGACGCGGAAGCCGACGCGGAGGCCGACTACTTCGCAGCGCCCGCCGACGAGCCGGAGGAGCGCGTCGACAGCGAGTTCTCCGCCGACTCCCTCCAGCTCTTCCTGAAGGACGTCGGCAAGGTCGACCTCTTGACCGCGGCGCAGGAGGTCGAGCTCGCGAAGCGGATCGAGGGCGGCGACCACCGCGCGAAGCAGGAGATGGTCGAGGCGAATCTTCGGCTCGTCGTCTCGATCGCGAAGCGGTACCGAAACCAGGGGCTGCCGTTCCTCGACCTGATCCAGGAGGGAACGATCGGCCTGGTGCGCGCCGCGGAGAAGTTCGACTGGCGCAAGGGCTACAAGTTCTCGACCTACGCGACGTGGTGGATCCGCCAGGCGGTCGCCCGGGCGCTCGCCGACAAGGCGCGCACGATCCGGATGCCGGTGCACGTCGTCGAGAAGCTGAACAAGATCATGCGCACCGAGCGCAAGCTGCGAGCCGAGAAGGGTCGTGATCCCACCGCCGAGGAGATCGCGGACGACCTCGACCTGTCGGTCGAAGAGGTCGAGTCGATCCGCCGCACGTCGCAGACACCGGTGTCGCTCGAGAAGCCGGTCGGCGACGAGGAGGAGTCGGAGTTCGGGCAGTTCATCGAGGACGAGCACACCCCGCTCCCGGAGGAGGCGGCCGACACCGCGTTCCGCGCGCAGGCGCTCGCGAAGTGCCTCGGCGCGCTCAACTACCGCGAGCGCCGCGTGCTCGAACTGAGGTACGGACTGAACGGCGAGCAGCCCCGGACGCTGGACGAAGTCGGTCGGGCGTTCCAGGTGACGCGCGAGCGCATTCGGCAGATCGAGAACCAGGGCCTGAAGAAGCTGCGCGCCCTGGCGGAGTCGAACAAGCTCCGCGACGTGGCCTGAGGGCGTTTCCAGCGCCCGAAGGGGTGTCTGACACCAGAAGGTGTCAGACACTTCTTAAGGCATGCCGCCAGCAGAACCCGAAGCGTGCAACTGCCGTACGTCGACCAGGGCCAGTCGGCCGGATCGCTGACAACGCCCGCCGCCACAGCGTTGTGCTCGACATACGCGATCGCCCGCGCCAAATGCCGCCCGCCCCGAATCGAGCGTTCGAAGAAGCGCGACTCGAACAGTGCTCCGCGTCGCCCGTGTCGGGAGTTGAAAGCCCTGGCGTGCGCGCCGTTCAGGACACGCATGCCGCTCGAGACTTCGCCCGCTGGCTGGAGCACGAGGTGGTAGTGGGTGTCCATGAGGCAGACGGCGTAAAGAGTCCAACCGTCTCGCAGCGCGATGCGTCTAAGGCGCATCGCGAACGCCTGCCGGTCGATGTCGTCGAGGAAGATCATGCGATCGTCGGTCCCGTGAGCCGTAAGGTGGTAGACCGCTCCGGGGAAGAATGACCGGGGCGCGCGGCTCATCTGCCAACCTTGCCGCGAAACCTGTGACGGCTCTGAAAGGTGTCTGACACTTTTTGGTGTCAGACACCCCGAGGTAGTCCGCTAGGCTCGCTCCGTGCAGTGGTTCGATGAGCTCGCCGAGTTCTTGCGCATCCCCTCGATCAGCGCCGACGACGCACACAAGGGCGACGTCGTCCGCGCGGCCGAGTGGGTGTGCTCCTTCATCCGTGACGCGGGTGGGACGTGCGAGGTCGTCGACTGGCACGGGCAGCCGCTCGCGATCGGCGAGCTCCGCGCGTCGGCGAACGCTGACGCCGCACCGACCGTCCTCTGCTACGGCCACTTCGACGTACAGCCACCCGACCCGCTCGAGCTGTGGGAGTCGCCACCATTCGAGCCGGAGGTGCGCGACGGCTACCTCTACGGCCGCGGGTCGGTCGACGACAAGGGCCAGCTCTACATGCTTCTGTCGGCCGCGCGCGAGCTTGCGCAGGCGGGCGAGCTGCCGGTCAACGTTCGGTTCTGCTGCGACGGCGAGGAGGAGACGGGCGGCCATTCGATCGTCGAGTTCCTCGAGGCCGACGAGCGCGGGGCGGACGCGGCGATCATCTTCGACAGCGGGATGATCCGGCGGGATGTCCCCGCGTTCAATCTCGCCACCCGCGGGATGGCGTACTTCCATGTCACGCTTCGCACCGGTGAGCGCGATCTGCACTCCGGCATGTACGGCGGCGCCGCGCTCAACGCTGCGCACGCGCTGATGCAGACGCTGAGCGCCGTCGTGTCCCACGACGGGACGCTTGCCGAGCCGCTGCGCAAGGGCATCGCCGAGCCGACCGACGAGGAGCTCGCCGGCTGGGGTGAGCTGCCGTCGGGAGCCGACGAGCTCGGCGATCAGGGCGCACGGCCGAAGGATCCGGACGCGGCGCGCGAGTTCTACCGGCGCACGTTCGCGGAGCCGGCGATCGATGTGAACGGGATCCAGACCGGCTCGCCGATCCTGCAGAAGACGGTGCTACCGGTCGAGGCGATCGCGAACGTCTCGATCCGGCTCGCGCCGGGCCAGAAGGTGGACGAGATCGCACCGGAGGTCGAGCGCCTCCTGCGTGAGGCTGCGCCGCCGGGCGCGGAGCTCGAGGTCGAGTTGTGGTCGTCGTCGCCGCCGGGGCTCGTACCGCCCGACGCCGAGGCGGTGCGGCTCGGCCTGGACGCGTTCGAGCGCGCTCTCGGCAGGCGCCCGGCACTGATCCGCAGCGGCGGCACGTTGCCGATCGTGCCCGCGCTGGCCGACAAGGGCATCCCGACCGTGGTCACCGGCTTCGGCCTGCCGGACTCGCAGATCCATTCGCCGAACGAGCGCCTGGTCGCCGACTATGTGCCGCTCGGGATCCGCGCCGCGCGCGAGCTCTACCTCGCGTTCGCGGCGCTTTGATCGATCTCCACAGCCACGTCCTGCCCGGGCTCGACGACGGCGCCGCCGACCTGGAGGAGTCGCTTGCGATCTGCGCCGCGGCGGCGGCCGACGGCATCGAGGTGCTCGCCGCGACGCCGCACGTTCGTCACGACTACCCGACGACGCCCGAGGCGATGGAGGATGCGTTCGCGGCGCTGCGCGCTGCCGGCCCGCCCGTCGAGCTCGTCCGCGGCGGCGAGCTCGACATCGAGGAGCTCGATCGGCCGAAGGAGGAGCTCCAGCGGTTCGCGCTCGGCGGGTCGAGCTACCTGCTCGTCGAGACACCGTACGTCGGGTGGCCGCTCGACCTGGCGGAGCGGCTCTTCCGGTTGCACGTGCAGGGGTTCGGCACGGTGCTTGCCCATCCTGAGCGGAACCTCGACGTGCAGGAGCGGCCGGAGCTGCTCGAGCCGATCGTCGCCGGCGGCGTCCTCGTCCAGCTGACGGCGGCGTCGGTCGACGGGCGACTCGGCCGGCGTGCGCGCGCGTGCGCACGCACGCTGCTCGACCGCCGGCTCGCTCACATGGTCGCGAGCGATGCCCATGCCCCCGAGGTCCGTGCAATCGGGCTCGGGCCTGCGGTCGCGAGCCTCGCCGACGACGCCCTCGCGCGGTGGCTGACGGTCGACCTGCCGCGGGCCGTGCTCGCAGACAGGAAGCCGCCGCCGCGGCCGATGAGTCGGCCGCGGCGGCGGGGGTTGTTCGGGAGGTAGGCGTTACGCCTTGTCGTTCGCGTTCGCCGGCTCGTGCTCGCCGACGTGCCGCGCCGGGGTGCTCTCGATCGTCGAGAGCGACGAGAGGCGCGGTGCGCGAATCCGGACGGTGATGCGGTCGCCGGCCTTGAGGTCGGCGGCGCCGATCACGGTCGGCACTTTGCCCTGCCAGAGCAGGAAGATGGTGTTCGAGTCGTAGCTGAACGTCTGCGTCGAGCTCGACTGGCCGAGCAGGCTGCGGAGCGCGAGACGGTTGCCGCCCTTCACGTCCACGTTGATCTTGCCGCTCGTCGGCGAACCTGCGTAGGTGCCGCGGTAGAGGAAGAGTGGCTTGCCGGCCTTGCCCGGCGCGGCGCCGTGATCGCCCACGATGCCGGCTGGGTTCGCCTCGATCTCCGAGAGCGAGGAGCCTGCCTTCGCGCGGACGTTCACCTGCACCCAGTCGTTCGTCTTCAGGTCGGCGTAGGTGCCGACCTTGGGGATGCCGTGGCTCCAGACCAGGACCTCGCTCTTGTCGCCGAGCAGGAACGTCTGGTTCTGCGACTGGCCGAGCATGGTGCGGAGTGCGGCACGGTTGCCGCCCTCGACGGTGATCTGGACCGACGTCGCGCTCGCGGCGACGACCTCGCCGCGGAACTGGAAGAGCCGGCCGTTACCGCCGCGCCCGGCGGACGCGGTCGCTGCCACCGCGGAGCACACGAGTGCTGCGAGGGCGATGGTGAGAATCAGGCGATGCTTCATGTTCGAATGCCTCCCAGGGGAGCGATCGTCGTTGTCGGACGGAGGATGGGCGCACCTCGACAACGTGCTGTGACGTCCGCGTAAGGCGGACGCAAAACCTCAGTCGTCGCTGAAAGGCCTGGGGCACGCTGCGATTTTCGGAATCGCAACGCGGGCGATCGTCGAGAACGGCTGCGGCCGGCAGGCCTGGCAGATGTTCGCGTCGCAGGCGACCGACAGGAAGATGAACGCCTCCTCCATCGTGAAGCCCCACTGGTCGACGAGGAAGCGGGCGGCCTCCTCCGACGCGCGGTCGAGCGCCTCCATGAAGTCAGGCCCGGCGGTGCCGTGCACGACCCAGCGGTCGGCGAGCTCCGTCACCGGCCAGGTTCCTTGCTTGCCTTTCAGGAGCGAGACGCGGATCGTCACCTCGCCGGAGATCTCGACACCGGTGAAGCAGATCTCGCCGTCGCCCATCGACGCGTGCATGTCGCCGATCGCCAGCATCCCGCCCGGCTGGCGGACCGGGAGGTAGACGGCTGCGCCAGGCCCGTGAAGATGGTTGTCGAGGTTGCCGCCGTGCTCGCCGGCGAAGCCGTTCGTCAGCGTCTCACCGCCGGTTGCGCACCCGATCACACCGACCATCGGGCGAAGCGGGAACGAGATGCGGTCGGTCATGTGGATCGTGTCGCCCTCGACGCGGAAGACCTGCGTGAGCGGCGAGCGGACCTGCTCGATCAGCTGGCCCATCCCGGGGATGAGGGTCGCGAAGCCCTGCTCGCCCGGCCGCACCTCGAGGAGCTCGACGATGAGCGAGTCGCCGGGCTCGGCGCCGCGGACCGCGATCGGCCCGGTGGCGCTGTTGACGCGTTCGAAGTCGATCTCGGTGACGAGATCGGCCTCTGTCCGGATCTGCCCGGTGAAGCAGTCGTTCGTCTCGAGCGTGACCACTTCGCCGGGCTCGATCTCGAGCACGGGCTGGAGGTCCGGGCCGAACGCCCAGATCACCTCGTCCCGGCCGATCCGGTGCGCTGCCTCGGTACGAGCCATGCTCCGATCGTGTCAAAGATCGCCCCGGTCGGCACCGTCCGACGCATGGTGGATAACCCGTGTTCGTGAATCCGTTTTCGGAGCGGGCGACACCGGATCCGATCTTCTACCGCGGTCTCGGCTTCGGCTTCCTCGCCGCCGGGGCGCTTTGGGCGGGGCTCCTCGCTCTCGCCCGCTACCTGATCTGAGCGCTCACCAGGGCGGTGGGTTGTGCACCCAGCGTCCCGCCACCATCGTCGCCACGACCTGCGCGTCGAGGTCATCCCACGGGTCGCGGTCGAGGACGACGAGGTCGGCGTCGTGGCCGGGGATCAACGTGCCGCGGCGGCGCTCGTCGCCGGCGAGCCAGGCGGGCGCTACGCAGGTGGCGCGGAACGCCTCGCCGATCGTGAGGCACTGCTCAGCGTGCCACGCGTCGCGCGCGTCGATCGATCGGCGCACGCCGGCGCGGATCCCGGCGAGCGGGTCGAGCTCCTCGATCGGCGCGTCGGAGCCGTTCGCGACGACCGCGCCGGAGGCGAGCAGCGACTTGAAGGCGTACGCGCCTTCGGTCTTGCCGGCCCAGAACCGGTCGGCGAGGTCACGGTCGGACGGGGCGTGGGTGAACTGCACCGAGCACGCGATGCCGAGCTCGGCGAAGCGGGGGAGATCTTCGGGCGCGAGCAGCTGGCAGTGCTCGATCCGGTGGCGCAGGCCGAGCGGCATCCAGACGTCGCGTGTCGCCTCGAAGGCGTCGAGCGCTTCGCGGTTCGCCCGGTCGCCGATCGCGTGGACGCCGACCGGGAACCCGGCCGCGGCGCCGCGACGGATGATCTCGGCCAGTTCCGGGCCGCTCGTGATCTGGACGCCGCTGCCGTCGAGCAGCCACGCGGTCTGCGAGCCGAGCGTGCCGTCCATGAAGACCTTCAGGTAGCCGACGCGGAGCATCGGGCTGCCGAGCCCGGAGCGCAGCCCGACGGCTGCGGCCTGCTCGACGAGGCCGGCGGGGATCGACTGCCAGACCCGAAGCGAGAGCTGCCCGCGCTCCTCGAGCTTCCGCCACAGGCGCAGCGCGCCGAGCCAGCCGTCCTTGTCGTGCACGGAGGTGACGCCGCGCGTGTTCGCGAGCCGGACGCCGGTCCGCATCGCGTCGAGGTACGCGTCGTCGGAGACGACCATGTGCCGTTCCTTGAACCGCCACGCCGACTCTTCCCGGAGCACGCCGGTCGGCTCGCCGTGCTCGTCGCGCTCGACGACGCCGCCCGCCACGTCGAGATCGCCGTTCGCAAGTGCCAGCGCGGCCGAGTTGAGCCAGAGCGAGTGGTAGTCCTTGGCGATCAGGCCCGCGGGCGTGTCGCCCGTGATCGCGTCGAGGTCGTGGCGCGTCGGGTCACGTGCCGGCTGCCAGTCGCCACTGCGCCAGCCGTACCCGCGCAGCCAGCCGCCCGGGCCGGGCGCTGCGTCTCGCAGGCGCGCGAGCGCCTCCTCGAGCGTTGCGCACCCGTCGAGCGCGACCTCGTGTTGGGCGAGCGCCCACGTCGGGAAGTGGACGTGGGAATCGGTGAAGCCGGGCACGACGACGCGCCCGCCGAGGTCGATGACCTCCGGCGACGCGAGCGCGGTCTCGTGGACGCCGACGCCGCCCGCGATCTTCTCGCCGGCGATCGCGAGCGCGCGCTGCGTCGGCACCTGCGGGTCGAGCGAGCGGATGAGGCCGTTATCGAGGATCACGGGCAGCGAGATGGTATGCGCGGGTGGGTGTTCTGAGAGCTTGCACCTTCCGTTCGAAAATCTGCATCCAGGTCCCACGAGCCGCTGACAAAACTCACGTGTTTCAAAGAGTGCGTCCCATACCGTTTGAAAGATGGACTACGCGGATGCGCTCGCGGAGATCGTCGGTCTCGCCCGCGCGAACGGCGGCATCGTCTTGGCGGCACACGTCGAGGCGGACGAGGTGCTCTCGCGGGCGCGTGACGTCGTTTGCCCTGCCGCGCGTGCGTTGGCCGGTAGCACCAACGTTCTCAGCGCGGTGGAGCCGGATGGACGGGACTGGTTCCCCTACAGCAGCCTGATCTTCACCGATCTCGATCCCGGCTAGATGATTGATTCCTAAGTCAGGTGCCGCACTTGGGAATCAATCATCTAGGGGCGCTTCCCGGTCCTGGCGATTGCCGGGGGTCGCAGGCCGGTCGGCCGGTCCTGCGACCCCCGGCAGGTCCTACGGCTTCTGGCCCGCCGCCAGGGCGAGCCGGATCATCACGTCACCGGCCGGATACGTGTTCCGGAGGAACCCCTGCAGCTGCAGGTTCATCGTCTGCCGGAACGCCGCCGACTCGGTGTCGGCGATCGGGAAGCGGAACGTGGTCGCACTCGTCAGCTGCTGCGCGAGCTCGCCCATCTGCGGCATCGCGTAGGCCGTCGAGGCCACCTTGCGGTTCGGCGAGAGGAAGTCTCCTCCCTGCTTCGCCCAGATCGTCGCCGCCTCGGGCGTCGCCAGGTATCCGACGAGCGCACGCGTGGCGGGGCTGTCCTTCGTGAGCACGATCGCGTCGGCGTCGCCGATCACACGTGGCGCAGTCTTCGCATTCAGGTGCGGAAACGCGAACGCGCTGAACTGCGACAGTGGCCGGTAGACGTTCGCCGAGGCGACGATCGGCAGCGCGGCGCTGCCGCCCGGCACCATGTATGCCTTGAGCGGACTACCGAACACGTCACGCAGAGCGTTCGCGTAGGAGCGGTTCAGCGACTTGCCGCCGCCCGCGAGACCGCGACCGAAATTGCGCTTGAGCACGCCCAGTGTGTTGGCCACGGTCGGGTCGGTCCACTTGATCGTTCCTGTCGCGAGCTTGTCGTACATGCGGTTTCCCTGGAGCATCAGATAGAGGTTCTCGAAGAGATTCGGAAGCGCAACCTGGCTTCCGCCGCTGATCGCAAACGGCGACAAGCCGTTCGCCCGGATGTGGGCTGCGACACGCTGGAACTGCGCCCACGTCGTCGGAGCCGTCAGGCCGAGATTCTTGAACGAGGCCTTCTCGTACCAGAACGCCGAGCGATCCGTGGCGTTGACGAAGAGGCCTGTCAGTTGGCCGCCGACCGACCCGAGTAGCTTCCATGAGTAGGCGTAGTTCGCGGAGACGGTCGGCCCGATGAAATCGAGCGACTTGAGAGTCCCCGCCTTCTTCATGGCCACCATTGCCGCCTGGTCGTTCGGAAGCGTGAGCACTGCGGCGTCGGGTGTGCCGCCGAGCGTCGTGTTGTTCTTCAGCGCATCTGCGACATCACCGGTGACCGCTTTGTAGTTCACCGTGACGCCTGGATTCTTCGCCGTGAAGCCGGCAAGGACGGCCTTGAACGACGCGGCGTTCTGGCCCGTCCAGGGCCCGGCGACTGTAATCGCCCCCGAGTCGGCTGCCCCTGCAGTTGTGACTCTCGCTGCGAATGCAGCGAGCACGAGCACGAACCCTGCTGCGGCCGTGCGGATGAGCCGGTTTCTCATACGCGTACCTCCCATCGGGCCGGAGCGCTCGCTCCGGCGCTTCGTTTGCGACCGGTGCCGCCGGGAGCCGCAGCACGTCGAGTCGTAGCGTGTCGAGCCGCAGCCACCGGCTACATCGCGGGCGATACTTACATCATGAAGTTATGGATGATGCATTGCGATGTAATCTTCATGTCAGGTTACGCTTGGTGATCGCACGCACTCGAAAGCTCGACGACCTGCCCGGCGCCCTCTACGAAGAGGCGGCCACCCTGAGGGGTGCGGTGCGGCGCTTTCTGCGGCAGAGCGAGTCCGTCACGAGGTCATGCGGCCTGACCGTCGAGCAATACGAGCTTCTGTTGTTGATCAAGGTCGCGCCGGGCGAGCGTGCCACCATCGGCGACTTGCACCGCGCGCTCGCGCGACGGCAGAGCGGAGTCACCCAGCTCGCGCGGCGCGCAGAAAACCTGGGTCTCGTGACGCGTGAGCTTTCGCGCGACGATGCGCGCGTGCGCTATCTCCGTCTGACGAAGACGGGCACGCAACGTCTCGCTGCGACCGCGAAGGCACTTGGGCGCGAGCGGGCTGTGCTGCTCGCGATCCTCGCGGAGCTCGAGGCGTCTTAGAGCTCCTTTAGGCGGCCGTGTTTCACGACTCATGGCGACGAGCCGGCACCGATGATCGGATCATCGAAGCCGGCTCGTCGCTGCAGGCACGCTCGGAGAAGGCATGACCCGCTTCAACGCCGCTACCGCCGATTGTCGCCCCTACGACCGACGCAGGCGGCTATGTCGTTCACCCCAGCCAGGTGTGAGGGAGAACGTACGCTCGTAACGCCACACGAGGGAGAACCCGTTGCTGACTTCACGAGTGCAGAGGGACCTTACCGCGGAGACACGTGGCAAAAACGGGTTTGTGCCGTTCTTCAACGGTCCTTGAAAGAACACTGAGATTCGCACCAGGTACGTGCTCATGCGTGCGCTTGAACGAACGCCCTCACTCGCGCACGGAACTCGCCCATGGCGCGGCGCGCCGGCGGCGGAACCGCTTCAAGAATTCTTGACCTCCTAGGATCGGCTTAACGGCAAGATTCCGGCTGTGCAGCTGCGGGGATCAAAGGTCGGTATGCGCTGGTGGCTCGCGGCTGCGTTCGCATTGGTCGCAGCGATCACGGCAGTCGCCGCGGTGGAAGTGTTTGCGTCGCGGACGGAGCATGGCTTTCGAGCGGATGCGGAGGCGATCGTGGTCGGCCGCGCGGTGACGATGGCCGAGGCGGCTCGTCGTGCGCAGACACCCGCGGAGCTCCGGCAATCACTGCAGCGCGTTGCGCGTTCGAGCGGGCTCACGATCTATGTCCTCGACCGCAACGGACGGGCGCTTGCCGGGGCGGTGGCCGCACGAACGGCGCTGTCGACAATCCCGCACGTGGACGATGCTGTGGTGACAGCGCGTGACGGCGGGCGCTACATCTCGTCGGATGCCGCGACCGGCGACATCGTCGTCGCTGTGGGCGTGCACGATCCGGCAGGTCGGATTGTCCTTGGCTACGCACGCCGTCGCGAGCTGCGGTCGCAGGTGGGGCTCCTACGACAGGGGCTTTGGCGCGCAGCGCTACTCGCGACACTCATCGGAGCAGCTGTCGGCTTCATCGTCGCGTCATTCACCGGTCGGCGGCTGCGCCGCATCGCAGCTGCTGCGCGTCGGATCGAGGCGGGCGAGTTCACGACGCCGGTGCCGACGTCCTACGGAGACGAAGTCGGCAGCCTCGCCGCCTCCGTCGATTCGATGAGGCTCCGCCTCCGAGGGCTCTTCGACGCGCTTGCTGCCGATCGTGACCAACTGGAGCAGCTCCTGGACCGTCTCCACGACGGCGTGGTCGTGGTCGAACGCGACTTGACGGTCTCCTTCGCCAACGCATGTGCGCGGGAGATGTTCGGGCTCGGAGTGCGCGGCGGGCCTTTACCCGGTGCGCTCAGGTCCGTGGCAGCGCGTCACGGGCGACGCCGCGAGTCTGAGCGGGTTGTGCTGGGCGAGCGTGTACTGCTCATATCGCGTCTGGCTCCGCGCCGAGAAGGTGAGCCCTTGATCCTTCTCGCCAGCGATGAGACGGCTCGTGAGCGCGCTGAATGGGCGCAGCGGGAGTTTGCGACCAACGCATCCCATCAGCTGCGAACGCCGGTTGCTGCGATCGTCAGCTCCGTCGAAATGCTTCAGAGCGGGGCGAAGGACGAGCACGCCGCTCGCGATGCCTTCTTGGACGCGATCGAGACGCAGGCACTTCGTCTGACACGCCTGACCCGCGCGCTGCTCTCTCTCGCTCGCGCCGATGCGCGGCAAGAACTGATGCGGCCGGCACGCGTGCCGGTGGAAGCGCTGCTTCATCGCGTGGCCGAGGGGATATCGACGTCGTCCTGTCCGGTTACCGTCACGGCTGACCCTGTCGATGCATGGGCCGACGTCGACCTCCTCGAACAGGCGGTTGTCGCCGCTGCCGAGAATGCCGTCCGGCACGCGCGTAGCGGCGTGACCCTCGCCGCGGACCACCTCGCGGAGTCTGTGCGGATCACCATCTCGGACGACGGGCTCGGCATGAACCAGGAGGAGCAATCTCGGGCATTCGAGCGTTTTTACAGCACCCGATCCGACGGCTTCGGGCTCGGGCTCGCAATTGCCCGCCGCGCCGTGAGCGCGCTCGGAGGCGAGATTCAGATCGTGCGGTCCGACGCGACCGGGACCTGCGTTGCGATCGATGTCCCGCTCAGCGTGGAGCTCGCGGTCATTTGACTCGCGTGCTTCTCGTCGACGACGAGCCGGCGATCCTGCACGCGATCGTCTATGCGCTCGAACGAGAGGGTTTCGAGGTCGACGCCTTCGCCGATGGTTTGAGTGCAAGCGAGGCGTTCGACGACACCTACGACGTCGCAATCCTCGACATCATGTTGCCGGGACTCTCCGGCCTCGATCTCTGTCGGCGGATCCGGTCCTCGAGCTCGGTGCCGATCATCATGTTGACGGCACGCGACACGGAAATCGACGTCGTCCGCGGCCTCGAGGTCGGAGCGGACGATTACGTGACGAAGCCCTTCAGGATGGCGGAGGTCGTCAGTCGGGTTCGGGCGCATCTTCGGCGGAGGGAGCTGGACCGCTCGGCCGACTCGACCGTCCGGACCGTCGGGCAGCTCCGCATCGACCTTTCGCGGTACGAGGTGACGGTCGGCGAGCGCACGATCTCGTTGACCCCGTCGGAGCTCAAGCTCCTCGCGCTTCTGGCGAGTGAACCGGAGCGTGTGTTCAGCAGGCGTCAGATCATGCAACACCTCTGGGATGCGGAACACGTCGGAGACCAGCATTCCGCCGACGTCCACGTCTCGAATCTCCGCCGGAAGCTCGAGGAGGATCCGAGCTCTCCTCGTCACCTCGTGACCGTGCGGGGGTTCGGTTACAAATTGACCGCCGCCTGAACCGTCAAGAGATCTTGAAGAACCGCTTGTCGTCCACTGACGATCGGCGCGCCGGCGGGCGGTAGACGTACCGAGTCGGAACACGATCGGAACCGACTTGTGCTTTGACTGACTTGACCTTCACTCACTCACGTCCAGCAAGCGACGGCCGGAGCGACAGAGTGACGATCCTCATGGTCGGAGGCGTCGCCGTCCGAACTGCCCTGCGGGCGATTCTCGAGACCGATGGGCGGCTTGAAGTGATCGACGAAGCTGACGATGAAGATCAAGCGATTCAGGCGTACCGGGCCCGACCCGCGAGAGTCGTCGTCATCTGTCAGCGGAGCACGGAGGGTGACTCCTTGCAGACCCTACGACGCATTCGCGACGAGGCTCCGGACGCACGGATCGTCGTCGTCGGTGGCCGTCGACTATTCCGTGGCGAGGCTCGCGCCGGCGTCGCGCCCGCGCGTGCTGTGAGCGCCGAGGCGGCAGCATGCCTGCCAGGCGTCGCAGTGGAGCTCGGCCGACGGTGAAGACCCCGGAGCCCCGACAAACACGATCCGAGGAGGACAGTCTCATGTCAATGCTTCGAACCTGTGCGTCGCCTGAATGCGAGACCTTCACCTTGGGCGAGTTCTGTCTGTACCACGAAGAGCTCGAAAGACTCACACCTCTCGTCTTTCCGCGCCGCCCGCCACAGCGCCGTGGTGCATTCGCGCCCGTCGCGCAATCGGTCTCGACGACCCCTAGCGCAAGGACTTCCAGGCGATAGCGACGATCATCAAGATCGAGATCACGAGAATGATCGTGGATGGGGCCACGCTTCGACCGTGCCCGTTCACGCGCCGTGGAAACGACCGATCGCTCGCGATCGAAAGATGTATCGCCGACCGCGATACCTCGCGACGAGCCTGTCGTGCGTGGGTCAGGAGACGCGCCCGCTGCGCGTTCAGCGCATCGACAGGATTGCCAGAGCGACGACGAGGATCACAACGACGCCGAGCACGACGATCAAGGTGTCGATTCCAGTCACGCGACTCATGCTGCCGTGCGGTCCTTTGTGCAGTACTACGATCGCGTTCGGGTCTTGTCAGGATTTGCTGCGACGCAACGTGTCAGTGCGATGTTCTCGGTCGGCGTGTCGCGACCTGGAACCGGGCGTCGACTTCTCGGAACGCCTCGGCGAGCGCGGTCCGATCCTCGCGCAGCGCAGCGAAGGCTCGCATCAGCCGGCGTTCGCCTTCGGCCGTCAAGCGCAGCACCCAGCTGCGCGCGTCGTCGGACGACGGTTCACGCCCGAGCAAGCCCGCCTCCTCCGCCCGCTTCACGAGCTCGGTGACCGCTGTCTGTCGAAGCTGAAGGCGTTCGCACAGGTCGGTCACGCGCACGGACCCCGCGGCGGCGATCTGAAGCAGTAGGTCGTAGCGCTGCGACGTCAGGCCGGCGTTCTCGGCAGCGGCGTCCGTACGGCGTAGGAAGCGCCGGAACGCGGTGCGGTACGCGGCCGCACGCGCGAGCTCCGTCTCGAGCGCTCTTGCCCGCCGCCTCGCCGCCACGGTTTCTTCTACCACAGGGTCGGCGCGATCGAGGCCCCGACGAAGGAGCCGATCACTTCCCGGCTTTGTAGGCCCTGGTTGCTGCGGCCTCGAGCGACCTGGCGACTCCGGCGGCGTTTGACGGGTTTCTGAGGAAGTCCTGGAAGAGCTTGAACTCGCCCTGCCCGACGGTCGCCCCGAATGACGCCGGCTGGAGGTCGGAGAGGTCGAACACGAACGCGTTCGCCTTGCCGACGGCGGTCGCGGTCGCGCGGGTGATCGCGTCCGGGTACGCCGACGCAGGGACCGTCTTCGCGGGGGCCGTGTAGCCGCCGCGCTTCGCCCAGATCGCCTGTGCCTCGCCGGTCGCCAGGTACTTCACGAGCGCGCGCGTGGCGGCGGTGTTCCTGAACATCATCAACTCGTCGCCGCCGCCCTCGACGTAGCCCTCGGTGTTGCCGATCGCAGGGAACGGGAAGACGTTGTAGCCGGTCCCGGCCTTCAGCTTGTTCGTGGAGGCGACTACGCCGGGAACGAAGTCGCCCTCGATCACCATCGCACCCTTCGGGTCGGTCGAGAAGACGTTCGCGACCGAGGTCGGGAAGTCGATCTGGAGCGCGCCGGCCGTGCGGCCGATCAGGTTCTGCGGCTTGAGGATCGACCCCATCGTCGTCAATGCTGTGAGCACCGAGGGGTCGGTCCACTTCAGTTCGTGCTTGGAGAGCGCGTTGTACTTCTCCGGCCCGGCCTGGCGGAGGTAGATGTTCTCGAAGAGGTCGGTGAGCGTCCACCCGTCGGCGCCGCCGACCGACAGCGGCGTCTGGCCGGATGCCCTGATCGTGTTGATCGCCTTGACGAACGCAGGCCAACTCGTCGGCGCCTTCACGCCGGCGTTCGTGAAGGACGCGACGTTGTACCAGACAGTGGACTTGTTGGCTGCCTTGATCAGGAGCCCGTAGATCTTTCCGTTGATCTTGCCGATGTCGACGATCGACTCCGGATAGTTCGCGGCGAGCACGGACTTCGCGAAGTCGAGGCTCTTCAGGGCGCCCTTCTTCTGGAAGTCCATGACGAGGCCCGGCTGCGACACCGCAGCGAGGTCCGGCGGATTGCCGCCGGCGACAGCCGTCGAGAGCACGGTCGCCCGGCCGCGCTCGGCGGCGCGCTGCCGCGTCCTCGGTCTCGCCCGTATGCCTGCATACGAGCGAGACCTGCGTCCTTGCAGCGCACTCGCCGATCGCACCCGAGCAACGAAGCCCCATCATGAGAGGGCCTCTTAGAATGCCGGGGTGCCTGCCGAGGCCGAGGCACTGCTCGTCGAGGGCCGAGCCGCTCTGGAGCGTGGCGACTGGGCGGCCGCACGCGCGTCGTTCGACGGCGTTCTAGCGAACGGTGAGACGGCCGAGGCGCTGCTCGGGCTGAGCGACGCGCTCTGGTGGCTCGGCGACACGGAGGGCGCGGTTCGCTGCGGGGAGCGCGCCTATGCCGCGCTCCGGCGTCGGCGGGATCTCGTCTCCGCCTCGCTCGCCGCGGTCACGCTCTACTTCCACTATCGGGTCAGCCTGGGCAACGCGGCGGCCGCACGGGGCTGGTTGGGCCGGGCGGCGCGGCTGGTCGAGGAGTTCGAGCTGGCGCCGCTTCGAGGGTGGGTGCTGCTGATGCGGGCGCACAACACGCGAGATCCGCACGCGGCCGAGCGCTGGGCGCGGGAGGCGCGCGACCTTGCCCGCGCGCACGGCGACGCCGACCTCGATCTCTGCGCGCTCAGCCAGCTCGGCGTCTCGCTGGTCGAGCTGGGCCGGGTCGAGGAGGGCGAAGCGCTGCTCGACGAGGCGATGGCCGCCTCGCTCGGAGGCGAGTGCGAGCACCTGCGGACGGTCGTCTACACGAGCTGCAACATGATCAGCGCCTGCAGCCAGGTGGCGGGGATCGAGCGGGCGGCGCAGTGGATCCACGCGGGGGACGAGTTCGCACGTCGCTACGGCAGCCCGCACCTGTACACGACCTGCCGCACCTACTACGGGACGATCCTGTTCGCCACGGGCGACTGGCCCGAGGCGGAGCGGCAGCTGGCGGCGGCGCTCGAGAGTGCGAGGACGGCGGAGCGGGCGCTCTACGGCGAGGCGCTCGCCCGGCTGGCGGAGCTCCGGCTCGCGCAGGGGCGGCTGGACGAGGCCGAGCGGCTGCTGGCCGGCTTCGAGGACCAGTCGAGCTGCGCCTCGACGCTCGCGGCGATCCGGCTCGCGCGGGCCGATCCCGTGAGCGCGGAGACCGTTGCCAGCCGCCGTCTGCGCGAGCTCGAGCAGCCCGAGCGAGCCGGCCCGTATCCCGCGGGCGCGTCGTCCTGCCTGGAGGCGGCCAGGCTGCTCGAGCTGTTCGCGGCCGCCCAGTTCGAACAGCGGGCACTCGAGGAGGCGCGAACGACGATCGCGCGGCTCGTGGAGCTCGGCGAGCGGGCGGGCTGCGAGGTGATCGTCGCGAGGTCGGCTCGAGCCGTCGGTCGAGCTCTTGCTGCCGAGGGAGACGCCGAGGCGGCAGTCACTCAGCTGGAGCGGGCGCTGGTCGTGTTCGCCCGGCTCGGCCTGCCGCTCGAAGCGGCACGGACGCACCTGCTGCTGGCCGCCGTGCTCCGCGACCGGGGCGCCGCCGTGCGCGAGGCTCGTGCGGCGCTCGAGGCGTTCGAGTCGCTCGGGGCGGGGAGTGACGCCGACCGGGCGGCCGGCCTGCTGCGCTCGCTCGGAGAGAAGGCGGCGCGACGCGGGCCGCGAGACTGCCGGCGTGCTCACCAAGCGTGAGCGCGAGGTGCTCGACCTGCTCGCCGAGGGCCTCACGAACAAGGAGCTTGCCGAGCGGCTCTTCCTCACTCGCAAGACGGTCGAGCATCACGTGCACAGCGTCCTGCGCAAGCTCGGACTGCGCAGCCGCGCCGAGGCGGCGGCGTACGCGGTTCGTCGGCCCGAGCGCGATTCCGCCGCGAGTTAGGGGTTTTGACCGGTGCGGCGGCGGCTTCGCGCCGCCACGCTGCCGTCATGAACGAGACCCCGGAGAACCCAGAGCGTCCTGATCAACCTCTCCACGGGCCTCGAGGACGCCGAATGCGTCACCGTGGCTCTCCTCGTCGCCGGCGCCGCCCTCGACGCGGGCAGGCGCGTCGGAATCTGGCTGACCAAGGAAGCCGTCCGGCTCGCGCTCCCGGGGTACGGCGTCGGCGTCGCCTGCGCCGGTTGCCCACCGCTCGAGCGCTTGCTCGAGCAGTTCAGCGAGAAGGGCGGGGAGTTGCTCCCGTGCCCGATCTGCTTCAGCGCGCGCAGCCTCGACGAGGGCGCGCTCGTCCCGAACGCACGGTTGACCGGGCGCGACCCCGATGTGGGAGTGGGTCGGAGCGGGCGCGACCGTCTTCAGCTACTGATGAGCGTGCCGGGGCATTCACCGATCGTCTCCGCCCTGGCCGAGGAGCCGCTGCTGGCCGAGCTCAAGCGGCGTGCGCGGAAGACCTGGGCCGCCGGCGACTTCGCGGAGATCGCCCGGCGCGAGCTTTGGCCGCTTGGGGAGCGAGTCGTGGTGCGCAGCGGCGTCGGGCCGGGCGAGGACGTGCTCGATGTCGCGTGCGGCACCGGGAACGCGGCGCTGCGGGCCGCCGGCGCCGGTGCCCGTGTCGTCGCTCTCGACCTCACCCCCGAGCTGCTCGAGACGGGTCGCGGGCTGGCCGCCGAAGCCGGGGCGACGATCGACTGGGTCGAGGGGGACGCCGAGGCGCTGCCGTTCGCCGACGAGAGCTTCGACGTCGTCCTCTCGACGCTCGGGGTGATGTTCGCGCCGCGTCACCGCGTCGCCGCCGAGGAGCTCGCTCGTGTGCTCCGGCCGGTGGACGGATGGCGCTCCTGCAACTGGTCCGACAGCAGCGCGATTACCCGGATCGTGCGCACGACCGCCTCCTACCTGCCCGCCCCGCCCGGCATTCGTCGACCCGCCGTGGCTCTGGGGCTCGGAGCAGCACGTCCGCGGGCTGTTCGCGGGCACGGGGATCGAGCTCGAGTTCGAGCGTGGAGTGGCCGAGTTCCCGCCGTTCGATTCCGTCGACGACGACGTCGAGTACCACTCGGCGCGGTTCGGCCCGTTGCTGGCCGCGCGCGCGGCGACCGAGGCAGACGGACGCTGGCCGGAGCTCCGGTCGCGGCTGCGCGAGCTTCACGAGGGGCTGACCTCGGCCGAGTACCTGCTCGTCGTCGGCCGCAAGGCAGCTCGGGGACGGCGCCGCTCAGCCGGCGACCGCGTCGACGAGCTCCCCGGCGGCTGACGCGGGGACGAGGACGGTCAGGCGGTCGCCCTGTTCGAGCCGCTCGCGGCCGTGGGGCTCGAAGGTGCGTTCGCCACGGCGGATCGCGAGCACGGTCGACCGCGGCGGCCAGGGCACCTCGGAGACGGCCTTGCCGACCGGAGGCTGGTTGGTCGCGAGCTCGAGGTCGACGATCCGGTAGCCGCGCAGGCGGGCGAGCGCGCTGCCGACCCACGTGGGCTCGCGCGCGGACGGCTGCTCGTTGCGTCGCACCTGCTCGAGACCGTGCTGCAATCGTGTGTTGTAGGCGCGGAGGACGTCGAGGTGGGTGAGCCAGCCGACGGTGCCGCCCTCGGGCGCGGCGAGGACGGGCAGGCCGGAGCGCGCGCGCAGGAGGGCGCCGAGTGCCTGCTCGAGCGTCTGTCCCTGGGTCAGCGGCGGCAGGTCTTGGGCGAGGTCGGCGGCGCGTGCGTCGAGGGCGTTCTCGCGCATCGCCTGCTCGATCTGCTGCGAGCCGAGCGTGCCGAGATAGCCGCCGTCGGCGTCGACGACGGGCAGGCCGTCGCTGGGCGACTCGGCGAGTCGCGCGATCGCCTCGTTGAGCGGTGTGTCGGCCGGGAGCGAAGCGGGGAGCGGCTCCATGGCGTCGGCGACGGTGAGTAGCTGCATCAGGTTGGCGCCGCGGCCGCGCATGACGTCGATGCCGCGCCGGCGCAGCTTGAGCGTGTAGATGGTGTCGCGGCTGACCAGGCTCGAGATGCCGGCGGCGAGCGCGATCGCGAACATCAGCGGCAGGATGATGCGGTAGTTGCCGGTCAGCTCGAAGATGATGATCACGGCGGTGATCGGCGCGCGGGCGGCGGCGGCGAAGACGGCGCCCATGCCGACGATGCCGTAGGCGCCGGTGGGGCCGGCGAGCGAGGGTGCAAGGTGGCTGACCGCGCTGCCGTACGCGCTGCCGAGCATCGCGCCCATGAAGAGCGAGGGCGCGAAGACGCCACCGGAGCCGCCGATCGCGATCGTCAGGCTGGTGGCGAGGATCTTGCCGGCGAGCAGCGCGAGCAGCAGCCAGACGACGTCGTTGCCGCGAATCGCGCGCTCGAGCGGCGGGTAGCCGACGCCGTAGAGCTGCGGCAGAGCGAGTAGCAGGAGGCCCAGTAGCAGGCCGCCCGCCGCAGGCCTGAGCCACTCGGGTCCGCGCCAGAGACGGTCGGCGAGGTCTTCGCTCGCCGTAGAGGACGCGGATGAAGACGACTCCCACCAGTGCGGCGAGCACGCCGAGCCCGATGTAGAAGACGTACTCGACGGGCGAGTGCAGCTCGAACGCGGGCAGTTGCAGGAACGGGTTCGAGCCGAAAACGGCGCGCCCGATGATGTCGGCGACGAACGAGGCGAGCACGACGACGCCGAACGACTCGGCTTCGAAGTCGCGCAGGATCAGCTCGAGCCCGAAGAAGACGCCGGCGATCGGCGCGTTGAAGGTGGCGGAGATGCCGCCGGCGGCGCCGCAGGCGACGAGCACACGCAGCCGCGATTCCGCGACGCGGGCCAGCTGGCCGATCGTCGAGCCGAGCGCGGAGCCGATCTGGACGATCGGGCCCTCGCGCCCGACCGAGCCGCCGGAGCCGATGCAGAGCGCCGAGGCGAGCGACTTGATCACTGCCACCTGCGGCCGGATGCGGCCGCCGCGTTCGGCGACCGAAAGCATCACCTCCGGGACGCCGTGCCCGCGTGCTTCGCGTGCGAACACGTGGATCAGCGGCCCGTACAACAACCCTCCGACGACCGGTGCGAAGATGACGAACCAGAAGCCGGCGCCGTGGACGTAGCCGTACGCGGCGTGGCCGGAAGCGCTGTAGTCGCGGTGGCCGGTGAAGGCGTCGGTGAAGCCGAGGATCAGGTAGCGAAAGACGACCGCGCCCGCACCTGCGCCGGCGCCGACGACGAGCGCGAGCGCCACCAGGCCGCCCGGGGTCGCGCGCAGCCAGCCGTAGGCCTCGCGCGCCGATCTCGGGATACGGGTGCCGCGTCCGCGGTCAGCGCGCCGGTCGCCGTCCATCCGCGGACATCAGCAGGGGACTACAAGCCACGTGTTGCATCATGCCATGGTGTAAACGCTCGACTCCGGGCGGCTGTCTCGCTTCGCCCCCGCGACCTCGCAGCTGTTCTTACGGAGTCGCGGCCGCGTCGAGCAGGAGGCGAGCCGGCGCGAGCAGAGCAGGGTCGCGATCCGCGCGGTGCGGGCCACCTAGAGAAGGTGTCGAGACCCGCCGCCCCGGGTATACCATGGTATGGTCTATTTTTGTTCGAGCGCAGGGGAGACCCGATCGCTGTAGACCCGCTGCTGTCAACTCCGTACTTCTTCATCGGGCCGCGCCCGTACCGCGAGGCCGAGCTTGCGGCGTACATCCGCAGAGAACACCGCCGCGGACGCGCTGTGGCCGAGATCCTGAACGACCCCTATCTCGCTCGTCGTGGCGGCGAGACGATGCTGCGCGCGGTGCTCAGCCGCCCGAGCCTGATCGGCGCCCTGAAGCAGGATGTCCTCGAGGCGATTCGTCGGAGCGAGGGCGAGATTCGGAGGCGCGAGCCAGACGGAGACGACGCGGCCGGCTAGGAGCCGACGCGCGTCTTCAGTAGCCGGCCGCCGGTCGCGTACACGAGCACGTGGTAGACGACCGAGAGCGTGGCGAGCGCGATCCCGGCGCTGTGCCGGCCGGCGAGGTAGAACGCGACGGCGGCGAGCAGGGAGACGCCGAGCTCCTGCGTGAGCCGGAGCGGCTCGGCAAGGCGCCCCGCTTGATGAAAGTCGACGGCTCCCCAGAAGCCGAAACCGACGACCGGCGCGCCGACCCCGAGCAGGATCTTCCCCGGGACCGTCCCGCCCGTGCGGACGCCCCAGTACGCGAGCGCCGCGATGACTGCCGCCTCCATGGTGACTCGGAGCGCGAGGGTGAGAACTTCGAGCTGTGTCATGCGCGGGCGCGTCACCCGCTGAGCGCCCGGCACGTCAGGTCGAAATCCGGAAGACCGGGTGGTCGGGAGCGATGCGCGCCAGCTCTTCGCTCGACGAGTCCGGACCGACGCCGTCGAAGAACTGCCCGACCTCCCATTTCCAGCGGCGCAGGTAGGCGCGCAGCACCGGCTCCTTCTCCGCGTCTGGCACCTCGACGGCTGTGAAGTGGTCGCGGCGCCGGCCGAGCAGGAGATACCCCTCGCCGGCGGCGCGCAGGTTCCGGACCCACTGCGTGTGACCGCGCGGTGCGACGAGATAACGCGTCCCGTCCAGTGGCAGCGGATTGACGGGCACGCGGCGCGGCTCACCGCTCTTGCGGCCGCGCACCTCGAGCACGCGCGATCCCCAGGCGCTCAGGCCGAGCCGGGTCAAGCCGCCGATGAGCGGGTTCATCAGAGCGCGGTCGAACCAGGTCGGCGCACGGTAATGGCGGGGAGAGCTCGCCACCTGCACCGATAGATCGTAACACGATGTCTGCGCGAACGAGACTGCTGGTTCGCCGACGGCGACCTACTGCTCGAGCTGCAGGCCGTGTTCGACGACCGCGAGGGCTTCGTCGAGCAGCGGCTGGAGCGGCCGGGTGTAGCCCTCGGCGTGCCAGATGCGGGCGGCCGTCGTGAGCGCCCAGACGAGCGTCGTGGCGATCACCTGGATCTCGAGCTCGTTCGCGTCCCGGCCGGCGGCGCGGGCGAGCGCGTCCGCGACGAGCTGGCAGAACTGGTCGACCTGCTGCGTCGTCGCGGCCTGCAGGTGGGGATTCTCGAAGGCGTAGCGAAGCTTGCGGCGGGCGAGCTCTTCGTCGCGCCCGAAGAAGGCGGCCATCACCGATGCGACCGCCCGCCGCACCGCCTCGACCGGCGGGTGGGAGGCGAGCTCCGCCTCGACGGCGTCGATCAGCCTGAAGTCGAACTCGTCGTAGAGGACGATCCCTTCCTTGGTGCCGAGGTAGCGGTAGACCGAGCTGGGGGAGACCTCGGCGGCGTCCGCGATCTCTTCGATCGTCACGTTCTCGAAGCCGCGCTCGTCGAACAGGTCGAGCGCCGCTTCCTGGATGCGCCTGATCGCCGCGGTGCGCTGCCGCTCGCGAAGTCCCGGCTTCTCGGTCACCAGGCGAGTCTAGCCTGATGTCGGACAGTCACTGGCAGATGAAAGTCGGTATCTGTTATTGTGGCGCAGTACTGACAGTGACTATGCAAAGGAAGTGACATCCATGTCAGACGACCTTGCGATCGACGCGCGCGGCCTCGTGAAGGCGTTCGGGCGCAAGCGGGCGGTCGACGGGCTCGACCTGGCCGTGCCGCTGGGGGCGGTCTACGGGCTGCTCGGGCCGAACGGCGCCGGCAAGACGACCACGATCCGGATGCTCGCGACGCTTCTGCGCCCCGACGCGGGCTCGGCTTCCGTGCTCGGCCACGACATCGTGCGCGAGGCGGACGCGGTTCGCGGACGGGTGAGCCTGACCGGCCAGTTCGCCTCGGTCGACGAGGACCTGACCGGCCGCGAGAACCTCGTGTTCCTCGCCCGGCTGTACGGCTACCGCCGCCCGCAGGCGAAGCGGCGGGCGGCGGAGCTGCTCGAGGCGTTCGGGCTCGCCGACGCGGCCGGCCGGACGGTCAAGACCTATTCGGGCGGGATGCGCCGCAGGCTCGACATCGCCGCCAGCCTCGTCGTCAGGCCGGACCTGCTCTTCCTCGACGAGCCGACGACCGGCCTCGACCCGCGCAGCCGCGACCACGTCTGGCAGATCGTCCGCGCCCTCGCCGCCCGCGGCACGACGGTGCTGCTCACGACCCAGTACCTGGACGAGGCCGACCGGCTCGCAGACCGCATCGCGGTGATCGACCACGGCCGGGTGATCGCCGAGGGCACGCCGGCCGAGCTGAAGGACTCGCTCGGCTCCGGCGTCCTCCACCTTCGCCTCCGCGACGCCCGCGTGCCGGCCGCAGGCGGCACAGCTGCTCGACGCGCATGCTCGACGCCGTCCCCCGCGACGAGGTCGAGCCGACCGCGATCTCGATTCCTGCTCCCGACCCGGCCGCGGTCGCGCACGCACTCGACGAGCTGATCCGCTCCGGGATCGAGCTCGCCGCCTTCTCGCTCGGCCAGCCCAGCCTCGACGAGGTGTTCCTCGCCCTGACCGGACGCCCCGCCGAAGCCCGACAACGGAGAGGAAGCCGCATGAACACGACACCCGCCCCCGCAACCGACCTGCTGCACGCCGTCCTCGCCGACGGCCCCCGCCCGGCACGCCCGAGCGCCGCGTCGGCCGCGCTCACCTTCGGCTGGCGGGCGCTGCTGAAGATCAAGCACGTGCCCGAGCAGCTCGCCGACGTGATCGGCATCCCCGTCATCTTCACGCTCGATCTTCACGTACCTGTTCGGCGGCGCCCTCGCCGGCTCGACGCACGCCTACCTGCAGTTCCTGCTTCCCGGCACGCTCGTCATGGCCGCCGTGCTCCTCACCGTCTACAGCGGCGTCAACCTCAACACCGACGCCGCCACAGGCGCCTTCGACCGCTTCCGCTCGCTGCCGATCTGGCGGCCGGCGCCGATCGTCGGCGGCCTGATCGGCGACACCGGCCGCTACCTGCTCGGCTGCGGCCTCGTCGTCGCACTCGGGCTCGCGATCGGCTACCGCCCTGCGGGCGGCCTCGCCGGCGTCCTCGCCGCGATCGGGCTCGCGGTCCTGTTCGGCTTCTGCCTCTCCTGGCTCTGGACGACGCTCGCGCTGATCCTGCGCACGCCGACGTCGGTCCAGGTGATCGGCCTCGTCATCCTCTTCCCGCTCACCTTCGCCAGCAACGCGTTCGTCGACCCGCACACGATGCCCGCCTGGGTGCGCTCGGCCGTCCAGGCCAACCCGGTCAGCCACCTGATCGACGCCGAGCGCGGCCTCATGCAAGGCCAGACCCCGACCGGCGAGATCGTCTGGGTGCTGATCGCGTCGGCCGTGCTCCTGGCCGTCTTCGCGCCCGCGACCGCCCGCCTCTACCGCAGGGGCTGACTCGACGCCGGCGAGGTCGACAGCGAAGCTAAGCTCCGTAGAAGGGGAATCCAGATCTTGCGCGCGCTCAGAGAGTTCGCAAGGCGAATCACCCCTCAGCAGGTCTTTTTTCATGGTGGACCTTGCATAAACGTAACATAGGCGTTACTGTGCGCTCGTAGATGGAGATGTACTATCCATCGTTAGGTGTAACGTCAAAGCCACGCCTGCCGATAACCCGAAGGAGGAGGCGATATGAGCATCGACATGAGCTACCGCGATCGCCGCCTGGCGGAGCGGCTTGAGGATCCGGAGTTCCGCGTTGAGTATGAGCGCTCGCAGCGCGAGATCGCCCAGGTCGACGCGGTAATGCGGATGCTCGATGGTCTCCGGCTGGAAGCTGGAAAGTCCAAGGCCCAGCTTGCTCGAGAAATCGACAAGAACCCGGCGAGCGTGCGCCGGCTTTTCACCAGTGAAGTGAATCCTGAACTGAAGACGATCGTCGCGATGGCCGAGGCGCTTGACGCCGAGGTTGTCATTCGGCCACGGCGGCGATCACGCCGGCGTTCGCTCCGGCCAACTGCTGCTTGACGAACCCGCCTAGGGGCCCCGTCCTCCGGTCGTCGTCCGCTGCGGCTCGCATTGGCATGGAGCGTTGTCTACTACAAGACTCTGGCCGGAGCCGTTCCGGCCGAGGCGTTTCTTGACGACTGCCCGACCACAGTTGAAGCCAAGCTCGAAGCTGTTCTAAGTGCTGTCGCACAGGCTCCTCCGCCCTCGTTTTCAGGCGGAGGCATGTGGGAGGCGATGCACGGGAATATGTCCGGCTACTTCGAGGTCAGGGTCAATGGTCCAGGACGCGAACACTTCCGACTCTTCTGCGTTCTCGATCGCGATGGCCTCGGGCGCGATCGGCCGGCGATCGTCGTCCTGAACGAATCCTTCCTCCCAAGTGAGGTCGCGCGGGTTCTGCGTCCTGGCGGTCAGTTCATTACTCAGCAGCTTGGCGACGGTGTCTTCCGCGAGTTCAACGAACTGCTTGGCGCGGAGCCGACCAAACACAGCATCTTGGCGGCTGCCCCGTCGCCGTTGAGCAGATCGAGCGGGTCGGACTCACCGTGACGCGCTCGGCGGAAGGTCGGGAAGCAGTGACTTTTGCTGACGTGGGGGCGTTGGCCTGGTACATCCGAATGATCCCTTGGACTGTCCCGGGCTTCTCGGTCGACACGTATCGGGATCGACTGCGTGAGATTCACGAAAGGCTCAGAGAGTGACGGCCCAATCACACTGCCACTGCCTGGGTTTTACCTCGAGGCGCGGAAGTGAACGGTGAAGTAGGCGAACTGGCCGCGCTGCAGTCGGAGGTCAGGCGCTACTCGGAGGAACTGGCGCATCGGTTGCGACGGACTCTCGGCGCGAAGTTGGTGGGTGTCTATCTCCACGGTTCGGTAGCTCTCGGAGACTTCACGCCATCGCGTAGTGATCTGGATGTGGTCGCCGTCGCGTCAGAATCCCTGACGGATCCAGAGCGGAAACAGCTTGGCGCTGAGTTGGCACCGTCAGCGCTGCCGTGTCCGGCGACTGGTCTCGAGTTTCATGCCGTCGCGGCAAACACCTTGGCGGAGGTGACCGATGCTCCGCGGTTCGAGGTGCATATCGCCACCGACACCAGGAGCGGAACAGAACGGTTCGTGGATGGCTTTGGCCACGCTGGTGACGCCGACCTCGTCATGCATTACGCGGTATTGAAGACACGCGGCATAACCTTGCTTGGGCCACCAGCCTCGGAACTGTTTCCGGAAGTACGGCGCGACCGCGTGCTCTCGGCCCTTCGCGACGAGCTCGAGTGGGGAGTCGGGAACGCCTCCGCGAGTTACCAAGTGCTCAATGCCGCACGCGCGTGGCGATTTGCGGAAACCGGGGAGATCGCCTCGAAGACTGAGGGTGGCGCGTGGGCGCGAAGCCGAGCGGCCGACCCAGCGATAATTGATGCCGCCCTGGCGCACCGAAGCGCGGCGAGCGCCGAGCATCCCGCGGCAGAAGGAGCGGGTGTGTTCGTCGATGCTGTACGCGAGCGATTGGCGTGACAAGCTGCGCCGCTGCGAGAGGGCCGTGGGCCTTCGCGATCCGACCGACACGACGCAGCGGCGCGTCGTTCAGCGAGACGAGGGCGTACTGCCGAACGCGATCGGCGGCGAGCTACGACGCCGAGGCGACGAGCGACATGCCTGGGAGTTCGATCCCCCCGGCGCTGCGGAAGGACGCCACCTGCTCGGCGATCTGCTCGCGGACGCTTCCGAGCTCGTCTTGGTCGAGCCGGCCGAGGGTCATTGCGATCGCCCCGGCCGCGTGCACCAGGAACTCCCAGTACTCGTCCGCGTCGGCAAAGCGAAACGTGAGTGCGACCTCGTCGATCTCCGGATCGGAGAAGCGGGCTCCCGCAAACACGCGGCGGAGGCGGTCGCGGTCCGCGAGCGCGAGGATCCCTGGAGCGCCCGCCTCCGGCGGCAGCATGTGTCCCCGCTCTTGGAGTACGCGCGACGGCAACACAGCCCACGGGTTGTGCTCCGGCCCCGCGAACACGGCGCAGGAGAGGCGTCCGCCGACGCGCAGCACGCGCCGCGTCTCTGCCAGCGCGGCCGCGGTGTCCGCCATCAGCATGTATCCCCACCGGCAGAGGACGCCGTCGACCGCCTCGTCCGGAAGATCGAGCTGTTCCGCGTCGAGCATCCGGAACTCGGCGTTCTCGAGCCCGAGCTCGGCCGCGCGGCGCTGCGCCGCCTTGACCATCGCCTCGGAGAAGTCACTGATGATCACGCGGCCGCCCGGCCCGACGAGCTCGGCGGCGGCGAAGCCGGCGATGCCCGTTCCCGCCGCCAGCTCGAGAATTGTCTCCCCGCGGGCCGGTGCGAGCCGCTCGAGCATCCGCTCTGTCACCGGCCGAGCCGTTTCCTCGAAGTAGGCGTGGCGGTTGTCCCACCCCGTCGCCATCTTTTCCCAGACGGCGTGGCTCGCGCGTCTGAACTCGGTAGCGTCCATTCGCCCTCGGAAGACTACCCCGCCACCGCCGTGCCGAGGCAACGTGCGTGATCATGTGCGACACAGTGTTCGACCACGTCGAGATCCACGTCTCCGACCTGGCCGCAGCCCGCGCCTTCTATGGGGAGGCGCTCGGGCTGCCCACGGTCGACGGCGAGTTGGTGGAGTGGGGCGACTTCGGGATCGTCCCGGTCGACGTGGAGCATCCTAGCCATCCCGAGTTTGCCGGAGACTTCGCTGCCAGGGTTCCGCCCTGGCGGAAGGAGAGGTCTGTCATGCCGAGAGCGAGGAAGTATCCGGTGGCTTGTCGGACCGTGCGACGCGGCTGGTGTTCGAGTCGGGACGTCCGATCGCGCATGTTGCTGCTGATCTGGGGTTGCCGTCGGAGACGTTGCGGAAGTACGTGCGCCAGGTCGAAGCGGACGAGGTCCGCCGCCCGGACCTGCCGACGAGCGAGGAGCGCGAGGAGATCCGCGAAGCTGCGCC
Source organism: uncultured Thermoleophilia bacterium (assembly GCA_963785875.1). Lineage (GTDB taxonomy): Bacteria > Actinomycetota > Thermoleophilia > Gaiellales > Gaiellaceae > PALSA-600. The sequence goes on along the minus strand of CAWAWV010000002.1, from coordinate 91,576 downwards.
GCGAGGTGTCCGAGCTTCGCCGCGCGAACGAGATCCTGAAAGCGGCCAGTCGGTGTTTTTCGCGGGCGAGCTCGATCCACACCGTCCGAGGTGAGCGTGTTCATCTACGAGCAGCGCGAGCGCTTCGGGGTCGAGCCGATCTGCCGGACCCTGGGCGTGTCGGCGTCCGCCTACTACCAGCGCGCGACTGGTGAGCGGTCGACGCGGCGCACTCGAGGACGACAGTTGCTCGAGTCTAGGCATCCCGCCAGCCGAGTACGAACGGCAGCACGCGAGACGATGGGTTCGCGAGCGAACCCATTTTGATGAAAGTAGGAAACCAATCAAACCCGTCTCCGCGAAACCCGGGATGGCTCAGTTTCAGCGTGCGAGTCGGTCATGGCCACGCTCTCCCGACTCGCACGCGGCCCCATGCGGCCACGCGGGGGAGCTCACCCCAACAGAGCTCACATTCGAAAACCACCACCTCGCACCGCCCGACCTTTGGCGCGTCTGCGGCGCCCATGTCCTCAGCAGCACTGGCCCGCAGCGCGTTCGCGTTCTCTTCGGAGGCCCTCAGCGACTCTTCGTCATCCTAGAGTGTGATTGCGATCGCCTCGCCGCTGTCGCGGTCGACCAAGAGAATCCCAGCTTTCCCTTGCTCACGTGCGAGGCGTTTCTTGCAGCGAAGCTGCGCTACGACGTCGACCGGCCGAGACGTCAATAGACCGGCAGGCGTCGTCACCCAAAGCAGCTCGACGTCTTTGTCCGTGTGGTTGAAGCAGCCATGGAGCATCTCGCCGGGAATCGTCAGGCAGTCTCCCGCCGCGAGCGTGTACTCCTCGTCGCCGACGACTAAGTCGAGCTTGCCGCGGAGGACGTAGACGCACTCGGTCTCGCTTCCGTGACTGAGTAGCTCGTCGCCTGTGCCGCCGCCTGGCCCCATCCGGCACCACACCACCTCGACGCTTCCGCGCGGATCGGCGGAGATGCGGGCTTCTTCGAATCCCGTTTTGGGCACCGTATAGATCGGCCGCTCGTTTCGCCGAATCAGGCGCTTCATCGGTTGCTCATGAGTGAAAAGGTCCCCAATTTGGATACCAGGCCCCGGCAGATCGAAGCAGCGTCGCGATTGATGGAGTCGACAGTCCTCGCTCGAGTTGCGAGATGAAGCCCGGAGTGACGTCCGCGGCCGCTGCCAGCTCTCGCCCGCTGATGCCGCTGCGATTCCGATGAGCCCGGAGACGTTCACCAAGTAGCGGGTCGCTATCCGTTCGTCGGTTTGCGGTGTAGCGCCATTGGGAGCGCAATTGGCGTTTAGTGGCGCTGCGGAAGGGCCATCACGGAGACTATCTATCCAGATCGTTGACGTAGGTCGGCGCTCATATGTAGTCTCGGCTGTGTGTTAGTACAGGTAAACGGCAGGTAGTCATGGCAAACGGCTCGACTAGGGCATCGGCAGATCTGTTCGACCGGATGACCCGGGTGATGCCAGCGGGAAGTACACGAACGACGACCTACTATCAGCCGTACCCGATCGCGATTGCGCACGGAAGCGGCTACGTCGTCACCGATGTTGACGGAAACGAGTATCTGGACCTTCTCGGCAACTACAGCGCGTTGGTTCATGGACAGGCCCATCCCGCGCCTGCGAAGGCGATCGCGGAGGCCGCAGCCGCCGGGTATGCCAACCCCGCACCGAGCGTGATTCAGGCGGAACTCGCGGAGCGGATTTGTGACAGGGTGCCGACCGTCAGAAAAGTCAGGTTCATGAACTCCGGGACCGAACCCGTGATGATCGCCATCCGAGCGGCTCGAGCGATCACGGGGAGGGACCGAGTAGTGAAAGTGGTCGGGGCTACCACGGCAGCTGGGAGCAGGTGGCCATCGGCTCCTCGGAGGATCAGGACTTCGCGGCTGGCTCGGCCAACCCGACCCTGGCGTGCCGGCGCGATTGCGGCGATGCTCTCCTCCGTCAGGTACAACGACTTTGATCAGCTTAGGTCGACGTTCGAGATGTACGGAGACGAGATCGCGGCGATCATTGTTGAGCCTGTTCTGGGTCACGTTGTGGAAGCGGCGACGCAGGAGTACCTTCAGCTCGCCCGATCTCGCCACGGCAAGCGGCGCGTTGTTGATCTTCGATGAGGTAATCACCCTGCGTCTTCATTGCGGTGGGCTGCAGGAGGTCTCTGGTGTCCGCCTGACCGTAACAACGATGGGCAAGATCATCGGCGGCGGTCTTCCGGTCGGAGCTGTCGGAGGCGGGACGACGTGATGGGGATCTTTGATCCGCGGAGTGCGTACTGGATCGAGCATCACGGGACATCCAACGGCAATAGCCTCTCGATGGCCGCTGGTGTCGCCACGCTTGATCTCTTCCCGCAAGCTGAGATTGAGAGGATCAACGCGCTGGGGGATCGTCTCAGTTCGTGGCTCGCATCGGCGCTTGATGAGTCAGGGCTTGATGTTCATCTGACCTCGTACGGCTCGATCATGAACATCCGCGGCAATCCCGACGACGTCACGCGTCTCCATCGAGCTGGGCTCGACGCCGGATCTACTTCGCCCCGCGGCATGTTGTGCATCTCGACCCGATGGATGACGCGGCAATCGACGAGATTGTTCTGCGTCTCGAAAGACAATTGCCGCAGCATCAACACCGTGAAGAGCTATGTCTAGATGACGGCTTCACTCCCGCATGAGCCCTCGCGTTGATGGGTAAAAGCGGGAACGGCGCGGCTGAGCGCGGGCAATACGATCCGATCACGTTTAGCGTCATGCTTGGACGGTTCGACAGCATCGTCAATGAGATGACCTTGACGCTCGTACATTCGGCGTGGACGTCAATTCTCGCGCTCTGTCGTGACTTCTCGTGCGCTGTGTACGACGGGGGACTGAGGCAGATCAGCATGTTCGACGCTTTGCCGATCCACACATCATCACTACATCTCGTCCTCGGTCGGATCGCCGAGTTCTTTAACGGTGACATCGCCGACGGTGACGTCTTTGTGTGCATTGACCTACAGCCTGAATACGCATGTTGGGGATCTCGTAACTGCGGCGCCGGTCTTCGTCGAAGGTGAGCAGCTGTTTTGGTCCGTGACGAAGGGCCATCAGCTCGGCACAGGAGCGTTCGTGGCCTCGAGCGTTACGGCAAGCGCACAGAACGTATGGCAAAGGGATTGCAAATCCCACCATTGAAGCTCGTTGACCGCGGAGAGCCTCGCAGCGATGTGGTTCAGCTCTATCTCGCCAACGTTCGTTATCGCGATTTGCTCTATGGCGACCTGCTTGCGCAACTCGCGTCGATCGAGAAGGGTACGTGCACGGCTCGTAGAGCTCTGTGCTGAGTACGGAGTGGACGTCGTTCGTCTTCTACGTCGACGAGATCATCTCCTACGCCGATCGGAGGATGGCCCACGAGCTGCAAGCGATGCCTGACGGCGTGTACCGGGCTAAATCCTGGATCGATAGCGACGGAATCGACGAGCTCAACATCCCGATCGAGGTCGCAGTCACAATCGACGAAGGCAGGGGCGCGGGTCGACTTCACGGTAGCGGCCCGCAAGCCAAGGGCGGCGTCAACGGCTCGCTAGCTACGTCGATGGCGACAGCCGCGATCCCGTTCCTTTACTACGTCGCTCCGGACATCCCCCAGAACCAGGCTGCATCAAGCACATCTCGGTCGTCGCCCCAGAAGGGTCGATATGCAATGCGCGTCTACCCGGCTTCTACGTCTTGCGCCACAGCGATTCCTTCCGACTGTATGCACGACGCCATCAACATGGCAATGGCGCAGGCGATTCCAGACCGCGTTCCCGCGGGCGGGACGGAAACAGTCGAACGTGGCGCAGTTCTCAGGACAGGGATCGACCGACCCCGGCTCTGGATGGGGAGTGATGCTCTTTAATGGGACCGGGGAGGTGGCGCCTCACGTGGCTGCGATGGTTGGCCGCTCTACGAGAGCATCGACGGGATGGGCGCTGTTAAGGCGCAGGCTGTTGAGCAGGTCGAGCTCCTATACCCACTTCGTATCGAGCAGATGGAGATTGAGCCCGATTCGATGGGCTTCGGCGAATGGATCGGAGGCCCGGGTACGCGACTGGTCGTTCGGCCGCTCGGCGGGCCAGCAGGAGGCGTCACCTTCGGGGACGGTGTAGCTAATCCGCCGCACGGCGTACTCGGCGGGACCCCGGGGCATGGAGGAGGCGCCTACGTCGAGGACACCGTTAGCGGCCGACGCCGCTTTGCTGTCAGCGGCGGGGTTGGTTGCAGTTGCCGATCACGAGCGTTGGGTAGGCGTTTCGACAGGCGGCGGCGGTTATGGGAACCCGTGGGCGCGTGATCCGGAGCAAGTCCGGCGCGACGTCCGAGACGGGATTGTCTCTCGAAACGCAGCCGAGGATCTGTTCGGTGTCGCCCTCTCGCCGGATGTCGACCCGGTGGTCGATCAGCAGCGGACTGCTGCTCCTACGAGATCCAGTTTGGACGCAGGCGAGCCGTCCATTGGTGGATCCGACGGAAGCCAGGAGCATCGCGCTGGCTTGAGCGAAAACCTGCGCGATGGTGACGTCTACCTCGGTGAATCCGGCTTTAAGCAGGTTGGCACGGCACTTCAGAGATCGGCGTCAACATCGGCGGAACGTTCACCGATTTCAGTGTGATCGACGAGGCGAAAAGCGGTGCTTCTCTGAAAAAAGGAGCCAGAGCACTCCCGCCTGCGCCCTGAGGAAGCGATCGAGCGAGGGTTGAGAGGGCTGTCACCGGGGGGCTTTTTTTCGGGCCTCCCAGACACGAGGAGCTTCTTTCCAGACTGTTTGACTCTTCGTCCACGGAACGACGATCGGGACGAACATTCTGATTCAACGCAGTGGTCCCAAAATTGGTCTCCTATGTACGGGCGGATTTAGAGATGTCCTCTACTTCCGCGACGGACACAAGCCCGAGCGCTTCAACATTCATGTCTCACACCCGGAGCCACTCGTGCCGCGACATCTGCGGCTCCCAGTCAACGAGCGCATCGGGCCGGACGGGCAGATCTTCACCCCGCTTGATGAGGAAGGCGTTCGCCGAGGCGGCGAGAAGTCTTTGCCCGCTGCAGGTGTAGAAGCGGTTGCCGTGGCCTTCCTATGGTCAGTCGCCAATGACCTCCCCACGAGCAGCGCGCGGACCAGTTGTTGCACGAAGAGTTGCCATCGGTTCCGTAGCTGCGGTCAGCCAGAGATTCTCCCCGAAATACGTGAATGGGAGCGGACATCGGCGACGGTCCTTGAGCGCGTACCTAGCCACCGGCAATGGAGCGCTATCTGAGGCGGTTAGAGTCGAGCCTGCGGGCAGGTGGGCTGACTCCAGCGGCTCTTCATCATGCAGGTCAACGGCGGATGCACAACAGTAGAACGAGGTGCTCCGTCGGCCCGTGATAACCCCTCTCTTCAGGGCCCTGCAGCTGCGCCAGCAGCCGCGATCCTACCGCGGCGCCCAACTCGCCGACAACCAGCTGATCACGATCGACATGGGTGGAACGAGCTTCAACGTGTTCAGTCGTCAGCGAAGGACGCCCGACCATCTCCCGGAACGCTGAGAGCTTGAAGAGCAGCCACTCGGTGTTCCAGGTGTCGAGGTGCATTCTGTAGGGTGCCGGCGGAGGGAGCATCGCATGGGTCGATGAAGGCGGGGCACTCCGCGTTGGGCCGCGACAGTGCCGGCGCGCGGCCAGGGCCGGCTGCATACGGCTTGGGCGGCGCCGAGCCGACCGTAACCGACGCGAACGTCGCACTCGGTTACCTCTCCGCCGACAGCGTTCCTGGGCGGACGCCGGCAGTTGCGCCGCGACCTCGCCGAGAGCTCAATCTCAGCGTCGTGTGGCTCGACCCTCTCGGACTCCAACTTGATCAGGCCGCGGCCGGCATCCTGCGGATCGTCGATGAGAACATGGCCAGCGCAATTCGTGCGGTGTCGATCGAGCGCGGCGTCGACCCGCGCCGATTCGTACTAGTGGTGGGAGGGGGAGCCGGAGCTGGCTGCGTGCCAGCCCGATTGGCTCGCGAAGTGGGGGTCGGGGAAGAAGATCATCATCCCGAGAGAAGCCAGGCGCATTGTGCGCCTTCGGAATGACCGTCGCGGACGTACGGCGGGATCACGCTATTGCACCGATGCACCCTGTCAACCGAACTCGACACCTGGTCCGCCAGCGAGCATCTTTCAGACGCTCTGAGGCAAAGGCGCTGCAGGATCTTGAAGGCGACGGGTTCAGACCCGAAACAGTCTCCTTCGGACGCCTACGTTGATGCCCGCTATCCGGGCCAGGTACTATGAACTGACCGTCGCTCTCCCTGCTGGCGCAGCGACGGCAGCACCGGCAACGAGATCGAGCGCGCGTTCCACGAAGAGCACCGACGACGATTCAGCTACTCCCGGCGCAGAAGCTTCCGGTCGAGCTCTTGCACTGGCGCGTGACCGCCTACGGCCACATCGCAGCTCCAACACCCGGATCGGTCGAAGCGGTGAGTCGGTTGCTGCGCGATCGCCGACCAGCTCGACGCTCGGTGCCTGCTTAGCGAGCGGCGAGTGGGCAGATATCCCGATCTTCGACGGAGAAACGCTGCGTGCGGGCCACTTCCTCGACGGCCCGGCGATCGTCGCGCTGTCAACGACAACCGTTCTTCTCTCCGAATCAGAGCACCTGAGCGCCGACCTGGAGCGGTGCGTTTCACATCAGCCTGGACGACCAGACGGCACCTATCGCGAGAGCAGACACCGAGCCTGCTTTGACAAGACCTGTGCAGTGACTGACCTAGGCTAAACACCTGATTATCGACCGTAAACTCAACTGGGGGCCATCCGCGTCGCGGCCGACTCTCAAGTGTGGGTTGCGTTGCCCGAACGGCGCTCATTTACACCCGATCCACTGGAGGGACGATCAAAGGCTCGTGCGCAGGTTCCGCAGTCTCTGCAGTGGGTTAATCCGGAGGAGGAGCCCCATGTCCAGCTTGCCTTCAAAATCTACGAGGACCACGCGTCCAACTCGCTCTCGCCGTGACGGTTATGGTTCTGCTTGGCGGGGCGGCGGCCGGCGCCGCATACGCGTTGGCGAGTCATGCCACGAGAAGCGTGCGCTCGCGGCCACGAGCGGCCACCCCGCTGACCGTGGACATGGGCCCGCGGCGTTGGAGCCTGCTCCACCTGGCGCAAGCCCCACAGTTGTGGGAAGTCGGACTGATCGGCAGCTTCTACGCGCGCCTCATGCAGTACGGAACCAAGCCAGGTCCCGACGGCACCACGGAGTACGACCCTGCGCATATGAAGCCGTGGCTGGCGAAGTCCTACGCGATCAGCAAGAACCGCCTGGTCTACACGTTCAAGCTTCATCCAGGGATGAAGTTCCCAAGCGGCAAGCCGGTTGGGTCGCGCACGCGTTCAAGTACACGTTCAAGCGTCTGCAAGCAATGAATGCGAGCGGTGCCGCCTTCGCGTTCGACAACCGCTACACGCCTCCCCAGATCAAGACGATGGCGACGCCTGACTCGCTCACGTTCGTCTGATCACCCTCAACAAACCAGACCCGAACGCACTGCAGACGTGGGGTCAGCCCTCCGCAGGAGTCGTTGATCCGAGCGTTGTCCAGGCGCACGGCGGATACAAGAAGAACGCCGTTGACGACTGGACTGACCTCGCACGTAGCTGGCTATGGCCCGTTCCTCCTTAAGTCGTATGTGCCAAACAAGCAGGCGGTGCTTGTAGCCAATCCGAACTCTCATCTGATCCGCCGGCGAGTAGGGAGATCATCGTCAACTTCATCAGTCGACGACTCGACGTTGCTGTTGCAGGCGGAATCGGGACGCGCGGACGTCACGTTCGTTTCTCCTTGAAGCAAGCGACGCACGGCCTCGAGCGGAAGTCAGTTGCTGCCGGTTGATATCAAGAACCCGGTCGGGCTGCGGGAGATGTATTCTTCTGCCCGATTCAGTTGCGCCGTATCGAACCTCAAGTTCCCGCGAAGGGCTCGCATACGCTGTGCCGTACCGGCAGATCTTGCAGAACATCGCGTATGGCTATGGCCAGCTGTACTACGGCCCTTGGTCACCCGCCTTCCCGTGGTTCAACCGCTCGATCAGCACGCCGCTGACGTTCGATATGGCGAAGGCGAAGCAGCTCATCTCGCAATCCGGTGTGAAGACGCCGATCGATCTGACATTCGACGTTCCGGCGGGTGATCGCAACCGAATTGCAGATCGTCACTGCAATTCAGGCGTTGTGGGCGCAGCTTGGCGTCCATCTCGCCATCCGGACGCTTGGTGCTTCCGCGTACGACCAGGAAGTGGAAGTCACTCGCAGAGTATCCGCAGCGATCCAGTACGACGGACCAGGAAACATCGCGCCTGACTACCAATGGGGTTATGACGCTCAATGCGGCGCTGCCTTCAACGCTCGTCGCATCTGTGTCCCGGCTGCAGACAAACTCATCGACAACCTCTGCAAGGTCGTGGATGTCAAACAGCGGCAGAAGATCATCGACAAGGCGACGAAGTTGTCGATCGCGGACTATCCCCCGAATCCAGGTCTTACGGAGATGACGAACGTCAGCATTCTTGGCAAGCGTGTTTCCCACGACCACTTCGACCACGAGATGGATATGAGGACGTGGAGTGCGATCAAGTAGCAGAGATCGAGTGACGGGGGGTCGGATTTAGAGGCTGGGACGGTGGCGGCATCGAGCGTCCGCTCATCAAAGATGAGAGCGCTCGCGGGAACCGCCACCGCCCAGCCAGCATTGGCGGTCGCTGCCTTCACGCTTGCGGTCGTGGTGGCGCTGGCGATTCTTGGGCCACTACTGTGGCCGCACGACCCGAACGCGATCGACCTTGGTCATGTCCTCCGCGCGCCGTCGCTGTCGCGTCCGATGGGCACCGATTCGCTCGGACGCGACGTCTTCGCTCGTTTCAACGAGGGGCGCGCATTTCACTTGTTGTCGCCGCGATCGTCATTTTGGCTGCGGGCATCATCGGGGGAGCAATCGGCATGGTGTCGGGTCTAGGTGGTCGCACTTGCGACGGCGTGATGATGCGCGTGATGGACGCGATCCTCGCGTTCCCGCCGCTGATCCTGGCGATGGCCGTCACGGTCGGTCTGGGCATCGGCCTGAACACGGCGGCGATCGGCGTCGCGCTCGTGTCGGTGCCGTGGTACGCGCGCCTGTTGCGCAGCGAGGCGCTGCGGATCCGTTCGCTGCCGTTCATCGAAGCTTCGTACGCGATCGGCATGAAGCGCTCGCGCGTGATCGCGCGACATGTGATCCCGCACATGCTGCCGGTGCTGTTCATCCAGATGGCCGCGGCGTTCGGCTACGCCGTGCTCGGGCTGGCCTCGCTCAGCTTCGTCGGGCTCGGCGCGCAGGTGCCCACGCCGGAGTGGGGGGCGATGATCACCGAAGGGCTCTCCTATTCGCTGACCGGGAGTGGTGGATCAGCATCTTCCCGGGTGTCGCGCTGCTGATCACGGTGACCGCCGTAAGCGTGGCAGCTGACAGCCTCCGGGACATTCTCGATCCGGCTCAGGTGCAGAGCGCGTGATCACCGAGGGCGAATCGAGACTACCGTCGTTCGGTGCAGGGGCTAGGCGCATCGGGATGACTGCCGCTGAGAAGATCGGGGGGTGGTCTGTTCGCAATCTTCGGTGCCTCGGTCGTAACGTTCGTGCTGCTGCGGATCGCACCCGGCGACCCCGCGCGTCTGACGCTCGGGCCACTGGCATCCGCCGCCGCGGTGCGAGCACAGAACGCTCGCATGGGCCTCGACAAGCCGCTCTACATTCAGTACGAGCGCTACATAAGCCAGTTCGCACGCGGCGACTGGGGATTCGTCTACGGAGCTGGGCAACCAGTTACGAAGCAGCTCTCGACGCGGCTGCCCGCGAGCATCGAGCTCGGTGTCTACGCCTTCATCCTGGGGTTTGTTGCAGCAATCGTGTTCGCGGTTGCGACAACCTACCGACGGCGCCGATCTGTCGATGCCGCTGTAAGAACCTCGGCCTACATCGGTTACGGCACTCCGCCGTTCTGGTTCGCTCTCGTGCTGCTCTACGTCTTCTTCCTACGGTTGGGGCTCTTTCCCGCGCCCGAAGGGAGGCTCAGCACGAACCTCACCCCGCCTCCAAGCGCAACCGGTTTCTACACAGTTGACGCTCTCCTCGCAGGGCAGCTCCACGTGTCGTCGATTCGCTTCGGCACTTTGCGCTCCCGGCAGTGACTCTGAGCCTCGTGCCCTACGCCTACCTCGTTCGACTGTTACGGGGCAACCTGCTCGAACGTTGCCCGTGAGCCGTACATTCTCGTGGCACGAAGCAAAGGGATAAGTGAGCTGCGGGCGTTCACCAACCACGCGCTGCACAACGCGTTCTTCCCGACACTTACAGCCGCTGCACTCCTATTCGCGCAACTGATCTCTGGCAGCGTCCTCGTAGAAAGGATCTTTAACTGGCCGGGCGTCGGCGCCCTTGTCGTTGACTCGATTCAACGCCAGGACTTCGCGATCGTCCAGGCGGTGATCCTGCTCAGCGCATTCGCCTACGTGGCCATCAACCTCATTGTCGAGGCGCTCTACGGGCTCCTCGACCCACGACTTCGGCACGGTACGCGCTAGTGGAGGCTCCGTCGGAAGACGTCGTCCTGAGCGTCCGCAACCTGAGGACTTCGTTCTTCACCGGGCGCGGCCAGGTTGCCGCCGTTCGAGGCGTAGCTTCGACCTTCGCCGTGGCGAACGTCTGGCAGTTGTTGGCGAGTCCGGGTCAGGCAAATCAGCGCTGGCTCTCTCACTGTTGAGACTCGTTCAACCGCCCGGCCGCATCATCGACGGCGAGATCTGGCTCAATGGTGAGGAGCTCCTGAGCAAGTCCGAGAAGGCCATGGACCGGGTTCGGGGCAAGGGCATTTCGCTCGTCGTGCAGGATCCGCTGACGGCTCTCGATCCCGTGAAGACGATCGGGAGTCAGATTCGCTCCGCGTTGCGCCAACACAATCCCACTCAGGGCCGACGCTGGCGCCATCTGAGGGCTGTCGAGCTGCTGCGCGAGGTAGACGTTCCTCAGGCAGAGCGGCGGATTGACGACTACCCCCACCAATACTCGGGCGGAATGAGACAGCGCGTGCTCCTTGCAATTGCACTCGCGAACGACCCCTCAGTCATCGTCTGCGATGAGCCGACGACTGCGCTCGACGTGACAACGCAGGCGCAGGTTCTCGATCTTCTCGACAAGTTGGTCGCAAACCACGGCAGCGCCGTGATCCTCGTCACGCACAACCTCGGGATCGTGGCGGATTTTTGCGATCGCGTGCAGGTGATGTACGCCGGCCGCATCGTGGAGCGAGCTCCCGTGTCCTCCATCTACACACATCCGATCCATCCCTACACCGAGGCGCTGCTGAGGGCCATACCGCGCCCAGACAGATTCGCGCACGGCTCGCTGCCCGCGATCCCGGGCTCGCCCCCCGATCTCAGCGAGCCGATAGAAGGCTGCTCTTTCGCGCCGCGCTGCCGGTTGGTCGAGGACCGCTGCTGGAACAGTCCACCGCCTGATTTACGGCTCGACGTGGCCAACGAGATCTCCGCCGAATGCCACTTCGCCCTGGCGCGATACGCCGAGACTCCCGAGGTCGCATGAGCATGGATTGTCCGTTGCCGACTCCTGAGCCTAATCCACCGTTGCTTTGCGTCGACAGACTCCTGAAGCAGTTCACTATCGGGGGGCACGCGCGAGCTCGAAGCAACCAGGGAAGAACTCTCGTAGCGCTCGGTGGCATCAGCTTCGACGTCCGTCGTGGCGAGACGTTCGGTCTAGTCGGCGAATCGGGATGTGGCAAGTCGACCGCCGCGAGATGCATCGTCCGCCTCGTCGAAGCCGATGACGGGGAAATCACCTTTGACGGCATCAATGTGCGCACCCTCAGCCCGAAGTTGCTGCGAACGTTGCGCAGGCGCATGCAAATCGTGTTTCAAGATCCCGTCCGGTCGCTTCGACCCACGGCTGTCCGTTCGTCGAAGCCTCGAAGAGCCCCTGATCATTCACAGCCTCGGCGCGCGTGGTGAGCGCGACAGACGCGTAGGCGAAGCACTCGACCTCGTCGGCATAAGCGAGCGGTTTGCAGACAGAAAGCCATACGCATTCTCAGGCGGGCAGCGCCAGCGAATCGGGCTCGCGCGTGCACTCATTCTTGAGCCTGAGCTTCGTCATCCTGGACGAGCCAGTGTCGGCCCTCGACGTGTCCTTGCAGGCCCAGATCCTGAACCTGCTCAAGCGCTTCCAGCATGAGCCCGCTCTCACCTACGTGCTTCATCGTTCATGACCTCGCGGTGGCCGAGTACTTTCTGTGACCGCTTGGCAGTCCTCTACCTCGGCCATGCGATGGAACTCGGCCGCAGCGACCAGCTGTTCCACAATCCGTTGCACCCGTACACGGTTGCTCTCCTCTCAGCTGCACCGGTTCCCGAGCCAGGGGCGAATCGGCGAGCGTCCCGCATCGTCCTTCAGGGTGAGGTGACACCGCATAGCCCCAGCAGAGGGGCTGCCCGGTTGAGCCCCGCTGCCCCGTCAGGCCGTGGTCGGCCAATTTGCGCAGCAGAGCGGCCGCCACTCAGCGCATGCCGAAGCAGAACACCAGGTTGCCTGCCATTTCCCAGGAGAGCTGCATGCGGTAGGCGCCGCGGGTCGCATCCGGGCGATCTAGTTGTGCTACATGGAGTTTAGTAATAGTCTCCACGAGCCTGGACATCGACTTTGAGTGAGGCGTGATGCTCGCTCATCCGATTCTCCTGAACGACGCGCGGCTAATCGTGAGCGAATTCGTGAAGGTCGCAGACGGCGAATCGGTCACTGTCATCACCGACGCGTCGTTCGGCTCGAGGTTGGAAGGCTGCGCGCTACACCACGCCGTCTGAGCAGGCGGGTGGGAAGCCCGTCCTGATTGACCTTCGGGCCCACATCGCCTCTTTGCTCGTGAGTGATGAGTTCTGGCGCGATCCCCCGGCGGCTGTTGTTGCCGCGATCTGCAAGACGTTCACCCGTGACGATTCTCGCCGTCGAATGAGACATACGGCTTTCGGTTCGATCACAAGGTGCGCTCGACTCTACCGCACCGGCGACGAGTGTTCCATCTACAAGGTCGACCTGGGGATGGGCAAATGGCCCCGTCTCCAGAAGAGGAGGGCTCGAGGTCGATGGAACAGCTTCAGACGAGCATTTTGGCTGCGTTCGAGGACGCAGCCCGCGTCCGCGTCGCCGAAGTCCAGCGGGTACTCGACGTGGAGCTATCGATCGGCGGTCGCCGCTGTCTGCCGGTCCCTCGCTGAGCCCGAGCGTGGGATGCCCTATGCGATCCCGATTCCGCTCTGGGGCGAATATGACTGGGCAACCGGTCGAGAAGTCGGTGAACGGGACAGTCGAGATAGACGGCATCACGGAAGCGACGTCGATTCTGCGCACCGGCTCTGATCCTGTGACGTGGAGGGTCGTCAGGGATCGTGTTCGTAGACGTCGCGGGCGGTCAGGATGCCGACGCTTTCCGGCGCCTGTTCGAGATTGACGATGGTGCCCTCGCTGATCGGTGAGCTTGGGATCGGCGGCAACCCTCACGCTCTGTACGGGACTGAGACCGAGAAAGCTCGACTCGGAACGGCTCACTTCGGGCTCGGCCAGACCGATGAGTATCCCGGTGGAACCATCCGAAGCGCCGTGCACGTCGACGGCGTCATCCGGAATGCACGAGTTGAAGTGGACGGCGTGGCTGTCATCGCCGACGGACGTCTTGTCTTCCAACGGCGAAGCGCAAAAGGAGCAGTCTACGAGTACTCATGGCGCCGCGAATCTCGATCCGACGTCCTCTTCGAGCCCGTCCGCGTCGGGCCGAAGACGATGAAGAACCGCTTCTGCCGGGTGCCGCACTGCACCGGCCTCGGCACTGACTTTCCTTACTCGCAAGCTGCACTTCGAAGAGTCAAGGCTGAGGGTGGCTGGGCCGTTGTCGACTCGGAGTACTGCTCGATTCATCCGGAAAGCGACGACCGACCTACGATCGGCGCGCGCCTTTGGGATCAGGACGACGTCCGCAACATGAGTCTGATGTGCGACGAGATTCACGCCCACGACGCGCTTGCAGGGGTCGAGCTCGACGATGGCGGCGCCCTCGGACGAACTACGACTCGAGAAACTTGCCACGCGGGGTCCAAGTACCCAGATCCCGAGCTGAAGCGGTCGCGCTGGCGCTCGATCGCCGTTGGCGCCGACAAGACGGAAATTCGTGAACTCCAGCGGATGCTGTCGCCGCCGCGATCCGCGCACGCTCCTCTGGGGCGGACATCGTCAACGTCTATGGGGGCGAGGTCGGAGCGATCACGCTCTTCTTCCTCATGGGCTTCTTCAACAAGCGAACCGACGAGTGTGGTGGATCTTTCGAGAGCAGGGCTCGGCTTCTGGCTAGAGACCATCGAACTCGTAAAGGAAGCCGTCGGAGATGACTGCGCGATCACAGCGCGGTACTGTTCATCGACTCGCTCGACGGCACCCCAGACGGAATTCGCGTACGACCAGAGGAAGGCGTAGGCTTCGTCGAGCTCGCCGACCATCTCGTTGACTTCTGGGATCTTCACGCCGGCGGGTCGGACCTCCGCAAAATGGGGCGACGACAGCGCCGCATCGACATTCTCCAGCGGAAAACTTCCAGGGCGACCTGGTCGAAGGTGGCCCGTCCATACACGAAGAAGCCGATCGTCGGCGTGGGACGGTTCACCGAACCCGGAGACAATGGTGCGGCTCGTCTCGACTGGAGCGCTGGACGTCGCGTTCTGGTGCTGCACGCCCCTCGATCTCCGACCCCTACCTTCCGCTAAAGATCCAAGAGGGTCGAGATTGGCAGGAGCTGCGCGAATGCATCGGCTGCAACATGTGCGTCGCCCAGGTTCAACCAGGCATCGCCGAATCGTCTGTACGCAGAACGCGACGATGGGCGAAGGAGTACCGGAGAGGCTGGCACCCCGAAAAGTTCACCCAAGCGCGAAACCATGAAGACTCGGTGCTGATAGTCGGTGCCTGGACCCGCTGGACTCGAGTGCGCCGTCGTCCTCGCCAGCCAGCAGGTCCTCCAGCAGATTCACATCGTTCATGCCGCCCCCCGCATCGGTGGCGCGCTCGCTTGGATCGCAGAGCTGCCGCGCCTCGCCGAGTGGTGGTTCGACTGATCGACGATCCAAGAACGCTGGTCGAGAAGCGCAAGATCTCCGTCCGTCCCCAACACAGAGCTAACCGCCGAGGGCGTCCGCGACCACGGAGGCGCGATCGTCCATGCGTTGCCACCGGCTCCGAGTGGGCCAAGGACGGGCTCAATCCCTGGACTCGTGCGGCGATCGACGGCGCAGGATGACGTTCTACTGAGCCACGTCCTTACCCCGGACCAGGTCGCTGCCGGAGAGAAGCCACAGGGCGAAGTGGCACCGCGATCTACGACTGCCGGAGCCGCTGTTTCGTCGGCGGCGGCACGCGCAGAGAAGTTCGCCAAAGACGGTGGTCGCGTCCCGCTACGTCACCCCATTGGGCCGGCGATCGCCGCCGTACCGATACTCTCACAGGCGAGGGCCATGCAGCCTTCTACGCGCTGATGAAGAAGCTAGGCGTCGAGATCTACGCTGGAACCGAGATCTCGAAAATCCGGCCCAACTGGGGACCCGAGTCTCGCCGATCGGCGAACGCGACGATCTCACCACCCTCGCGAACGATTCGATTGTCCTCGTCACACAGCGGATTTCGCGCGACGACCTTCGACAGAGAACTCACCGCCAACACCACGGCGCTCAAGGACGCCGGAGTCGCTTCGGTCTATCGGATGCGGGGACTGCGTCGCCCCAAGATTCGTCTCTGAAGCTGTGTTCGACGGCCACCGACTCGCTCGCGAAATTGACGAGGAGAATCCGGCTGTGCCGCTGCCGTACCACCGCGAGCGCGTCGTGCGTATCTGCAGCATGAGCGATCCGGAACCCCGCGGCACGCCCTTCCATCATATGCACTTGAGGCGCGTGGATCACAGTTCGTCGAGTTCGCCGGATGGCTCTGGAGCACGACCTTCGGCCGGGGTCCCCGTCACCGAGCACTTCGCCAGGTTCGCCGAGCGAGCAGGCGTCTGGGATCAGTCGGCACTACCCAAGTGGCGTGTTGAGGTCCACAAGCAACGGAAGCCCTTGACTTCGTTTTCACGAACAACATCGGCAACCTTGTCGCTGGCCAAGTCAAGTATTCGCCGTTCTGTGATGAGGTCGGACGAATGGTCAGTGACGCGACCATCTACAAGTTCGACTCCTCGCACTACTGGGTGCTCCCTACACTCGAAACAGACCTTCCCTACGTTCGCGACCTCACATCGCGATACGACGTTCAGATCGAATCGTTCACGAGCGACTTCGGCCTGCTGGACATTCAGGGGCCTAACTCGCGAGAAGTTTTGGCGCAGCTTTGCGACAGCGATCTTGCCGAACTTCGATACTTCCGGTTCTGGCCGGATGAAGTCGAAGTCGGAGGCGTACGCTGCTTCATCTCACGCACCGGCTACTCCGGCCGAACTCGGCTATGAAGTCCTGTGTCGGCCAGAAGACGCAGATCGACTCTATGCCGCATTCGTCGACGGCCTGCTGGCCGGCCTCACGCCATACGGCTTGGCTGCGGTCGAAACGCTACGCATGGAGTCGGGGCTCCTCTTTGTCGGTATCGACTACACCCCCCGCGAAACAAGCCCTCTAGATCTCTCCCTCGATCGCTTCATCTCAGTGGGCAAGGGCGAGTTCAACGGCCGAGAAGCACTCGCTTCCGCGATCACGAATCCGCCAAAGAGGCTTTGTACCGTGATCCTCGACACCGATGAGCCACCGGCATACGACCTTCCGATCCACGCAGACGGGGCCGAAGTCGGGCGCCTCACCAGCGTCTCCCGTAGCCCTTTCTTCAACCAAGTCATTGGACTGGCGATCCTGAACACGGGATGCGCAGGTGTCGGCCGACAAGTGCTTGTCGACGCCGGATCGGCGTCAATCGACGCAACAGTCGCTCAGCTTCCGTACCACGATCCGGAGCGCGCGCGGCCACGCGGCTGATGGGGCCGCGGTTTCCGACTACTGGAGATCGGCACCGGGCCAGGTGTCGGTAAGCAGGTACCCCTCCGGGAAGGGATCAGTCGGATCCACGTAGAGCTCCAGCCTCCCCATGACAAACGCGCTTCCGCGGATAGCCGCAACGATCCCGGGAGACTCCTCACGAACGATTCGGCCCTCGAAAATCACGGATCCGATCACCGACGCATGATTGATCCCCTCCCCTTGGTTGTCTCGACCAGGCCGCGAGCGTGCAACGCCGCCAACCGCGCTGACAAGCCCGTGCCTGTCGCAGAACGGTCGAGACGACCCGGCGAAATGACCACTGCATTCCGCATCGTTTCGCCGGCTCCTGAGAAGGGCTCCGCGATTTCGACGATCGACACGCCCGAGATCCCAGGATTGTGAGGGTGGACGCAATCCAGTTGCTCCCGCGCCGCGATTCTGATCCGCTCACCAACATCGCACAGGTCCCTCGCCTCGTGAGGCTGAGCGTGAACCCCAACGCATGAGCGTCGGCGATCGCGTACCACATTCCCCCAAACGCGACGTCGACCTCGATCGTGTGAAGGCCCTCAACCTCGAGCGGCGTGTCAAGAGTCGCTGCGAACGATGGGACGTTTTCAAACTCAATGCTCTGAACCCTGTCCGTCGCGACATCGCGCCCTCACTTGCACTGGGCCAGCCGGAGCCTCGAGCGACATAACGGTTTCCGGTTCCGTCATGGGAATGATTCCCTCCTCAGCAGAACGGTCGCCACGCAGATCGTGTTCGACCCAGACATCGCGGGATACTCAGTGGGCTCCATGATCACGTACCCCATGACGCATTCCGATCGGCCTCAGGGAACCAGTAAGTTCGCGTGTTGCGCAACTGATCCCCGTGGCTCCCGAAGCAGGAAGCGCCGCAGCCGGTCGCTCGCGCGGAGCTTCTCCATGCGCTCGTACACGGTGGCGCCGGCTGGCGGGTCGAAGCCGGCGACTACGACGTTACCGACCTCGCCGCCTGCGTGACAACAGATCACCTTGATGCTCTCACCCCGCTGCATACGTCTGATCATGCAGCGGACTCTGCTCGAATTACAACCCGGTTGAGAGTCGCGAGGGAGGTCTGCTGGGGCGCACGCGGTTCTCTCTCCTCGTCTGCCTCGTCGCCCCTAGGCGCGCCATGCTCGAGGCGTTCTCCCGCCGTTAAGGTTAGTACTCGCTCGGTCGTGTGGTGTGGTCGCGTAGACGTCCGAGGCTGTTGCCAAACTGGCAGGCGCTAGCAGGCGGCGATGTATAAGTCGTACAACTGACCGTCGGAAACGCTCAGCTGATCGCAGAGCGAACTCACTGTTCCGTTCAGTTAGAGACGCTGTGCCTAGATCGGAGACGCTCGTGCCGGCGTGTCGGCTACCTTCGAGGTCGTCTAGCTTCGCAGCTAGATCAGCTACCGACACCGAGGCTTGGTCGCCGCTTCCCGTTTCAAGATCACCTCGCTGGCCCGCCAGATCGTCGATGGCTGTCGATGCGTCTTGTCCTACGGGTCCCGGCGGCCCTTGGGAGCCGATCGGGCCGCGAGCCCTTGCGGGTCCCTGGCTGCCCTGTTGCGCGTAGGCGCCTGCGAACGAGTGTCGTGGTTCGGAACGAGACCCAGCTGAGCAAGCCACGGTGAGCAGGGTCAGCATCAGGTCGGCGAGGAGTGATGCGGTAAAGAAGCGGCGAGTGAGCATGGTCGCGACGTTCGCTTAAGACCGTCGATCTCCTCGCGTGTAACACCTGAGACGGGTTGGGAACGCGCACTCCCGAGGACGGGGGATGGAAGTGCTGGCCACCGTCCTAGGGTGAGAACAGATAGCGAGCGGTCGAGGAGGTTTCTGTGCGGCGATTTCTGTTCTTGGGGTTGACGGCCTGTGCACTTGCACTACCGACTGTCGCGTCGGCCGTGTTGGCGTCGTACACATGATCTCTCCGATCAGGCACGGTGCGTACGAGACTTGACGGTTTCGGTGAGCTCGCGGGCGACCTGCTCGATCGTGGTCAACTACAAGTCCGGCCCGTCGCATGCCCAGGGCCTTTATCCGAAAGCGACAATTGCCGGGCGAGTTAGCTGGACGTGGAAAGTCGGGACGAACACAACGCCCGGCCGCTGGGGGATCGTCGTTTCCTGCGGGCGCGCTGGCAGTCTGCGCACGTCTTTCGCCGTTACGTAGGCAGACCTTGCTGTGTTGACTACGTCGGAAGCGGCGTGAGAGCGTGGGCGTGGAGCCGAGCGGTGCTGGGCCTAAGTCGCGTTCAGCTGGTGGCCGCCGCGAAAGATGATCTCGGTGCGCAGAGCAACTGGTTCGCGATCGTTGCCTCGGCCCTCTGCCCGGCGAAGTGTCACACGTTCCAGTAGCCCGAACATCAAGCGGCGCTTCTGCTCGATTGTCAGTTCTGGCCACGTATCGAGGAGGCCAGCTTCCGCTAGTTCTCCGGCGAAGCCGGATTCGTTTCGTCCCGCGCGAGCTCCTGCCGTGCGTGTTCGAGTTCCGCTTGACGGACCTCGGCGCCTTCGAGAAGCGCTGTCCCTCCGAGAACGTAGTAGCTTTGGGTTGTTGACGAAGAGCTCGAGTTCGTGTTCGGCTTCGGCGCTGCGCGGGCAGCCTGTTCGAGCGCTCGGAGCCGGGACCGCGCGTGCGACTGGCCCGCCGTCTTCTTTGAGCACTGCGAGTACTTGCTGTTCGACGTAGCTGTCGAGGTTCGCGGCGGCTTCGGAGACGCGAGCGGGGCACGGGCCGGAGGCGTATTGGCCCATGCAGTAGTAGACCGGGTAGCGCTCGCCGGTCTTCTTGCGGGTATTGCCGGTGATCTTCAACGTGTGACCGCAGCCGGCGCAGCGGGCAAGTCCGCCCAGCATCGCTTGCGAGGCAACCGATCCGTCCCGCGGAGCGAGGAGAGACTTCTTCGTCGACTGGGCCGCGTCGAACTCCGCTCTGGTCACGATCGGTTCGTGCGCCTGGTCGTTGATGATGCTGCCGCTTCTGGCCTGGCCGAGATAGACGGGGTTCTTGACGAGACTCGCGACGCCGAACTTCGACCAATGCTCGTTCCCTGTCGAAGGGTAAACCTGGTTCCTCTGAGGTAGCGCGCAAGCTCAGCCCAGGAGGTGCCGAGAGCGCGTTTGCGGAACACCTCGGCGAACGGTGCCGCCTGTGGGATCGACGATCAGTCGTTTGTCCTCGTCGCGCCGGTAGCCGACCGGACGCGGGCGGAGATGTGCACGCCACGGCCGACTGCCGCGGTCACGGCTGTCGACCAGTTCTCCTTGATCCGCTCAGCTCAGTTCCGCGATCAGAGTCAAAATCCCGATCGCGAAACGGCCCATCGGCGTTGAACCGTCGAAGTTGTCCTCAACCCAGACAAGCCGGCGCCGGCCGCGTTCAGCCGCTTGATCGACTCGAGCGCATCAACCGCCGAGCGTGCAAACCGATCAAGCCGCGCGACCACGATCCCGCCCGTCTCGCCGGCTTCGCAACGCGCGAGCGCCTGCTGGAACATCGGCCGCTGCAGCTTCGCACCTGACTGATCGATCTCCTCCCACCACTGGACGATCTCGACGTCGTGCAACTTCGCCCAGCCATCGATCTTTTTCCTCTGCACCTCCGGCGAGATGAACGAGTCGCCTTCGCGGCCCCCACGCCAGAAGACACGGACGTAGCCGTCAGCCCTCGCCACAGCCCGCCCCCGATCAGGCATCCGGCACGCGCAACTGCCGCGGCGCCGCGCCGCTTCGTGATCATGTCGGGGCGTGTTCGACCACGTCGACATCACCGCTCCGACCTCCCTGCCAGCCGCGCCTTCTACCACGAGGCGCTCGGGCTCCCGACATTCGAGGGCCAGTGGATCGAGTGGGGAGACTTCGGCGATCCAGCCGGTCGACGAGCAGCACCCGCTCACTCAGAACCTGCACATCGCCTTCGGCGTCCTCGACCGCAACGCAGTCGACGCGTGGTGGAACCGCATGACCGAGACCGGCTACCGAAGCGACGGCGAACCCGGGCCGCGACCGCAGTACAGCGAGACCTACTACGGCGCTTTCATCCATGACCCCGACGCAACTCCGTCGAAGCTGTCTACCATGACAACGGCCGGCCGGGGGAGATCGACCATCTCTGGCTCGTACGCGCGAATCGCCGCCGCCAAGCGCTTCTACGCGACCGTTTCGCCCATCGTCGAGATCGGGCCCGAAGCACGACTCCCCCGACTTCGCGCACATCCGGTTCAAGGACGGTCACGGCTCTTTCTCCCTTGTCCGCAGACGAAGAGCCGACGCAAAACGTCCACCTTGCCTTCGGCGTGGCCGACTTCGACACCGTCGAACGGTTCCACGACGCTGTGATCTCCGCCGGCTACCGCGACAACGGTTCTCCCGGCGAGCGGCCGCAGTACCACCCGGGCTATTACGGCGCGTTCGTGTTCGACGCCGACGGCCACAACGTCGAGGCCGCCTTCCACGACCGAAAGCGCAGCTCCGGTCTGCGGCCAGGATCCGCTGGCGACGCGCGCCGGCTGGGAGAGCATCGAGAGGTGCCCGGTGCCCGGGACGACGCTCGAGCGGGACGCGGAGCGCCGCGGCGCTCGCGCGCCCGCTCGCGACCGAGTCGACGTTGTCGTCCGCGCCCCAGACGACGGCGCGGCGCACGTCGACCTTCCTCAAGCCGTCCAGCGACACGCCCGGCAGGCCGTGCGCGACCAGCGCGCGCAGTTCGGCGCCCGTGCCCTCGACCCTGAACGGCCGCTCGAACTGGACGAGGGTCGAGTGCGGGAGCTTGGGCGAGTGGGGGCCCCAGGCGTTGCGGAGAACGCGGCCGACGAGGTAGTCCGAGCTGGTCACCAGCCTGAGAACGGCGTCGAACCAGGGGTAGACGAGTAGGTGCGCGAGCCAGGCGCGACCGCCGCCGAACGGCAGCGCGTCGCCGTCGAGCAGCACGTCCCGCCGACAGCGCGCGGCCGGGCGAGCGCCTCGGCCGCGACCACACCTGCGCCGAGCGAGTGGCCGACGAGGAGCGGCTGCCTGATGCCGAGGCGCTGCTCGAAGCCGTGCAGGAGCGGCAGCCAGCCGTGCAACGTCGGTTGGACGTTCCGTTGCGTGTAGCCGAACGGGGGCAGGTCGAGCGCGAAGACCCGGTGTCCGGCCGCCGCGAGCCGTGGCCCCACCGCGTGCCACACCCATGCCGGCTCGGCCGCGCCGCCGAGGAGCACGATCGGCGATCCGCGGCGACCCCAGCGGCGGTAGGCGACGAGCGTCGGCCCGACCTGCACATACGGGCCGGCGTACAGGCTCCGTGCAGGGCGTGAAGCCCCGAGCGGCGAGACGTCGATCGCGAACGCGGCGAGCGTGCCGAGCACGAACAGCCCGATGAGCACCGTCACCGCCACCCGCAGGACGCGTTTCATCGCTCACGTTGTAGCGGCCTCGCCCGCTCCGAGCAGCCGTGGCAGGCTGCTTCCTCGCTTAGGCGGGCGTCAAGCGTCTTCGATGCGAGACCTGAGGGCCGGTGTTCAGCTCCGACTCCGTCTCGGCGCCCTCTGCACGCTCTTCGAGGCCAATCCGATCGAGGGCGGTGTGCAACATTCCGGCGAACTCGCGGCGACGATCGGCGATCAGCTCTTCGAGAGCCTGCTCTTCGCGCTGAAGGGCGTCGACTCGCTCGCGGCTTTGCGCGGCGAGGTGATCGGCCTCGGCGCGCGCGTCGTCGATCACGCCTCGCCGCTCGGCGTCGAGGTTTGCACGCGACTCGTCAAGCTCGTCCCGACGACGGGCGTGCTCCAGCTCGTACGCTGCTCGGCGCTCCTCGAGCTCCTGCTCGGCGTCTGCTGTCGAACGCCGGGCCTCCTCCAGTTGACGCTCGCTCGCCTCCTGGGCTTCGGCCGTGATCTGGCTCGCGGTCGCGCGTGCGTGCGCGACGAGCTCTTCGCCGGCGTGTTGCGCCGCGAGCAGGACGTTGCCGATCGCGGTGGGATCCTCGAGGCTGACGACTGGCTGCTCGTTCAGCTCGTCGAGCGACCGCTGGAGCTTGTCGGCTTGATCCACGAGTGTCTGGACGGTCTCGGCGACGTCGGCCAGGAAGGTCCGGGTCGCGGTCTCGTCGAATCCGCGCAGGCTTTTCCGGCAGTGCTGCTTCGCGAATTGCGGCCGGCGTCATGAGCGGTCGGGCGGTGGCCACGGCGTCATCTTTGCGAGAAACGTCAGCACCTGCAAGCCGCCGCCGGCCGAGGCTGTCTTCCACGACCGCCGCGAGCGCTCTAGGCTCTGCGGGTGGTCTCCTGCTCGGCATGCGGCACCGAGAACACCGCGGCGCGAAGTTCTGCGCGCAGTGCGGCGGTGCGCTCGCGCTCGCCTGCCCGGCCTGCGGCACGGCTACGACCCCGGCTATCGCTTCTGCGTCGAGTGCGGCACCGCGCTCGGCGGCGGCCGCGCCGCCACGCGAGCCTTCGGCGCCGGGCGCGGCCGAACGCCGGCTCGTCTCGGTGCTGTTCGCGGACCTCGTCGGCTTCACGACGCTCGTCCGAGCAGCCGCGACGCCGAGGAGGTGCGCGAGCTCCTCTCGCGCTACTTCGAGACCGCGCAGCCGGCTGATCGAGCTGTACGGCGGGACGGTCGAGAAGTTCATCGGCGACGCGGTGATGGCGGTGTGGGGCACGCCGGCGGCGACGGAGGACGACGCCGAGCGCGCCGTCCGCGCAGCGCTCGACCTCGTCGCCGCCGTCTCGGCGCTCGGCGACGAGGTGGGCGCGCCGGACCTGCGGGCGCGGGCCGGGGTGCTGACCGGCGAGGCGGCGGTGACGATCGGCGCCGAGGGCCAGGGCATGGTCGCGGGCGACCTCGTCAACACGGCCTCGCGCGATCCAGTCGGCCGCCGAGCCCGGCACCGTGCTCGTCGGCGAGGCGCACGCGCCGCGACGACCGAGCAGCGATCGTCTACGAGGACGCGGGCGCGCACGAGCTCAAGGGCAAGATCGAGCCGGTGCCGCTCTGGCGCGCGCTGCGGGTCGTCTCCGGTGCGCGCGGCGCGCGAGTCGCACGGCCTCGAGGCGCCGTTCGTCGGCCGCGACCGCGAGCTGCGCCGGATCAAGGACCTGTTCCACGACTGCGCCGAGGAGCAGCAAGGCGCACCTCGTCTCGGTCACGGGCATCGCCGGCATCGGCAAGTCGCGGCTCGCGTGGGAGTTCTACAAGTACTTCGACGGGCTCGCGGCAGAGACGTACTGGCACCGCGGCCGGTGCCTCTCCTACGGCGAGGGCGTCACCTACTGGGCGCTCGCCGACATGGTGCGGATGCGCTGCCGGATCGCCGAGGACGAGGAGCCGGCGTCCGCGCGCGAGAAGCTCCGGGCGACGCTCGAGGAGTACGTGCCCGACGCCGGAGGAGCGCGCGCTTCGTCGAGCCGCGGCTCGCGCATCTGCTCGGGCTCGCGGAGCACGCGGCGCGCGACCGCAGGACCTGTTCGCCGCCTGGCGGCTCTTCTTCGAGCGGCTCGCCGACGTCTACCCGACGGTGCTCGTGTTCGAGGACCTGCAGTGGGCGGACGCGAGCCTGCTCGACTTCGTCGAGTACCTGCTCGAGTGGTCGCGCAACTCGTCGCTCTTCGTCGTCACGCTCGCGCGTCCCGAGCTCGCCGAGCGGCGCCCGACTGGGGGGCCGGCCTCCGCAACTTCACCTCGCTCTACCTCGAGCCGCTGCCGCCGCGGCGATGGAGGAGCTCCTCGCCGGCCTCGTCCCGGGCCTGCCCGACGGACTGCGCGCGCAGATCCTGGCGCGCGCCGAGGGCGTCCCGCTGTACGCGGTCGAGACGGTGCGGATGCTGCTCGACCGCGGCCTGCTCGCGCAGGACGGCGCGGTCTACCGCCCGGTGGCGGAGATCGGCGAGCTCGAGGTGCCGGAGACGCTGCATGCGCTGATCGCCGCCCGGCTCGACGGCCTGGCGGCCGAGGAGCGCCGGCTGCTTCCAGGACGCGCGGTGCTCGGCAAGACGTTCACGCGCGACGGCGCTCGGCGCGCTCTCCGGGCTCGACGCGGACGCGATCGAGCCGCTGCTCGCGCTCGCTCGTCCGCAAGGAGGTGCTGCGGTCCAGGCCGACCCGCGGTCGCCCGAGCACGGCCAGTACGGCTTCCTGCAGGACCTCGTGCGCCATGTCGCGTACGAGACGCTCTCGCGGCACGAACGCCGCGCCCGGCATCTCGCCGCGGCCGCGCATCTCCGAGCAGTCGTTCCCGAGCGAGGACGAGATCGCCGAGGTCGTCGCGGCGCACTACCTCGACGCGTACGAGGCGGATCCCGACGCCCCGGACGCGGCTGACGTCCGCCGGCTGGCGCAGCGACGCGCTCGTGCGGGCGGGCGACCGCGCCGAGTCGCTCGCCGCGGCGGCGAGGCGCAGCGCTACCTCGTGCAGGCGGCCGAGCTCACCGACGAGCCGCGCGCGCGGGCGGGGCTCCTCGGCCGCGCCGGTGGCTCGCCTACAGCGCGGCCGACCTCGAGCACGCGCCGCCCGCCTCCTCAACGAGCGCATCGCGCTGTACCGGGCCGAGGGCGAGACGCATGCCGCCGCCCGGGTCTCGAGCCGGCTCGCGTTCGTCGTGCGCTGGCAGGGACGCTTCGACGACGGCGTCGCGAGGCTGGAGGAGGCGTACGACGTCCTCAAGGACGACGAGCCGGACGAGGACCTCGGGCTGCTGGTGCAGCGGCTGGGCGTGGCTACTCTTCGCGCGGCGACTTCGAACGCGCGCCGCGAGCGGCTCGACCGCGCGGCCGAGCATCGGCGGAGGCGCTCGGCTCCCCCAAGATCCTCGCGGCCGCGTTCAACTCGCCGCGGCGATCCTGCGCTGCGTACGCGGCCGGCCGCAGGAGCGGCTCGCGCTGCTCCGGCAGGCGCGCGAGATCGCGCTCGAGCACGACCTCGAGGCGCTCGGGTCGATCTACTTCAACCTCTCGGACGCGCAGTTCTTCCGCGACCGCTACGAGGATGCGCTCGGCTACCTGCACGGGGCCTCGCGCTCGCGCGGCGGCGCGGCATCGCGCCTGGGCGAGTGGGCGACGCTCGCCGAGACGACCTGGCCGCTGCTGATGCTCGGGCGCTGGGACGAGGCGCTCGAGTACGCGGGCCAGATCCCGGAGGACCGCCTGCAAGACACCACCACGCTGAGCCTGCTCGAGTCGGTCGCGCTGATCACGATCGCTCGCGGCGACCCGGCCGAGGCGCGCCGCATCCTCGGGCTGTATCCGGAGACGTCGACCGACGTGCAGGAGCGGAGCTCCGTCCTGGCCGCGCGTGCGAGCGTGCTCCGCGCCGAGGGCCGGCCGGAGGACGCGCTCGGCGCCGCCCTCGAATGTCTGGAAGCGCAGGCCGGAGGGACCGAGGCCGCCGTGTTCTCGACGCAGCATGGGAAGCAGTCGTTCCAGCTGATTGTCGAGATCCTGGTCGAGCTCGGCCGCCGGGCTGAGGCGGCGGAGTGGATCGCGCGCTACGACCGGGTTCCGCCGGGAATCCGGCCCCCGTTCGTCGAGGCTCAGGCGCACCGGCTGCGGGCGCTCCTCGACGGCGACCCGGCCGGGTTCGCAGCCGCGGCTTCGGCGTTCGACGAGCTGCGGATCCCGTTCTGGGCGGCCGTCGCCCGGCTCGAGCGGGCCGAGCACCTCGACGCGGGGGAGGAGCGCGAGCGGCTCCTCGGGGACGCGCGGGCGGAGTTCGAGCGGCTCGAGGCTCGGCCGTGGCTCGACCGGGCCGACGCTGCGCGGTCGGCTGGGCTGGCGGAGGTTCCGGCCTAGCAGCTAGGCGGAGCGGGGGCCGAGCCCGGCCCCGGTGATCGTCGTCGAGTAGGTGCCGCCGGGCAGGCGGAAGCGGCTTGCCGTTCAGGCGCGCGCGGACGTTTGCTGCGGCGCCGAAGCGGACGGCGAACTTGGCGGCGCTGAACGAGCGGCTGTCGCCGGAGGCGAGCGTTCCTTCGAAAAGGACGACGCCGCTCGCCGTGTCACGGCGCACCGAGAGCCAGGTATCGATCGTCGCGGTCACCTGGAGCCGCGCCTCGGAGCCGGTTTCGGGAGGCGCAGCCGCGGTCGTTGTTGGTGTTGTTGTCGGCGTCGGGGTCGTCGCGTTCGGGCTCGTCGGCTGGAGTGACGTCGACGTCACTGGTACGGTCTTGGCAGGAGCGGTCGTCGATGCGGCGGACACGGCTCCCTCGGACGAGTGACGTCCGAGGACAATCACCGCCACCAGCACCCCGATGATCGCAACGCCGAGAGCGAACAGGACCCGCTCGACCCTGGTTTCCGGCATCCGGACAGGGTACGTCGTGCTGCCTGCGTGTCTTCCGACGAAAGTGCTCGCGCCGAGCGTGCGGCGCGTCGGACCGTGTTTGACGTTCCCACCGAGTTCGGTAAGTGTGTCCGGACGCCCGTCAGGGGTCGCGAGGGAGAACGGGGAGAAATGCTGGCCATAAGCCCGCCGGGGGGTGAGAGTTGCACGATCTAGGCCTCAGGGACTACCTGCAGATCTTGAGTCGGCGGAAATGGATCGTCCTCCAGACGGTCCTGATCGTGCCGCTGGCCGCCGTTGCCTTCTCCCTTCGGCAGTCGTCGCTCTATCAGTCCTCGGCCGACGTGCTGCTGCGGTTTCAGTCGCTCCCCTCGACGCTCAGCGGCATCAGCGACCCGAACTCCTACTCGTACTACATCGACCCGACGCGTTCGATGGCCACGAGCCTCCAGGTGGCGAGCCTGCCGCTCCTGCATGACCGGGTGGCGGCCGCGCTCCGGAAACGGGGCATCCCCGCGGCCGACGTGCCGGGGACAGCCGTCGGAGAGGTCGGCGCCACCGACGTGCTGCGGTTCACCTCGACGACCGGCAACGGCGCCACGGCCGCGGCGGTCGCGACGGAGTACGCACGCCAGTTCACGCTCTACTACGAGCAGCTCGATACGCGATCGATTGGGCAGGCGATCACCGGCCTCCAGCAGCGCATCACGGATCTCCGTGCGCAGGGGACGAGGCAGGGTCGGCTCGACGCGGCCTCGCTGCAGTCGAAGGTCAACCAGCTGGAGACGCTGCGCACATTGCAGACGTCGAGCGCCGTCCTCATCCGGCCCGCCGAATCGTCGGCCAAGATCCGCCCGACCCCGAGGAAGTACGGCTTTCTGGGCATCGGTCTCGGCCTCGTGCTCGGGATCGGGCTCGCCTTCCTGCGCGACGCCTTCGACACCCGGCTCCGAACGGGATCGGATATCGGGCACATCCTGAGCATGCCGCTGCTCGCACGAATCCCACCGCCGAAGAAGCGGCTCGAACGCGACCAGCAGCTGGTGATGCTCGCCGATCCGTCGCTCGACCGGCGCCGACGCGTTCAGGCGCCTGCGCATGAATCTCGAGTTCGCCGCGATCGGCAAGCAGGCCCAGGTGCTGATGGTGACGAGCGCGGTGGCCGAGGAGGGCAAGTCGACGACGTTCGCGAACCTCGCCGTCGCGAGCGCCCTCGCCGGGCGGAACGTCGCGCTTGTCGACCTCGACCTGCACCGGCCGGTGCTGGCGCGGTTCTTCCGGGTCAACGAGGGTCATCCTGGTCTCTCGGCCGTCGTCCTCGGGCATGTCGGCCTCGACGAGGCGCTCGTGCCGATCGCCCTCGAGAACAGGATTCCGGAAGCTGCGAACGGGAGCAGCGCGTCCGTGTCAGCAGGCGGCTCGCTCGTCGTCTTGCCGACGGGGATCCTGCCGCCCGATCCCGGTGAATTCGTCGGCGTCGAGGGCGTACGGCATGTGATCGGCGCGCTGCGGGACCGCTTCGACGTCGTCCTGATCGACGCGCCGCCGCTCCTTGCGATCGGGGACGGGCTCACGATCGCCGGCTTCTCGGACGCGATCGTCGCAGTTGTGCGCGCCGACTTCGCTCGGCGCGATCGTCATGCACGCGTTCGCGGCAACGCTCGAGAGCGTGCCGCCGGCCAAGCTCGGGTTCGTCGTCTGCGGCGACGCTGGGCTCGACGACGCGTCGTACGGTGCCCAGTACGGCTACGCATACGCGAAGGATCGCGAGAGGGCGGCCAGGTGAGCGAAGGTCTGGCGCAGGCGGAGTTCGTCGCGGCGCTCGACGACGCGCGAGCGCGCCGCGTCAGGTTCTCGACGACCGCGTCGAAGCGCCGGCGTGGCTGGCTCGTTCGCCGCGTGCTGCTCGCAGCGGACGTCGCGGGGCTGCTCACCGCGTTCCTCCTCGCCGAGCTCGTCACGGCCGACTCCCAGTCCGGTCGCTTCGATCTCCCCGCAGAAGTGCTGCTCTTCGTCGCCACGCTGCCCGCCTGGGTGCTCGTGGCGCGGCTTTACGGCCTCTACAGCCACGACGACCAGCGCACCAATCACACGACGACCGACGAGGTCGCGAACGTCTTCAACATGGTCACCGTCTGCACGTGGCTCTTCTTCGCCTTCAGCTGGCTGAGCGGCGCCGCGCACCCGCAGGTCGCGAAGCTCCTCCTCTTCTGGGCGTTCGCCGCCCGTGCTCGTCCCGCTCGCCCGGACCGTCGGCCGCTCCGCCGCACGCCAGAGCACGGCCTTCGTGCAGAACACGGTGATCGTCGGCGCCGGAGACGTCGGCCAGACGGTCGCCGAGAAGCTTCGCCGCCATCCCGAGTACGGCGTCAACGTCGTCGGCTTCGTCGACTCCGATCCGACGGAGCGCGCGCCAGCGTCGGCGACCTGACGATCCTCGGGCCGCCGGACGAGCTCCAGTCGATCGTCCAGGCCCACGACGTCGAGCGCGTGATCATCGCCTTCTCGCGTGTTTCGCACGAGCGGGTCCTCGCGCTGATCCGCTCGCTGAAGGACGCCTTCGTCCAGGTCGACATCGTGCCGCGCTACTACGAGCTGGTCAGGCCCGAGCACCGGGCTCAGCACGATCGAAGGGATGCCCGTTCTGTGTCTTCCCGCCGCGCGCGCTCGGGACGTCGTCGCAAGTTCCTGAAGCGGACCATGGACGTCGCGATCGCGCTCTTCGCGCTGCGCTCCTGCACGCCCTTGTTCCTCGTCGTGACGCTCGCGATCTAGCTCGACTGCCGCGGGCCGATCTTCTTCCGCCAGCCCCGCGATCGGCGTCGGCGGGCGCGAGTTCGAGATCCTCAAGTTCCGGACGATGGTCGCCGGACGCAGACGAGCGAAAGAGGCGGTCGCCCACCTGAACAAGCACGCGGCGGCGACGACCGGATGTTCAAGATCGCGCACGACCCGCGCGTCACCCGCGTCGGCCGCTTCCTCCGGCAAGACGTCGATCGACGAGTTGCCGCAGCTGATCAACGTCCTGCGCGGCGAGATGAGCCTCGTCGGGCCGCGCCCGCTGATCCCGAGGAGGACGCACACGTCGACGGCTGGGGGCGCGACCGGCTCGCTGAGTCCCGGGATGACGGGCCTCTGGCAGGTGCTCGGCCGCAACGACATCCCCTTCGAGGAGATGGTGCGGCTCGACTACCTCTACGTCACGAACTGGTCGCTCTGGCACGACCTGCGCCTGATGTGCGGCACCGTGCCCGCGATGCTGAAGGGCGGCGAGGGGAGCGTACTGATGCGGCGAGCGCAGCCGCGCAAGCAGAATGAGACGTCATGAGCGAAACCACGACATCGACGCAAGGGCCTGGTCCGCGGGTCCGCCGCGCCTGGGCGCTCGTGCGGCGCGCGGGAGCGCAGGCGCCTGCAGCTCGTCGCGCTCTACGGCGTCCTGATCGCCGCGCTCGACACGTTCGCGCTGATCCTGCTCTACGCCCTGATCAACCTGCTGAACAACCAGCCGTTGACCGGGATCACGGGTTCCTCGTCCGGCGGCCGGAGCCCGCAGCAGCGACCGCTACCGCGCGGCCCTGATCCTGCTCGGCATCACGGCGGTGCTGTTCGTCGCCCGCAGCCTGCTCTCGGTGCTCGGGCTCTGGCTCACGGTCGGCGCGGCGAATGCGGCGCAGGCCGATCTCTCTCACGCCTCCTGGTCGGCCACGCGCGAGCGCCGCACCTGCTCGCGGCTCGAGCGGAACTCGTCCGAGACGCTGCGGACGATCATGAGCTCCGTCGACCAGGTGGTCAACGGCATCGTCTCGTCGTCGGTCGCGCTCGTCGCCAACGTCGCGGTCGCGGTCGCGGTCGCGCTCGGGCTCGTCCTCTCGAGCCCGCTCGTCGCGCTCGCCGTCACCGTCTACTTCGCCGTGATCGCGATCGTCTGGGCGCGGGTCGTTCGCGGCGGGCTCGACGCGACGCGGCCGGCGCATCCAGGAGCTCCAGGAGGAGCGGTACCGCCTCGTCCTGCAGGGCATCGCGGCCGCGAAGGAGCTGCAGCTGCGCGGCCGCGCGCTCTTCTACGCCGAGGAAGCGGTCGCGCGGACGCGCGGCATCAACGCGGCCGCGCGCGGCGCGGCCGTCGCGAACGGAAGCCTGCGCTACGTGCTCGAGACCGCGCTCGTGATCGGCGCCGTGCGTCGTCGTCGCGGCGGCCGGCCTGACGGGCGGCCGCGACGTCGGCGCTGCCGGCCGTCGGCCTCGTCCTCGCCGGCGCGTTCCGCCTGCTGCCGGCGCTCAACCAGATGCTGTTCCTGTGCAACCAGGTGCAGTACAGCAGCCCGGCGATCGACTTCGTCGAGCAAGAGCTCGAGACGTTCGGTGCCTACGCGGCGCCGAGACCGCTGGACGTGACGGCAGAGGTCGCGCCGCATCGCTTCGAACGCGAGCTCCGGCTCGACGAGGTGACCTTCCGGTACCCGACCCGCGCCGAGCCGGCGCTGCGCGACGTCAGCTTCGCGATCGCGCGCCGGTGAGTCGGTCGGCATCGTCGGCCCGACCGGATCCGGCAAGAGCACGCTCCTCGACGTCATGCTCGGCTTGCTCGACCCGATGCCGGGCACGATCACGGTCGACGGCGTAGCCGCTGACGCGAGCTGCGCGACGCCTGGCAGCGCTCGATCGGCTACGTGCCGCAGGACGTCTACCTCGTCGACGACACGCTGCGCGCGAACGTCGCGCTGGGCTGGCACGGCGACGAGATCGACGACGAGCGCGTGCTCGAGGCGATCACGGCTCGCAGGCCTCGAGGACGTCGTGCCGGAGCTTGCCGAACGGGCTCGAGACCGTCGTCGGCGAGCGCGGCGTGCGGCTTTCCGGCGGCCAGCGGCAGCGGGTCGGGCTCGCGCGCGCGCTCTACACGCGGCCCAGCGTTCTCGTCCTCGACGAGGCCACCTCGAACCTCGATCAGGCGACCGAGCAGCGCATCGTCGAGACGCTCGCCGAGCTGCGAGGAGGGCGTGACGATGATCGTCGTCACCCACCGGCTGGCGAGCGTGCGCTATTGCGACCGCCTGCTCTACCTCGAGGCGGAGCCGAGTTCGCGCGCTCGGGTCGTTCGACGAGATCCGCGCGTCGGTTCCCGAGTTCGGCGAGCGCGGCACAGTCGCTCAGGCTCGCGCAAGCGCAGATGACCGGCGAGGGCATCGGCGCCGGTCGTCGCGCCGGCTCGACCGCGCTGCGCTCGGCGACGTTTGTCGCCGGGCGTCGGCTCCGGCGGCGATCGGCGCCTACCTACTCTTGCACGGATCGATCGTCGTCGCGCTCGGCTTTTGCGCGCTGCCGCTCGTGGTCTGGCTGTTCGCCGACCCGAGGTCGGAGTCGTCCTTCTCGGAGCCTCGATCCCGGTGCTGTACGACTTGACCGGGGGGCGGGGAGGTTTCCACTTCGCGCTCAGCGATCTCCTGCTCGCTCTGGTCGGAGCGAACGTTCTCTCAGCGGCGGCCCTTCTCACCGACCACTCAGTCGCGTTGAACGCATTGCGACCGTTGAAGGCGGTGTGCTCCAGTACAGCGTGCTCCTGGTGCTCCTGCTCGTGGTCCACTTGAGCCTGAAGGACGTCGCGCAGACGGGCCAGCGCTCTCGAGCTCTTCCTCCTTCCGCTCATCGTTGGTGCTTTCGCCGCGCTCGCCGGGCGTGAGCTCGCCGTCTTGAAGGCGTATGTCCTTGCGGCGACTTGCGCTCGCCGCTGCTTTGGCCGTTGCCCGAGCCTGGGGCAGAAGAATCCGGTTGGTCAGATGATCGGGAACGCGATCCTCTTGCTCGTCGGCGTCCGGTCGCTGCGCCGCTATGCGCCGCTCGCGCTCGTCCTCGTTCCGGGCCTGCTCCTGACGGGCAGCCGCGGCGCGGTCGTCGCAACGGCCGTCGGTCTCGCCGTGATCCTCGCGCTGCAGCGCTCCCGCGCGCGCGCGATCTTCACACGGCTCGCGTCTGATCAGCGTAGTCGCGTTCGTCGCTTTCACGTTTCTGCCCGTCTCGCTGCAGAGATCGCCTGACGACGTTCGTGCCGGGTACCGGGTCACGAGCGTCGCCTACGCCGCTCACATCCGGCAGCAATATGTCGCCGCGGCAAGCACCTGATCGCGGCGCACCCGGTGGTTGGGGTCGGTGTCGGCAACTACCTCGCCGGCGACTCCAGGCTAACCGGACCGCGACCAGATCCGCACAACGTCCTGCTCCTGCAGGCGGCCGAGGGCGGCTACGTGTTCGCGCTGAGCTTCCTCTGTTCTCGTCGGTGTGGCGGCCGCCCTTGCGCCGAAGGATGGACGCGCGTCGAGATCGCGCCGCGTCGCAGCGGGCGTCTTCCTGGCGACGTTCGCCCACGGCCTCGTCGACGTCTACTGGGTGCGCGGGACGCCGGTGCTCGGCGTGGCTCCTCGTCGGCATGGCGTGCGGCGCCTTTGTACGTGCCGCCCCGCGGCCGACAGGGGGTGAACGCCTAGTGACGGTCGGTGCGCGCGGTCGTTCGTCGCCTTCCACGCGGCCGAAGCCCTCGACGGTGCCTCCGACTGGACTCGGCGACGAGGCCGAGTGACCGTCATCGACAACTCGAGCTCGCCGGACGTCGCGGCGGTCGCTCAAGCGGCATCGGCGCCGACTACGTCGACCCGGGCCGAAACCTCGGGTTCGCCGCGGGCGTCAATGTCGCTCTCCGCCCATTTCTGGTCGGCGCCTCCAGCGACATCCTGCTGCTCAACCCCGATGCGGTCCTCGAGCGCCGAGCGTCGAGTTGCTTGCAGTTCCTCCGACGATCCCGAGAACGAGCGATGTGGCGCGGTCCTCCGCGCCTCGTCGTCGCCTGGGGGCGCTGAGCAGCGCGTCCTGTGGCCGTTCCCGACCCCTGCTCGCGATGTGGGCGGAGGCGGTCGGCCTCGGGCGAGTTCCGGCGCGCGCAGACGTTCGCGATCGGCGCGGCGCTGCTGCTCCGGTGGGAGGCGCTCGCGCGAAGTCGGGTTCTTCGACGAGCGCTTCTTCCTCTACGCGGAGGAGGCGGATTGGCAGCGGCGCGCGCTCGAGCGGGGCTGGCGACCGCGGTCTGCGCCGCGTCGTCGCATTGCACACGGGGGCGGCGCGAGCGCCGACCCGATCCGACGTGAGGCGCGCTTCCACGCTGCGCAGGAGACGTACGTCCGCAAGTGGCACGGCCGGGCGGGGTGGTGGTCCTACCGCAGCGCCGCCGTTGTCGGTGCGGCTGTGCGGGCCGTCCTGCTGCCGTCGGACCGTCGACGGGAGGCGGCGAGGCGGCTTAGCCTGTACGTGCGCGGACCTCGGCGTGTTGCCGCGTAGATGGCGCTTCGGGTCGTTCATGTTGTCGTTACGAACAACTTCGCCGGTGTCGAGCGGTACGTCGCAAACGTAACCGCCGAACTCGCTCGCCGCGGCTTGGAGACGACCGTTGTGGGCGGTAGTTCCATACACATGCCCGCCTCTGCTGGGGAGGCCGTTCGCTGGCTGCCGGAGCGACGCCTGGTGAGGCGATGCGATCTCTGGCGAAGCTAGGCAAGCAGGATGTTTGTCACGTCCACATGACCCTTGCGGAGACGATCGCGGTGCTCGCCTGGCCCGCCCATCGTGCGCCGATCGTCAGTACGCGGCATTTCGCGGCGTCAAGAGGGTCGCGTGTTGTCGCGCGCGCTCCGACCGTTGATTGCTGCCTCGTTGGCGCGCGAGATCGCAACAAGCCGCTTCACGGCGAGCCGGACGGAGCGCAACCCCGATTGCATCCTCCCACACGGGATTCCGCCCTCGACGAACCTCTGGCGTTCGTCGAATCGCGTCGTCCTGGTACTCCAGCGGCTCGAGCCCGAGAAGGAAACCGTGACCGCGCTCGCCGCCTGGGAACAGGCGCGCCTGTGGGAGCAGGGATGGACTATGCGCATCGTGGGAGACGGGTCGCAGCGCGGCGAGCTGGAGAGCTGGGCGGCTTCGAAAGGACTCCCCGAAGTCACATTCGCTGGCTGGGTCGCCCGCGTTGATCGCGAGTTCGAATCGGCCGGAATGCTGTTGGCCCCGACCCCCAACGAGGCGCTCGGTCTCGGCGTCCTAGAGGCGATGGCGGCGGGTGTTCCTATCGTTGCGTCCGCGAGCGGCGGACACCTCGAGACGGTCGGCCGCTTGCGCGACGGACGGTTGTTTCCCGCGGTGATCCGTCCGGCGCAGCGGAATCGCTGAAGTCACTGCTGGCAGTTGATGCGCGCGTCGGCGTCTCTGCCGCAGGACGTGAACTCGTCGCAAGCGAATTCTCCATGACGCATCACGTCGATCAGCTGCTGGGATCATATCGACAGGTCCGCGGTCCCACGGAGGCACGTCCCTAGCTCGCGGGCCGATCAGCCAACACTGAGCGAGCTCGTGGTGTGTTCGCTCGAGGCCTGGGACGAGGTCTGGCGTCGCAATCAATTCCTCGTCGATATCCTGCTTCGGCGGAGCTCGGCCTTGAGGGTTCTCTTCGTCGAGCCCCCGGCTCACCCGCTCTTCGACCTCTTGCAGCGACAGCTGCCCTCATCCCCGCGCATGCGGACTGTCGGCTATGACGGTCGACTACGCACTCTCCGGCCGCTCAAGGTGCTGCCGAGGCGTTTCGGTGGTCTTGCCGATCATGCGCTGCGCAGACAGGTACTCATGGGAGCACGAGCAATGGGATTCCGGACACCGTTCCTCTGGGTCAACGATCTGACGTACGCGCCGCTGATCAGATCTACGGACTGGCCATCGGTATACGACGTCACCGATGACTGGCTGTCCGCGCCGTTCTCCTCGCGAGAGCTCGCGCGGCTGGGCGCACTCGACAAGCTTGCGCTCCGTCATGCCGACGGCGTGGTCGTGTGCTCCGCGGAACTCGCGAAAGGAAAGGGGCAACACGCGAAGTACATCTCGTGCGAAACGCAGTCGACGCTGCACACTTCCGTCGGCTCCGACCTCGGCCGGTCGACCTGCCGAAAGCGACCGTCGCGCTGTATCCGGGAACCCTCGACGAGTCGCGACCGATGTCGACCTGGTTCTCGAGTTGGCGCGGGCGCTACCTCAGGTGACGGTGACACTCGTCGGGCTTGACGCGCTGGCGACCCGGGCACGCGCGCGCCTCAACTCAACTCGCAACATCGTTGTCCTTGGCCCCCGCCCGTACGAGGAGATCCCGGCCTACCTGCAGCACGCGGATGCGCTCATCGTGCCGCATCTCGTGATCACTTCACGGAGAGCCTGGACCCCATCAAGCTCTACGAATGCCTGGCTGCCGGAACCCCGACTGTGGCAACGCCGGTCGCGGGGTTCCGCTCAATCGAATCCGGAGTCACGATCGCCTCCGCCGACAAGTTTACGGACGCGGTGCGTTCGACTCTGGGCGGGGAGTTGCACAGGCCGTGGCCCACATCGCTTCCGACCTGGGATGACCGGGTGGACGAGTTTCTCTCCGTTGTCGGACACGCGCTCCAGCGGCACGCTCCAGCCGCGCCGACCACCGCCGCCTAGATGCGTCTTCACCTGCCGAGGATCGGTGTGGGCCGGTGGACCGACGCGAGAGTCTCCGAGGTCGAAGCGCTCGCTGTCGCCGACCGTTCGAGTGCATGAGGTGGTCGACAACCCTGCAGAAGCCGATGTTGTCCTCTTCGTCCAGTGCCACATGGTGGATTGGCGATTGGCGGCGATCCGCGGCCATCCGACCGCCCGCGCCCATGGGACAAAGTGATGGTCTACGACGATCGTGCTCACCACTGGCGGAGTTTCCCGGGTGTCTACGTGAGCACGCCGTCGGCAGCCTTCGACCCCCGGACTCAGCGAGCATGGAGCTACTTACGGGTTCCGGCTGAGCCGCTTGCCGAGGCGACGGAGCCCGATCTCCTGTTCCGTCCGTGGGTTCGATGACCGCGAAATGCCGACAACCGCTTCTCAACCTCCGGCACCCTCGGGCGGTCGTCGAAGAGGTGCAGGACTTCATGTTCTGGAGAACGGAGTCGCCCAGGTATGACGAACGCCGGCTCCACTACCGTGAGGTCCTGGCACGGTCACGCTTCGTCCTCTGTCCGCGCGGTACGGCCACCTCAACGTTTCGCGTCTACGAGGCGATTGCCGCCGGACGAGTTCCCGTCATCATCTCCGACGAGTGGGTGCCGCCGCCGGGGCCGGATTGGGACGCGTTCAGCATCCGGATGCCGAAGGACCGAAGAGTTGGTCGCGCGACTCGAGGCTGCCGACGCTCGGTGGTCCAAGTTAGAGCGCTGAGGCGCGGAGCGCGCATGACCGCTTTTTCTCTGAAGCGGTGATGTTCCACAGGCTCGCGGAATTGCTCGACGACTTGAGGCTGACGAACCCACGGCGAGCAACCGGGAGTGCGCTCGCACGGACGGCATTCGCAGCCGCCGTGCGGCAGTCCGTTCGTCAGCGCGCTTCCTGGCTGAGCAATTTGGCTTGAGGCTGGAGCAGCTCGGCGACCGGGTGCGAGCGTGGTTTAGGCGTCGATCGATCGATACGCGGAGACCACGCGCTTGGCGGCCTGCTCCCACATCCGCTCGAGGGAGGGAAAGCCGGTACGAGCGGTGACGCTCGGCCGAACGACGCAATGCGCGTCGAGTGCTGCACTAAGTGCGGCAGCAAGCGAGCGAGGACTGGCGTTCACGTACGTCACCGAGTCGCCGCATACCTCCCGGACGAACGGTGCGGATACCGCGACCACGGGCACTCCAGCGACGAGTGCTTCGAGAGGTGGGAGTCCGAACCCCTCGTAGGTCGACGTGGTCACGAGGGCGGCCGAGGATTTCACCAGGCGCGCCAGGAGTGCAGTGGGTGCGTAATCGAGCACCGTTATGCGTCGGAGTGAAGGAGCATCGGCCAAAATGCGACTCCGCTGATCCTGGGCCGGCCCACAGAGCACGAGGCTCCCGTTGGACACCTCGGCCCACGCCTCAAGGAGTAATGGGACGTTCTTCCGGATGGTGTAGCCGCCGTAACGCAACACGAACGGTGCGTCGATGCCCAGCCGTTCCAGCTCGGCGGCTGCGAGAGGTTGGGCATCGCGCGCGTCGAGCGCAGGCCCGCCACCTATGACACTGACCCGATCGCGGGCAACTCCGAGCAGGGTGGAGACCTCCTCGGCGGTGAATGCCGAGGGCGTGAGGATGCGCCAGGCTCCGTTGATCAGGTCATCGGTCCATCGTGGGAGCTCACCGTCGTCGGGGTATCGCATCGGTGCAAGATCGTGAATCGTCACCACGTACGGTTTGCGGCGCGGCGGCGGAACGTCGAGGCCCATCGAGGCACTGCGTCCGCCCGTGCCGAGGCGAGTGACGAGAGGCTGTCCGCAGGCCTCGCCGGGATCCAGCGAGCACCGATGCTCTTCGCATGCCGCCGTGCGGAGCGTCCGCCAACGACCCGGAGTTGGAGATCGGGGGCGCTCGAAGTTTCTCGAGCGCGCCGAGCAGGCGTCGCTCGGCCAGTTCGAGGCCCATCGGCATGAGCGACCTCGGTCCGCTGACTACCGCGATCTTGTCACGTCTCGTCTCTGCGGCCCGATGCGGCGAGAGCGACGTGATACCCCCCGATAGTCGCGCGCGCGGCGTGATGCCACGTGTATCGGTCCAACACCCGTCGCCGAAGGCCTTCCGACGGACCAGTGCGCAGTCCCTGCTCAACCGCCGAGCGGATCGATCCGCTCTTCCCCGGGTCGCAGTACCCGGCCAGATTTCCGAAGTATTCCCTCGCGAAGCCTCGGTTGGTCGTTACTACGGCACAACCGCTCGCCGCGGCTTCGAGTGAGGCGAGTCCGGTCGTCTCGAACCAGGAGGGAATGACATGGACTGCAGAGGATCGATACAGCTCGAGGATCGCCTCTCATCGGCATTGATCAGGAACCGGACGGACGGATCGGCTCGACGGCGGCACTCCTCTGCATACGCGACGTGGTGAGGGTGTAGAAAGCCGGCGATCGTAAGGGGCATCCCGGAGCCCCGCAGTTCCCTGATCAGGCCTAGTTGGTTCTTGTGCGGCTCAAGGCGACCGACGTAGGCGACTCCTCCGCGCGTCTGGTGCAGCTGAGAGAAACTCGCTTTCGTCGATGGCGTTGGGGACGACGCACATCGGTGTCGACACGCGGAGATCCCGGCGAATCTGATCGCCCTCCAGCTGCGAGTTCGGCAGAAGCGCATCCGCGAACTCGAAGACCAGGGCATTGCGGAAAATTGGCTCGCGCACCCGCTGCGCGGTCTCGACGATCCCGCGACGGACAGCGGAATAGCTGAGACGGAGACCGCGTTCGAGCCTCTTCCGCGCGCTGAGTGCCGCTGTACCGGTCGTGTAGTCGGCGCTCCACCAGATCGGCGAGATCGCGACCGCGGCTCCAGCTGCGCGAGCCCGTCGTCCGATGTCGGCGTGGGCGCCGAACGTGTGAACGACGTGGTAGCCGTCGAGATTCGCGGCGCCGGCGTCCTCGGTCAGCGTCACGTCGACGCCTGCGGCCGCGAGAGCCGTCGCCGTCTTCGTTGCTTGCACGACGTGACCACCCGGAATATCGCCCGCTACCAGCAACAGTAGGACCCTTAAATCGGTGCCGGTCATCTTGATGTTTCCGCGAGGGCGCGATCATAGACCGCAAGCTCGGTCCCGCGAATGCGAACAACGGGAAGCTCGGTCTCATCGACGGCTCGAATCACACCCGGCCAGTTCGTTGTGTAGTCGTCCCAAATCACAACCCCGCCATCCGAGAGCATCGAGAGTGCATGGCCCGTGTCCCTCTGCACGTCCTCTATGTGTGGCCGGCGTCGACTAGCACCAAGTCGACCGAGCGCGCCCACGGCGTGAAGTCGAAGCCTTGTGGCCCGACATAGTACTGAGTGACTCGGGTTTGAGCCGTGTGTCCGTCCAATCGTTCGCCCGCCGAACCGATCTCGCCCCGCGCAACCGCTGAGCGAGGATCGTCGGGGTGAAGGTCGAGCGTGTCGATCACGGCATCCGGAGCGTTCATCGCTAGCGTGAGCGTCGCTGCTCCGTCGAAGGTGCCGATCTCGAAGATGCGGCGCGGCCGACGAATGCCCGCGAGTGCTCCGAGCGCGAATCGTTCGAGTGGATCCATGTTCCACCGCAGGTAGCGCACTGCACCGAGCTCGACGTCGAGACGCTCAGCCTCCGGGTAGACCTCGGTGAGATCCACAACCCGTGCCTTGCCCTCTGCGTCGAGGCGCCAGCCGGCCAGCAGCCACTCACGAGCGAAAACGGGATCGGCAAGATGCCGCGCGAGTGCGGCCGCGGCTTTGAATGCTCTCCTTCGAGCGATCATGGCGTAGGAGAAGGCGTCACGTGTCCGATCACGCAGGTACGAGGGGACTAGGCGGCAAGGAGCACGCCGTGGCAGCTTTGATCTCGATTGTCGATCCGATCTAATGGCCCAGCTCGATTAGGGTGCGAACCTGTGGATCGAGGGGCGCTGCTCGCTCGGGGTTCGGAGGCTCGCGCATCGAGGAGGACTCGAGCTTCGCCGGTTCGACCGGCTCCGGGATGATCCGTTGGCACGCGTCGCCACCGTCTGTCGCGCGGAGCAGGTCGATCTGCTGGTCGACGTCGGCGACAAAATGACGGTTCGTGGGCCGAAGGAATCCGTGATGCGGGATACACCGGCCTCATCGTTTCTTTCGAGCCGCATCCGGACGCCTACGCTCATCTTGAACACCGCAGCGCTCGAGATCCTGCTTCGGGAAGCCCGGCGCCTCGCGGTCGGCCCTGAACTCGGGGTGATGACCCTGCCAGATGCCCGGCGGAAGCGTGTGGAGCTCGCTGCTTCCTCCGCATCGCCGTCCTTCGAGCCGACGCAGGTGCAGCGGACAGCCGCCGTTCCAGTTAGACCGGGACCTCGACGTCGAGATTAGGCGCGGCGAGCGCGATCGACCCTGAAGCTCGACGTCCAGGGTTTCGAACTCGACGCTCTGCGCAGCGGCGAGGGATTACTCGACCGTGTCGCGGCCGGAAAGACCGAGGTGCTGTTACGCGACATCTATGACGGTCAGCCGACGCTCATTGAGTTAATCAGTGCTCTCGATGCATACGGCTTCGCGGTCGTGGGGTTCGAGCATGGCCACTTCGAGCCCGATGGCAAGGAGAGGTTCGTCGATCTCGCTGGTTTCACGTCGCAGCGTCGGCCGTGGAGCCTTAGCGCGCCGACACCCGCGTTCGAACGGTCGCGTCACAAGTGCGCCATATCGACGTCGAGCATCGCATCCGAGTGACCCAGATGTTCGAGGATCGCCCAGTGCATGGTGCCGGGCGAAGTCTCGTCGACCAGGTGGGGCCAAGCGGGCGAAGAAGAACGCAAGCGCTGGGAGCATCGAGGATCGGGAACTCGTTCCCGGCCCTGAACAGGCTACCTTGTGGGTCCGCTCGAATCGTTCGACGATGGTGGCGGTTGCATTCGGGATCACGTGGTCGTGGAGTTCGATCAAGAGGTCGATCGCGCTGAGCGCCGGTGTCACGTCGGGGTCGAGGAGGTCGACTTCGCAACCTTCGCAGTCGCAGACGACGTAGCGCGCCTGGCGTCGAGGAGAAGCGCGAGGTCGGTGGGATTGACGGCGGGCCGTACATCGACACGCGACGCGACCCCGTTCAACTGGGCGAGGCGGCGGCACTGAAGCCGTGCGTCGGGCGCCGAGTCAATTGCGATCACGTTGGCGTTGGGCAGCCGTCGCGCAACGCCAACCGCGTAGTAGTCCTCGGCCGAGCCGATGTTGACGACGAGACGCGGCGTCTTCGCCAATAGGCGCTCGAGGTGGGACTGCACTTCGTCTTCGTATGAGCCTATGAGGTATGGCGAGGACGCCCCCACCTGATCAGTGCCGGAGGCAGCTTCATGCCGGCGAACGGCCCGTCCGCCACAGTCTCACGTAACGGCGCGCCACGCGTGGACGAGCGCTTCCGCGGTCCTTTGGCTGGCATTCCTCTCGGCCCGACTGCGGGGATCGACGAAGGCCCGGATCGAGTGCAGCGTCCTGCGCGCACGCGGAGGGAGGCGATCAAGCAGCGACGCTCGCACCGACGCACCAGGTCATCCGCCGCCGGTCCTCCGGCCGTGCTGTCTGGGGCCGAGCGCGGTCGTCTGTCTCTCGGTAAGGGGTCGTCTCCGTCTATCGATGTCGACACACCTGCGCTGAAGTGACGGGAACCCGGTCTGTATCCAAGCTTCGCCCTGATCCCCAGCTTGCCTCGTGTGCGCGACGACAGCTCATACCGGGCTGTGAACCACGCGCGGGCGACGTCGCCGGCCAGCCCGCGCCTGAACCGACGAGGCACCAAATCGAGCGGCACATCGACGTGCCCCTCAGCGAGTAGCCTCACCATCTCTCGTGTGAACGCCGTCTGCGGGCGAGGCACCAGCCAAGGCTTCGGGAGGATGTGATGCCAGATCCGCGCTGTGTCGGTCCCGGCTCGGAAGGGCCAATACGCGACGTCGTCGCTGACGTCGTAGGAGGCCGGATCGATCGTGCCGAAGAGTGCGTTGATCGCATCCTGATCGGCCCAATGAAACGGATCGTCGGCAGTTCGATGAACCGATGAGTCACTAGAGGCCACCTTGATCATTCGGTCGATTGCCTCTTGGATCAACGCCGGTAGACCGTTCGTCAAGATGAGCGTTCCCGAGTTGAAGTATGGGTGGTCATGCGTCTGTGCGAACCCGAGCTTTGTCCAATCCGGATGGTGGCGGTCAGGCTGTGCGTCGACGAACATCACCGTACGGCCGGTAAGGAGGTCGCCGATCGAGCGTCGGAAGATGAGATCCGCATCGAGAACGACCGCGATTTTGGGGCGCACGGTCAGTGGCCCGTACATTTTGAGCAGCTCTGGCGGCATTGTCAGCGGAGCTTCGATCAACTCGACGTGACTGCGAATAGTCTCGCGTTGACGCCCAGTGAGTCCGCAGTCCGTTACGTATACGGGATCGGTATGCCCCACCTCGCGCAGCGAGCTCAC
Organism: uncultured Thermoleophilia bacterium; assembly: GCA_963785875.1. Lineage (GTDB taxonomy): Bacteria > Actinomycetota > Thermoleophilia > Gaiellales > Gaiellaceae > PALSA-600. Next base: position 48,208 of record CAWAWV010000002.1, on the reverse strand, counting down.
CAGCGACGCGAGGGCCACGAAGTGCTTGCTGTTGCAGACGATAAAGAAGGCGCTGTGGAGTGTCGGCATGGGCGCTGGCGGTGGTGGACAGACTCTCGGCATGAAGCTTGAACGTTCAAGACGTTGTGTAGTAGCTGGGCGTCTGGCGCGTGTTCCCGGAGACCAGCTTGTCGGAACACCGCTGCCCATTACCACTGGCAGCGACGTTTACATCGAGCCTGCGGCAATCGGGTGGAGCAAGAGTGGGTACTCGGATGCGAGGTGAGAGCGGCAGGGCCGTGCGATCGATTTCAGTCGTGATTGGGACTAGAGATCGCTCGGCGTCCCTCGCGGCGACATTGGGTTGCGTCCGGCGACTGATCGTTCCGGCCGACTTGTCGACGGAGCTCGTCATCGTCGACAACGGCTCGTCTGATGGCACGTTGGAGGTAGCGACATCCGCCCGTCTCGACGAGGCGTCGGCGCGTGTCTTGGTCGAGCGGCGGCCGGGTGTCTCTCGCGCCCGCAACCGCGGCGCAGCCGAGGCTGGGGGCGACGTTCTGCTCTTCCTAGACGACGACGTACGTCCACCCGAGACGTGGTTGACCCGTCTCGCGGCGCCGATCCTGGACGGCATCGCCACGGCGACCGTGAGTCAGTTTCGTCTCGGTCACGATCGGCCATGGCTTACTCAGCTCGATCGGGCGCGACTGATGTCGGAGTCGTCGATCGATCCGGAACACCCATTTCTCGTTGGTGGGAGCATGGGAATTCGGCGCGACGTGTTCCTCGAACTCGGGGGTTTCGAGGAGGAACTCGGGCCTGGGGCTCTGGGGCCGGGCGGCGAGGACCTGCTGCTGACCTACCGGCTCGAGGCGTCAGGCGGAAGCATCGCGTTCGTCGAAGATGTCGAGGTTCTCCACCTTCCGGACGCGCGCAAGCTGGAACGGCTCGCCCTCGATGCGCGCCTCGTGGCTGAGGCGAGGAGCGACGCCTGGCTCGCTTATCACTGGTTCGGTCGATCGGATCGCTACGCCGCGTCGAAGTCAGCCGTGCTCGCCGCGTTTGCACGCCTTCCCCTCCGGGACCGCAAGGTCGCGTACGCGGCTCGTGCGGCGTGGCACTCCCAGATGCGGGTGGAGCAGCAAAGGAAGCGCAGATACCGCTGAGGCGCCGCCGGCGAGACCGAGCTACGCGTTCAGCTGATCCGGTAGAGCCGCTCGTACGAGCGGCTGATCTCCCGCCAGGCAAGACGGGAGGCCGGCTGTCTTCCTCCCGGCGCGTTCCAGCCGCGCCCTCAGTGAGTCATCGTCGTCGAGCTCCCGCAGCGCCAACGCCAGAGCATCTACGCCGTCGACTTCGACGAGCAGCGCATTCTCCCGGTCCCGAGCGAAGTCAACGACTCCCCCGCGCGCGTGGCGACGGAAGGGATCCCGGCAGCCATCGCTTCGAGGAGCGCGATCCCGAAGGGCTCGCCCCGCGAGGGCAGCGCGAAGGCACGTGCACCGGAGAGCAGCTGAGGCAGGTGCGTGCGGTCCACTGTCCCCACCAGGTCGACGCGGCCTGCGATGCCGATCGACCGCGCGAGTTCGGTGAGGCGCCCGCGTTCAGGCCCGTCGCCCGCGATGACGAGCCGGTGTCGCCGAAGGCCGGCGACGCGAACGCGCGAATGAGGACGTCGAATCCTTTCTGAGGGACGAGCCGGCCGACCCCAAGTATGTAGGGGTCGCCCTCCCGGCTCCCACTCGCCCTGAAGTCTTCCGGATTCACGCCGTTCGGAACCACGACGCCACCGACGCCGGGGCGGAACACCTCGAGCTCGTCGAGCACGAACTCAGAGCACGCCGTCACAGCGTCCGCCACCCGAAGGAGGCGCCGCAGGCCTGAACGCAGGACGACCGAGTGTCGAAACACCTCGTCGGCGTCAAACGTCAGTTCCCCTTGTGCAGTGAACACGATGCGCGTTCCGAGGAGTGGTGCCAGAGCGCCGATGTAGACGCCCTGAGGCCCTGCGCCGATCACGTGCAGTGCGTGTGGGCTCCGGGCGCGCACGTGTCGGACGAGTCCGATCGCCGCCGTCGGCGCCTCGAGTGCGAAGCGCACGAGAGCCCTCGGGCTCGCCGCGGGTAGCGGGAACCGCAAACGCGTGATCGTCACGCCGTCCAGAGCCTCGTTGCGGACAACTCCCTCGGGCCACCGATTCGTAAGCACGGAGACTTCGTGCCCGCGCGATTCGAGGGTCAGGGCGAGCTGGCGGGTCAGCTCCTCGATGCCGCCGACGTGTGGGTAGTACGCGCTCGGCGCGAGTATCACGCGCAGCGGGGGGGACGCGTCGGATACGTCGCTGGTCACCATTCCATCTGCCGCGCCACCGTAGCCGTGCTCACCCCGACGGGCCAGTAAGCTCGGCCGGGTGCGGGTGCTCCGGATCTATCACGCCGGACGAGATACCGCGCAACGTGCTCGGGAGCGCGCGTTGCACGACTGCGGAGTGGAGCTCACGCTCGTGGTTCCGCGAGAGTGGCCTGGAGAGCAGCCTGAGCGAGCGCCGGGCACTGAGCCGTTCAAGATCCTCGAGCTCCCGGTTTCGCGTTCCGGCGACGTCAACCGGCATCGCTACGCATCGCGCGAGCAGCTCAGACGCATCATCGAAGAGACGGGCCCGACGTTCTCGACATCCACGAGGAGCCGTTCAGCGTCGCCGCCCGCCAGTGGCTCGTCGCTGCGCCGCCGGACCTGCCGGTCGTCATGTACACGGCCCAGAACGTCGACAAGCGCTACCCGCCGCCGTTTGCCGGCTACGAGCGTCCCGCACATCGCCGCGTCGCTGCGCTCTACCCGTGCAGCCGCCAGGCGGCGTCGGTCGCGCGCGGCAAGGGGTTCACGGGGCTGATCGAGGTGATCCCGCTCGGCTACGACCCGGGCGTGTTCATTCCGGGAGAGCAGTCGGTCGACGACGACGAGCTCGTGCTCGCGCTCGCTTGGCCGCCTCGTGCCGGAAAAGGGTGTCCGGGACGCCGTCGCGTCCTCGCACGCCTCAACGCAGCGCGGCCCGCGCGGCTCGTGATCGTCGGGTCGGGGCCCGAGGAACGGCGCCTGCGCGCGAGCTCGCCGCGACGCTTGGCGTCGCAGAGCGAGTCGTGATCGAGCCGTGGCAGTCCGTCGCCGAGCTCGCAGCGTTCTACCGACAGGCGCACGTCGTGCTCGTGCCGAGCGTCGCCACCGAGACCTGGACCGAGCAGTTCGGCCGCGTGATCGTCGAGGCGCAGGCGAGCGGAGCCGTTGTCGCCGGGTACGCGAGCGGTTCGATCCCCGAGGTCGCAGGCGATGCTGCGCTCCTCGTCGCGCCGGGAGACGTACACGCGCTCGGCGAGCACCATTGCGAGCTTGCTCGACGACGCCGGGGAGTATCTGCGACGCCGCGAGTTGGGGCATAGCGCTTAGCGCCGACCGGACCTGGGCGCACGTAGCGGAGCGCCAGCAAGAGCTCTACACGCGCGTCTCGGTCGGCGATGGAGAGCGGGTCCGCCTGCCTCGTTCGCCGCGCAGACGGCGCGCCGTCGCTCGCGAGGAATTCGGCCAGACCGCACCAACCCGCGGCGGGATGCGTCCGTTCGCCTTGCCCCTCCTGCGTCGCGGCGGCACGCCGGCCGATTTGCTGGGAGCCGCGACCGACCTAGCGGCGGAGGCGTGGGCGCGGGTAGGGCGGGTCGGACGCCGCTAGAAGCGCATCAGCTCAGCTGCGCAGCGCGACCATCGAAACCGACGCGTGAACGCCTGTCGACGGCGGCGCTCCGTGTTGTCCATACCCACGGCCGCGGACATCTTCTCGGCCCAAACTTCGGTCTCTCCGACCGGCGCGTAGTGCACCGCGTCGTCCGCCCACGAGCGGATCGACGGGATGTCGCTTGCCACGACTGGCGTGCCGAGCGCGAGTGCCTCGAGGACCGGCAACGCGAAGCCCTCGGCGTGGGTCGGCATGACCAGTGCACTCGCGTGTGCAATCAGGTCGATGATTCTGCTGCGGTCCGCTCCGCTCACTATCTCGATGCGCTCACGTATTGACCCCTGGGCGATCCGGTCGCTCAGAGCCCTCCGATAGGAAGAGGCACCGTCCCCGGCGAGGATCAATTGCAGCTCCGACCCTGCGCTGGCCATCCGTTCGAACGCATCGACGAGCGAAATGACCCCCTTACGCGGCTCGAGAGCGCCGACATAGAGCAGATACGGCCGCAGCACGGGCAGCGTTTCAGTTGAGTGCTGCATCTGCCTCCACGTCTGTCAGCTGCCCGCACCCGAATTCGACCGTGCGTGCCTCGACGCCAAGCAGACGCTCGATCTCGCGCACGTTGAATTCGCTCGACGTAAACAAGGTGACGCCTCGTCGTAGGGACGAAAAGGCCGCTCGCTTCACGAGGCGCTTCGACAGGGGCCAGTACTCAGGATGGGAGAGCGGAAGCGCGTCATGGACGTATGCCGCGTAACGGATCTCCGGAGATGGCCGCATCACCGGCGCGTACGAGTCGAGCAGCAGAACGCGATCGACCAGCTCGCCGTGTCTCCGCATCCGCTGCGCGTCGAGCGGGAGCAATACGCGCTGGTAGAGGAGCCGTCCCGGCCGGCTTCTTGCGAGCGCAACACGGCGTACCGCAGCGGGCTGTGGAAGTAGCTCCAACCCCGGCCCGGCCGCGACCCTCACTCCCTCAGTTGTGGTTTCGAACAGTGCTCCAAGGACACCCAGGATCACGGTGCGGATTCCGCGGGCGTGCTCCGCCGTCGTGGCATCGACCAGCAGCATCCAGAGGTATGGCTCAGCGGCAGTACCGCAGCGCGTACTCGGTTGCAGATCGCACGCCCTCGGCGGGCGAGCGGAACAACGAGGGGAATCGTGCGTGCAAGTCCTCACCGAGTTCCCGCGTGGTGTGGTCGCCGTCAGCGTGTTCGAGCAGGTAGGCGATGGCTTCACCCTCCTCGTCCGCATGGGTTTGTGTTGCTCGTCGAGCCGCGCAAGCCGCGCCGGCGTGAGCGGAAACGAGTGCAAGGTCGACTGCGTGAACGACGCCTCAAGACGCTCAGAGCGCGTCACTCTTGGTTGCCCACCGAAAGATGTACGCGTCCGCCAACGCTCCCGCCAAACCGAGAGTGAGGGAATCGCCTTGCTCGATCTCGATCGGCTGGTCGACCGGAGAATCGCCTGCCCGTAGATGGTCTCCGGAGCTCCAGGTCGATTCGTGAACCCGATGTGGCCGTACAGCACTGAATCGAACCAGACGCTGAAGCCGCTGAGTGTTCCGTTGCGCTCAGCGTTCCAGGTTGCCGAGCCGGAGATGTTCGGCGAATCGATCGTGTGGTAGTCGAAGGACGTCAGTCGCTGCGGACCTGCGAGCGGTTGATCGTCGGAGTCGGCGCGCCACCAGGAGTTCGCGGCTAGCGGACGAGCGGCGCCGAGGTCGAGACCGTAGGGCCGGCTGTCCCAGAAATCGACACGCTCTGCGTACCGATGCGGTGACTCGGCGGGACACGCCCAGAGCGAATCCTCATCGGGAATCAACACCCGCCCGGAGCAAGTAGGCGCGTGCGCGTCAACGATCGACGGGATGTGATCGCCGAAGAGCGGCAACATGCCGTGGAGGTCGGAGACGACCACGTCCACGGGTTCGGCGAGTTCGAGGTTGGTCGAAGCTCTTGCCTGAACTCGATTCGGTCGGCAAGACCATTGGCCTGCAGCGGTTTCGCGAGCGACCTCGATGAGCTCCGAGGTTCAACCGCGATCACCCTCCGTGCACCCGCATGCGCGGCCGAGAACGCGAGAACGCCGGTTCCGGTACCGATGTCCAGAACCATGCGACCCGGCTGGACGGCAAGTTCGATCGCTCGGGCGTATGCATCCGTGCGGACGCCATCCCGGCATCATCCACCGAAGGCGAAGAGGCTGTACTCAGTCACTCGAGCGCTCCAACTCCGCGCCGTACCCCGGGTTCGCGTGCGGCACGGCCTGGATACAATCAGATCGCCGGGAGCCGGTGCCGCTCCACGCGATCGGCGAACCGTCTTCGACAATGGCCGTATTTCGACCGGATCCAGGTGTTTGTCGCGCGAGGTAGGGGACGAGCTCGTGCTCGTCCACATGGACCGGAACACGATCTTCTCGCTCGAACAGCGACCGGGGCTCGGCTCTGGAATCTCTGGGACCCAGGGAGGTCCCGAGCTCAGAAGCGGTCGATGAGATCCTCGCGCGAGTACGACGTCACGAGAGAGACGGTCGAAGGAGAAAGCGAGCGCCTGCTGGCGTGGCTTGCGGAGGAGCGGCTCGGTGGATTTTCCGACTCGACCGCGCCTTGACGGTTGACTCGCGCGAGTTCGAGCCGACGTGGTTGCTCACGTGGGGCGACCACGCACGCCCTGGGTCCCAACGGCGCCGACGCTACCTACCCCGTCGGCGGCTCTGGGCGAGGCGTCCGCTCGACCCGGAAGGCGCCGTGCATCTACGGCCCCGCAGGGTGCGCATCACGCGACGGGATTTGTCGCTGTGCTCGACGGCGTTCTGTTCGATCGAGAACGTCTGTCCGAGCCCATTATCCCCCAGCGTCAACTCCGGTCGACGCATCCCTCGCTGCTTTTAGCCGGCTACCGGACACTGGGCGACGATCTTCTTCCGCTCCTTCGCGGGTCGTTTGTATTAGTTGTGTGGGACGCGGTTCGCGAGCGGTTTCTCTGCACGCGCGATCCAACTGGATCGCACCCCGCCTTCTTCGCGCAGGTCGGAGGACGGGTTCTCGTTGCAGCGCTCGCAGGCTGCTCTCGCTCCCTCATCGCCAGATGTCCCCCATAGATCTCGACCGGCTCGCGATTGCTCGCTGGGCGCTGTTGGTGGACTGTCTGCCCCGCCGCACGTTTTACGCGAAGATCGAACGTCTTCCGCCAGGGCACATGCTGCGGGCTGGAGTTGATGGCGTCTCGGTTCGTCGCTACTGGTGTCCGGATGCGTCTACCGTGCTCCCTGACCTCTCACCTGTTGAGGCCGAGGATCGCTTCCGCACCTTCTCGAACAGGCCGTTCGTCGCTGTGCTTCGCTCGGGCCGCTCGGAGTTTTCCTCAGCGGCGGAGCCGGACTCCGCGGCGGTCGCGGCTGCGGCAACGTCTGTGGGCAGGGCAGGCGGCACCGCGGAACCGATCGCCCTCTCGATACGTCATGCCGGACTCCGGAGGCGGACGAAGAAGCGACTCAACGGATGGTCGCCCAAAGCCTCGGGCTCGATGCGTACGTCGTCGGTCTCGACGAAGCGCTCGCGCCCGGGGGGCTTCTGCGAAGCGGCTTGGCGCTCAGCGCGCGGCGCCCATGCCGTGCGTCAACCCGTGGGAACCCATCTGGGGGCATCTCGCGGCGGAGGGCGCCCGCCGTGGATGCATGGTCATCGTCAGCGGCGAAGGTGGAAACCCGTGGTTCGATCCCGAGGAGGCAGAAGCTGCCGACGCGATTCGAGGGCCTTCGGCTCGGCGAACTTTGGCGTATGTGGGCCGAAGAGCGACAGTTCTGGAGCCGCTCCGCGGTCGCACGAAGCCTCTTCTGGTCAGCCGGGCCTCGGGTTCTCCTATGGGATGTCGCACCGCGAATTCTCGCGCCACGTTTCGTCCGTGGCTTGCGAGTGCGCGCGGCTCTGCAAGCGCCTCTCGGCGAACTGGCTCCCGCGTGATGCGTCGCTTCGCAGCGCTCTAGTTGACGAGTGGGTCGACCGCGATCGATCGCCACGTGAGGGAACCTTTCGAGAGTGGGGGCGGCTTGACAAGCTCGAGTCCGCCTCGTTGGGCGCGGCGCTTGGGGCCGAAAACCATTTCGGCCTTGGGCGCGCGCTGGGCGTGCGATTCTTGGATCCCCCAGTTGACCCAGATCTGGTCGCGTTTCTCGTAACGCTGCCTGGGCGGCTTGTAAACCACAACCGCGAATGGAAGGGACTCGCTCGCTCTGCGGTTCGCCGGGTTGCAGGCCCCGCCCCGGCCGTCGCACTCGGCCGAGCCTCCACCGGCAGGTTTCTTGCAGGGCGAATGATGGTCGAGGCGCCGGCGGCCCTCGCGGCGCTCCGCGGCCTTCCAATGCTCTCAGAGCTTGGAATCATCGACGGAGCACAATTCGGCGCCGTCCCGGCCTTCGCCGCCGACCCCATGGCCGAGACGCGCTATTATCGATTTTGGCAGGTACTCGCATGTGAAGCGTGGTTGCAGGGGCACTGCTAGCGAGGGTTCGGGGGACAACATGAATGGCGAGACGAGAAGCAACCTAGGATCAAGCCCGGTCGCTCCGTCTGGCAGTCTGCGTCCGTGGGAACCGGTCGCGATGAGGCGGCTCGGGACGTTCGGCGATGCCCTGGTCGGTGGCTCGATGCAGCCGGGCAAGGCGGATCCTGGCAAGCTCGGCGACAAGGGCGGCGGTTAGTCGCGCCCTGGCTGGAGCGAGGCTGAGGCCTCTTCCTGCGCTCTCCGTTCCGACTGACGCCGAGGGGCCGACCGCCTCAGAGGAGAGCAGCGCGATCGCGTTCGATTCTGACGGTAAACCCGTTGCGTTCGGGAACCGTCGCGACGGGGCAGTGATCATCTTCGTTCCCGGTGTCGCATCGTTTGTACTCGCGGAGACGGACTCCACCCTCGTGGCGAGGGCGTACGCCGACGTCTCTCACGCCGACATCGTCGACGCCTATCTGACGACAGCGCTCCCATTTGCGCTCCAGGCGTGCGGGCGACACGAGGCGATGCACGCGAGCGCTGTGTACACGCGCGACGGGTCGGTCGCGGCGTTCTGTGGCCCGTCGGGGTCGGGCAAGTCCACCATCGCGTTTGGGCTTGGCATGCGCGATCACCGACAATGGGCCGACGACGCTCTCGTCTTCCGGGTGGCGGACGACGGTGTTGTGGCCGTTGCAGTGCCGTTCACGCCAAAACTGCGCGAAGCGACGGCTGTCCATTTTGGCGTCAGCGACGTCGAGTTACCGGAGACCCCGTCTTCGCCGGAAGTCGCCGAAGCTCGACTCGGGTCGCTTTTCGTCATCGAGGTCGCTCAACGAGGTCGCGCCGCCGCAGAGGAGGCTCACTTCGAACGTCTTGCACCTTCGACTGCGCTGCGGACGGTGCTCCCGAACGCTTTTCGCTTCTTGCCTGACTCGCGCCTCCGTCGTCGCGAGATGTTGTCGGCGTACCTCGATCTCATCAGCGAGGTTGCCGTGTGGCGTGTGCGCTATCCGCAAGGTCTAGAGCGTCTCGACAGTCTGCTCGACGCGATCGACGCTCGCATCTTTGCGTGAGCGATTTTCGGTGACAACGTACGGTGAAACGCTGCTGCTGTTTCGCATGAGCGCGTGGGCGCTTCTCCTCCCGGTGCTCAGGCGGAGCCTCCGACTCGACACGCTCGCGCGGCTCATGTGGACCGAGCCTCGAAGCGGGGGCCCGGTTGTTGATGTTGACCGCCTCGTCGACCTGAGTCGGCTCGTCGCGCGCAGGCGCCCGCCGGCGTCCGAGCACCGTTGCTTGGAACGCAGCCTCCTCGCGTATCGATACCTGTCTGCTCGGAGCGCGGATCCGAAGCTGGTCGTGGCCCTGCGGAAGGGCGACGAGCCACCTCGAGGGCACGCTTGGGTCACCGTAGCCGGCACCCCAGTCGGGGAACCAGGGCCTCTCGACGACTACGTGCCGATCGTCGTCTACGGACGGGGAGGGCGTCGCGAAGGCTGAGGCGAGCCACGCGTTCCCTGTCGTTGGACCTGTCGACGTGCAGCGACCCACACGCGAACCGCCGGTCCGCTCGGACAGCCAGATGGAGCGGCTGGATCGCGTAGGCGAGGGCGAGACCCCAGCGTCCGCGCTGCGCCAGCCGAGAGCGTGCCATCAGCACTTCGTGCGGCGGCGCGAGCTTTCGCAAGATAAGGACCGCGCGTGGTCTGAAGCCGCGCGTCTGAACGAGCCAGTCCAAGCTCAGTGAGAGCTCCGGCGCCGAGCCCGCCCGGAGGATCGTCTCGATGGAGCGCGTGGTCGGAAGTTCGAGCGCGTCGGCCAGTTCCCGACCAGATGCAAGGAGGCGGAGCCCGGCCGCGAACGCAGCCGCTGCGCGAAGACGGTCTGCGAGATCGGCGGCCAAGCGCCACGTGGGACGCTCGACCCGGTCGAGGGCGCGGGCGAGGTCTGCGAGAGCCTGCTCATCGTCGACACCGTGATGAGCCGCGTGCAGCGCGACGACGAGAGTCCGCGCGGGCTCGGCGAGCTGTGTGAGTGGCAGGCCAGCGACCTCGATGAGGTCCTTGCGTTCAGTCAGGATCAGCCAGGCGGCCGAGGGGTCGACGGCAACCCCTGGGAGCGTCTCATGGAGATCGACTGAGAGTCCGCTCTGCGGGTTCACCCAGGCCTCTGCGTGGGGACGTCGTCCATGGGGAAGCGCCGCTTCGAGGAACGACAGTTCCAGGCCCTTCGTCGCGAGCACACCTCTCGCTCGGTCCAGATCGGCTGGGTGACCGAGCACGTCCACGTCGAGGTACCCGCGAACTTCGTCGGGACGGTAGAGCCACTGTGCCACCGTCGGGCCCTTGAGCAGAACGTAGCGGACGCCGGCTGCCTCGAATGCTTCACCGACCTCCGCCGCGAAGCTGTCGAGCGCTAGCGTCCGAGCGGTCGGCAGGAGCCTCCTCTCTGCGGCTTCTGACCCATCTCCAGGGGCTTGCATGCAATCACTGTAGAGGCGCTTTGGGTGAGGTCCCTGCGATGGTGTCGAGCATGAAACGGGTGCCGCCGTGTCGCGGGTCATCGCGATAGTCCACGACTACCTGACGCAGCGGGGCGGAGCAGAGCGCGTCGTGCTCTCGCTCACGCGCGCCTTCCCGGACGCGCCGCTGCACACGTCGCTCTACGAGCCGGCGACGACCTTCCCCGAGTTCGCGCGCCGTCGACGTGCGGCCCGGGCCGCTCAACCGGCTCGCGCCGCTCCGGCGCAAGCACCGGCTCGCGCTGCCGTTGCTCGCGCCCGCGTTCTCGGCGATGCGCATCGACGCCGACGTCGTCCTGTGCAGCTCGAGCGGCTGGGCGCACGGCGCGCGCGTGACCGGGCGCAAGATCGTCTACTGCCACACGCCCGCCCGCTGGCTCTACCAGGCAGACCGCTACCTCCGCGGGCGCGGCGGCGGCGCGCGGCTCGTCGCAGGTGCGCTCCGCGCGCCGCTCGTTCGCTGGGACAAGGCGGCCGCCGCATCCGCCGACCTCTACCTCGCGAACTCGACCGTCGTCGCGGAACGGATCGAGCGCATCTACGGCATCGAAGCCGCCGTGGTGCCGCCGCCGCCGGCGCTCACGCCGGACGGCGACGCCGAGCCGCTCGCCGGCATCGAGCCCGGGTTCGCGCTCTGCGTCTCGCGGCTCCTTCCCGTACAAGAACGTCGACGCTGTCGTGCGCGCGTTCGCCTCGCTGTCCGGCGAGCGGCTCGTCGTCGCCGGTGCGGGACCCGATGAGGCTGCGCTGCGCGCGCTCGGCGCCGCCAACGTTCGGTTCGTCGGCCGCGTTACTGACGAACAGCTCCGCTGGCTCTACGCCAACTGCGACCTGCTCGTCGCCGCGTCGCACGAGGACTTCGGCCTCACGCCGCTCGAGGCGGCGACCTTCGGCAAGCCGTCCGTCGTCCTGCGCTGGGGCGGTTTCCTCGACACGGTGACCGAGGGCGAAACGGGTCTCTTCTTCGATGCTGCCGAACCGGCCTCCGTTGCGGGCGCCGTTCGCGAGGCTCGTGCCCACCACTGGGAGGCCGGCGCGATCCGCGCCCACGCAGCCACCTTCGCCGAGGAGCGGTTCATCTCCAGGATCCGCGCGATCGTCGGCGGTGCTGCCTAGACTTCCGCCGTGGGCGCTCTCGACCCGCTGACCGACGAGCAGCGCGAGATCCGCGAGCTCGTCCGCACGATCGCGCGCGAGCGGATCGCGCCGCGCGCGGCCGAGATCGACAAGTCGGCCGAGTTCCCGTGGGACGTCGTCGAGGTCTTCCGCGAGAACGACCTCTTCGGCGTCATGTACGACGAGGAGTACGGCGGCATCGGCGCGAGCTCGCTGCTGACGCTCGTGACGATCGAGGAGCTCTCGAAGGTGTGCGCGACGAGCGGGCTGATCATCGCCGTCCAGGAGCTCGGGTCGCTCGGGATCAAGCTCGCCGGGACCGAGGAGCAGAAGCAGCGGTTCCTGCCGAAGCTCGCGAGCGGCGAGTGGCTCGCCGCCTATGCGCTCACCGAGGCGGGCTCCGGCTCCGACAGCGCCGCGATGCGCTCGACGGCCGTCCGCGACGGCGACGAGTACGTCCTGAACGGCGGCAAGCGGTTCATCACGAACGCCGGCGTCGCATCGCTGTACATCGTCTTCGCGAAGACCGACTCGGACGCCGAGCACAGCGGGATCAGCGCGTTCGTCGTCGAGGCCGACTCGCCCGGGTTCGGCGTGGGGCGGATCGAGCCGAAGATGGGGATCAAGGGCTCGACGACCGGCGAGGTGTTCTTCGACGACTGCCGCATCCCGGCCGCGAACCTGCTCGGCGAAGAGGGCGAGGGATTCAAGATCGCAATGCGGATCCTCGACCGCTCGCGGCCAGGCATCGGCGCGCAGGGGCTCGGGCTCGCGCAGGGCGCGACCGACTACGCCGTCGAGTACGCGCGCTCGCGCGAGACGATGGGCAAGCCGATCGCGCAGCACCAGCTGATCGCCGGGATGCTCGCCGACATGGAGACGAAGTGCGAAGCCGCGCGCGGGCTCCTCTACAAGGTCGGGCAGATGATCGACGAGGGCGACACCGGCCCCGAGCTGACCAAGCTGTCGGCGATGGCGAAGCTCTACTGCACCGACGTCGCGATGGACGTCACCACCGACGCCGTGCAGGTGCTCGGCGGCTACGGCTACATCCAGGAGTACCCCGTCGAGCGGATGATGCGCGACGCGAAGATCACCCAGATCTACGAGGGCACGAACCAGATCCAGCGGCTCGTGATCGCGCGCGAGATGCTGAAGGAGAACAGGGCCTTCCTGCTTGCCGGCATCGGGTAGGGCACGCGCGAACGCCGGCGCGGCCGAACCTGGATCCATATCCTCTTCCGACCATCGACGAGACGGAGGTCGAGAGATGCCTTGGGTCCAGATCCAGAAGGCGGCGCAGGCGACGTGGGACGACTACGCGCAGGTCCAGCAAGCGCTCGAGAGTAGTGGGACGCCGGCGGGATTGATCTACCACGCCGCGGGCGAGCAGCCGGACGGGCGCTGGCAGGCGGTGAGCGTCTGGGAGTCGGAGGACGACTACAACCGTTTTCGCGACGAACGCATCCTGCCCGCGGTCCGTGAAGCACTTGGCGACGACATGGCCGACGCCGGGCCGCCGCCGAGCGAGACATTCGAGGCGAAGCACGTCCTCGCCGGCTGAGCCGACCACGGCTAGGCCGGGCGAGACCTTCGGCCGCGTCGCGGAAGCGTACGCGCGCACCAGGCCGCCGTACCCGCGCGCGGCCGTCGAGCGGGCTGCGCAGGAGCTCGGGTTGACGCGCGACGCGACCGTGCTCGACCTCGCCGCCGGCACCGGCAACCTGACTCGCGCGCTGCGCGAAGCGTTCGCGCACGTCGTCGCGGTCGAGCCGGACGCGGGAATGCGCGCGCTGTTCGACGGCGAGGTGCTCGTCGGCGCAGCGGAGGCGATCCCACTCGCCGACGGTGCCGTGGACGCCGTTTTCGTCGGCGAGGCGTTTCACTGGTTCGACGCGGCGCGTGCGCTCGCGGAGGTTCGGCGGGTCGGCCGCGGGCTCGCGGTGCTCTCCCGCAGCTGGGGCATAAAGGAACAGCCGGAGCTCCTCCCGCAGCCGTTCGTCGACGACCTCGACGCGGTCTGGGCGCGCTTCCACGGCGAGCGACGACACGACGACTTTCCGGACTGGCGGGACGTCGTCCAAGCCCAAGGGCCTGAGCGCTTCGTCGACACCGTGCGCATCTCGGGGCGGGACCTGGTCGACCTGCACCTGACCGCCAGCACCCCTGCGTCGATCTCCGACGGCGATCGCGACGCGATCGCGCAGCGTGCGTACCCGCTGATGGACGACGCCTACGACATGCGGGTCGTGACCGAGCTGTACTGGAAGCGATTCGCGACGGCCCCGTGAGCCGAAGAGGTGTCAGACACTTTTGGTGTCTGACACCGGGCGGTTCGTGACGGTGCCGTGGGCCGGAGAGGTGTCAGACACTGTTGGTGTCTGACGGCGGGTGGTTCGCGAGGGAGCTGTGAGCCGGAGAGGTGTCAGACACTGTTGGTGTCTGACGGCGGGTGGTTCGCGATGGCGCCGTGAGCCGAAGAGGTGTCAGACACCTCGGTGTCAGACACCCGGTCTCACGTTCGGTCGATTGTCGTGAGAAACGCTTCGACCGTCTCGAGGAACCGCTCCGGCTCCTCGAGGTGGGGCACGTGCGCCGACTCTTCGAAGAGCTCCCACTGGGCGCCCGGGATGCGTTTGTGGATCTGCTCGACGATGTGCGGCGTCGCCTCGTCGTAGCGGCCCGAGACGAGGAGCGTTGGCGCCGTGATCTCCGGCAGCCGGTCGGTGATGTCCCACGTCTTCAGCGAGCCGATGCAGTGGAACTCGCTCGGGCCGTTCATCGTGTGGTAGACGGTCGGGTCGTCCGCCATCTGGGCGAACGACCGCTCGAGGCAGTCCGGCCACGGGATCCGGCAGAGGTGTCGGTCGTAGAAGACGCGCACGGCCTCCTCGTACTCGGGTGAGTCGGTCGTGCCGTCCGCCTCGTGGCGGGTCAGCGTCTCCTGCACGTCCGGCGGCAGGTCGGCGCGCAGGCGGTTCGCCTCCTCGACCCACAACGGGATCGATGCCGGCGAGTCGGCGACGACGATCGCGCGCAGCCCCGGCGGCTGGTCGAGCGCATGCTCCAGCGCGAGCATGCCGCCCCACGATTGGCCGACGACCGCGTACCGATCGGCGATACCCGAGGTGGTGCGTCAGGTCGACCAGCTCGTCCTTGAAGAGCTGCACCGTCCAGAAGTCCGCCGGCGCATCAGGCAAGTGCGTGCTGCGGCCGCAGCCGACCTGGTCGTACAGCACGCAGCCCCGCCCGGAGCGCGAGAGGTCCGCGATCGGCTCGGTGTACTCGTGCCCGCCGCCGGGGCCGCCGTGGCAGATGACCACCGGGGTCGGCGCGGACGTGAGGTCGCCGACGACGCGGTACCACGTCTCGTTCCCGTCGCGAACCATCGTCCCGTCGCTCATCGGCAGCGCGAGCGTACACTCGGAAGCCCCGCGTGATCGATCCTGCCCGCAGCTTCGACCTCGCCGCCGAGGCCTACGAGGCGACGCGCCCGTCCTATCCGGATGCGGTGCTCGACCACGTTCCCGTCTCAGCGGACGCCACGGTCCTCGACCTCGGAGCCGGGACGGGGAAGCTGACGCGCGTCCTCACGCGCCGCTACGCGCACGTGATCGCCGTCGAGCCGCTCGACGGCATGCGCGGGATCCTCGAACGGGTCGTGCCGGAGGCCGAGGCTCTGCCCGGCAGCGCGGAGCGGATCCCGCTCGACGACGCCTCCGTCGAAGGCGTCTTCGCCGCGCAAGCGTTCCACTGGTTCGACCACGACCGCGCGATCCCGGAGATCGCGCGCGTGCTGCGGCCCGGCGGCGTCCTTGCCCTCGTCTGGAACGGCCCCGATGAAGGCCGGCCGAGCCCCCTCCCGGCCGGCTATCTCGCCTACCTCGACGAGTTGCGCCACGAACGATCGACGTTCGACGACTCGACGCCCTGGCAGGACCTGATCGGGCGCGGCCCATTCGGCGAGGCGCATGAAGAAGCGGTGCCGCACGACCACCTGCTCGACCGGGCGGGCCTCCTCGACAACGCGCGCTCGGTCAGCTGGATCGCAAGCCGCGCGGCCGATGACCACGCGCGTGTGCTCGCTCGTCTCGGCGAGCTGCTGCCCGAAGGCACGTATGCGATCCCCAACGTCGCGAACGTGCTGTGGGCGGTGCGCGACTAGGGGACGTCGCGGCGGTCGGTGACGACCGCGCCTCCGACGAGCGCCGCGGCGAGGTACCCACAGAACAGCAGCACGCCGGCGGCGACCGGCAACTGGTGCGGCGTCTCGATCTGGGTCAGCGCGTTCAGCGCCGTGGCCGGCAGGTACCTCCCGACCGACGGGACGAGAGCGAAGAGGAGGCTCTCGGCGAAGAGCACCCAGATCAGGCCGCCGACGATCGCTCCGACCTGGTTGCGGACGATCGCGCCGACGCCGACGCCGATCGCACCCCAGAGCGCCGAGGCGGCGATCGCCCCGACGATCACGAGCCGCACGTCTCCGCTCGACAGTGTTGACGGGACGCCGCGCGCGCTCAGGCAGATCTTCCCGATCGCGAACGAGAGCAGGATCCCGAAGGTGCCGAGCGCGGCTCCGAAGATCGTGGTCGCGACGAGCTTCGCGACCAGGACGGGCGTGCGGCGGGGGGTCGCGAGGAACGTCGTCCGCATGGTGCCGTGGCGGATCTCTGTGGTCATCGACATCAACCCGAGGATCGCCGCGAACGCGGATGCGATCGAGCCGTTCGCAAGGAGCTGGAACTGGTTCTTCCGTTGGATCAGGAAATCTCCGTGAGTGACGAGGCCGTTGAGGAGCGTGAAGAGCACGATCAGCCCCACCATCCCGAGCAACAGACCGAACGCCGTCTTCGTCGTGCGCAGCTTGACGAGCTCCGAGCGGACGAGAGCGATCACGCCGGCACCTCCGCGGTCAGGTCGAGGAATACCTCTTCGAGCGACGTCGCCTCCTGGACGAGCTCGTGCAGGACGACGCCGGCGCCGGCGGCGAGCTCGCCGACCGTCGCGGCCTGGGCGCCCGCGACGAGGAGCTCGCTGCCGTTCAGCGTCGTCGTCCGCAGGCCCGCCGCGTGGAGGACGGCCTCGAGCTGCGCACGCTGCGGCGTGCGGACGTGCACGGCACCGGCGGCGCGCGCGGTGAGGTCGTTGAGTGGCGACTCCGTTACGAGCCTGCCCTTGTTGATGATCACGACGCGGTCGACCGTCTGCGCGACCTCGGCGAGCACGTGGCTGGAGACAAACACTGTCTTTCCCTCGGCGGCGAACGCGCGCAGGAAGTCCCGGAGCCAGTGGACGCCCTCCGGGTCGAGCCCGTTTGCGGGCTCGTCGAGGACGAGCAGCTCCGGGTCGCCGAGGAGCGCTCCGGCAAGCGCGAGCCGCTGCCGCATCCCGAGCGAGTACGTCTTCACGCGCCGGCGGCCGGCGCCCTCCAACTCGACCAGGCGCAGCACCTCGTCGACCCGGCTTTGCGGTGTGCGGGTCGCGTAGGCGAGGGAGCGAAGGTGATCGCGGCCGCGGCGGCCGGGGTGGAAGTCGCTCGCCTCGAGCACTGCGCCGACCCGGCGGATCGGATCGGCGAGGTCGCGGTAGCGGCTGCCGAACACGAGCGCGGTGCCCTTCGTGGGGGCTGCAAGGCCGAGCAGCATGCGGAGCGTCGTCGTCTTGCCGGCTCCGTTCGGCCCGAGGAACCCGGTCACCGTGCCGGCGGCGAGCTCGAAGCTGAGACCGTCGACAGCAACGAGGCTGCCGAAGCGCTTCGTCAACAGGTCGGCGCTGACGACTGACTTGGTCATCGTCTGCAACGTCGCCCGCCGAGGAGCCACCGGCATCGGGGTTTCTCCCGATCCACGCCTTCTAGACAGGCACCGCTCAACGATCGGTCTGGACGTCCTCCTCCTTCGGCGGGCGCCCCGCGCCGCGGCGGCTGCCTAGGTGTGGTGTAGGCGGCCAATATGCGGCAGAAAACTCGCGGACGCACGGCACGGGAGATCACCGACCTCCGGTCGGCCGGAAAGAAGACGCCCACGCTGCGAGTGCTCGTCGTGGTGCGCGACGATGCGACGAGAACGAAGGTGCTGGACGCCTTGCGTCGTTCGGAGGACATTGCGGTCTGCGGCGAGGAGCCGACGGCCGTCGCCGCCGTGGCGCGTGCCGTCCAGGAGACACCCGACGTCTGCCTGATCGACAAGGACGTCGCGGGCGGGGCAATCCCCGCCGCCTGGGAGATCTCCGCGCGGCTGCCCCGCACGAAGGTCGTGTTGATCACGGGCTCCGAGCGCGACTCGAGTCTCGTCCTCGCCTTGACCGCCGGGATCTCCGGAGTCGTGGAGCGGGACGCCGACATGGAGCGGCTGCCCGCCATTCTCAGCGACGTGATGAATGGCAAGATCGCGCTACCCCGAGACGCGGTCTCCGTCGTCGTCGCCGAGCTCTGCGACCGGCGGGCACGCCGCCGATCGGTGTCGCTCGGTTCGAGGGCGAAGCGACTGACGAGCAGGGAATGGGAGGTGCTCGACCTCCTGTGTGCCGGCCATGGAACCGTAGGGATCGCACGACGTCTCGGGGTCTCTCCCGCCACGGTCCGAAGCCACACCGCACACGCTCTGCGCAAGCTGGGCCTGCCGAACCGCGAGGCCGCGGTCCGCAAGCTCGGCCGTCGTTAGTTCGCGCCAATCAGTGGTGCTGCGGGACGCGCCGGGTGGATGCTCGTGTGGAGACAACTCCACGCCCGCGTTCGCGGGTTGCCTAGGCGTTGATCGAAACCCGCTCTACGTTGAGCGCAGCCGCCCGAGGGCGCTGCGGCTTCAGGGCCGACGGCGAGATCGGGCGGAGCGGATCCAGATCTCAGGATCCATCTGCGGCGGAGGGGGTCACGATGGGCAGGCGGGAGCAGCGAACGCTAGGTCGGCGCGGCGCGCTTCCGCGCTGGCGCACACGCACTCCCTACCTGCTCGCGGCCGTCCTCGCTGCCGCCGCGACCTTCGGCCTGAAGGACACCCACGCCGGCGTGCGCGACACCGCGCTGAATCTCGGCACCGGTGGTGCGTATGTGGCGTTTGGTGATCCGGCGAAGTTGGATTTGCCGGCGTTCACGGTCGAGACGTGGTTCAAGCGGACGGGGACGGGGACGCCGAACACGACCGGGGGCTCTGGGGTGCCGGCGTTGCTGCCGTTGTTGACGCATGGTGCGCCGGAGATCGGAGAACTCGAACGTCGATGCGAACTGGATTTTGGGGATCAGCACGAGTGGGACGGGGACGACGAATGTGTTGGCGGCTGATTTCGAGGAGGGTGCGGGCGCGGCGTCGCCGGGCCTGAACCATCCGGTGTACGGGACGACGGAGATCTTCAACGATGTCTGGTACCACGCGGCCGCGACCTATGACGGGAATACGGGGACTGGCGGCACGGGACCTGGAAGCTGTATCTGGACGGGAACCTGGAGACGACGCTGGTGGTGGGTCAGCCGCCGCGGTCGGACTCGATCCAGCGGGTGGCGTTGGGGGCGATGGTCACCTCGACGGGGTCGGCGGTGGGTCGGTTCGCGGGGGTGTTGGACGAGGCGCGGGTCTGGGATCACGCGCGGACCGGTGCGGAGATCTTGGCTGCGAAGGATCAGGAGCTGACCTCGGGGACGGGGCTGGTTGCGCGCTGGGGTCTGAACGAGGGGACGGGGACTGCGGTCGGCGACAGCATCGCCACCGCCGCCAACGGCACCATCACCGGCACCGGCTCCTCGTGGGAGACCTCCGGGAACAACGCCCCCGTCGCCACGGGCGAGAGCTACTCGACGCCCGCAGGACACGGCGAAGGTGGTCGCGGCTCCGGGTGTGCTCGGCAACGACACCGACGCCGACAGCGACCCGTTGACGGCGGTGCTCGACACCGACGTCAGCCACGGCACGCTCAGCCTCGCCGCCGACGGCGGCTTCACCTACACGCCGACGTCCGGCTACAGCGGCCCGGACAGCTTCACCTACCACGCCGACGACGGCACCGACGCTCGAACGTCGTCACCGTCTCGCTGTCGGTCGTCCCTGCGAACGCGGGGCTCGAGCTGGGCACCGGTGGTGCGTATGTGGCGTTTGGTGATCCGGCGAAGTTGGATTTGCCGGCGTTCACGGTCGAGACGTGGTTCAAGCGGACGGGTGCCGGGGATGTCGAACTCGACCGGGAATCTCGGGGTGCCGGCGTTGCTGCCGTTGTTGACGCATGGTGCGCCGGAGACGGAGAACTCGAACGTCGACGCGAACTGGATTTTGGGGATCAGCACGAGTGGCGACGGGGACGACGAATGTGCTGGCGGCTGATTTCGAGGAGGGCGCGGGCGCGGCCTCGCCGGGCCTGAACCATCCGGTGTACGGGACGACGGAGATCTTCAACGATGTCTGGTACCACGCGGCCGCGACCTATGACGGGAATCGGGGACGGCGGCACGGGACTGGAAGCTGTATCTGGACGGGACCTCGGAGGCGACGCTGGCGGTGGGCAGCCGCCGCGGTCGGACTCGATCCAGCGGGTGGCGTTGGGCGGCGATGGTCACCTCGACGGGGTCGGCGCTGGGTCGTTTCGCAGGTGTGCTGGACGAGGCGCGGGTCTGGGATCACGCGCGGCACCGGGTGCGGAGATCTTTGCCGCAAGGATCAGGAGCTGACCTCGGGGACGGGGCTCGTCGCGCGCTGGGGCCTGAACGAGGGCTCGGGGACTGCGGTCGGCGACAGCATCGCCACGGCCGCGAACGGCACCATCACCGGCACCGGCTCGAGCTGGGTGTCCGGGTTCGTGCCGCCGGCCGGCAGCGGCGCGCCCGACGCGCCGAGCCTGAACGCGCCGAGTGACGGCGCGACCGGGATCGGCACGAGCCCGACCCTGAGCATCGACGTGTCCGACCCGGATTCCGATCCATTGACCGTGACCTTCTTCGGCCGTCCGCTCGCGAGCGGCAACTTCGCGCAGATCGGCCAGAACACGGGCGTCGCCTCCGGCTCGACGACGACGAAGTCCTGGCCGGGCCTCGGCGCCGGCCAGGAGTTCGAGTGGTACGCGACCGTCAGCGACGGCACCCACACCACCACCGGCCCGACCTGGACCTTCCACACCGCCGACGGCGCCGACCCGGTCTTCGTCGGCGTCGGCGACATCGCCGCGTGCACGAACACGAACGACACCGATACCGCCGCCGTCATCCAGGGCATCGACGGCAGTGTCTTCACGGTCGGTGACAACGTCTATCCGAGCGGCACTGCCGCCGACTTCACCAACTGCTACGACCCGAGCTGGGGCATCCCCTCGATCAAGTCGAGGACACGGCCGATCCCCGGGCAACCACGACTGGGGCAACACGGGCGGCCTCCGACAACCTCGACGGCTACTTCGGCTACTTCGGCGCCGCCGCCACCGACGCGAACGGCAAGAGCTACTACAGCTACGACATCCCGTCGAGCAACTGGCACGTCGTCAACCTCGACAGCGAGTGCGAAGACGTCCCCGGCGGCTGCACCGCCGGCTCACCGCAGGAGCTCTGGCTGAAAGCCGACCTCGCAGCCAACAGCACCAAGAACGTCATCGCCCTCTGGCACAAGCCGATCTTCAGCTCGGCCGGATCGCACCTGACCGACCTGCAGCCCTTCGTCGACGATCTCTACGCGGCCGGGGCCGACCTCGTCCTGGACGGCCACGACCACGTCTACGAGACGATCGCCCCGCTCGACGCGTCCGGCAACGCCCGATGCCACGCACGGCATTCGCTACATCACGATCGGGACGCGGCGGCGACAGCCATCAGGGCTTCGGCACCCCGATCGCCGGCAGCGAGGTTCGCGAAGGCAACACGTACGGCATCCTGAAGTTGACGCTGCACCCGTCCAGCTACGACTGGACAGTTCCTGCCGGTCGCGGGCAGCACCTTCACCGACTCGGGCACCGCAGGCGGTCCACGATGCCCCGCCCGGAGCCGAACAACGCTCCGGTCGCGACGGGCTGATCCGCTACACGACCGCCGCAGGACACGGCGAAGGTCGTCGCGGCGCCGGGCGTGCTCGGCAACGACACCGACGCCGACAGTGATCCGCTGACGGCGGTGCTGGACACGGACGTCAGCCACGGCACGCTCAGCCTCGGCCGCGAACGGCGGCTTCACCTACACGCCGACCTCCGGCTACAGCGGCCCGGACAGCTTCACCTACCACGCTTACGACGGCACCGACGGCTCGAACGTCGTCACCGTCTCGCTCACCGTCACGGCCGCGTCCGCGACCACCTACTACGTGGACAACACCGACGGGCGTGCTCGGACGCGGGGCCGGGGACGATCGCGGCGCCGTTCTGCACGATCGGCAAGGCGGCGAGCCTCGTCGCCGCCGGCGAGACCGTGCACGTCCTCGCGGGGACGTACGCCGAGACGGTGAACGGGCCGAACTCCGGCACCGCCGGCAACCCGATCACCTACACGGCGGGCCCGGCGTGACGGTGACCGGTAACGGCACGTCGACCGGCAACGCCTTCCGGCTGACGACCAAGAGCTACATCGTGATCGACAACTTCACGGTCACCGACACCGTCGACTACGGCATCTACGCCTCCGGCTCGGACCACATCACGATCTCGAACAACCACGTCAGCTCCGCCGGCACCCCGGTCTCGGGCTCGACGCGGATGGGCATCTACCTCAACAACACCGACAACTCGACGATCACCGGCAACACCACCGACCACAACAGCCAGGACGGGATTCGCCTGACGGGCGGCTCCTCCGGCAACGTGGTCAGCGACAACGTCTCGTACGGCAACGCCGAGGAGTGGCAGCGCAACGCCACCGGCATCCAGGTGACCGGCGCCGGCAGCGACGGCAACACCGTCCGCCACAACATCACCTACGGGAACGAGGACACCGGCATCCAGTTCTACGCCGGCGCCCAGAACAACATCGTCATCGGCAACCTGAGCTACGGCAACGGCGATCACGGCATCGACAACAACGCCGCCCCGGGCAACACGATCGTCGGCAACACGGTCCAGGGGAACGTCACCGCCGGGATCAACCTCGAAGGACACGTCGCCCGGCTCGGGCAACGCCACCGCTCGCGAACAACATCTCGGTCGACAACGGCCTGCGCCTCCAGGTCGGAGGCGGCACCGCCAGCGGTCAGCCCACCAACATCCGCGTCGACGCGGCGTCGGTCGGCGGGACGACGATGGACTACGACGAGGTCTACCTGAGCAGCGGCAGCGGCATGATCCAGTGGAACGGCACCACCTACGCGTCGCTGGCCCTGTTCAAGGCGGCGGTGTCGGGGCAGGAGACGCACGGGCTCCAGGCCGATCCGCTGTTCGCAGGCCCGGCGCCGATCGCGCAGCGGCCGGCCTCCGCGCCCTTCAACGTCGCCGTCAACGTCGGCGACTACCACCTCGGCGCGGGCTCGCCCGCCATCGACAGCGCCGACTCCGGCGCGCCGAGCGAGACGTCGCTCGACATCGAGGGCAACGCCCGCTTCGACGATCCCGCCACCACCGACTCGGGAGCCGGCACGCGGACGTACGACGACCGCGGCGCCTACGAGTTCTCCGGCGCGACGAACACCGCGCCGGTGGCGACGGGTGACAGTTACACGACACCCCAGGGCACGGCCAAGGTGGTCGCGGCGCCGGGCGTGCTCGGAAACGACACCGACGCCGACAACGACCCGTTGACGGCGGTGCTCGACACCGGCGTCAGCCACGGCACGTTGAGCCTCGCCGCGAACGGCGGCTTCACCTACACGCCGACCGGCGGCTACAGCGGCCCCGACAGCTTCACCTACCACGCTTTCGACGGCACCGACGGCTCGAACGTCGTGACCGTGTCGCTGACGGTGACACCGGCGAACTCCGCGCCGAACGCGCCGACCCTGAATGCGCCGGGGAACGGCGCGACGGGAATCGGCACCAGCCCGACGTTGAGCATCGACGTGTCCGATCCCAACTCCGACCCGTTCACGGTGACGTTCTTCGGCCGTCCCTTCGCGAGCGGCAACTTCGCGCAGATCGGCCAGAACACGGGCGTCGCCTCCGGCTCGACGACGACGAAGTCGTGGCCGGGTCTCGGCGCCGGCCAGGAGTTCGAGTGGTATGCGACCGTCGGCGACGGCACGCTCACCACGACCGGGCCGACCTGGACTTTCCACACCGCCGCGGGCGCCGACCCCGTCTTCGTCGGCACCGGCGACATCGCGTCGTGCGCGATCACCGAGGACACCGCCACCGGCAACATCATCCAGGGCATCGAGGGCAACGTCTTCACGGTCGGAGACAACGTCTACGACACCGGCACCTCGACCGAATACGGCAACTGCTACGCGACGATCCCCTGGGGCTCGCCGGGCGTCAAGTCCCGCACGCGCCCGGCGCCGGGTAACCACGACTGGGGCAACACCGGAACGTCCTCGGACAACCTCGACGGCTACTTCGGCTACTTCGGCGCCGCCGCCACCGACCAGGACGGGAACAGCTACTACAGCTACGACATCCCCTCCAGCAACTGGCACGTCGTCGTGCTCGACAGCGAATGCGAAGACGTCCCCGGCGGCTGCACCCTCGGCTCGGCCCAGGAGCTGTGGCTGAAGGCCGACCTCGCAGCCAACTGCGACCGAGAACGTGATCGCCATCTGGCACAAGCCGCGCTACAGCTCGGGCTGCGACCAACTACCAGGCCCTGCAGCCGCTCTGGGACGACCTCTACGCCGGCGGCGTCGACATCCTGATCGACGGCCACGACCACATCTACGAGCGCATTCGCGCCGATGAAGTCCGGCGCGACGCTCGCGTCTCCGCCGGTCGCCGACCCGACCTACGGCATCCGCCAGTTCACGGTCGGCACGGGCGGCGAGGGCCACCACGCCTCGTGTCACCGCTCGCCGACGAGCGAGCTTCGGAACGACAACGACCTTCGGCATCTTCAAGCTGACGCTCCACCCGACGAGCTACGACTGGGTGTTCCTGCCGATCGCGGGCGGCACGTTCACCGACTCGGGCACCGGGACCGTGCATGCCGCACCGTCCCCGCCGGGGCAGACCGTGCTGCATCCGGGAGACACGCTCACCTCCGGCCAGTCGATCACCTCTCCCAACGGCGTCTACCGGCTGGCGATGCAGAGCGACGGCAACCTGGTCGCCTACGACGGTGGGAGCGTCGTCTGGGCGTCGGGCACGAACCCGGGCGGCGCGATCGCAGTGATGCAGAGCGACGGGAACTTCGTCGTCTACAACGCCTCCAACGTTCCGCTCTGGGCGAGCGACACGAGCGGGAACCCGGGCGCGTACTTCACGGTTGGCAACGCCGGCCAGTTCGGCGTGGTCTCCGTCGGCGGGAGCACCACGCTGTGGGCCCCAGGAAGGCTCTTCTCGGGCAACCGCCTCCTCTCGGGCCAGTCGGTCTTCTCGCCGTCGGGCGCCTACCGCCTGACGATGCAGTCGGACGGGAACCTCGTCGAGTACAACGGGACCGACGTCGTCGTCTGGGCGAGCGAAACCTCCACGCCCGGCTCGACGGCGGTCGTGCAGTCCGACGGGAACGTCGTCGTCTACGACGGCTCCAACACTGCTTTGTGGGCGAGCGGCACCAGCGGACACCCAGGCGCATATCTGCGTTTGCGTGACACCGGTCAGCTCACCGTCGAAACCGCGGTGGGCGCTCTGCTCTGGGCCGGCCCCGCCGAGCTGGCGCCCGACCGGCAGCTCACGCTCGGGCAGACGCTCCGGTCGCCGACCGGCGCCTATCGGCTCACGCTGCAGGGCGACGGCAACCTGGTCGAGTACGACGCTGCCGACACCGTGGTCTGGGCGACCGGCACGAGCACCGGGTCACGATTCGTGATGCAGGGCGACGGCAACCTCGTTCTCTACGACAACGCCGACACGCCGCTCTGGGCGTCCAATACGAACGGCCACGCCGGAGCCGGTCTCACCCTGCTCGACACGGGCCAGCTCGTGGTTGCCGGTCCCTCCGGAGCTCCGCTCTGGGCCGGCCCGGGTGTGCTGCTCGCCGACACCGTCCTCGGCTCCGGGCAATCGCTCGACTCGCCGACGGGCGCGTACCAGCTGACGATGCAGGCCGGCGGCAACCTCGTGCTGCATCACGGTGCCACCGAGGTGTGGTCGTCGGGGACGAGCTCCGCGGGCGCCCACGCCCTCGTGCAGGGCGACGGCAACCTGGTCGTCTACAGCAGCGGCTCCGTGCCGCTCTGGGCGAGCAACACCGGCGGCAACCCTGGCGCGTACCTCGTGGTCACGGACGACGGCGCCGTCGCCCTGATCTCGACGGCCGGAGGCACGCTGTGGTTCGGCGGCTGAGCCTCGGAGCCGGGCCCGGACGACGCAGGCGGATTCATGTCGTGGTCGCCGTCGCGGTGCTCGCCGCGACGGCGACCGCAACCGCGGGCTACGGGCCGACGACTCCGCCGGGGTCGCCGGTCCCGGGTGCCTTCTCGACCGTGATCGCCAGCAAGACGTTCGGCACCGTCGGCGGCACTCTCGTCGCCAAGGCCGGCAAGACGCGCTTCACGCTTCAGGTGAAACCGGGCGCGTTGAATCGACGCATCCAGTTCACGCTCACGCGGCCCCGGCTCGGGAACCTGAGGAAGCGCGTCCCGCGTGGCACGGCTCCGACGGCGGGCGTCGCGCTACTGGCGACAAATCCGGAGGGACACTTCGTCACCGGTCTGTTCGGGACCAAGCCGGTTCGGCTGACGGTCGTCGATCGAAGGATCACCAAGCGCTCGATCGTGCTCATCTGGAACCAGGGGAAGCGGCGCTTCGTCCGCTACCGAGCGACGACAACCGCCGGGAAGGCGACCTTCGCCCTCAACCGCATCCACGAGCTCGTCGTCGCCACGCCCAAGTAGCTCTAGAGCGGACGCCAACGTGAGCGTGGATACGCAGCCCTGGAGGGAATACGCCGATCTCCGCAGATCGGCCCCGGACACACGCCCGCAGCCGGCGCCGCCGCTCGAGCGATCCGACTCGCGTCCGGTGATCCGCGCCTTCGGAGACCTGCGCGACGACGTGTTCGTCCACCAGGTGCTACTCGCGCTCGCCGCGCTGAGCTTGTTCGGCGGCGGGTTCAACGCCTGGATGTCGATCGTGCAGCTGCGGACGATCGGGATCGGGGCGGTCGCGCTCCTCGGCGCGATCCTGTTCGTCCTGCTCGCCACCATCGCTGCCACGACCGCGCGTGCGCTCGTCATCGCCGACGCGGCGACGCTCGTGCTCGGGATCGTCACGCTCGTGCTCTGGTCGGCGTCGCACCTGTACTTCAATCCGGCGTACGGAACCGACGAGGCTGCGTTCGTCCAGTACGGCGCTTCGCTGCTGATGCACGGCTCCGACCCCTACACGCATTCGATGCTGCCGGCGCTGACGGAGTTCCACGTGCCGATCCAGTTCGCCACCTACACCCTCGACGGCAACGTCTCGTCCCAGCTCGCCTATCCGGCGCTCCCGATCTATGCGGTGATCCCGTTCATCTGGCTCACCCACGGCGTGCAATCGGCGATCGTCGCCAACGTCTTCTTCCTGGCCGCCAGCACGATCATCGCCTTCTTCCTGCTGCCGCGCGTCTTCAGGCCGCTCAGCGTCCTCGTGATGATCGGGCTGCCGATCCTGTTCGGCTACACGATGTCCGGAATGAACGACCTGCTGCTGATCCCCTTCCTGCTTCTCGTCGCGCACAAGTGGAGCGAGGTCGGTGACGGCTCCGTCTTCCGGCGTCGTGACGTGCTGCAGGCGGCGGCGCTCGGGTGCGCGCTCTCCGTCAAGCCGCTCGCGTGGTTCGTCGCGCCCTTCCTGCTCCTCGGGATCTGGCAGATCTGCACCCACCGCAGCGGCGGCCGGATCGGAACGAGGATCGCAGCGAGCTACGCGGCGACCGCGGTCACCGTTGCCGTGCTGCTCAATGCGCCGTTTCTGATCTGGCACTTCGGCGCCTGGTGGCGCGGCGTCCTCGCCCCGCTTCGCCAGCATGCCGTTCCGTACGGTCAGGGGCTCGTCGACGCGTCGCTGTTCTTCAACCTGGGTGGCGGGAACATCGGCGCGTTCACCGTTGCAGCAGCCTTCCTGCTCGTGGCTGCGCTCGCAGCGCAGGCGCGGTTCTTCCCCGCGCTCGGCCGCGCCGCCCTCGTGACCCCGAGCTTGATCCTCTTCTTCCCGTCTCGATCGCTCGCCGCCTACTTCATGACGCTCCTGCCGGTCTGGATCGTGTCGCTCGTGACGTGCCGCAACGGCAACTTCGCCCTCGGCCGGCTCCGCCGTCGCACTGTGAAGCACTTCCTTGTCGCCCTCGTCGCCGCCTCGTTGCTTGGCGCGACCGTGTTCCTCGGCGTCGCAGCGGCGACACCGGCGCCGCTCAGTCTCAAACTCGAGAGCGTGCAGACAAACGGGCAGTTGCAGGGGGTGTGGCAGATCCGCGTCCTCGCCCACAATCGCTCTGGTCGAGCGATCACGCCCCACTTTGCGACGAACACGTTCGGACAGGTGACGACGTTCTGGCACGTCATCCGCGGGCCGAAGACGCTCGAGCCTGAGGCAACGGCGACCTACGTTCTCGACGCTCCAAACCTCGGTTCGATGCCCGGCATCACGACGCCGTTCTTGCTCCAGGCGGTCACCGATCATCCAGCGACGATCAGTTCCGCGCCGCTGTACACACCGCAGGCCTACTCCGCGTACCTGATCCCCGACTACGTCAACCGCATCGTCAAGCTCGGGCGCGCGGTCGCGTTCACCGTTCAGCTCCGATCGCCGTACGGAGCCCCGATCCACAAGCAAGGGGTTCGGTTGGCGCTCGGCCAGCTGATCTACGGCCAGACGGACCTGATTCCCGGCGAGGCGCGCATCAACGGCGGGAACATCGGCCAGTCGCCCGTCTACGCGCGCACCGACAGTGACGGCGTCGCCCGATTCACGGTTCGCAGCTCCACCGGCTCGGGTGGCAAAGCGATCTACTTCCAGAGCTGGGTCGCGCCGCCCCGCGGCTACCCGTTCGGGTACTCCGAGATCGTCGACGTCCTCTGGCGCTAGCGGCGCCGTCGCACGATCGGCCCGACAGCCTTTCTCCCTAGACTCTCGGCCGATGTCGCGCGAGGGGATCGCGGCGATCGTCGCCGACGCGGAAGCGGCCCTCGAGGGCGCCGTCTGGCCGCCCCATCCGCTCGACGACGACGTCGAGCCGGTCGACCAGACGACGCTCTACCTCGGAGCCGCCGGGATGATCTGGGCGCTCCGCCGGCTCGGGTCGTCGCTCGACCTGGACGCGCTCGCCGCCGAGGCGCTGCGCCGCTACCGCGAGGATCCGAACGCCGGCGAGCCGGCAAGCCTGTTCCTGGGTGAGACCGGGCTGCTCGTCCTGACGCGCTCGGACGACGAGCGCCTACGTGAGCTCGTCGTCTCGAACGAGCGGAACCCGACCTGGGAGCTCCTCTGGGGGTCGCCCGGAACCATCCTCGCCGCGCGTGCGGCGGGCCTCGACGACGAGGCGAGCAGGTCGGCCGGGATCCTGGCCGAGGAGTGGGAGCGAAGCGGGTATGGCCTCTGGACGCAGACCTTGTTCGAGCGGCAGTTCCAGTCGATCGGGCCGGCGCACGGCTTCGCGGGCAATGTGCACGCCCTGCGCGGGTTCCTGGACGACGACGAGCTCCGGCGCCGGATCGAGCCGGTCCTGCGCGAGCACGCCGTGTGGGACGGCGACGCCGTCAACTGGCCTCCCGGGCCGGGCTACCCGCTCGATCGCGTTCAGTGGTGCCACGGCGCGCCCGGGATCGTCGCGACGATCGGCGACCTGATGCCGGACGACCTCCTGCTCGGCGGCGCCGAGACGACGTGGCGGCACGGTCCGCACGCGAAAGGGCCGGGCCTTTGCCACGGCACCGCCGGCAACGGCTACGCGCTGCTCAAGACTCACGTGATCACCGGCGACGAGCTCTGGCTCGAGCGGGCGCGTGTGTTCGCGGACGCGGCGCTCGGCCAGCGGCAGGACCGCCATTCCCTGATGACCGGCGACATCGGCGCCGCGCTCTACGCGCAGGCGTGCCTCGACGTCGACCCGCGCTTCCCGATCCTGGACGTGCTGTGACGCACGAGGTGAAGCTCAGCTCGGCCGACCGCGTGCTCTTCCCCGACGACGGGATCACCAAGGGCGATCTCTTCGACTACTACGGACGCGTCGCCGACGCGCTCGTGCCGCATCTGAAGGACCGGCCGTTCACGATGAAGCGCTGGCGCGAGGGACTGCCGGGCGGGTCGTTCTTCCAGAAGCAGGCGCCGAAAGGGATCCCCGACTGGATCAAGACGCGGCAGTTCCGCACCTGGCCGCGCGGCGGCAAAGGCGAGTCGCGGCTCGTCGACTTCCCGCTCGTCGACTCGCGGGAGGCGCTGCTCTGGATGGTGCAGATGCATTGCATCGACATGAACGCCTGGTACTCGCGCGTCGACAAGCCCGAGCGGCCGGACTGGGTCCTCTTCGACCTCGACCCGCCCGAGGAGCCCGACGCGTTCACGCTCTGCATTCGCGTCGCTCACCTCGTGCACGACGCGCTCGATGAGCTTGGGCTCGAGTCGTACGTGAAGACGAGCGGCGCCGACGGCATCCACGTGCTCGTGCCGATCGCGCGGCGGTCGACCTACGGCGACACGTACGAGTTCGCCGAGCTCCTCTCGCGCCGCCTCGAGCAGGAGCATCCCGGCGAGGTCACGACGGAATGGCTGAAGAAGAAGCGGTCGGGTGTTCTCGTCGACCACCGCCAGAACGGGCACGGGAAGACGATTGCGTCGGTGTATTCGGTGCGGCCCAAGCCCGGTGCGCCCGTGTCGACGCCGCTCGACTGGGCGGAGCTGACGGAGGACGTGCGGCCGCGTGACTTCACGATGGAGATTGCGCTGCAACGGGTGGCGGAATGCGGCGACCTGTTCGCGCCGGTGCTGCACGGGAAGCAGCAGCTCGCGCCTGCGCTCAAGGAGCTGCGCGGATGACGCGCGTCGCCGTGTGCGTGCCGACGTTCGACGAGGCCGAGAACGTCGAGGCGCTGCTCGATGCACTGCTCGCTGTCTTCGACGAGAACGGCATCGACGGGCGCATCCTCGTGATCGACGACTCGTCGCCCGACGGGACGGCCGGACATCGTCGAGGCACGGTCGCGTGACGAGCCGCGCGTCGCGGTACTGCGGCGCGCGCGCAAGGAAGGTCTAGGCCTTGCGTACCGAGACGGCTTCCGGCGCGTGCTCGACGACGGGCGCAGAAGTGGTCGTGCAGATGGACTGCGATTTCTCGCACGACCCGGCTGCGATCCCGTTGCTGCTCGCGGCGCTCGACGACGCCGACCTCGTGCTCGGCTCGCGGTATGTCGACGGCGGAGGCGTCGAAGGCTGGCCGCTTCTGCGGCGGGCGATCAGCAAAGGCGGCTCGTGGTACGCACGAACGGTGCTCGGGATCTCCGTGCACGATCTCACCGGCGGCTTCAAGGCGTTTCGCGCCGAGGTGCTCGACTACCTGCTCGGACGGTCGATCGACGCACGCGGATACGGCTTCCAGATCCAGATGACCTACGAGGCGATCCTCGCCGGCTACCGCGTCCGGGAGGTCCCGATCGTCTTCCGAGACCGCGTGCGCGGCACCTCGAAGATGTCACGTGGCCGTCGTCACCGAAGCCGCGACGATGGTGCCGCGCCTGCGCCTCGCTGCACGACGCCGCTAGCGGGTCTGCAGCAGCGCGACGACGTGCTGGAGAAGCTTCCAGGTCACGTCGGGGTTCGCGTGTGCGAAGTCGCGAAAGTCCCAGAACGGGATCTCGAGCAGCCGAAGCTCCGACGTCGCGGTGACGGTCGCGGTGCGCGCCGCCTCGCTGACGAGCGCGAGCTCGCCGAAGTGGTCGCCCGGCCCGAGCGTCTTCACGTTGTTGCCGCCGACGCTCACCGCAGCTTCGCCGCTCCCGACGACGAAGAAGCCGACGCCGCTCATCTCGCCTTCGGTCGTCACCTGGGTGCCGGGCGCGACGGTCCGCTCGCGAAAACGCCCGGCGAGCTTCTTCAGCTGCCGGTTGTCGAGGTCGGCGAAGAGGGGGACGAGCTTCAGGTCGTCCGCGTTTGCTGCTGCCATCGGAAGGCGATCCTACTAGCGGTTGGTGGAGCCGAACAGGTGTCAGACACCGTCGGTGTCAGACACCCGCACCTCGCGCGGCCTTCTTGTACGCCCGCTTCCAGCTCTGATACCGGTCGAGGTCCTCGGGCGAGTTGACGTCACCGAGCGTGGGGTGGTCCGGCGCGATCTCCTCGGCGGCCTGAACTCCGAACTGCTTGGCGAGCACGGCGCTGAGCGACTTGATCTTCATCTCGCCGTACCCCGGGAGCGCGCCGATCCGCTTGCGGAGGTCCTTGCCGTCCGTCGCGTCACGCCAGATCCGCGCCGCGTCGCCGTCGTACTCCTCGGAGACGACGCTCGCGAGCTCCTGCACGCGCTGCGCCATCGCGCCGGGGAAGCGGTGGATCGCGGGCTTCGTCGCGAATGCCTCGGCGAGGTTCATCGCTCGCAAGCTTCCGCGGGTCGAGTGTTCCAGCCCGCTCCTTGAGCACGTACGGCCCGGCGAACGCCTTTTGCACCGTCACCTGCTGGTCGATCGCGAACCCGACGAGCAGGGCGAACGGGTCCTGCGCGAGAAGCTCACATGCCTTCGGGTCGTCGGTGAACCAGAGCGCGTCCGGTGCGGCCACTACCGCTCCCGCGGGTGCTCAGGTCCGCCCCGTAGCGCAGCCCGAGCAGCTCCCGGTCGGTGGGGCTGAGGCGGGCGAGCGCCGAGGCGAGGCTGATGCGCTCGAGGACCTCGCCCTCGAGGTCGCCGCCGACCGCCGGCTCGGCGTCGGCCGGCTCGCGTCGCGGCTGAAGCGACGCGTCGTAGATACACCGTCTGGCGATGCCGAGCAGCCACGCGATCGGCTCACCGAGCCGAGCGTCGTACCGGTTGCGGTAGCGCACGGCGCGCGCGAACGTCTCGCTGGTGATGTCCTCGGCCTCGGAGCGATCCCGCACGCGGTAGGCGACATAGGCGTAGACGCGGCGGAGCAGCTCCTCGGGACGCGCAAGCGGATCGATCGTGCTCATCAGGGAGGCGCCCCCGTTGCGAACGCCGCCGCAACCGCAGGGCTGAGCGTGCGCAGGCGGGCGAATGCGCGCGCCCGCTCAGTCCCACGGCTCTGGGCGGCGAGCCCGAGCCAGAGGGTCCAGTCAGTCGGGGTCCTCTGCGACCGCGTGCCGGTACGCGTCGACAGCCGCCGTCCGGCGGCCCTGGGCGATCCGGATCCCGGCGATCTGCGTCCACGGCTCCGAGGACCACGGCGCGAGCCAGCGCGCCCGCCGTGCCAGGGCGAGCGCTCCCTTGTAGTCGCCGCGCTGCGCCTTGTCGGCGCTCTGGACGAGCGCGCGGTTCTCGACGAGCCCGAGCGTGCCGACGACGCCGACGAGCACCGCGGCGGCGACGAGCAGCGACTGCCGGCGCGGCGTCATGACGGCGCCGCGGGTCCGGCCCGCGGCCAGGACCGAGCCGGCGCAGATCAACGCCGGCAGCGTCGCGGCGGGCAGCTCCCAGTCCCAGTCGTAGACCGCGTGCACCAGCCACATCCCGTAGCCGCCGGCCGCGACGGCGATCAGCGGTGCGTGCCGTCGCCGCACCGCGCCCGCCAGCGGGACGACGAGCGCGGCCGCGAGCACGAGGAGCCCGACGAGACCGAGCTCGGCGAGCGTCTCGAGGTAGAGGTTGTGGACGTCGAGCACGTTCCCAGGTCGCTACGGGCGGCCATACCAGAACTGCGCGTAGGTGCCGGCGCCGGTGCCGACGAGCGTGTGGCCGCGCCACTCGTGCCACGGCCACGTGCCACTGGTCGATGCGCGCCGGGGCTCGCCGAGGGTCAGGAGACGCTTGCTGACATCGGGGCCGGTGGAGCTCGTGCCCTCGAGCGACCGGCGGGCGTGTCGACCAGGCTCCCGACGGCCCGCCGTCAGTGCACCAGCACCAAGCCGACGGCGACGACGAGGCCTGCCGCGAGGATGGCGGCGTACGCGCGCTCGCACCGCAGTGAGGTACGTGGCTCCGTTCGGGACACCACGGCCCAGAGCGAGGCTCGCAGCCCACGCCGAGCGCGGCGGCGAGCAGGAGCTGCCACGCGAGCCGAGTGCGCCGGAGCCGACCGCTCGGGCGAGCGGGACGTTCGTCGAGCCCGAAGCGGGCGGGCGTGATGCGAGCCAGGGCAACGCCGATCCCCGTCGGCACACCGAGCACACCGAGCGCAGTCACGAACGCGAGGCGGCGCGGCGAGAAGAGCACGACCAGCGCAACTCCGGCGGCGAGCGCGATCCACGCGCCGCGGCTGAACGTGAAGTACAGCGTCGGCGCCAGGAGCGGGAGGGAGGCGCCCGCGACGATGCGTGGTGTGAAGCGCGTCGTTTCGACGACGAGCCCGAGTGCGAGCAGCGCCGCGGTCGCGGCCACGAGCCCGAGCCCGTTCCAGTACCCGACCGGCGTCGAGAGCCGGTAGCCGGCGATCGTGTCGGTGACGCCGAGCCGGTCGGGGAACAGGCGGGTCGCGAGCGCGTAGACACAGATCAGCGTCGTTCCCGCCCAGGCGCCCCAGAGCAGCGCGGCGATCGTCCTTCGGCGTGCGACCGCGATCGTCGTCACCGCGAGCGCGGCATAGACGAGCGAGCGCTCGACCTCGAGCGTGGTCTGCGTCTTGCTCGTCGTCCACGCGACCGACGCGGCGGTCCACGCGCAGAGCAGAAGGACGCCGCCGAGCCAGGCAAGTTCGAGCGTGCCGGGCCGCTCGGCGCCGAGAGCGAGCGCCACGAGCGCGGTTGCCGACAGCGTCAGTGCCGTCCACCCCCAGCTGGTCGGCCAGTACCCGCCGTGGTCGGCGGCGACCGCCGCGGTCGCGATCGTCGAGAACGCGACCGCCGTCGGCGCTGCGAGGTCGGTGCGCAGCGCGGAAAACCTGGTCCAGACTGCCGTCGCCATCGGGGCATGTTCGCAAGCGGCGTCGCCGCTTGAACGCCCTCAGCTGTGGTCGTGCTCGGGCCGGGGCTCGGGCGCCTGCGCCGAGCGGCCACCGTTATCGCCGACCACGGCTTCGAGCGTGGCGCGCAGCCGGTTGCGAAGGTCGGATTCGAGCCTCTGCAGCCGCTCGATCTCGGCCGTCGCATGGCGGGAGTCCGCGTGCGCGTGGTGCTCGATCTCCTTCGCACGCCGCTGAGCCGCCTTCAGCAGCGACTCCGCCTCCTCCTGCGTCGACTCACGGAGCTCTTTCGCCGAGCGCTGGGCCATGTGCAGGAGCGTCTGCGTGAGGTCGCTGCGACGCTCGTGCTGGCGCACGAGCCGCTCCAGGCGGGCAACCTCGGCCTCGAGCGCCGCGGAGCGGGTGCTCGAGGCGCTGCCGGCCGTGGTGTCGTGCTCGGCGAGCGCACGCGTGAACTCGACCTGCTGCGTGGTGACCTGCGCCTCCAGCTCGGCAATCTGCTTCTTGAGGCGCTCTTTCTCCTCGGTCCAGGTCTCCTGGACGCGGGCGGCCTGGCGATAGTCCCACGCCACGCGCTTCAGGAGATCGTCGGTCGCAGCGCGGTCGTAGCCCCGGAAGGCGACCGGCAGCTTGCTCGGATCGATTTCTTCAGGCTTGATCGGCATGGTGTCCCTCGAACGAGGGTCGTCAAACGCTAGCGCAGCCGTTTGGATGGCGCTACTGGCCGATCAGCTAATCCAGGATCTCCCCGAACGGCGGCATGTCCGGGTGCCGGGCAAACCGCCGGAACGCCTCGAGCCACATCGGCTGCTCCGCGACGATCTCGGCGAGCAGCCGCCGGCCCTCGGCCATGTCGCCTCGCCCGGCGGCGTCGAGCATGGCGAGGAAGCGAACGTACCCCTCCGGGAGGCCGTCCCTCGCCGCGCCCGGCGCGGCGGGCCGCGCCTGGTTCGCGCGCCGGTAGCCCTCCGCCCGGTTGAGAAGTCGCCGCAGCTCGACGAGTGAGCCGTCGCCCTCCTCGACGCGCAGGTCGACGACCCGCTCCCACGGCTCGCCTTCGGCGGGCACGACGACGATTCCGGCGCCGCCGCGGCCGCGCCAGTCGCCGCCGGTCGCCTCCGCGGCGTCGAGTGCGGCCATGAGCCGCTGCGCGAGCGATCCGGTCGCCGAGGTGAACGCCTCGCCCATCGCGTTCCACGCGTCCGCGGCGAGCATGTTCCCCTGCGCGCACCAGTTCTCGCCGGCGGCGTTGCCCGCGTGCGGGATGCAGTCGCCGCCGGTCCATTGCGCCGTCGCGCCGGCCGCATCCATCAGCGCCGACCTGGCGGAAGCCGGCCAGTGTGTCGGGGGCGCGCAGCTCGTCGAGCGCCGCCTGCGGCGTCGCGCCCTCGGCGAGCAGCTCCAGCCCGCGGAAGCCGTAGCGGCGGTCCGTGAACGACTGGGTGGCCACCGCGCCGACGCCCGGCCGCGCCCAGGGCACCGCGGCCCCGGTGTTGAAGGCCTGCGACTGGACGGCGACGCCGAGCTCGCCGGTCTCCGGGTCGCGGCCGAGGATCGAGTAGGTCATGCCACGAGTAAATACTGCCGCGAGTACCCTGGCGGCGTGGATCCGCTGAGCGTCTTCTCGCCGGCCACGCGGGCCTGGTTCGAGCGCACGTTCGCCGCTCCGACCCCGCCGCAGGTGCTCGGCTGGCCGGCGATCGCGACCGGATCGCACGTCCTGATCCAGGCGCCGACGGGCAGCGGCAAGACGCTGACCGCGTTCCTGTACGCGCTCGACCGCCTGAACGAGTCGCCGGGCCAGGGCTGCGCGTCCTCTATGTCTCGCCGCTGAAGGCGCTCAACTACGACATCGAGCGCAACCTGCGCGGACCGCTCGCCGGCCTCAGTCCCACGTGCGCGTGGCGGTACGCACGGGCGACACGCCGGCCGAAGGAGCGGCGCGAGCTGATCAAGGAGCCGCCGGACATCCTGATCACGACGCCCGAGTCGCTGTTCCTGATGCTGACCTCACAGGCGCGCGACACGCTGACGGGGGATCAACACGCTGATTGTGGACGAGGTTCACGCAATTGCAGGCGCGAAGCGGGGGTCCCACCTCGCGATCTCCGTCGAGCGCCTGCAGTCGCTAGTTCACGGGCCGTTGCAGCGCATTGGACTGTCCGCGACGCAGCGGCCGATCGAGGAGATCGGGCGGTTCGTCTCCGGTGGCCGGCCGATCACGATCGTCGACGCGGGGACGCGGAAGGAGCTCGACCTCGAAGTGGTCGTGCCGGTCGAGGACATGCGCGAGCTCGCCTCGACGGCGTCGCTCTCGTACCCCGTGCCCGCCGACGGCCAGGAGATGGACGCGGGCACGGAGCTCGGCACGCAGTCGATCTGGCCGTCGATCTACCCCGAGCTGCTGCGCCTCGTGCGCGCCCACCGCTCGACGATCGTGTTCGTCAACAACCGCCGGCTTGCCGAACGGCTGGCGCTGCGCCTCAACGAGCTCGCGAACGAAGGCAACGACGGCGAGCGGCACGAGGTCGCGCGCGCACACCACGGCTCGCTCGCGCGCGAGCAGCGGGTGCTCGTCGAGGAGGAGCTGAAGGCGGGCCGCATTCCGTGCCTCGTCGCCACCTCGAGCCTCGAGCTCGGCATCGACATGGGCGCCGTCGATCTCGTGATCCAGGTCGAATCGCCGAAGTCCGTCGCGCGCGGGCTCCAGCGCATCGGGCGCGCAGGCCACGAGCTCGGCGCCGTCTCGAAGGGCCGCATCTTCCCGAAGTTCCGCGCCGACCTGCTCGAGAGCGCCGTCGTCGCCCGGGCGATGCGCGAGGGGGAGATCGAGGAGACGCGCATCCCCACGAATCCGTTGGATGTCCTCGCGCAGCAGGTCGTTGCGATTTCGGCCGACGCCGAAATCGCCAGCGACGACGTGTTCAGGCTCGTGACGGCCGCGTACCCCTTCAGCGACCTCTCGCGTGCGCAGTTCGACAACGTGCTCGACATGCTCGCCGGGCGCTACCCCTCCGACGAGTTCGCCGAGCTGCGCCCGCGCATCGTCTGGGACCGCACGAGCGGCACGATCCGCGCGCGCGACGGTGCGCGCCGCCTCGCCGTCACGAACGCCGGCACGATCCCCGACCGCGGTCTCTTCGGCGTGTTCCTCGTCGACGGCGGCGGCCGGGTCGGCGAGCTCGACGAGGAGATGGTGTACGAGGCGCGCGCCGGCCAGACGTTCCTGCTCGGCGCGTCGACGTGGCGGATCGAGGAGATCACGCGCGACCGCGTGCTCGTCTCGCCGGCGCCCGGGCTGCCCGGGGCGGTGCCGTTCTGGAAAGGAGAGGGCGTCGGCCGGCCGTACGAGCTCGGCCAGAAGATCGGCGCCGCCTCACGCGAGCTGATCGCGTTGAGCGACGAGAAGGCGCTGACGCGCCTGCGCGACGACTTCCATCTCGAGGAGCGTGCCGCGAAGAACCTCCTCGCGTTCCTGCGCGAGCAGGAGCGCCACACGAACGTCGTCCCCTCGGACCGGACCGTGCTCGTCGAACGGTTCCGCGACGAGATCGGCGACTGGCGTGTCTGCATCCTCACGCC
This sequence comes from uncultured Thermoleophilia bacterium, assembly GCA_963785875.1. Lineage (GTDB taxonomy): Bacteria > Actinomycetota > Thermoleophilia > Gaiellales > Gaiellaceae > PALSA-600. The sequence continues at coordinate 9,768 of CAWAWV010000002.1, read as the reverse complement.
CTTCGGCGGTCGCGTGCATGCGCCGTGGGCGATGGCGATCGCGGCGCGACTGCGCGAGGCGCACGGGATCGAGGCGCAGTCGATCTGGTCGGACGACGGGATCGCGCTGCACTTCCCCGAGGCGGATGCGCCGCCGCCGCTCGAGGATCTCGCGATCGACCCGGGCGAGGTCGAGGATCTGGTCGTCGCCGAGCTGGGGGAGACCGCGCTCTTCGGCGCGCGCTTCCGGGAGAACGCGGCGCGTGCGCTCCTGATCCCGCGCCGGCGACCCGGCGCGCGCACACCGCTCTGGCAGCAGCGACTGAAGGCACAGTCGCTGCTCGGCGTCGCGCGCAAGTACGGCAGCTTCCCGGTGATCCTCGAGACCTACCGGGAGTGCCTGCAGGACGTGTTCGACCTGCCCGCGTTGCGCACGCTGCTGCAGGGTTTGCAGACGCGCGAGCTCGACCTCGTCGAGGTCGAGACGCAGAGTGCATCCCCGTACTCGGCGTCGCTCCTCTTCGACTACATCGCCACCTACATGTACGAGGACGACACGCCGCCCGCGGAACGGCGGGCGCAGGCGCTGTCGCTCGATCGCGATCTTCTTCGCGAGCTGCTCGGCCAGGAGGAGCTCAGGGACCTGCTCGACCGTGACGCCGTCGAGGACGTCGAGCGGCAGCTGCGCGGATCGCCGTCGAGCCCCGACCAGCTGCACGATCAGCTCCGGATCCGCGGTGACCGGCGCCAGGGTGAATACGATCCGGCGCTCGCCGCGCCGCTCATCGACGAGCGCCGCGCGGTTCTCGTTCGGATCGCAGGCGAGGAGCGGCTGATCGCGGCCGAGGACGCCGGCCGCTATCGCGACGCGCTCGGCGCGATGCCGCCCTCAGGGCTCCCCGACGTCTTCCTCGAAGGTGGCAGCAACTCGCTGCGCGAGCTCGTCTTGCGCTACGCGAAAGGACGCGGGCCGTTCACGACGAGCGAGGCGGGGGAGCGGTTCGGCCGCGACGTCGGCACCGTCCTCGCAGAGCTCGAGCGCGACGAGCTGCTCGTCCGCGGGGAGCTGCGCCCCGGCGGGACCGAGCGGGAGTGGTGCGATCCCGACGTGCTCCGCCGCCTGCGGCGTGCATCGCTCGCGGCGCTGCGGCGCGAGGTCGAACCGGTCGAGCAGGAGGCGCTCGCGCGCTTCATGCCCTCGTGGCACGGCGTCGGGAAGAGCGCTTCGCTGCGCGAAGCGCTCGTGCCGTTGCAGGCCCTCGCGCTGCCGGTGGCGTTGTGGGAGGCCGCGGTGCTGCCGCGCCGTGTTCGCGGGTTCCGGCCCGAGCATCTGGACGGGCTGACGGCGTCCGGCGAGGTCGTCTGGGTCGGCGCGGGCCAGGACCGGGTCGCGCTGTACTTCCGCGAGGACGCGGCGGCGCTCGGTCGGGTCCCGGCCGCACCGGCGCCCGACGCGCCGGAGCACGACACGCTGCGCGAGGCGCTCCGCGGCGCGCTCTTCTGGGACGAGCTGCTTGCCGAGACGAATCTCGACGAGGCAACTGCGTTGCCGGCGCTCTGGGATCTCGTGTGGTCGGGCGAGGTGACGAACGACGCGTGGACGCCGCTGCGCGCGTCGCGCCGGTTCGGTGTGCCGAAGCAGGAGCGCCGCCCGCGCCGCTTCTCGCGGCGCCGCGTCCAGGGGCCGACCGCGACCGCCGGCCGGTGGTCGCGCACCGACCGGCTCTTCGGCGGCTCGCCCGATCGCCGCGCGCTCGCAGAGCTGCTGCTCGAGCGGCAGGGGATCGTCACGCGCGACGGCGTCCGTGCCGAGGGCATCCCCGGTGGGTATGGGGCCGTGTACGCGGAGCTGCGCGCCCTCGAGACGCTCGGGCTCTGCCGGCGCGGCTACTTCGTCGAGGGTCTCGGCGGTGCGCAATTCGCGCTGGGAGGCGCGGTCGAGCGGTTGCGTGAGCTGCGTGAGCGGCCCGAAGAGCCCGACGCGCTCGTCCTCGCCGCCGCGGACCCCGCACAGCCCTACGGCGCAGCGCTTCCCTGGCCGAAGCGCGCAGGAGCGCGCGCCGCGCGCGTCGCCGGTGCGTTCGTCGTGCTGCTCGGCGGCGAGGCCGTGCTCTTCGTCGAGCGCGGCGGCCGCTCGCTCACGCCGTTGCGCGATCCCGACGAGAGCTGGCTGCGCCCGGCGGTCGACGCGCTCGTCTCGCACGTGCGCTCGGGCGGGCTGAAACGGCTTGCGGTCGAGCGCTTCGACAGCGAGCCGGTGGTCGAGAGCGAGGCGATGTCGGTTCTCGTCGAGGCCGGGTTTCTCGCCGGACCTCGGCGCGCGGTGCTACGCGCCTAGCTAGATGGTTGATCGACAAATCGAGGCCGCGACCGCATTTGTCGATCAACCATCTAGCTCGGCGACGACCTCGGCCGCCGGGCGTGCCCGCGCGAGCGCGACCCCGGTTCCCGCCCAGAGGTTGATTCGCTCTGCGTCGCCTTGCGCGCGCGCCGCTGCGCGCATCGGCGCCGTCAGATGGTGGATCTGCGGGTAGGCCGACGGTGCATCGGGGTGCTCGCGCAGGAAGCGGTTGACGATCCCGCGGGCGCGGCGACCCGTGAACGCGCGCGTCACCGCCGTCGGCCCGCCCCGCTCGACGGCGCGTCGGTGGGGGGCGCTCGTGCCAGCCTCAGGACAGAGCAGGAAGGCGGTACCCGCCTGCACGGAGGCCGCACCCGCCTTGCGCGCGGCCTCGGCCGACGCGCGGTCGACGATGCCGCCGGCGGCGACGAGCGGCAGGTCGACGGCGTCGCGCAGCGCGCCGAGCAGTTCGAGCAACGGCAGGTCGGTCTCGTCCTCGTCGTCGTAACTCGCCCGATGTCCACCGGCCTCGCTCCCCTGTGCGACCAGTACGTCCGCCCCTGCCGCAGCCGCGCGGCGAGCGTCGTCGATGCCCGCGACGGTTGCCCAGATCGCGACGTTGTTCGCCCGCGCCGCGGCGACGAGGCTCGGCGGCGGAGGTCCGAACGTCGTCAAGACCACGTCGACGCCTGCGGCCATCGTGACCTCGAGCTTCTCGGCGAGGCGGTCGTCGTCGAACCGCGGCTCGCCGACGGGCTCGCCCTCCGCCTGCAAGCGGCGCGCGTACGCCGCAAGTGCCGCCTCGTTCACGGGTCGATCCTCGACCACGAACAGGTTGACGCCGAGCGGGCCGTCGGTCAGCTCACGTGCCCGCTCGAGGCGCGCTTCGAGCCCCTCCGGCGCCAGGTACCCGGCGGCGACGAAGCCGAGCCCGCCTGCGTTCGCGACCGCGGCGGCGAGCTCGGGCGTCGACGGCCCGCCGGCGAGCGGAGCGAGCACGACGGGCGGGATCACGCGTCTGCGACCCGGCCGAGGACGGCTCCGAACAGGAAGTGCCGCCACGTCGCCTGCACGAACGCACGCGCGCCGAAGACGCGGGCTACGCCGGCCTGGCCGCGCGCCGGATGGTGTCGGTCGACGAACGCGCCGAGCGGGAAGAGCGCCACGTGCTCGATGAGCGCGAGGCGGATCGCGCTCGCGTCGCGGCGCTTGCGAAGCTCGTGGTAGGCGACGCCGAACGCCGCGCCGTTCGCCGCGTGCATCGCGAGCCCGACGAGCGGCCAGGCGCGCGATCGCGTGACGAACTTCCCGAGCAAGGCGACGTCCGAGTAGTCGTTGCGCAGGAGGCGCCGGTCGACGGGCTCGGCCGCCGCCCAGACGAGGGCTGCGCAGGCGCCGGCAGCGGCGGAACGGGTGCGGGTGTGTCGCGTCACGACGAGCGACAGTCTCGCGTACGGTGGAAGCGTGCCGGAGGGGGACACGCTGCACCGTGCGGCGCACCGGCTGCAGGCACTGGTCGGCCAGCGGATCGGCGCCGAGTCGCCGCATCCCCGCGCGCGTGCGACGCGGGTCGCAGAGGCGGTGGACGGCCGCACACTCGAATCCGTCGAGGCGCTCGGCAAGAATCTGCGCTTCCGGTTCTCGGGCGGCGTCGTGTTGCGCTCCCATTTGCGGATGACCGGCCGCTGGTCGGTCCGGCCGCTCGGCGAGCGGCGACAGGGCACTCCATGGCTCGTGCTGCGCGGTGAACGAGTAGAGGCGGTTCAATGGAACGGGCCGGTGCTCGACCTGCACGATCGCGCGCTGCAGCGGCTCGGGCCGGACATCCTCGAACGGCCGCCGCGCTTCGACGCCATGCTCGAGCGCCTCAGCGTTGCCGACGGGACACGCACGTTCGGCGAGACGCTCATGGACCAGTCGCTCGTCGCGGGGATCGGGAACATGTGGCTCGCCGAGTCGCTGTGGGAGGCGCGGCTTTCGCCGTGGCTCCGCCTCCGCGACGTCCCGGCGGCGGATCGCCTGGGCGCGCTCGAGGCGGCCGCAGCGTTGATGCGTGCGGCGGTCGACCGCGACCGCGAAGGTCGCCGTCGCGTGTATCGGCGCCGCGGACAGCCCTGCCCGCGCTGCGCCACGCCGATCGCGTCATGGGGGATCGGCGACGACAACCGCACCGCGTACTGGTGCCCCGGCTGCCAGGAAGGGATGGACCCGCGCGGCGCGTAGATGTTCGCGTGCTGCGCGCCCCGCATCTCTACCAGTCGCTGCGCGCGTTCTGCCTCGCAGCGTTCGCGGCCGAGCGTGGCGCACAAGTGCCGTTCGCGTTCGAGGAACACGCGACGAAGAACGGCCCTTCGCTGTACGAGTACCGGCCGCTCGTGCGTGGCTTCGTCGAGGAGCAGGCGCCGACGCTCAGGCGGCTGCCCGACACGCGCGATGCAATCGACGACCTGCGGCGCGAGCCCGCCGCCGCAATCTTCGCGCGAGCGCACTCGGGGCTCGCGGAGACGAACGACGACGCGCTCTTCCGCTCGATCCTCTTGCCGATGCTGACGTGGACTGCCGAACGCTGCGGCGGCTTCGACTGGCGCGACGAAGCGTTCGACGGCGCCTACGCCGATCTCGAGCACACCTTGTTCGGCTCCGCGAGAACGTACGTCGCGCTCGCGCCGGTCGTCGGCCTGTCCGCGGGCTCCGACGCCGACCTGGGCGGCGACATCAAGCTCCGCCCTGCCGAGACCGGCGAGCTCTCGCAGCTGTGGCCGGAAGCGCACGGCCTCATGCCGCCGCAGTTCGGTCGCGACGTCGATCGCTTGCTCGTCCTCGAGCTCCACCGTGAGCTCGCGCCCGACGAATCGGATCCGCCCGACGCGGCCGCGGAGCTCGCGGACGCCGTCACCGCGCTCCGGCTCGCGACCGCCGGCGCGGTCGCGGCAGGCCCTGTCGTCTTCGAGCGCCTCGACTTTCGGCCGCTGCGCGTGGCGCCTCTCCTGCCGATCGCCGCGACCGAGCCTCGGGGCGAGCCTGCACGGCTCGACAAGATTCGGGCGAAGCTCGCCGCCGACCTGCGTGCACGGCTCACGCTCGCAGACGACGACCGCGAGCTCGCCGAGGCGCTGGATCGCTGGGAGCTCTCGCTGTTTTCCGACGAGCCGTTTCGCTCCGGACAGCTGCGTGAGGCAATCTCCTGCCTGCTCGGGACAGGCGGCGACGCATGGGCCGCCGCGATGCGGGCAGCTGTCCTGCTCACCGAGAAGACGCAGGAGCGTCGCGATCTCGTCGCCGGGCTCCGCTCCGAGTCGCTCGATCGCGACGCACGCGACGCCGTCCGCCGCTCGCTCGTCGAGGTGCTCGTGCACGGCTCGCGTGCCGAGCTCGTCGAGGCGCTCGACGACACGCTGCTCGGGTTGCGGCCGCGTCCGCAATCCGTCTTGCGCGTCGCCTGAGCCCGACTGTCTGTTCGTTCGCCTTTCGTCACAGAGTTGGAACAGACATGTGACGCGCCTCCGGCTACGGTCGTTGCATGGACGAGACGGATGCGGTGCTTCGGCGCCTTCGGCGAATCGAGCGGCTGCGGAGCGGGACGCAGCCGGTGGCGGTGCTCGACGAGCTGCGGCTGCTCGTTCCCGAGGCCGAGGCGTGGGCGCGGGCGGAGGGCGACGCGAGGGCGCGGGCGGCGGTGCGGAAACTTCGGGAGGAGAGTGAAGGAATGCAGTAGACCGACCCGAAATGGCGATACAGATGGGTCTCGCGCGTCTGCTTCCGCGCCCGAATGTTCGCCCTGCGAGCGCATCGGCCCCTGCCGAAGCGCAGGTGATCGTCCTCGCCAACCAGAAGGGTGGCGTGGCGAAGACGACGACCACGCTCAACCTCGGCGTCGCGTTCGTGGAGAAGGGGTTCCGCGTGCTGCTCGTCGACCTCGATCCGCAGGGGAACCTGACGATGTCGCAGGGGCTGAACCCCGACACGATCGAGCAGTCGATGTTCGACGTGCTCGTCCACCGGCTGCCGATGGAGCACGTGATCATCTCGTGCGAGGCGGACGTGGCGGTATCGTCGATCGACCTCGCGGGCGCCGACATGGCCTTGTCGAGCCAGATCGGACGCGAGCGCGCGCTCGAGAAGGCGCTGGCTCCCATCAAGGATCGCTACGACTACATCTTGATCGACACCCCACCGTCGCTTGGGCTTCTGACCGTGAACGCGTTCGTCGCGGCGACCGGTGTGATCGTCCCGGTGCAGACCGAGTACCTGTCGCTGCGCGGGCTCGTGCAGCTCGAGAACACGCTCGCGATGGTGCGCGAGAACCTGAACCCGCGCGTCGAGATCGTCGGGATCGTGCCGACGATGTACGACAAGCGCCTGACCCACTCGCGGGAGGCGGACGAGATCCTGCGCGAGAACTTCGGCAGCCTGGTCTACAACACGCGCATCCGCAAGACGATCCGCTTCGCCGAGGCCCCGGTCAAGGGCGCCTCCGTGCTCGCCTACGAGCCGTCCGGTGAGGCTGCTGCTATGTATCGGGACTTGGCGAAGGAGGTGCTCCGTGGCGAGAAATCGCGCCAGCATGCGTGAAGGCCCGCTCGCGGAGCTCTTCCGCGCGACCGAGGCCGCCCAGCGCCAGCAGCACGAGCAGCAGGAGCTGCCGACCGAGCCCTCGCCGGCGTCCGACGCCGGCACCGACCCGCCGGAACCGACGCCCATCCGCGCCGTCACTCCGGCACCCGCAGCCGACCCTCCCGCCGAGGACCGCCGACCGCTCGCGCGCTGGCTCGAACCACTGCCCGACCAGCCGGCGCGGCTCGAGCGCGGCCGGGACAGCGCCTCCTATCTCGCGGTCATCCGCGTCGTCGGCGTCGGCGGCGCCGGCCTGAACGCGCTCGATCGCATGATCGATGCCGGCATCACGCAGGTCGACTTCATCGCGGTCAACACCGACATCCAACAGCTGCAGACGAGCGACGCGCCGACGAAGATCCATATCGGCAGCGAGCTCACCGAAGGGCTCGGCTCGGGGTCCGATCCCGAGGTCGGCCGTCGCGCCGCCGAGGACGGCTACGACGCGATCAAGCGCGCGCTGCGCGGCTCCGACATGGTCTTCGTCACCGCGGGTGAAGGCGGCGGCACCGGCTCGGGTGCAGCTCCGATCGTCGCCCGCGTCGCCCGCGAGGTCGGCGCGCTGACCGTCGGGATCGTGACGATGCCGTTCAAGTTCGAGGGCACGCGTCGACGCAAGCAGGCCGACGAAGGGCTGCAGACGCTGCGGGAAGCGTGCGACACGCTGATCGTGGTCCCCAACGACCGCCTGCTCGAGGTGCTCGACAAGGGCACATCGATGCTCGAGGCGTTCCGGATCGCAGACGACGTGCTCCGGCATGGTGTCCAGGGGATCTGCGACCTGATCACGAACCCCGGTCTCATCAACCTCGACTTCGCGGACGTCCGGACGATCATGGCCGAGTCGGGATCGGCGCTGATGGGCATCGGCTACGCGACCGGCGACAACCGTGCCAAGGAGGCGGCGGAGCGCGCGATTCGCAGCCCGCTGATCGAGACGGAGATCACGGGTGCGCGCGGGATCCTGCTGTCGATCGCAGGCGGCGACGACATGACGCTCTACGAGGTGAACGAGGCTGCCGAGGCGGTGCGCGAAGCGGCGACCGACGACACGAACATCATCTTCGGTGCGACGATCGACGACCGGCTCAACGGGCAGATGTGGATCACCGTCGTCGCGACAGGGATCGGCCGCACCGGCAGGCGCGGCTCGATCGTCACCGCGGGCGGGTCGGGCGACCTCGAGACGCCGTCGTTCCTGCGCGACCGCTAGAACAGATCGAGGACGACCAGGCCGAGGACGCCGGCGACGAGCGCCGACACGCCGACGACCGCTACGCGTACCGCAGTGCGCCTGACCCGCTCGCTCGGCTGCATCAGGTACACGAGCCCGACCGAGCCGCAGGCGAGGCTGACGAGCGTCTCGACGCCTTGGATGGCAAGCCCTGTGGCGAGCGCATCCGTCATCCCGATCCCGCGGCTGGCGAGCACGACTGCGACGGCGCCGCCGCCGACACCGAAGCTCCCGGGCGTGAGGGGCACGGCGCCGGCGAGATCGAGAGCGGGGAGGATCACGAGCGCAGCGAGAAACGGGTGCGGGAGCCCGAACGCGGCGGCGGCCGCGACCGTGCCGGCGACGCGGGCGAGTTGCATCCCGACCGTCCACAGCGCGACTCCGCGCAGGGCGCGGCGATCCGCCGCGAGCGCGCTGACGCCGGCGAGGAAGCTCGCGATGCGATGGTGGCCTCGCAGCCTTGTCGAGCCGCGCGCGACGAGTGCGACACAGGCCGCCCCGCCGACGAGCACGAAGACCGGCCAGACCGGGATCGCGTGTGTCGCCGACGCTGCGACCACGAGGCCTGCGAGTGTCAGCGAGCGCGCAGCGGCGAGCGCGGCATAGCTGCCGCCCGCCGTCCAGAGCCGGTCAGGGGCGTCGATCGCCCGTGCACACAGCGTGATCTTGACCGCGTCGCCGAGCTTCGCGGGCGCGACCGCGTTCACCATCGCGCCGATCCCGAGGCGTGCGGCCGCCTGCTTCGGACAGAGGCGGGCACCCGCGCCGGTGAGCGCTGAATGCCACGCGCCGACCGTGCAGATGAAGGCGGCGAGGAACGCGACGAACGCGAGGGCGAGCCAGGGCCGGCTTGCGTCCGCGAGGACGTGCAGCGCCGCCGCGACGTGGTGCCAGCTGCCGAACAGGGCCAGGGCGGCTGCGAAGGCGGCAAGCATCAGGATGCCGCCGGCCGCGAGCGCGAATCTGTTCCGTGAGAGGGTCATGGTCGTGCCTTCACCATCCCCGACGCCGAACCTCGCGTCCGGTTAGTGCTGAAAGGGTGAAGATTCGGAGAGGAATGCACGCGCTCCTTACATCGACAGGTTCGGCCGACTCTTGAAGGGGGCGATTGCAGCCGGGCACGCGCTCACCGCCCGGGCCGGTGCGCGGATCCTGGAGGAGGGCGGCAACGCCGTCGACGCCTGCGTCGCCGCCGGCTTCGCAGGCTGGGTGGCCGAGAGCCCGCTGACCGGGCCGGGGGCAGGCGGGTTCGCGCTCGTGGTGCCCCGGGACGGCCCGCCGCGCGTGGCGGACTTCTTCGTCGGCACGCCCGGGCTCGGGCGGCCCGAGCTGAAAGGGGCCGAGATGCACGCGATCGACGTCGGCTTCGGCGGGGACAGCGAGACGACCCAGATCTTCCGCATCGGGGGAGCGTCCTGTGCCGTCCCTGGAACGGGGGCGGGGCTCGAAGCGGTCCACCGGGCGTACGGCCGGCTGCCGTGGCGCGAGGTCGTCGCGCCCGCGATCGACCTTGCCGGCGAGGGTGTCGCACTGACGCGGCCCCAGGCGCACCTCCACGCGATCCTCGATCTCATCCTCCGACACACGGCGGAAGGGCGCC
>CAWAWV010000001.1:0-399544 GCA_963785875.1 uncultured Thermoleophilia bacterium | reverse complement strand
CTTTCTAATAATGAAGTTCCTTTTCGAAAAGAAAATGAAAGCATCAACAAATAATGCATATCCGATCCATAAAGGAAAAATCCCCATTGAGTCTATAAACCATCCAGGACGGTTTAAAATGCAGAAAAGAATAATAAGAAGTAATCCTATCCAGCCGTGAATTGGAAAATGTTTTGGTCGTTGTTTTATTCCACAATAATTGAAAATTGATTGTTGAGTATTGTTCATCTAATAAATTGAATTTTCAATATTCAATGTTCAACTCTCAATATGCAATTCCTTATACCATTATACCCTCAAATTCAATCCAGATACTCCTTTTAAATACTTCCCTGTCCAGGAATTTTCATTTGCTGCAATTTCTTCTGGAGTTCCTTCGGCAACTATTTCCCCGCCTTTATCTCCTGCCTCAGGACCCATATCAATTACTATAATCAGCACATTTAATCACTTCAAGATTATGTTCAATTATTACAACCGAATTATCTCTTTCAAGAAGAAGGTTAAAACATTTTAGCAGTTTTGATATATCATCAAAATGAAGTCCGGTTGTCGGCTCATCAAAAATAAATAGCGTATGTTTTCTGTCTCTTTGAGAAGTAAGATGAGAAGCAAGCTTTATTCTTTGTGCTTCCCCGCCTGAAAGTGTATTTGAAGGCTGACCAAGTTTTATATAACCAAGCCCGACATCATCAAGAATCTGAAGATTTTGACAATTTTATCATTTCCTTTAAAGAATTCTAATGCTTCATCAACCGTCATATCAAGAACTTCAACTAGATTTTTTCCACGGTAAGTTATTTCCCTAATCTCTTTTTTATATCTGGTTCCATTGCAGTCTTCACATTCGAGATACAGATCCGCAAGAAACTGCATTTCAACTTTTATAAACCCGTCGCCCTGGCAGGTTTCACATCTTCCGCCGGGAACATTAAATGAAAAATATCCCGGTTTATATCCTCTTGCTCTTGCCTGGTGAGTTGATGCAAAAATTTCTCTGATAAGCTCAAATGCTTTTATATAACTGATAGGATTTGATCTTGGAGTTTTACCTATCGGCGATTGATCAACAATTTCCATTTCATCAATGTATTCAATGCCTCTTATATCATCATAGTTACCAATTTTAGGAGGATTAAATCCAAGATATTTTGCAATTCCGCCGTATAAAATTCATGTATAAAGTGCTCTTACCAGAACCGCTCACACCTGTTATTACTACAAATTTATTGAGAGGAATATCAACATTAATATCTTTAAGATTATTTTCTGTTGCACCGGTTATAAATAAATTTTTCTTGTGTTTTGACTCTTTCGCTTTTTAGGAACAGGTATTTTTATTTTTCCGGAAAGATATTTTCCTGTGAGTGAATTGGGGTTTTTCATTATTTCATCATACGTACCTCTTGCAATTATTTCTCCGCCGTTTATTCCGGCTTTTGGTCCATATCAAATAAAATATCAGTCGTGCTTCATTCGTTCATATCCGGATCGTGTTCAACTACTATTACTGTATTTCCAATATCTCTAAGAGTTTTCATAATATTTATCAGCTTATGATTATCTCTCGGATGAAGTCCGATGGACGGTTCGTCAAGAACATAAAGTGTTCCTACGAAAGAAGAACCAAGAGAGGGTGCAAGATTAAATTCTTTGCGTTTCCCCACCTGATAAAGTGCTGCTTAATCTTTCAAAGTCCGGATCGGCGATCACGGGGAACGGCATGTGGTTCCGCGCCGCGAACTCGAGTTGCGCGTCGAGTGTCTGCGTCGAGAGGCCGGCGATGCGCGCCGCGCCGAGCTCGGCGAGCTCCGTTGCGTGGTCGCGGAAGCCACACGATTGCGGCGTGCACCCCCGGGCGCCCGGAACGTCGTCCCAGCCCGGGAACGGCAGCTTGCCCGGCGTGCCGGTGCGGGGATAGACATACAGGACGTCGAGCCCTGCGATGTCGACGGGCCCCTGCGTCGAGTCGAGCGTGATGTGCGGGAGCTCGGCGCCGGTCAGATGGTCGGCGCCGCCGTCGTCATCGGGGACGGGCAGGTCGGGCGGCAGCGTGTACGGGTCGTGATCTGCCACACGCGGAAGGCTAGTCTCAGGCGACGGTGATCGATCTCCGCTCCGATACTGCGACGAAGCCGACGCCCGCAATGCGCGAGGCGATGGCGAACGCCGAGGTGGGGGATGAGCAGGAGCGCGAGGACCCGACCGTCCTCGAGCTCGAACGGCGCACAGCTGCGCTTCTCGGGCACGAAGAAGCGGTCTATCTGCCGACCGCGACGATGGGGAACCAGATCGCGCTCGCGATCCTCGGCGGGCGCGGTGGCGAGCTGCTCGTCGAGGAGCGTGCGCACATCATGGTGTCGGAGCTCGGCGGCGCCGCGTACCACTCGGGGCTCCAGACGCGCGGCCTCCCGGGATACTGCGGGCGGATCAGCGCCGAGCAGGTGCGGGCGACCGAGTGGAAGGACGGCGAGTTCTGGACGCCGCCGATGTCTGTGCTGGCGCTCGAGAACACGCACAACACCGCCGGCGGGACGGTATGGCCGCTCGGCGAGCTCCGCGAGACGGTCGCGGCGGCGCGCGAGCTCGGCTTGCGCGCGCACCTCGACGGTGCCCGGCTGATGAATGCCGCCGTCGCCTCCGGTGTCCCCGCCTCCGAGATCGCGTCCGGATTCGATACCGCGACGCTCTGCCTCTCGAAGGGACTGGGGTGCCCGCTCGGGGCGCTGATCACCGGCTCGCACGAGCTGATGCACCTGGCGCGGATCGAGAAACACCGCTTCGGCGGCGCGATGCGGCAGGCCGGGATCGTCGCGGCCGCCGGCGTCTACGCACTCGATCACAACGTCGATCGGCTCGCAGAGGACCACGCGCGTGCGCGGCGGCTCGGCGAGGGCTGGGCACAGGCCGGGCTGCCGGTCGACCTCGAGCTCGTTCAGACCAACTTCGTTCAGCTCGACGTCGCAGTGCTGGGGCTGACCGTGGAGGAGGCGATCACACTGATCCACGGGCAGGGCGTGTTGCTGTCGCAAACAAGGCCGGGAGTGCTGCGAGCGGTCACCTCGCTGGAAAGCGACGACGAGGCGATCGAGTACGCGCTCGCCGCCGTCCCGCGGGCACTGGAGGCAGTCCGTGTCTGACAAGCTCGAGCAGCTCGACCGGCTGGTTCAGGAGCAGCAGGCCGACCGCCTACCGTCTGTTTCCGCCTCGGTCGTCCGCAAGGGCGAGCTCGTCTGGACGAAGGCGGTGGGCGGTGCCGACTACGAGGCCGGCCGCGAGGCGACGCCCGGGACGCAGTACCGCATCGGCTCGATCACGAAGACATTCACCGCGACGGCGATCATGCAGTTGCGAGATCTCGGCAAGCTCGACCTCGACGACCGGCTGGGACAGCACCTCGACGACATCGGCGACGGCTCCCCGACGATCCGCCGGATGCTCGGGCACATCTCGGGGCTCCAGCGCGAAGTCGGCGAGATGTTCGTCGACCTGACGATGCCGACCGAGGAGGACCTCGTCGTCGGATTCGCGCTCGACCCGGCCCGCGCTCATCACTACTCGAATCTTGCGTTCGGTCTTCTCGGCCGAGTCGTGGCCGCGAAGAGCGGCCTGCCGTACGCGCAGTACGTCGACGAGAAGGTCATCGGCCCGCTCGGGCTCGAGCGGACGACCTGGCACCCGGTCGAGCCGCGGGCGCAGGGATACCTCGTCGACGACTACGCACGGACGGTCTGGGCGGAACCGGAGCTCGACCTCGGAGGCGTGGCAGCGATGGGGCAGCTGTGGTCGACCGTCGAGGACCTCGCGCGCTGGGCGACCTTCCTCGCGTGCGGCGAGGACGGCGTGCTCGATCCGAAGACCGTCGAGGAGATGTGGTTCCCCCAGGTCATGTACTACCCCGACGACTGGGTGCTCGGCTGGGGGCTCGGGCTGATGCTCTACAACCAGGGCGGCGCGATCTTCGGCGGCCACGGCGGCGCCATGCCCGGACATCTCGCGGGCGTGTATGTGAACCGCAAGACCCAGATCGGCGCTGCTGCGCTGACCAACTCGGGCTCGCGTGCCGACATGGACGCGTTCCCGATCCAGCTTGCGGCGAAGGCGATGGAGCTCTGGCCCGAGCCGATCGAGACTTGGCGCCCGGAGGAAGAGCCCCCGCCGGACGTCCGGGCGCTCCTCGGCGTGTGGTATTCCGAAGGGACCCAGTTCGTGTTCACCTGGGAGAGAGGGTCGTTGCGCGCGAAGGTCACGGGCTCGCTGCCCGGTCGCGCGGAAACGACCTTCGAACGGGACGGCGACGGGTGGGTCGCGTCGGCCGGCCGCGAACGCGGCGAGCGCCTGCGCGTCGAGGGCGAGCAGCTCGTCTGGGCCGGCTACCCGTTCACGCGCGTGCAGCAGCCCTTCAGTGCGTAGGAACGTGCCGGGCACCGCGCGGGTGCCCGGCACAGAACGCTCCTATGCGTTTGCGCGGAGCTGCCCGCGCAGCGCGCCGCCCGGGTACTTCGCGTTGTGGACGTTCACGTAATACGCACCGGGGTGCCGCTGGATCGCTGCGGCGATCGCGGCGGTCGTCGTGGTGCAGCCCTTGGACTTGAAGACTTTCCCGAAGGGGACGACGACCGCGCCTGCGGTGCCCGCCTTCCCCTTGTGGATGTGCGCCGCCATGATCGTCTGCACCTTCGAGACCTTGATCTCCCAACAGACGCGCCTGCCGGTGATCTTGACCTCCGCCGTGCCACGGCCGTCGGGATCACCTTTGGCGTCTCGGCCTTGCCGGTCAGGGTGGCGTGGAGCGATCCGCCCTTCTGCGCCGCGGCGGTCGCGCCTGCCGCGACTACGAGTGCTGCCAACACCAGCAAACCCAGGTACCTCATTGCGCCTCCGTTTTCTCGAGGGACGCTGGGGCATACCGCTGATCTGCGCGGCCGGTTTGCTAGGCGAGCAGGTACCAGACGACGACCGCGCCGTAGACGCCCACCAGGAGAAAGCCTTCCCACCGGCGTGACCTGCCGTCTGCGACCACGAATGCGGCGAAGAGCGCGGCCGCGGCCATCGTCACGATTTCGATCACGCGGAAGGAGAGCGGCAGGCCACGCCCGACGATCCACGACAGGAGGCACACGACCGGGGCGACGAAGACCGCAACCTGCATCGACGAGGTGATCGCGATCTCGGTGGCGAGGGTCGTATTGCCGCGCCGCGCGATTACGACCGCGCCCCCGTGCTCCGCGGCGTTGCCGACGATCGCGACGATCACGACCGCAACGAAGAATTCGTTCAGCCCGACCGCCTTGCCGAAGTGGTTGAGCGAGTGCACGAGGATCTCCGACACGATCGCCGTCGCCGCGGTCGCCGCACCGAGCACGACGAGCGATCGTTGCAGTGACCACGCCGAGTCCGCCGGCGCCACGCGATCCGTCGCACGATGGATGCGCAGGTTCTGCCAGGTGATGCCGAGATACGCAAGAAGCAGGATGCCGGAGATCGGCAGCGACACGAGGTAGAGCGAGTGCCGCTCGTGCGAACCGCCACCCCATGAGAGCGCAGACGGGATCGCGATCAGCGCGACCCCTCCGAACACGGCGAACAGCTGCCAGCGCAACGAGCGGGCGTCGACGTTGCCGTCTCCGCCCGCGATCATGGCCGCCCCGAGGACGAGCAGGATGTTCGATACGACCGAGCCGGTCAGCGAACCGCGGACCACAGTCGGCAGCGCATCCGCAACCGCGAACAGCGCGATGATCAGCTCGGGCGCGTTGCCGAAGCTCGCGTTGAGAAAGCCCCCAACGCCCGGGCCGGTGTGCTGCGCGGCGTGTTCCGTCGCTTCGCCGATCAGCCAGGCCAGCGGAATCAGCGCGCCGGCAGCGACGATGAACAGCGCCGTCTCGTCGAGGTGGAAGACGAAGCGCGCAAGGATCGCCGCCGGTGTGAGGACGAGGCTTCCCCACAGGATCCTGCGCGCCACACGGCTACCTTAGTGAACCATGATTGAAGCCGTTCTCTTCGACTGGAACAACACACTCGTCCACTTCGAGTGGGACGAGGAGCTCGTCGAGCTCGGGCACCGGGCCGGGCTCGGACACGACGATCCCGCGTTCACTGCGCGCTGGCGCGACACCATGCTCGGCGGACACAACGGCGACCGCCGCTACGCGGAGATCCTTCGGGAGCTGGGCGTCGATGACGCCGATGCGTTCATCGACGCCGAGCACGACGTGTGGCGTCCGGCACATTCCGTGCTCGCATCCGCGCAGGCGCTCCTCGACTCGTTGCGGGCGCGCGGGATCAAGACCGGACTGGTCGCGAATTCGTGGCCCGATCCGGGCCGCGTCCTTCGCGCCGATGCCGAGGCGTTCGGGCTCGCAGAGCGGCTCGACGCGCTCGTCTTCTCCGAGGAGCTCGGGGTGCGCAAGCCGGCGCCGGAGATCTTCCTGCACGCGTGCCGGCAACTGGAGGTTGAGGCAGGTGCCACGATGTTCGTCGGCGACAACCTCGTCACGGATGTGCAAGGTGCCGCGAACGTGGGCATGACCACCGTTCAGGCACTGTGGTTCAGAGCAGACGACACTTCCGGGATCGAGGCGGACTTCATGGCGTTCACGCCGATGGACGTGCTGAACGCGGTGCGGCGCCTAGCTCGCTGAGCGTCGAAAGTCAAGTCTTGCGGCCGTCCGCGACCGTTCGGACAATGTTCGTATGACGCCCGAGCAGATGGCCGCACCAGCGCTGCCGCTCCACCCGCAAGACGAGATGGAGTGCCGTCGCTGCAGCGTCCACTGCGACAAGGTCGTCCATCCGGGAGCGTGCCTCTCGCGCGGCTGCCCATTCGTCTATTCGTACGAGGCGTGGGGTCACACGTACGTCGGCTGCATGCAGAAGGTGTACGAGGTCGAGATCGACCTCGACATGCTCCGGGCCGCAGAGGCGCAGAAGCCGGGTTTCGGTGCGATCCGCGCGGTGCGGCGGCCGCTGCCGATGTGCAAGGCGGAGGTCGAGCGTACCTATGAGTCGCGCCTCGACGAGGACCTCGGGTGCATCAATCCCGAGTTCGAAGAGCTGCCGGTCGGCGTCCCGACGTTCCGCGTCTTCGCCCGCGTCTCTTAGATCTCGAGCAGCGCATTCTCGCGGCGCTTGCGAACGGCGCGGACGCCGAGCCAGAGCAGCGCGAGTAGCACTGCGACGGGCGCGCCGACGGCGAGTGCGTAGACCGCGCCGATCCCGAGCCACGTCAGCGCGACGACCACGCCGTGGAGCGGGCCGTGCCCGTGCTTCGTCGCGATCGTGACGAGTGGCGTCTCCAGGTGCATGTCGACCGTCGCGTAGTGCGCGGTTCGCCTCGTCGTCGCCTCGCCGCGCTGCAGGCGCTCGATCCGTGTCACGAGCGCGGCGATGCGCCGGTCGTTCTCGGGGCTCTGCGGCTGCGCGCGCAGGCTCGCCAGCTGCTTCTGCAGGCGTGCGATCTCGCGGTCGGTCGCGTTCAGGAGCGCCGTCTTGTCGACGGTCGACACGTTCTCGTCCGTGATCGTCCCGAGCTGCGACAGCTTGGCCATCGCCCGCTGGACGTGCGAACGCGGGATCTTGAGCTTCAGGTCCGCGACAGCGCGGCTGCCGTGGGTCTCGGCGTGCACCGAGGCGGAGTAGCCGCCGAGCGAGGTCGCGATTTGCAGCGCACGTTTGACGCCGTCCGAGACGTCCCGGGCATGCTCGACGCGCAGCGAGAGGGTTGCGTCGTAGGTCTGGACGCGGTTCTTGGCGGCCGGGACCGTGAGCGTCTTCGCGGCGCCGTCGCTCGGCGTCGCCCCCACGGCGCCGGGGGCGATCGTGACGGGCCCGCGGCGGGCGAGCTCGAGCGCAGTCTGCCCGTGGCCCGTCGGACGCGTGAAGACGACGGTTGCCGCGATCGCGGCCGCGAGCGGCACTGCGACGACGAGCGCGCGGCGCCAGGTGATGCGGCGGGGCGGGGCGGCGGCGGCGGCGATCAGCCGGACGCGCTCACGCACTTCGGGTGGGGCTTCGACATGCGCGGCGCGCAGCTCCGCGATCAGATCACGCTGCGACATGGAGTGCCTCCTCGAGTTTCTTCGAGCGCCCGGTTCAGGCGCGTTGTGCAGTTCGTGGCGGAGATGCCGAGGATGCGCGCGGCTGCGCCTGCATCGAGGTCGAGCAGGACGCGCAGGGCAACCACCTCGCGCTCGCCCGGCGTCAGGCGTTGGAGCGCCGACTCGAGGTCGGGCGACAGTCCCTCGGCGAAGCGGAAGTCGACCGCCTCCGGAGGCGCGGCCAGCTCCTCGCGTCGCAGCGCGGCGACGTTCGGAGCGGAAGTGGTCGAGCGCGACCGTGCGTGCGACCTGGCAGAGCCATGTACGCACCGAGCCGCGGTCGGGATCGAAGCGGTGCCAGAGCCGCAGCGCGCGCTCGAACGTGACGGCGGTGAGGTCCTCGGCGGCGAAACGGTCCGACGTGAACCACGCCAGATAGCCGTAGACATCGTCGAGGTGCGCCTCTGCGGCCTGCTGAAACGTCATCTCACTTGTTGTACGCCGCCCGGCGGTCAGTGTGTCACGCGGTCCAGCGGGCGTGCGAGCTCGCGCAGCTTCGCGGATCGTCGTCCGCGGTGACTCCCCGCCTGTCCTTGCCCGGAGTCTCCAGGTAGGCCGAGAGGTGCTGCAACCTCGGGTGGGCGAGGAAGGCGCCGAGGCCCTCGCCCATCTCACCCTCGAGCACGTCGGCGTGCCGGTCGCGGTTCGAGCCGAGCGGCGTCGCAGAGTCGTTGATGTGCAGCGCCCGCAGCCGATCGAGGCCGATCGCGCGCGTCGAGCTCGCGAACGAGCTCGTCGACCTTCGCGCGGATCCTCACGTCGTAGCCCGAGGCGTACAGGTGGCACGAGTCGAGGCAGATCCCGAGCCGCGGGTGTCCGTCGAGCCGGTCGACCAGCGTCGCCAGCTCCTCGAGCGAGCGGCCGATCGTGCCGCCGGTGCCGGCCGAGTTCTCGATCAGCAGCCACGTATCGCCCTCGCAGCGCTCGAGGACCTGCGCCAGCGCGCGGCACGTGCGGTTGAGCCCGGCTCGAAGCCCGGCGCCGAGATGCGAGCCGACGTGGAAGATGACGCCGTCGGCGTCGATCGCGCTCGCGGCATCGACGGTCGCCTGCAGCGCGGTGACCGACTTCTCGTGGATCTCGTCGGTCGGTCGCGGCGAGGTTGCAGAGGTAGAGCGCGTGGCAGACGACGCCGCCGATCCCGTGCTCCGCGCGCTTCGCGCGGAACGCCTCGATCGCCTCGGCCGAGTGGTTCGTCGGCCGCCACATCCGCGGGCTCTGCGTGAACACCTGCACGCAGTCGCCGCCGATCGCGGCGATCCGGTCGATCGCCGTGTCGATCCCGCCCGCCGACGAGACGTGCGCCCCGAACTCCACGCGCTGCCTACGATAGGGACGCGATGACCGTCCGCGTCCGCATGGCGCCGAGCCCGACCGGCTTCCTCCACATCGGAGGAGTGCGCACGTTCCTCTTCAACTGGCTCTTCGCGCGCCAGCACGGCGGCGAGTGCCTGCTCCGGATCGAGAACACCGACACGAGCCGCGAGGTCGCGGAGGCGGTCGACCAGATCCAGGACTCGCTGCGCTGGCTCGGCATCGACTGGGACGGGCCGGTCACGTTCCAGCTCGACCGGCTGAGCGCGCGCGCGAGCTCGCGCAGCGAGCTCGTCGCCAAGGGCACGGCCTACGAGGACGAGGGCGCGATCCGCTTCCGCATGCCCAAGGAGGGGACGGTCTCGTGGGACGACGCCGTGCGCGGCGAGATCGAGTTCACGAACGAGCTTCTCCCCGACCTCGTGATCGTCCGCTCAGACGGCCGCCCGACTACAACTTCGTCGCCCGGTCGACGACATGCTCGACGGCATCACGCACGTGATCCGCGGCGAGGACCACGTCTCGAACACGCCGAGCCAGATCCACATCCTGCGCGCGCTCGGCGCCGACCTGCCGGTCTACGCGCACGTGCCGAACATCATCGGCGACGACGGCAAGAAGCTGTCGAAGCGGCACGGCGCAGTGTCGGTCGAGGCGTTCCGCGACGAGGGCTACCTGCCGGCGGCGCTGATGAACTTCCTCGCGCTGCTCGGCTGGAGCTACGACGACAAGACGACGATCATGTCGCGCCACGAGCTGATCGAGCGGTTCTCGCTCGAGCGCGTCGTGCCGAGCCCGGCGATGTTCGACTACAAGAAGCTCGACTGGATGAACGGCGTGTACCTGCGCGACCTGCAGCCGGAGGAGTACGCGCACTTCCTCGAGCGTGGCTGCGCGAGCACGGCATCGACTGGCCGCGCGAGCGGGTGTGCGCGACCGCGCCGCTCGTGCAGGAGAAGATCGAGAAGTTCTCGCAGTATCCCGACTTCGTGCGCTTCCTCTTCGAGCACGTTCCGCCGCCCGACGGTGTCGACGGTCGGGTCGTCGCCGCGGCGGCCGACCGGCTCGCGCAGCTCTAGATCTGGGACGCGGCGGCGATCGAGGAAGAGCTCCGCGGGCTGGTGGAGGAGCTGGGCCAGAAGCCGCGCACTGCGTTCGCGCCGATCCGCCTTGCGGTCACCGGATCGAAGGTCTCGCCGGGGCTGTTCGAGAGCCTCGAGCTGCTCGGCCGCGACGAGTCGCTCGGCGCCTCAGGGCCGCGGCCGCCTGAGCGGCCTCGGCCGCGCGAACGGGTCGAGTGCCCGTTGGAACATCTGCCACGCCCTGAGCCGAAACTGCGGCGTCGGGCACGGGAGCGCACGGCGTGGCGCCGAGGGTGGCGGGGCGCGGTTTGTCATTTCTACGAGGCAAACGCCGCGGCTGGGGTCGGTGGTTACGGCCGGTACGCGAGCACCGACGCGCACACGGCGAGCACCCCCGCGGCCCACACCGGCCAGAGCCCGAGCGTGGCGCCGGCGACGAACGCGAGCGCGCCGACGAGCGCGAGCAGGAACGCGACGAGAGGTCGCGCGATACCGTCGTCGCCGACCTCGCCGAGCGTCTCTCGCCGCGCTGCGGGCATCGCGAGGCGAAGACGCGCGAGCCGCACGCGGAACAGCGCGCCGCGCCATTCGGGGAGGAGCGGCTCGACGGCGTCCGCGCCCTGGTCGGTGAGCGCCTCGGCCACCTCGGCGGTCGCGTCGCGCGCGGCAGCAAGCGACGAGCGAGCTCGGCGTGCGCCGTCTCCGCGCCGGGCGGCGGAGCGACGCCGTAGGCGTGCTCGCTCGCGAGGTGCAGCGCGTACCGGAGGCGCCCGAGCGACACCTCGGCGCGAACGTCGTCCAGCCGGTCGGGTGTGGAGGCGTAGCGATCCAGGCGCGCGAGCGTGTGCGAGAGCTCTGTCCAGAGCTCGCCCATCTCCTCGGCGTACCGCTCCGGCGACGTCGTGTCCGGCGCCACGACCGGAGGTTAGATTCGATCGTGGTAGCATCGCGGCCCCGGAATGGAGGCGCCGACGCCCACGGCGCTCGTCGTCGAAGACGACGCGGCGCTCCGCATGCTCTGTTCGTGTGAACCTCGAGCTCGAGGGCTTCGCGGTTGTGGAGGCGGCCACGCTCGAGGACGCGGACGAGGCGCTTCAGCGCTCGCGGCCGGACGTCGTCCTGCTCGACGTCCATCTCGAAGGGCGAGAGACGCTCGGCCTGCTTGCGCTGCCTGCGGTCGAAGGGAATCCCGGTCGCGCTCGTCACCGGCTCGGTCGACGTGGACGAATATCGCGACGCGGCCGACGCCGTCCTGTCGAAGCCGTTCGAGCCGCAGGCCCTGGTCGCCATCGCGCGGCGGCTCGCTAGGGTGGATGCGTGAGCAGTACGCAGGTCCTCTCGCCGACCGAGTTCGAGGAGCAGCTCGAGAGGTACCTGTTCGAGCGCTCCGAGGAGTGGCGCGCGGTGCGCGTCGGGGAGAAGGAGGTCTCGGAGCAGGCGGAGATCGTGCGCCGCTACGCCGACCTCTTCAGCCGCGAGCAGCTCGAGTCGCTCCGCGACGCCGAGGAGGCGGCGGGGCGACGAGCGGAGCGGCTCTACCGCCTGCGCAAGACCTGCGAGGGCGGGCTCGTCGCGGCCGAGCTCGCCGAGCGCGAGGACGAGCTCGAGAACCGCTTCCTCGCCGCGCGCGTCACGTTCCAGGGCGAGGAGATGCCGCTGCGCAACGCGCAGGCGAAGTTGGCCGTGCTGCCCGGCTACGCCGACCGCGAGGAGCTGGGGCGGATCCAGGCGGAGGCGAGCGCTGCGTTCAACCCCGACCGGCTCGAGCTGATGCAGGCGAGCGAGGAGCTCGCGGCCGACCTGTCGGGCATCGCCGACGCGGTCGAGCGGAACGAGGAGGAGAAGGCGATCTCGCTGCGCGAGCTCTCAGGCGCGTTGCAGGCGGCGAGCGACGAGGCGACGGCGAGTTACAGGGCGTTGCGCGAGCGCTGGTTCGAGCGGCTGCTCGGCGACGATCGCGACGACGTCCCGTCCAGCTACCACACCGCCTACATGCGCCGGCTCTCGCCGCTCGAGTCGACGTACCGCGCGACGGAGCGACGGAGATCTGCCTGCGCACGCTCGGAGCGCTCGGCTTCGACCTCGCGGCGCGACCGAACATCAAGCTCGACCTCGACGACCGCCCGCAGAAGTCGCCGCGCGCGTGCGTGATCGCGAGCGACCCGCCGAGGGTCGTGCACCTGATCACGCGCGCGCAGGGCGGCCTGCACGACTACCAGGCGTTCCTGCACGAGGCCGGCCACGCGCTGCACTACGGCGGCTGCGACCCGTAGCTGCCGTACGTCTTCCGCCGCATCTCGCGCGACCACGCGCTGACGGAGATCTACTCGTACATCGTCGAGGCGATCTCGCGCGAGCCGGAGTGGCACGAGCTCCACTTCGGCCTCTCCGACGAGGAGGCGCAGGAGAACGCCGAGGCGACGACGTTCCTCGAGGCGCTGCTCTACCGCCGCTACGAGGCGAAGCTGCGCTACGAGCTCGACTTCTGGTCGCGCTTCCCCGACGACGGCGGCGACGCCCGACGGCTACGAGGAGCTCCTCACCGAGGCGACCGGCATCCGCTACCGACCGCGACAACTACCTCGCCGACATGGACGCGGGCTTCTACTCGGCCGACTACCTGCGCGCCTGGATCCGCTCGGCGCAGCTCCGCGACCACCTGATCCGCGAGGTCGGCGAGGACTGGTGGCGCAACCCGGACACGGGCGAGCTGCTCCGCGATCTGTTCCGCGAGGGCACGAGGCCGTCGAGCGAGGAGATCGCCGCACGGCTCGGCTTCGACCCGCTCGACACGAAGCCGCTCCTGCACGAGATCGGCGCGTAGGCTTCGCTACACTGGCGCGCGCTGCTCGGCCCATTCGTCTAGTGGCCTAGGACACCGCCCTCTCACGGCGGCGGCACGGGTTCGAATCCCGTATGGGCCTCTTTGAAATCCCTGCTCAAGCGGGGATTTTGTCGTTGATGGCGCTGGTGTGGACCAGTTCTGGACCAGCCCAACTCGGGCGCGCGACGTCCACGTCGGATCGCTTGCCGAGGCACCGAGCTGCAGGTACCCAACGCCGCGCCTCCGCTGACACTCGCGGCGGTGCGCGCCAGCCCTCCCGGTAGAATTCCAACGACGGCGCACCTCGCCGGGCTTTTCGATCGGACACCCCGTCGCACTAGGGGACGGCACCTCCGTGGAGGCTCTGAGGGCGACACCCGCCGAGAGAACCGGGACACCCGTGCCCGCTCTAGCGGTGCCGGTAACCGCCCCATTCCCAAGGAGGTCTCGCATGTTCGGAAGCAAGTTGGCAGCCGTGACGGAGGCGATCACGGGGCGCAGGATCGAGCCGGAGCGGGCGCGTCCGTTTCTGGTCGACGGGGAGGTGTTCGAGTACGGCAGCGGCGTCGTAAGCAGCACGTCGCTTGGCACTCTCGGATGCACGGTGTTCCGCGGTGACGCGGCGGCAGCGCTGCTGCAGGATCCGAGCTTGCGGCACTCGTAACTCGGAGCGCTCGTGCGCCCCTTTACTACGGGCCGACCGCGGCGAGAGCGGTGGTGAGCATCGTGCGCTCGACGTCGCCCTGTGTGAGCCGTCCGGCTTGCAGTTCGGTGCTCGCTACGTGGACGATCGCCCGAACGACGGCGATCAGCCAGGTGGCCGAGACGTCGCTTCGGAAGACGCCTTGGGCTTGGCCTCGCTCAAGGAGAGGAATGAACTGCGTGGTCATCGGGAGGTGCCGGCGACGCAATTCCTGCGCAGACAACCGATTCATGTTGATCTGAAGGATCCCGTGGAACTCGCTGAGCTGCTTCCAGGTTGCGAGGATTACGCGCTCTAGCGCTTCCTTTGGCTCGCCGCGGTCGGGCTCGGCTTCGCGGATTGCGTCGGCGACCTGCCCGGTTGCATGTTCCATAACCGCATCGAGAAGCGCTTCGCGGGTCGGGAAGTGTATGTAGATCGTTGCCCGCACAACCCCGGCGCGGCGAGCGATCTCGGCCATGCTGGCATCGGGATCCTTAGCCAACGCATCGAGCGCCGCAGCGAGGATCGCTGCGACGCTCCGATCGGCGTCGGCGCGGCGGCGCCTCTGCGTCTTGGTGGGTGTTGTCTGCTTTGTCATCTCAGTGGACCGGCATCGCGGTGGGGTTGAGCCGGAGCTTCGGCAGGAAGTGCCTGGCGTGGGGGAGGACGGCGAAGGCGGTGATGCTCGCGAGGGTAGTGAGGATTCCGGCTGCCATGAAGGCGTGCGAGATCGCTGAGGCTGCCTGCGCGCCGCCGACTGCACCGGATCCGGCCGCGATCGTCGAGAAGATGGCGATCCCGATCGTTCCGCCGATCTCGTGGCCGGTCGAGTTGAGTCCGGAGATCATCCCTGACTCGTCTTCGGGTGAGCCGGTGAGGATTGCGATCGAGACCGAGACGACTGCGATACCGAGCCCGAAGCCGGCGACGAGCATGCCTGGGAGGACGTTGGCGACGTAGGTGCCGTTCTCGCCGACGTGGGCGAGAAGTCCCATGCCCAAGGTGGAGATTGCGAACGCTGACGCGAGCGGCATGCGGACGCCGTGCTGGGCCACGATGTGTCCGGCGGCGTGGGCACCGATGCCGGCAGAGAGGGCGAGCGGGATGAACGCGAGGCCGGTCATGAGCGGGCTCGTGCCGAGGACGTTCTGGAGGTAGATCGAGCAGAGGAAGAAGAGTCCGAAGATCGAGCCTGCGGCCGCGAGCATCAGGAAGAGCCCTCCGCCGACTGCGCGATCGGCGAGCCGTGTGACGTTGAGGAGCGGCTTTTCGGTGTGGGTTTCGAGGATGGCGAACGCTGCCACCCCGACGAGGCCGGCGAGTGCGAAGGTGACTGTCTGGGTGGAGGTCCAGCCTGCGCTCGAACCCTGGGTGATCGCGTAGACGATTGCGCCCAGGCTTGTCGTCGCGAGGACTGCGCCGCGCAGATCAAGACCGCTCCGGCTTGGCTTGGCAGTGTCGGCGGGGATGACTTTCAGCGCTGTGATGGCGAGCATGAGGGCGACTGGGAGGTTGACGAAGAAGATCATCCGCCAGTCGGCGTACTCGGTGAGAAGGCCACCAGCGATGACGCCGACCGCAGCGCCTGCACCGCCTACGGCACCCCACGCCGCGAGTGCCTTCGCCTTCGCATGGCCGTGGAAGCACGTCGTGATGATGGAAAGGGCGGCGGGCGAGAGCATCGCTGCGCCGAGGCCCTGGCCGGCACGCGCTGCGAAGAGTGCTGCGGCGGTTCCGGCGAGAGCTGAGGCGAGCGAGGAGGCGGTGAAGACACCGAGGCCTGTTAGGAAGAGGCGGCGGCGTCCGAGCAGGTCAGCGGCGCGGCCTCCGAAGAGGAGCAGAGATCCGAAGACGAGCGAGTAGCTCGTGATTGTCCAGCTGATCTGAGAGCCGCTCAGCTGCAGGTCCTTGGCGAGGCTCGGCAGGGCGATGTTCACGGCCGTGATGTCGAGGATCACCATCAACTGCGCAACGAGGAGCACGAGCAGGAGAGCACGGCCCTTCTTGTTGGCGGTTCCCCTCTGATTGGTGTGAGGCGGGTGGCTCTGGCTCTTCTTGTGATGCACGGTGGACCTCCGAACTAGATTGGACAGTGGTGTCTGAATTCACTAAAGCAGACAATGGTGTCCAATGTCAAGCAAGGCTGCCGAGATAGCTTCATGTGCGGGAAAGGCGTAGGTTCGAGAGAGAGGCGCCGCTGTTCGTTAGCTGAGACGCCCGCAAGGTTCGCAAGGGGTCAGATGCCGGGTACGGCCGACGCAGCGAGCGACCAGCTGTCCGAACGGGCAGATTCCGGCGCGGGGCACGGCCATATCGGGTTGGTCGTACTACTCTCGATCGGGCTCGGGCTCGTGCTCGGGTTGATCCTGGTTTTGCTCGTCTTCGGCGGCAGCCGTGAGACCGTGATCACCGGCCTCGCTCTGCTTTCTTGCGCGGCGGGCTTTGCGACGCTTGCGCTGCTCTCGGGACGCCGGACTGACCAGCCGCAGGAATGGGCGCGTGTCCCGGCCACGGCATTTGGGATCGCCGGCGCCGCGATTTTGATCATCGGACCGAGCAACCATGCCCTCGGGATGCTCGGCTGGATCTGGCCGATCCTTCTGATCTTGCTCGTCATCTGGATGCTGCGCGCCTCGCGGCGGAGCCTCCATAGCTGGTCGCGTCGAGCCCTCCTCTACCCGGCGTTCGTCGTCCTCGCACTCGTCGGCCTAGGCGGCGCAGTCGAAACGGTCGTCGAGGCTGCGACCAGCAACAACCCGCCATCCGGCGGACACAACTACCTGGTGGCCGGCCACAGCCTCTACATCCGCTGCCTGGGCTCGGGGTCTCCGACGGTGATCCTGTTCAACGGACTTGCCGAGCGAACGCCCAGCTGGGCCTGGGTGCAACAGGATGTCGCCCGAAAGACGCGGGTCTGCGTCTTCGACCGCGCGGGACAAGGATGGAGCGGCAAAGGCGTCGGTCGCCAGGATGCCCATCAACTCGCTGCGGACGTTCAGGGCCTTCTCGCCGCTGCCAACATTGCCGGTCCTTACGTCGTCTCCGGTCACTCAGTCGGCGGAACCTATGCACTTGCGTTCGCGATGGATTTTCCGAAGCGCGTCGCTGGCGTTGCGCTGATCGACTCGGCCACCCCGTATCAGTTCGATCTGCCGAGCTATCCGGGGTTCTATTCGATGTGGCGCGCGTTTCTCGGCGCTGATCCCGACGGCTGCTCGTGCGGGTATCGCGCGTCTCACGATGGAATGGAGTTCAGCTCGCTGCCGGCGGATGCACGCCGTGAAGCGCGCGCGTTCGGTTCATCACCCCGTGAAGTGCGAGCCGATGTTGAGGAGTTCGCCTCGCTGCGAACGGTGTTTCAGCCAGGACAAGGCTCTGACGAGTCTCGGCGGCAAGCCGCTCTTCGTCTTGACGGCCGATCTTGGGCAGCAGTCGGGTTGGTTCGCATCGCAAACAAGAATGGCGGCCCTCTCGACAAACAGCGTGCATCAGACGACCCACGGTGCGACCCACGCGGCTCTCCTTGAAGACCAGAATACGCTCGGGTGAGCAGTCGAGCGATCGACGCGGTCGTTCGCTCCGTTCGGACGGGGACGAGGCTCACACCCTGAGCGGAGTCGTCGATAGGGCCGCTCCGCCAATCGCCGAGCTCGCACCGCCAAAACGAGTGGATGTTGCGGTCGTCGGCGCCGGGCAAGCGGGGCTCGCAATCGGCCACTATCTTCGCCGTAGCGGGTGCTCGTTGCAGATCCTCGAAGCGCACGAATCCGTCGCCGCGGCGTGGCGACAGCGCTGGGACTCGCTCGTGTTGTTCACGTCGCGCAGTTTCGATGAGCTCCCCGGCATGGCGTTTCCGGGAGACCCGGACGGCTACCCCATCCGAGACGAGGTCGTCACCTACCTCGAGAGCTATGCCACTGCGCTCGAGCTTCCGATCCAGTTCCAGAGCCCGGTCTCTTCGCTCGTTCGATCGGAGGAAGGCTTCATCCTCGGCGTCCCCGGCGGGTCGATCACCGCGGAACGGGTCGTGGTTGCGACCGGGCCGTTCCAACGTCCGGTGATTCCCGCGGTCGCGACGGAACTGTCGAGGGACGTTCCCCAGATGCACAGTGCCGACTACCGCCGCCCCGACGATGTGATCGAAGGGAGCGTCCTCATCGTCGGCGGTGGAAACACCGGCTTCCAGATCGCGAAGGAGCTCTCGGCGACCCGCACCGTGACCCTTGCCGTGGGCTCGCGGCAGATGCCGCTGCCACAGCGCGTGCTCGGCCGCGACGTCTTCTGGTGGCTGACGAAGCTCGGTCTGCTCGACAAGAGCATCGACTCACGCGTCGGCCGCCGCGCTCAAAGCCGCGAGACATTGATCGGATCAAGTCCCGCGCGAGCTACGGAACCGCTACGGCGTCACCTTGAAGCCGCGCGCCACCGGTGCCAACGGCCGAGCGGTCACGTTCGCCGACGGCACCGAACTCGATGTCGACGCCGTCATCTGGGCGACCGGGTACCGGCCCGACCACTCATGGATCGAACTGCCAATCTTCAACCCCGACGGAAGAGTCCGACACCGGCGCGGCGTCACTGATGTACCCGGCCTCTACTTCCTCGGCCTACCCTGGCAGTACACCCGCGGCTCCGCTCTCCTCGGCTTCGTCAAAGACGATGCACGCTATATCGCAGACCAGATCAATGCGGCTGGATCCACGGCCGCGAAGGAATATGGCCGGGCCAACGACACAACGCCGGATCTTCCGACCGAGAGCACGAGAGGAGTGAGTTGAACCGTGGAGCATCACGAGGAACTCGGGACAGACACTGCAACCTTCCCGCGTGACCCAGCCGGCCTGGCCGAAGCCCGTGACAGCGAGGTTGTCTCACTCGCGGACGGTGACGCCTACGAATTGAGAATCGCGCCGGTCAGGAAAACGATCGGCCAGCAGGAAGTGCGGATGCTCGCTTACAACGGCTCGATCCCCGGTCCGGCGCTGCGCGTGCAGCAGGGATCGGAAGTACAGGTCGACGTGATTAATGAGGGTGACTTGGAAGCCACCGTGCATTGGCACGGGTTGCGTCTCGACAACCGCTACGACGGAACCCACGAGACGCAGGCCGCGATGCCCGTCGGCGGCTCATTCTCTTATCGGATCACTTTCCCGGATCCCGGCCTCTATTGGTACCACCCGCACATCCGCGAGGACTACGGCCAGGAGATGGGGCTGTACGGGAACATCCTCGTCGAGCCGGCAGAGGAGGGCTACTGGCCGCCCGTCGACCGCGAGCTGCTCCTAACCCTCGACGACATTTTGATCGACGACGGCGGAGTCGCTCCATTCAGTCGCACGGAGACCACCTACGCCGCGATGGGCCGCTACGGCAACGTGCTCCTCGTCGGCGGCCAAACAGATCTCGCACTGGAAGCAGATCAGGACGAGGTTGTTCGGCTCTACCTGACCAACACCGCCAATACACGTGTCTTCAACGCCGCGCTTCCGGGAGCGCAGATGAAGGTCGTCGGCGGCGACAGCGGGCGCTGCGAACGCGAAGAGATTGTCGATTCAGTGATCCTGGCTCCGTCGGAACGAGTTGTCGTCGACGTGCTGTTTGACCAATCCGGGCAGCTGGCGCTGCTGCACCGAACGCCGGATAAGGACTACGAGCTTGCAACCGTCGATGTTGGCGCGGTACCACGTATGCCGAATCTGCGTGCGCAGTTCGACGAGCTTCGCATCAACCGGGAGTGGATCTCGGAGCGCGAACGGCTAGCGCCGTACCTGCAGGCCGAGCCCGACAAGACGCTTGCGTTCATCGCCGAGATGGAGATGGAGGCACCCGAGGGCGCCGTCGTCTTCGCCTGCCCGATGCATCCCGAGGTCGTCGGCGATACAGCTGATCACTGCCCGAAATGCGGAATGAAGCTTCTGCCCGCTCAACTCGTCGCGGCAAGCGGGCACTCCGCTCAGGGCGATCACGACCACTCCGCGCACGGCGATCGCCACCACGCTCCGCCTGAGCGACACGCAGAGCATGGCCATTCACATGAAGCGGGTGGAATCGAGTGGGAAGACGACATGGTCGAGGTCAACCGCCTCACTACTCCGGCGAATACGCGCTGGAAGCTTGTCGACCGCCCAAGCGGCGCGGTGAACCACGAGATCGACTGGAGCTTCCACGTCGGCGACAGCGTGAAGATTCGCCTCGTCAACGAGATGGAGTCGGATCACCCGATGCACCACCCGTTCCACGTCCACGGCGCCGGCCGCTTCGTCGTGCTCGCGCGCGACGGCGAGGCTGAAGCCAACCTAGTCTGGAAGGACACCGTCCTCCTCCGAGCCGGTGAAACCGTCGACATCCTGCTCGACGTGACGAACGCCGGCGTGTGGATGGCGCACTGCCACATTGCCGAACATCACGAGAGCGGGATGATGTTCAGCTTCAACGTTGCACCAGCCGACGGCGAAAGCGCCGAGTCGAGTTGACTGCTCCGATACCCACCCAAGCGATCCGTCCTCGCGGCAAGCCCCGCGGAATCGGCCTCGGGATCCTTCTCTTCATCGTGACTCTCGGTCTCTACGGCTGGTACTGGGCCTTCAAGACTCACGAGGAATTGAAGGAACACACCGGTGAAGGGCTCGGTGGAGTCTTAGGGCTCGTGATCTGGATATTGATCAACCCCGTCAGCGTCTTCGTCATCCCCTCCGAGATCGGGAAGATGTACAAGCGGGCCGGCCAGCTTCCTCCGATGACAGGCTGGACGGGCTTATGGGCATTCCCGGGTGGGCTCCTGGTGATTCCGGCCATCGTCTGGTTCGTAAAGGTTCAGGGCGCACTAAACCGCTATTGGGAGGTGTCACCCTGACTCTGAATCCCTTGGGCTTCCGGCCCAACATGCGGTCCGAGCCGAGGCTCGTCGAGCCCGACGCTCGCGCAAGGTTCTAGTCGTGACGCGCGATTCTGCTGCGACCTTCTTGTTTGCGGACATCGCAGGCTTCACGGCGCTCGCGGAGGCGCACGGAGACGAGGAGGCCGTTCAGCTCGTCGAAGACTTTGCGCGTGCCGTTCAGAATGAACTACCGCAGGTCGACGGCGAGTACATCAAGTCGATCGGCGACGCCCTGATGCTCCGAGTGCCCGATCCGGCGAATGCGATTCGTCTCGGTCTGTGGATCACGCGCAATGCGATGAGCGGCCACCAGGCGCCGTCGGTTCGGGTCGGCGGGCACTTCGGCTCCGCAATCGAACGCGGTGGCGACTACTTCGGGACGACAATCAACGTCGCCGCCCGCGTGTCGGCCCTAGCGCGAGGAGGCGAGGTGCTCCTCACGGGCAACACGGCAGCGCTTGCGGCCGACCTGGAGGGAGTGCTGTACGAGTCGCGTGGGCGCCAGGTGTTGCGCAACATTGCCGAAGCGGTGGAGATTTTCGCCGTCGTTCGCGTGGACGAGGGCCTCGATCGCTTCGCGCTGGATCCGGTTTGCCAGATGGCGGTTGATCCGCAGCGGGCGGTCGGGCGCTTACTGCTCGACGAGAAGGCGTACCACTTCTGTTCGCTCAGTTGCGCGGCAACTTTTGCGCAGCACCCGGAGCGATTCGTTGACTAGCTTTTTGAGAGGAGGACGAGATGAGGGTGTGCATAGTTGGGGCTTCTGGGAAGCTTGGGCAGTACATGGTCCAGCAGTCGCTGGATCGCGGTGACGAGGTGGTTGGCGTGTGCCGCGAGCAAAGCGTAGGAAAGCTCGATGCGTTCAGCGGGCGCATCACTGTCATTCCGGGAGCGACCGACGACCGCGAGGTCATCGAGCGCGCTGTCGCGGGTTGCGGCGGGGTTCTCGTCGTGATGACCCCGCGTGGCGTCCACGGGTACTCGACGGGAACGACCCAGGCGGTGCTCGACTATGCGCCGCCAGGCGCGCGCCTGATCTTCTCGTGCGGATGGCACATCACGCTCGATGGCCAGGACGTGTACTCGCTGAAGCTCAAGACTCTCGTGAGGGTCTTCGGTCCGCTCGCGCGTCTGGCTCGCTTCGCCGATCTCGACGACCAGGTGGAGGCGGCCCGGCGGATCTTCGCCAGCGACACGCGGTGGACCGTCGTGCGCGGCAGCGACCTTGAGGAGGGCGAGAGTCAGGGCCTGCCCGTGTGGAGCACGCACGTGGGTGATCCCATTCTCGAGAGCAACATCACGCGCCGCGTCGACTTCGCCCTATTCATGGTGGAGGCTCTCGACAACGACGAACTGGTTCACAAGGCCCCCGCGATCGTCGGCCGCCAGACGCCCTCGGCCCTCGCGCACGCCGCCTAGCGAACGCACCCTCGGGTGGGCCAGACCGTATGGAGTGCCCGGCGCCTCGCTCGTAAGTTAGGCGCGGGTTGCCGTCGGGATTGGCCCGGCGGTAGAGCCGCAATTACGGGAGGCGCCGGTTATGGGTGAAGGTAGCTGTGTCGGGCTTGATGTGCACGCGCGGTCGGTGGTCGCAGGCGTGATCGATTCGGGAAGTGGCGAGGTTCGGTCGCTGCGGGTGCCGCCTGGGTCTGAGGCGACGGTGGCCTGGTTGAAGACGCTGCCGGCACCGGTTCGAGTCGTGTACGAGGCGGGGCCGACCGGGTACGGGCTTGCGCGTGCGTGTGCTGATGCGGGGATCAGTTGCGTTGTGGCGGCGCCGTCGAAGATTCGGCCGGCTGCTGATCGGGTCAAGACGGACCGCCGTGACGCCGAGCGGTTGGCGAGGTTGCTGCGGCTTGGCGAGATCACGGCGGTGCGGGTGCCCGGCCCGGACGAGGAGGCAGCGCGCGATCTGGTTCGTGCGCGTGAGGACGCGCGCGGTGATCTGATGCGGGCTCGGCACCGGCTCTCGAAGCTGCTCCTGCGTCACGGGGCGGTCTACGACGCGACCGCCTGGACGCGGGCCCACGACGCGTGGCTTCGTAAGCAACGATTCCAAGGCGGGCCGCTCGCGGTCGTGTTCGACGAGTGCTACAGCCGGATGATCGACGCGAAGACCAGAAGGGACACACTCGACAAAGCGATCACCGAACTGGCCGCAAGCGAGCCGTACGTCGATGTCGTCGAGCGGCTCGTCTGTCTCCGAGGCATCTCGACGCTCACCGCGTTCGCGTTGACGGTCGAGCTCGGCGACTGGCACCGGTTCCGGCCCGAGTCGCTCGGCCCGTTCCTTGGGCTCACCCCGAGCGAGAACTCAAGCGGGGAGCGCCGCCGTCGGGGCGGGATCACCAAGACCGGCAACACGCACGCTCGCCGGCTCCTGATCGAAGCTGCCTGGCATCAACGCAGCGCCCCACGGTTGAGCGTCACGCTGGAACGCCGACGCACCGGCAAGTCGCTCGCCGTGCGAGCCCAGGCCGACTCGAGCGCCCGCAGGCTGCATGGACGTTGGAACGCGCTCGAGGCGCGAGGCAAGCCACGCTTGGTCGTCGTGGTCGCCGTCGCGCGCGAGCTCGCCGGACACTGCTGGGCGCTCGCAACGATGGAGTAGCCGCCACCTCAACGGCTCGGCGAGGAGAGCGCACCGGCGAACCGACGCGAGGAGCGATCCGAGGGAACACTGTGAGCAGCCGCATCGGCGGCCATGCTCGACGCCAGAGATCGGCTCCGCTCCTCATTTCGCATACCGGTCATGCGGCACCAACCCGCGCATATGAGTCGCGACACAGACGTCGACGACAGTCGGTGCGCTCCCCCCGCCGTCCCCGAACCCGCAAACAGCGGGTCCGCTCACCCCTGCCCGGTTGACACGCCGCACTCCATATGAGTGCTCGGGAATGTCAGTCAGGTGCTCGCGCGCGAGCGGACGGTCGCGGTGGAGGCGAACCCGCGCGCGATCAGCCATACGCCGAACGTCAGCTCGAACAATCCACCGGGGATTGCGCCGACGAGCCCGGCGCCCGCGACGCCGAACAGCTCCAGCAGGTTGCCCCCGGCGAAGCACGCGTAGCCGATGAAACCCCAGACAGCTAGGAAACGCGGAACGAGTCCGGTGCGGAAGAGCAGAGCGCAGAAGAAGAGGCTTCCGATACCGAGTCCGACCTCGGCGACGCTGTAGAAGACGGCATTCACGTCCTTGGCGCGTTCGCCGGTGAGGACGATGAGAGTCACGACACCGATGGCCAGAACGACACCCTCGAAGATCCGCGTGCCCACGTAGCCCGCAGCTATGTCCTTGTTGTGGGGTCGCAGGATCGGGAACATCAGGACACCGATGCCGATCACGAAGGCCGAGTTGAGCAGCATCAGCGCGGCGCCGGTGACGAGCAACGCGGTGGAGCCGCTGCCGTCAGCGGAGCGGACGTTGCCCGTCGCTATGAGGTTGCCTACGCCATATGACAAGAAGCCCGCAAGGAAAAGGGCCCCAACGATGCGGGCGGGCCGACGCACGCTGGAGTCCGGGCGAACGACCATAGGCGGAGCCTAGGACGATCAAGTGACCGCTACAAGCCGGCTGAGCATGAGCGTCTCTTCCATCCCCTCCCGCAGCGAGCCCGCGGCGCTGGGGTAGCTGCGCTCGAGCTCGCCAGCGAGCAGGCGCGACTGCTCGAGCGCGCGCGTGATCGTCAAGCGCCCACGCGCTGCTTCACGCTCGGCCGCTCGCGCTCAGGCAGATGGTCGAGCACATTTCGCTCTTTGTGCCGCACACATCGCTGCACCGGCGCCTCACCCAAGACGTTGCGGATCGTCTTCCGCAGCGCCTTGGCGCCGTCGATCACGAACAGGATCCCCTGCTCGGGGTCGAGGCCGCGCTCGACCAAGTCGGCTACAAGCGTGGTCGCGACGGTCGTGTTCTCGGTCGAACCCTTCCCAGAGCGCGAGCGGGATCTTGACGCCTTCGGTGCTGATTCCGAGCGCGACCACGTTCGTGCGCCCTGCAGCTCGAGCCCGTCGATCATGTGAGGCAGGCCCCAAGCAACAACACCGGCCGCCTAGGGTTTATGTTGGGCGCGCGGGCCGGGCGAAGAATTGATAAGACGCCGCCCTATGAGGTTCGTTCTGGTCGCGGTCGTCGCCGTTGGCCTGTTTGCCGCTCCGGTCGAGAGCCGTGGCGCGCAGTCGACAGCTCGTCCAGGCACGGAGATTGCCCACTCAGGAGGTGAGCCGGGCGATGAGCCGGGATGCGGTGGCAAGAGCAAGAAAACCCTCACCGACAAGGGCGCTGCTGCAGTCAACTTCACCCCGGCGCCGACGACCGTCTCGAGCCTGCGCGCTTTACCGGTTCCGCCGGGCGCCGGTCTCGGAGCGCCGCGCCAGACGGCGGAGACGATGACCTTCCAGGTGACGGTGCAACTTGTCTCCGCCAAACTCGAGCCAGACCACGACATTCACCTGCTCATCTCCGACCAGGCGGGCAGCGGCACGATGATCACCGAGTTCCCAGACCCCACCTGCCCCGCAGCCTCGCTGTCTGCTCACGTATCCGAGATGGCCACCGCGCGTGCCGCACTGCTCGCTGCGATCGGGCCGGTCAGCGCGCTCTCCTACAAACCGCTCGGCGGAACTGCGACCCTCACCGGTGTTGGATTCTTCGACAGCGTCCACGGCCAGCGCGGGGTCGCACCGAACGGGATCGAGCTCCACCCGGTGCTCAGCTTCAAGCTCGTCAGCCGCGGCCAACCGGACAGCTTCGCGATCCTCACCTGGACAGCCCGTCACGTCGGCAAGTGGTATGCCGAACGCGCCCGGCTGCGCCTCTGTGCAGCACCCCACCATGCCTACCGAGCGCGACTCGTCGAGCGATCATCACCGAAGAGGCTTGTGCGTGCCTTCAGCCGCGTGCTCAAGCAAACGGCAGCATGCAGCGCATCCACGATCTCGTGGCGGTTCCCGGCGACCACTCGCGCGCGGGTGCATCTCCTCACCATCAAATTGAGCACGATCGGCGCCGACCTGACGGCATCCCGAACGCAGAAGCTGCGCGGATAGCTGCGCGGCCGGCGGGGTGCACCGTTCGGTGCGCACTCGCAGCGAAAAAAACGCCCGCTTAGCAGGGCTATTCGCGTCCCGTATGGGCCTTCGAGGCGCGCCTGTCACCACGGGAACGGTTTCGTTACGTGTGTCAGGCGTGCCCGTGGGCCAACCACCGAGCTCGCGGTCAGGGCGTCGGAGCAGTAGAACGCGAGCGCCGGAGGCTCACCCAGCTACGGGTCATCCGTGCGGAAGGCTCGCCATCCGTGGCCAATACGGGCCGCTCGAGCAGTTGCACTCGGCGCAGGTGGATGGACAGGCTGTTCCTTTGGTGATCCCGGCTGCTCGCGTTCACTGTCTTCGTCCTAACCAGTGCGCGCATCGTGAGACCTCAGAGCAGTCCGGGCTATCGACGGAAGGATTGACTTGTCGGCCCGTCGGTTGTGGCTCGATCGAGGGACGTCCGGCAGTCAGGAGCGCGCCGAACGGCGGCGATCGACGAGCGGCCTTCGGCGTCGCCGACCGAACTCGCGCTCCGCGCAGCTGGAGCAGTAGAAGGCGAGCTCGGGTGGTTCGTTCGTGTCCGGGTCGTCGACTCGGTAGGCCTTCCACCCGTGCCAGAGGAACGCGTTCACGCGCCGACATTCGACGCACGTCACGATCCCCGTCGCGTTCGCAGCTCCTCCCGTGTGCACGTGTCGCATCGTGCATCGCGTCATGTCGACGTGCCATCCGTCGAACGTCTGATCCCACCTCGCCATCGGTACAGCGGCTCCTGCGGTGTCACGTTCAGTTTTCTGAACGGTGCCTCAGCCGCGCATAGCCTCCGACACATGGCGGTGACCGCACTTCATCGCTTCACGCGGCGTCTGCTCTGGCGCATCGCCGGCATCTGCGCCGTGCTCCTCGTCGCCGCCTGGGTGCTCGGCGCAGGGACGGTCTGGCAAATCGTCGAGTGGATCCCGATGACCGTCGCGGTCGTGCTCGTCGGTCGTCGCGTCGCGTCGCTGGTCCGCCAGCGCGGCTGACGCGAGAGCCTCCTACGCCGGGGCGGATCGTGCTGCGGAGCCTGACGCGGCTCCTGCACTCCCGCTGGATCGAAACCCGGCTCGTGGTCGCTCCGTTCCGGACGTGCCCGCCCTTCGTCAGCGGATGCTGATCAGGAGGACGATGCCCGCGAGCAGCACGAAGAACGCGAGGTCGATCACCGCGGTCCGGATCGACGCGCGGAGCACGTAGGCGCCTGCAGAGGCTGGGAAACGCCTACGCCCCTCGGGGCGCTCGTAACGCTGGTCGAACAGCGAAGGATCATCGAGGTGCTCCGGCTCGGGCTCCGGGTGGGGCTCGGGCGGAGGTTCGGCGGCGAGCGTCGCGAGCCGCCGTAGCTCGGGATCGACCAGGATCAATTCGGGCGAGACGACCGACTCCGCGAGCGACTGCTCGAGCTCGCGCAGCCAGACGATCAATTGGCCGAGGAGCACGATCG
Organism: uncultured Thermoleophilia bacterium; assembly: GCA_963785875.1. Lineage (GTDB taxonomy): Bacteria > Actinomycetota > Thermoleophilia > Gaiellales > Gaiellaceae > PALSA-600. The sequence goes on along the minus strand of CAWAWV010000001.1, from coordinate 372,146 downwards.
GGTACTCGGGCGAGAGCGAGAAGCTCGCGTCTGCGCGTGGGAACAGGAGCTCGAACTCCGTCGCAGCAGGCTGGCCGTCGAGCGCCGCCCGGACCGAGTTCCTTGCGTTCGCGTAGACGAGCAGGCCGGCCGGACCGGTCTGAAGCGCAGTCGCCGACGCGACCTCGAGGGTCGTCCGCAGGCGTGTCAGTTGTCGCACGTCAATCGACACCCGCTCATCATGGTCGACTCCGCGCAAAGAAGCGAGGCGGCCCCAGGCTGCGGCGCGCAGGGCCGCCTCGCGCGAGCGCCGCTTGCGGGGGGTCTGGCCGCAAGCGCCGCTCGCACGAACGTTACGGATTCCGCTCGGCGCGTGACGTTCAAGTCACCAAACGTTTGGCTTACAAAAGAAGCCCGAACTCGGGCTACAGGCGCAGCCGCGCCCAGCCGATAACCGTTGCCATGACTGCGGCCATGACGCTCGCGCAGGCGAGCCAAGACACGACACCGCCCGAGCCCGCTTGGGGATACGAGGAGTTCGAAGCGTTGAGCGAGGACGAGGTCCTCGGGCTTCTCCTCCGGCGGATGCGGAAGTTGAGCGCGAGGGGCTGGGACCCCGGTGAAGCGCTGATCGCGGCGAGCCGGATCCACCTCGCGATCCGGTAGCAGGCCTCGCGCGCCGAGCCGGCCGGCGACATGCCGGCGGGAGTGGATCCGAGTGGCCTCTGCTTCCGCATGGGGCAAGACGAAAGGGAGGGCTCTCGCCCTCCCTTTCGCCTTGCCCGAGCTGGGGTCCCGGCTTATGCGGCCTTGACCAGGGCCTTCGGCGGCACGATGACCCTGAAGGTCGTCGACTTGCCGCCCTTGACCCGGTAGATCGTGACCGGGTTCGAGGTCACGTCGCCGTTCGCGTTGAACGAGACGTTGCCGAGGATCGAGCCCTTCAGGTGAACCTTGAAGAGCTGCTTCGCGATGTCGGCACGCGTGCCGTTCGACTGCGCGATCGCCTGCACCATGATCTCGGTCGCCTGCGCCGCGTACACGGCATACGGATCCGGTGCCCGGTGATCGGCCCTGCCGAACGTCTTGACGAACGCTATGCCGGCGCCCTTCAGCTGGGAGTTCGGCAGACCGGCGACCGAGATGTATGAGCCCTCGGCCGACGTCCCCGCACCCTGCACGACCGCCGAGACCGGCGTGAAGCCGTCCGGCATGATCAGCTTCGTGCCGGACCGGGTCCCCGCCTTCAGATCCTTGATCAGCTTGCCGCCGTTCTCGCAGATCAGGCCGCCGAGGAACACGCCCTGTGCACCCGATGCCTTCACCTTGACTGCGAGCGCCTCGTAGGACGACGCCTTACCGTCCCACGCCGTGAAGCCGACGACCTTGAGGCCGAGCTTCTTCGCCGCGTTCCTGAAGTTGATCGCGACGCCGAGGCCGTACGCCTCCTTGTCGTTGAGGATGAAGATCTTCTTGACGCGGAGCGTCTTCGCCAGGGTGGCGTCAGCCGCGCCCTGGTAGTCGTCCGCCGCCACGACGCGTGCGTAGTTGCGCTTGCCGGTCGGGTAGTACTTGCCCGGCTCACCCGCGACGGTGCCCGGACCCGGGTGGGTCAGGCCGACGTAGGTGTTCGCAGGACTGACCATCGCGATCGGGCCGTTCGGTGCACGGTTCAAGATCGGGATCATGATCTCGGCCGCACCCGAGTTGAACGTGCCGATCACGCCGCCGACGCTCGAGTTCTGGGCGTAGGCATTCGCGTTCGCGGACACCTTTCCGGAATCCCACTTGCCGGCCTGCGCGGTAGCGTCGTCGCAACTCTGGTAGGCGAGCGAGTACCTGCCCGCCTGCCAGTGGTGCCGCTTGAAGACGAAGCTGATCGCCCTGGTCATCTGCGAGGTCTGTGACCGGCCCGAGCCCTCGAGAGGCAGGTCGGACGCGACCAGGATCCGCCCACCGCTGTTCTGGATCGCCGAGCACGACGAGGCCGGCAGCGGTGTCGCGCCGCTGCGCGCGGTCGCACCGGTCACCATCGTCGCGAGCGCGACGACTGCGAACAGCGCGGACGCACCGGCGCCTACGTAGATGTGGTTCTTCACTCGTCCTCCTGTCTGGGGGGTCAGGGGAATTGCGGGAGAGCATAGGCAAAGACGCCGTCTGCGCCAACTAAGTACCATCGCGCGGGCGTGCGCGCCGCGGTGCTTCTCGTTCCCTGTCTGCTCCTGTTCGTCGGCTGCGGCGCCGGCAAGAAGGCGGCTGCCTCGACTGCGGCGAAGCCGGCGACGAACGCCACGCTCCACACGATCCCCGACCTGCACCCGCCGCTGCTCCGCATCGACCACGCGGCCGAGCGGACCGCGGCCGGCTACGTGTTCGCCGCCGAGAAGGGCGGCAAGGACCGGCCGAGCGGCACCGTGATCGCCGACGACAAAGGCCGGATCGTCTGGTACCACGAGGTTCCGTCGGGTCTCGAGGCGACCGACTTCCGGACACAGACCTACCGCGGCAAGCCCGTGCTCACCTGGTGGCAGGGGATCATCTCGAAGGCTGGAATCGGGCGAGGCACGTACGTCGTGTACGACGCGTCGTATCGGCCGCTCGCGACCGTGAAGGCCGGCCATGGCCTCGACGGCGACCTGCACGAGTTTCAGTTGACGCCGCGCGGCACCGCGTACATCTCCGTCTATCACGAGGTCCCGGCCGACCTCCGGTCGGTCGGCGGGCCGAAGAACGGGTACGTCTACGACAGCATCGTCCAAGAGATCGACATCAAGACCGGCCAAGTCGTTTTCGAGTGGCACAGCATCGGGCGCATACCGCTCACCGAATCGATCCAGGCGAACCGCGAGCCGGCGCACCACGCGACGAAGAAGCGGCCGCTCGACTACTTCCACATCAACTCGGCCGCGGACGGGCCCGGCGGGACGATCCTCATCTCGGGCCGCAACACGAGCGCGCTGTACCTGCTCCGCCGCGACGGCTCGATCGTCTGGCGCCTGGGCGGAAAGCGCAGCGACTTCGGCCCTGCTGCGGCGGTGAAGTTCCGTTACCAGCACGATGCCCGCTTCCATGGACCGACGACGATCTCGCTCTTCGACAACGGTGCGATCCCGAAGGAAGAGCCGTTCACGCGCCCCCTGGTGCTCAAGATCGACCCGGCGAAGAAGACGGCGCGCGTCGTGAAGACGTTCGTTCACCCGACGAAGATCAGCTCACCGTTCGAAGGGAGCCTCGAGCTCCTTCCCGACGGCGGCGCATTCGTCGGCTGGGGCGGGGTCCGCAAGCTGACCGAGTTCTCGCCGACCGGCAAGATCCGGTTCCAGCTGACGCTGCCCTACGGCGACAGCTATCGCGGCTATCGGCTTGCGTGGACGGGCGACCCGGGCGCGAAGCCTCTCGTCGCGGTCGCCGGCGATCGCGTCTACGCGAGCTGGAACGGGAAGCGCGGGATCGCGCGCTGGCAGGTGCTCGCCGGAGCGGACCCCGACCACCTGGCCGTGATCGCCTCACGGCCGTGGCGAGGGATCGAGACGGTGATCGGGCTGGAGACCCCGCCGAAGGCGGTGGCCGTCCGCGCACTCGATGCGTCGGGTCACCCGCTCGGCCGTTCCGAGACGCTCACGCCTTGAGCCGCAGCCGTCCGGGTGCGTTGGCTGCGCCGACGCCACGGCTAACTTTGGGTCCAGATTCTCCGCACCCCGTCCGATAAGCACCTCTGGCATGGTTCAAACGATGATCCCGCGGCTCCGCCGCCTTCGATCGGTTCGCGTCGGCATCGACCTCGTCGAGGTCGCCGACGTCGCCGCGGCGCTGGCGTCCCCCCGTGCGGACAGGTATCTGGAGCTCGTGTACACGGATCGCGAACGGTGCGACTGCGCAGTCCCGGGCGGTGGGATCGACCCTGCGAGGCTCGCCGCGCGTTTCGCGGCCAAGGAGGCGGCATGGAAGACGCTCGGAGACCCGGCGATGACGCTTGGCTGGCGGTCTGTCGAGGTCGTGCGGGCGCCCGGCGGCGGGCCGTCTCTGCGCCTGCACGGTCGTGCCGCCACGATCGCGCGATCGCTCGGGCTTCGGCGGTTCGCGGTGAGCCTTTCGCACGAGCCGGCGTATGCCGCCGCGGTAGTGGTGGCGACGAGATGAAGGATGAGCGGATCCGGCGGGTGCTCGAGGTGCACGGGCGTCTCCCAGTGGCCGCTGAGGGCCTGCCGGACGAGGCGAACCTCTACTCGGCGGGTATGACCTCGCATGCGAGCGTGAACGTCATGCTCGCGCTCGAGGAGGAGTTCGACGTCGAGTTTCCCGACGAGATGTTGACCAGAAGCGCGTTCGAGAGCATCAATGCGATCGCGGGCGCGCTCACGAGCCTGGGGGTCGAATAACGCAATGGCCACGATTGACGAGCAACGGACGACATTCACCGACGAAATCGGCAGGATCGCCGATGAGGTCGCGGCCGGTCATGCGGACGACGTCGACAAGGAGGCGCGCTTTCCAACCGAGACCTTTGACGCGCTGAAGGAGTCGAGGGCGCTGTCGGCGCTCGTGCCGGAACGGCTCGGCGGCGGCGGGCTCGGGATCACGGATGTGGCTGCGGCGTCGTTCGCACTCGGGCGGCGGTGCGGAGCGAGCGGCCTGATCTTTGCGATGCACCAGATCCAGGTTGCGTGCCTCGTCCGCCACGGCAACGGCTCGGGCTGGTTCGAGGACTATCTGCGCTCGCTCGTGCGCGAGCAGCGAGTGATCGCTTCCGTGACCTCGGAGGTGGGGACGGGGGGAGACACCGGACGCTCGATCGCGCCCGTGACGCCCGCCGGCGATGGGGCGTGCACGTTCGAGAAGCAGGCGCCGACCGTGAGCTACGGCGCCTACGCTGACGACTTCCTGACGACGCTTCGGCGTGCGCCCGAGGCGGATGGCGGCGAGCAGGTGGCGGTGTTGACGGCGAAGGAGCAGGTCGAGCTCGAACCGATGGGCACAGGGACCCGTTCGGAATGCGAGGGACATGCTCGCCGGGGTTCGTCGTGCGGGCGTCGTTCGACGCCGAACAGATCATGCCGCAGCCGTTCTCGACGATCGGGGCCGAAACCATGGTGCCGGTCTCGCATCTGCTCTGGTCGCACGTCTGGCTCGGTGTCGCGACAGAGGCGTTCGAGCGCGCCCGCGCGTTCGTCCGGGCGTCGGCGAAGCGTGCACCCGGCGAGCCCGTCCCGGCGGCGACACGCCTTTCGCACCTGATGGCGCAGCTTTCGCTGCTCCGCGGTGAAGTGGAGTCCGCGCTGCAGGAGTTCGTCGCCGCGGATGCGACGCCGAACCGTGAGCGGCTCGCGACTATGGCCGCGGCACTCCGGTTCAACAACCTGAAGATCGCCGCGTCCGAGCAGGCGCCTCGGGTTTGTCAGGGTGCGATGAACGTCTGCGGAATCGTCGGCTTCAAGAACGACACGCCGTACAGCGTCGGGCGTCATCTCCGGGACACGATGTCGGGGGCGCTGATGATCGCGAACGAGCGCATCCACCAGACCAACGCGTCCCTGCTCCTCGTCGCCAAAGAGATCTAACGATGGTGAAGGGTGCGCCGGGGCGGGAGCGGGCCGCCTTCCTCGCGGACTTGACGGCGGCCGGACTGTTCGTGGCGAGCGGCGTCGACGGCGTGTACGGCCGGGGCGGCCGTTTCGAGGAGATCCGGTCGGCGATCGAGGATTTGCTCACGCGCCGCACGATCAACGTTGAGCCGGAGCGGATGGCATTCCCGCCGGTTCTGCCGAAGGAACAGCTCGAGCGGATCGGCTACCTCTCGTCGTTCCCCCATCTCGCCGGCACGATCTTCTCGTTCGAGGGTGACGAGGCCGCCGCCGTTGAGCTCGAACGTCGTGCCGGCGCGGGGGAGGACTGGAGCAGCCTGCAGAGCCAGACCGCCCTCGTGCTCGTGCCGGCCGCGTGCTACCCGGTCTACCCGGCGATCTCGGCGCGCGGCCCGCTGCCCGCTGACGGCGTGACCGTCGATCTCGGCGGCTCGTACGTGTTTCGGAACGAGCCGTCGCAGGATCCAGCGCGCCTGCAGATGTTTCACCAGCGCGAGATGGTCCGCCTCGGCGAGCCCGACACAGTTCTCGAGTGGCGTGACGCGTGGTCCCGGCGGGCGATCGAGATCCTCAGCGGCCTTGGGCTCGACGCCAAGGCGGATCTCGCGTCGGATCCCTTCTTCGGCCGTAGCGGCAAGATGCTCGCGCGCAGTCAGCGCTCTCAGGCCCTCAAGCTGGAGGTCGTCGTCGCGATCACCGCGGACGAGCCGACCGCGGTTGCGTCGTTCAACTACCACCGCGAGCACTTCTCATCGGTCTTCGACCTCAGGCAGTCAAACGGCGAGCAGGCGCACACCTCATGCGTCGGCTTCGGTCTCGAGCGCATCACTCTCGCTCTGCTCAGCCGCCACGGCCTGGACGCGGACCGCTGGCCCGGCGACGTGACGGCGGAGCTGTGGCCCGCTCGGAGCTAGCGATGTTGCAGTTGTTCGACGTTGATCCTTCGGCGTACCGCTCGCATCCGCTGCACGCGGATGACCGCGCCTACGCGGAGACGAACTGCTACGCGGACATCGTGATCGAGCTGTTGCACGCCCGCGGGGACGAGCCGCTCGCCGTGCTCGGACGCGCGATCCGCACGGACTTCGAGGGCGACCAGTGGACGTTCTTCAAGCCCGATCCGCATGATCTGGAGACGCTCTTCGGGGTCGACATCCACGAGGTGCAGCCGTACCGGTCGCTTCCGGATCAGATCGTGGAGCAGCTCGCGGCCGGGCGGACGCTGATCGTCGAGCTCGACTCGTGGTACCTCCCCGACACTCACTCGACGGCGTACCGGCGCGAGCACGTCAAGAGCTCCGCCGTGATGGCTGCGATCGACCCGGGCCGGCGGCTGCTCCACTACTTCCACAACCGCGGGCTGTACGCCCTCGAGGATGAGGACTTCGACGGGGCGCTACGCGTTCACCTCTCACCTGGTGACGACCACCTGCCGCCGTACACGGAGCTCGTCCGCTTCGACGCAGGTCCGCGGCTCACCGGGGACGCGCTGAAGGTGGAGGCGCGCCGCCTCCTCGGCGGCCATCTGCGCCTCGCGCCGCAGACGAATCCGTTCGCGCGCTTCGCCGCTGCGCTGGCCGGTGACCTGCCTCGGCTGCTCGAGCAGAGCCACGCCGAATACCACGCGTATGCCTTTGCGACCGTCAGGATGGCCGGGTCGGCGTTCGAGCTCTGCGCATCGCATCTCGAGTGGCTGTTCGGCGACCAGGCTGTGGCGGCGCGTGATCGGTTCGCGGCGATCGTCGCCGGCTCGAAGGCGCTTTCCTTCAAGCTCGCGCGGCGAAAGCCGTTCGATGCCCAGCCGCTCCTCGCGGACCTCGCCACGTCGTGGGACGAGGCGATGGAGTCGATCGCCGGTCTTGCCGGATGACCTGGACGTCGGCGTCGGTTTCCGCCGGAGCGTTCGCCGCACCGCCAGGGGACCACGAGGTCGCTTGGCGTGAGGTGACGCTCCCCGCGCGCGGGAGCGACGACGACGATCACTGGTTTCGGACGCGCGTGACCGTTGCAGCTGAGACGACGCTCCGATTCCGCGGTCTTGCGACGGTTTGTGACGTCTACGTCGATCGCGAGCACGTTCTGCGAAGCGAGTCGATGTTCGTCGCTCACGATGTGGCGGTCACCGCCGGCGAGCACGACGTGGTCGTCTGCGCGCGCGCTCTCTCGCCACTGCTTGCCGAGCCGCGCAAGCCCCGGGCGCGGTGGCGGTCGCGGGTCCCCGTCGACGGCAATCTGCGTTGGTTCCGAACGTCCTTGCTCGGCCGAGCGCCCGGGTTCGCTCCTGCGCCGCCGCTTGTCGGACCGTGGCGACCGGTCGAACTCGTCGATCCGACGGTCCTGCCGGTCGAGGTGCGCACGGCAATCGACGGCCGGGACGGCGTGGTCGCCGTCCGCTGCGCGGCGGCAGCGGGTGAGCTCGAGGTGACGGTCGGCGGCGTGGCAGAGCGGCTGCCTGCAGGAGGCGGGACAGTGCGCGTGCCTGTGCCGGATCTCTGGTGGCCGCATACGCACGGCGAGCCCGTCTTGCATGGGCTCCAGGTCCGTTCGAAAGCAGGGGAGGCACAACGGAACGTCGGCTTCAGGCAGCTCACGCACGCCGACAACGTCGAGCTCGACGGGCTCGACCTGCATGTGAATGGTGTCCCTGTGTTCGTGCGCGGTGCCGTCTGGACGCCGACGCCTCCCGGCGACGTGCGTGCGACGCTGGAAAGGGCGCGTGGCGCCGGGCTCAATCTGATCCGCATCGTCGGCACGATGGTGTACGAGGACGCGGAGTTCCACGACGCATGCGACGAGCTCGGGCTGTTCGTCTGGCAGGACCTACTGTTCGCGAACATGGACTACCCGTTCAGCGATGAGGGGTTCGCGGCGCTCGCGGAGAAGGAAGTGAGTCAGGCATTGCACGAGGTCGCCGGGCGTCCCTCCCTCGCGGTCGTCTGCGGTAACAGCGAGATCGAGCAGCAGGTCGCCATGCTCGGGCTGCCGCCCGAGCTCGGCCGTGACCCGTTCTTCCTGTCGAAGATCCCGGCGCTCATCCGCTCGGCTCAGCTCGACGCGGCATACGTCCCATCAGCACCGACGGGTGGTGCGTTTCCCTTTCGAACGGGCCAGGGGGTCGCAAACTACTTCGGTGTCGGTGCATATCTTCGGCCCCTCGAGGACGTTCGCCGGTCGGCGGTTCGGTTCGCCTCCGAGTGCCTCGCGTTTGCGAACGTGCCCGACGGCGACCCTTCGGACCGGGCAGCCGGAGTGATGCGGGACGTCGGCGCCGCCTGGGACTTCGCCGATGTGCGCGACCATTACCTGCAGGCGCTGCATGGGATCACCTCGACGGATGAGCGGTATTGGGAGCATGCACGGCAGATCACCGGAGAGCTCATGGCTGCGGTCTTCGGCGAATGGCGACGTGCCGCGTCGACGTGCACCGGCGGGATCTTGCTCTGGCTGCGCGACCTCGCTCCTGGCGCCGGGTGGGGTGTCCTCGACAGCGAGGGAAAGCCGAAGGCCGTCTGGTACCACCTTCGGGATGCCCTCGCCCCGGTCGCGGTCTGGTTCGTCGACGAAGGGCTCAACGGCCTCGTCGTGCACGTCGCCAACGACACCGCGAAAGCCGTCCAGGCGACATTGCGGCTGGCGCTCTACCGCGATGAGCGGCTGCTCCTGGAAGAGGTCAGGACGCCGCTGGTGTTGAACCCGCATTCCGCGTTCGAGCGAGACATCGAAGAGCTCCTCGGACGGTTCGTCGACGTCACGTACAGCTATCGGTTCGGCGATGCCCAACAGGACACTGTCGTCGCGAGCCTCCACGGCGACCAAAAGGTCCTCTCGCAGGCGTTCTTCCGGGTTGATTGCCGACCGCAGTCAACATCGTGGACTGCCGACGAGCTCGGATTGGAGGCGCTTTCGCAGGGTGTCGACGAGCACGCTCTCCGGCTGACTCTCTCCTCAACGCGCGTCGTGCGCCGGGTGCGGCTGAAGGCGGAGCGATCTGAGCCCGACACCGACAGCTTCGACCTCGAGCCGGGTCGTCCACGCACGGTCGCCCTGCTTCGACGGGCGGGCGCCGCGCCTTCGGTTGTCGAGGTCAGCGCTCTGAATCTCGCCGAACCCCTCTTGGTGCAGGTGCCGTGACAGAGCGTGCGCTCTATTTGGAGATCGGCGACGATCGTGTGTTTGCGACACACCATGCGCCCGAGGCCGGCGGTCGTCGAGCCGGGGTCCTGCTCATACCCCCGTTTGGCTGGGACGAGATCGCAAGCCACCGTTCGCGCCGCGAATGGGCAATTCATCTGGTGGAGAACGGCTACGACGTCATGCGTGTCGATCTACCCGGGACAGGCGACAGCGCGGGTGACCTGGACTCGCCGAACCGCTGGCGCTCGTGGCAGGACGCGGTCGCCGGCGCCGCACACTGGCTCCGCGTCGAGGCCAACGTCGAACGCGTATCCGTGATCGGTATCAGCCTCGGCGGCTACCTCGCCCTCAGCAGCGTTGCGTCGGGAGCGGCCGAGGAGGGTGTGCTCTGGGCGACGCCGGCGACGGGCAAGCGTTACCTCCGAGAGTTCCAGGCGTTCGGCGCGCTCGAGGCGAGGCGCATCCAGGAGGCGGGCGGACCGCCCCCGGACGCGCGCTCACCTGTCGAAGCAGGCGGTTTTGTCATTCATGACGACCTGGCCGGGGCGATCACGGACGTCGTTGTCGGACAGACGACGCTCCCGGCGGGCGCGCGCGTTCTCATTCTCGATCGGGACGGAACGGGGTTGGGATCCAGCGTTGTCGGGGAACTGGCGCGTGGAGGCGTAGACGTCGAAACTGCAAAGGGCCTCGGGTACGCGAACATGACGGCTCCGCCGCAAGACGCCAAGGCTCCGCGCCGTGTGTTCGCAGTGGTAGACGACTGGCTCGAACGCGGCGAACCAGTGTTGCGCAAACCTTCGACGACGCCCGTCCCACGGGACGCATCCGAGTTTGCGAGCTCTGGGCTACGCGAGTCTCCGTTTGTCATCGACCGGCCGAGAGGTCGCCTCCGAGGCATCCTTTCCACACCTGCATCCGCGGAGTACGCGCCGCTCACGATCGTGTTTCTCAATGCGGGCGCGGTGCGTCGAATCGGTCCGCATCGACTCTGGCTGGAGGCAGCGCGGCGATGGGCGGGGCATGGCGTTGCATCCTTTCGCCTGGATATCGAGGGGATCGGCGATGGTGATGGAGACGGCGACGTCTACGCCGAGGTTGCGCGCCTGCACGACGGCCACCTGGTCGACCATGTGATCGCGACACTCGACGCCCTGGTCGAGCGGGGGCTTCCGGCCCGGTTCGTCCTGATCGGACTGTGCTCCGGTGGTTACTGGGGGTTCCAGGCCGCCCTTGTCGATCCTCGCGTTGCGGCCGTCGCGATGGTCAATCCGCGCGTCCTTTACTGGCACGACCTCCTCGACGCGTTCCGGAGCGCGCGCCTCGCCGGAGCTCTCGTCCAACCCGTGCGGTGGCGACGGCTCATTCGCGGGAAGATCTCCGTAAGAAAGGTCGTGGACCTCGTCTCGTCGGCGCGCCGTCGACGGCGACACCGAAAGTCGCGCTCGGAGTCATCGCCCCTGGAATGGCAGGCGCGCAGGGCTGCGGAAGGCTTCACTTGCCTGTGCGCGCGCGGACAATCGGCGCACTTCATCTTCAGTGACGGCGAGGTGCTCCACGACGAACTGTCACGTGCAGGACTTCTGTCCCGACCCGACCAGTGGCCGAACGTCTCCTGCACTTCGATTCCGGGGCGCGACCACACGCTCAACCCCGTGTGGATGCACGCGCCCGCCCATCGCGCGCTCGACGAAGTGATTTCAGGCGAGCTCGCCAGGACCTCCACCGAGCCTCGTCGCCCAGGCGATCCAGGAAGTCTCGGAGCGCGCCGATCGGCGGGGTCGCGCACCTGAATCGGCGTCGTTCGCTGCGTCTCGGCCGTCAGTCGTGCAGGCTGCGGGACTAGGACTCGAACCTAGACTACCTGATCCAGAGTCAGGCGTCCTACCATTAGACGATCCCGCAGCGTTGCGCCATTGTAACGCCATCCCCAGTGCGTCCTCCTCGTTCGTGACGGGTGCCGGCGACCTGGAATTGGTCACCTTCGATGCGCTCCCGCGGCGCATCTGGCTGGATCTCACGGACCGCGATCTCGCGGCCTTCGGGGCGACAACGGCCGGTTTGATCTACCGCGACAAGGACCGGCATCTCGCGCTTCGCTCGCCGGACGGCCGGTTCGCCGCCGCGATCGGCTTGGCTGTCGTGACGGTCGAGATCGTGGGGCATGAGCCGTTCGAGGTCGTGGGAGTGGGGTCATTGATCGTCAAGAGGGAGCAGCGAGGGCGTGGCCTCGGCCGGAGCCTCTCGGCGGCAGCACGCGCGGTGATGGCCGACATCGGGCCCGAGCGAGCGATGCTGTTCTGCGAGCCGCGCGCGATCGCACTGAATCGCCGTCGGGGGTACACGCCTATCGACGCTCCGGTTCTGGTCGACCAGCCGGAAGGGCGAATGGTGATGCCCATTCCGGCGATGTGGCGCCCGATCCGGCCCTGCGCATGGCCGTCCGGGCCGGTCGACGTGCACGGCCTCCCGTTCTAGAGATCGAGCTCGTACAGCGGCACGAGGCGCTTCTCGGCCTCCGTGTCGATGTGCGCGAGCACCTCGACGTACGGCTCGAGCCCGGACCCGCGCAGCTTCGCCTTCAGCAACCCGTCGACCTGATAGATGCCCGACGAGTTGTTCATCGTGATCGAGATCCGGATCGGCTTCTGCTCGCCGTCCGAGATCGCGACCTCCTCGATCGCCGCCGCAGAAAGCGAGTGGATGCCGACGCGGCCGCGCTCGAACGCGATGCGCGAGCGGCCCTGCTCCATGTCGAGCGCGTCGGCGACGCGGAGAATGCCGGCCTCGAGGGTCAGCGGTTGGCCGTCGGCGCGATGGCTGATGATCCCCTGCAGCACCTCGGACACGATCACGGTCAGATCCGGCTCGTCATAGACTCCGTCGAGCAGCTCGCGCAGCTTCGGCTCGGCAAGGAAGAGGCTGAAGTCTTCGTGCCCCTGCCGGTGCACCGACATGCCGACACAGTGCGTCAGCGCTGTCAGCGCGACGATCACCTCGGCGTCGTCGCGCGAGTAGCCGTAGTCGCGAACCACGTTCGGCTCGATGCCGTGCTTCGTCAGCTGACGAAGCAGCTTGAGCGCGATGTTCGTGACGATCTGGATGTGCACCCACGAGTGGTCGTTGATCTCCATCCGGGCGACTGCGTTCACGTTCGCGACGTGCCACCAACCCTTCAGCTGGTCATCGCGGTTGACCCGGTCGATCACGGTTCTGAGCGTGCGGTTCGCGCGCACCGGCACGCGGATGCGCATCTCTCCGACCGCCTGCGTAGGAGTCATGCGCGTCTCGCGCTCGGCCTCAGGGGAGATCGGCCGCTCGATGCGGTCTTCCGTGTCGTCCGGCATCCGAGACACCATATGCCCGGATGAGCGGGGAGGCAGCAGGGTTCTGGCGGCGCTTCGGCGGCGCGGTGATCGATGGGGTCCTGCTCGGGATCGTGAACGCCATCTTGCGCCTGATCCTCGGGGTCGGGCCTGGAACCGGCCTCGGCGCTCTCGTCTCCTTCGCGTACTTCACGTACTTCCACGGCAGAACGGGCCAGACGCCCGGAAATGCCGCGCTCGGGATCCGCGTCGTGGACATCGAGACGGGCGAGGTGATCGGCTATGGGCGTGCGTTCGGCCGCGCGCTGGTGGCGATTGTCTCGGCGCTCGTCGTGCTGATCGGTTACTTGTGGATGCTCTGGGACCCGCGCAAGCAGACCTGGCACGACAAGGCTGTCGGCTCGATCCCAGTGCGCGTCTGAGTCAGGCTGCGTCGACGGCCCAGTCGCCGTAGAGCGACGTGTAGAGACCTCGTTTCGCCAGGAGCTCGTCGTGCGTGCCCTGCTCGACGACCTGTCCGTGCTCGAGCACGACGATCAGATCTGCGTCGCGGATCGTCGAGAGCCGGTGCGCGATGATGAACGCCGTCCGGCCGTGCAGCAAGCGGCGGAGCGCCTGCTCGATCGTCCGCTCCGTGCCGATATCGACCGAGCTCGTCGCCTCGTCGAGAATCAGAATCCGCGGATCGGCAAGCAGCGCGCGTGCGAACGCGACCAGCTGTCGCTGTCCGAGCGAGAGCCGTGAGCCGCGCTCGCCGAGTTGCGTCTCATAGCCGTCCTCGAGCAGGTCGACGAACTCATCGGCACCGACGGCACGGATCGCGGCGACGATCTCCTCACGGGTCGCCTCCCGACGGCCGAACGCGACATTCTCGGCGAGGGTGCCGGCGAACAGGAAGCCCTCCTGCGGGACGATCCCGAGCTGGCGGCGCAGCGATTCCTGCCTCGTCTCGCGCAAGTCGACGCCGTCGATCGTGATGCGGCCTTCGGTCGGGTCGTAGAACCGCGCGAGCAGCTTCGCGATCGTCGACTTGCCTGCGCCGGTGTGGCCGACGAGCGCGACCGTCGTGCCGGCGGCCACGCGGAGGTCGATGCCGTGCAGCACCTCCGGCCCGCGGCCGTAGGCGAAGCGCACGCCGTCGAACGCGACGTCGCCTCGGATCCGCTCGAGGGTGGCCGCGCCCGGCGGATCGACCACCTCCGGCTCCTCGTCCATCAGGTCGGTGATCTTGTCGAGCGCAGCGACCGCCGACAGGAAGGTGTTGTACAGCTGTGAGAGCTGCTGCACCGGGTCGAAGAAGTTCGCCAGGTACCCCAGGAACGCAACGAGAGTTCCGATCGAGACCTCGCCGTTGAATGCGAGCCAACCGCCGTACCCGAGCACGACCGCCGTCGCAGCCGACGACAGGAAATCGACCGCCGGGAAGTAGACCCCGTTCAGGACGACTGTCTGCAGGTTCGCCAGGCGGTAGCGGTCGGCCACTTCCGTGAAGTTCTGCTGCGCGGCGCGCTCCCGCGTGAACGACTGGAGCACGCGCATGCCGGCGATGTCCTCGGCGAGCGTGGCGGTGACCGCGCCGAGCGTCTCCCGCACCGCACGGTATGCGCGGCCCGAGCGCTTCCGGAACCACGCGGTGGCGAGCGCCACCGGCGGCACGATCGTGAGCGTCGCGAGCGCCAGGCGCCAGTCGAGGAAGAAGAGGACGACGGCTGACAGGGCGAGCGTGAGCGTGTTCTGGACGAGCGACGTCACGCCGTCGGTCACGAGCTGGTCGAGCGCCTCGACGTCGTTGGTGAGCCGGCTGATGATCACTCCCGCGCGGTTGCGCTCGTAGAACCCGAGCGAGAGGCGCTGCAGGTGGCGGAAGAGGTGGTTGCGAAGGTCGGCGAGCATGCGCTCGCCTGTCCAGCCGGTGAAGTATGTCTGGCCATACGTGAACGCGATCGCGAGCCCGCCCGCGACGAGGAACAATGCGACGAGGAGGCCGAGGTCGCCCGTGGCTCCGTGCTTGACGTGGTCGATCGTGCGGCCGACGAGGTACGGCGGAGCGAGCGCCACGACCGTCGCTCCGAGGAGTGAGACGATCGCAAGCAGCGTCTGTGCCTTGTACGGCCGGGCGAGGCGATAGAGCGTCGCGAGCCGGCGCTTCGTCTGCGCCCAGGACCAATCGTCCACCTGCGGCCGGCCGCCGCGCATCAGGTGCGATCCGGGCTGATGCACTCTCATTAGGCGACGTCCTCGACGAAGATCCGCTCGAGCAGCCCGTGCTCCTCGATCTCGCGGTAGACGTCATTCGTGCGCGCCTCCTGCTGCGAGCCGTGGAAGACGATGCGGCCGCCGTCGACGACGACGATCTCCTCGGCGAGCGCGATCGTCGAGAGCCGGTGGGCGATGATGATCGTCGTCCGGTTGCGCATCGCCTCGCGCAGGCCGTCCCGAATCTTCGACTCCGTCGTCGCGTCGACCGAGGCTGTCGCGTCGTCGAGGATCAGGATGCGCGGGTCGACGACGAGCGCGCGCGCGATCGCCACGCGCTGCCGCTGTCCGCCGGAGAGCGTGATGCCGCGCTCGCCGATCACGGTGTCGTAGCCCTCCGGTAATGCCTCGACGAATTCGTGCGCTTGTGCGAGGCGAGCAGCACGCTCGATCTCTTCGTCGGTGGCGTCGACGCTCCCGAACGCGATGTTCTCGCGCACTGTCGCTGAGAAGAGGAACGGATCCTGGGCGATCACCCCGATCGCGCGTCGCAGGGAAGTGAGCTGCAGATCGCGGACGTCGACGCCGTCAATGGTGACGCGTCCGCGCTGCACGTCGTAGAAGCGTGGCACGAGCGATGCGAGTGTCGTCTTACCTGAGCCGGTATGGCCGATCAGGGCAACAACGCGACCCGCGGTGAGCTCGAGGGAGACGTCTTCGAGCACGGGCCGGCCCGGGTCGTAGCCGAAGGTGACGTCGTCGAAGACAACCCGGCCGTCACCAGGTGGCAGCTCCCGCGCATCCGATGCGTCGGCGATGTCCTCGGGCTCATCGATCACCTGGAAGATGCGCTCGCCAGAGGCGGTCGCTCGCTGCGCCTGCCCGATCCACATGCCAAGCGCACGCAGCGGCATGACCAGCATCGCGAGGTAGAGGTTGAAGCGGACGAAGCTCGCGATCGACAAGGACCCGTTCGCAACCATCTGACCCCCGATCAGGAGGATCGCCGCCTGTGAGAGGAGCGGCAAGAAGCTCAGGAGTGGGATGTAGAAGGCTCGCTGCCTGTTCGCGCGGACCGAGAGGGCGAAGACCGCCTCCGACCTTCGCTCGAACTTCTGTTGCTCCGCGTCCTCCTGCGCGAACGACTTGACGACGTGGACGCCGACGATGTTCTCCTCGGCGACTGTCGCGACGTCGGCCATCTTCTGTTGCACCTCGCGGAGCAACGGGTGCGCCACATGGCTGTAGCGGTAGGCGACGGCGATCAGCACCGGTGAGATCGCCATCGAGACCAGCGCGAGCTTCCACGAGATCAGGAAGACGAAGATCCCGACGCCGACGACCGTGAACGCGTTCTGGAAGAAGAAGATCAGGCCGTAGCCGAGGAAGAAGCGCACGCCCTGGAGATCGACGGTCGCGCGGCTCATGAGCTGGCCTGTCTGGTGGCGGTCATAGAAGCCGAACGAGAGACGGAGGAGCTTCGCGTAGACGCCGTTCCGCATGTCCATCTCGACCGCCAGCGCCTGGTACCCGGAGATCAGGCGGCGGCCGCCCATCATCAGCGCGCGCACGATGCCGAGCACGACGATCTCGCCGACGAGCCACGGCAGGCGGTGGCGCTCGCCTGCCTCGAGCGCGGCGGCGACCGAGCCGGTCAGGTAGGTCGCGACGAGACCGGCTGCCTGCGAACCGACCGCAAGCCCGATCGAGACCGCGAGCGAGAGCCGGTACGGCCGAAGAAACCCGAGCAGCCGCAGGAATGTCTTCGAGTTACGCGGAGCTTCGGGCATCACTCGAGGGTATCGAGCGCGTCCTTGATGACGAGCACCGCCGCCGCGACGCGCTCGCGGTTCTCGGGCACGTTCAACCAGCTCGAGGCGCCTGACGGATGGGGGAGGGGGATCGCGACCGCTCCCTGCAGCTCGTAGCGCACCCCGACCGATTCGGTGACACTCGTGATGCCGAGCAACCGCCGCGCCGCGAGCCCGCCGACGGTCACGATCAGCTGCGGCCGCATGAGGCGAAGCTCCGCGTCGCGCCATCGCTGACACAGACGCTGCTCCTCCGGTGCGGGCATGCGGTCGCCGCGACCGGAGCGCGCGCGTCCCGGGTAGCACCTCGTCACCGACGCGCAATAGAACGTCGCATAGAACTCCTCCTCGTCCAGCTCGAGCCAGCGGCGGAGGGTCCTTCCGGCCCGGCCCCGCCAGGGCCGCCGCTCCTCGCCCTCGACGATGCCGGGCGCCTGCCCGAACAGGTAGGCGCGCTGCCCTTCGCCGGGCGTTTCCACGGGCAGCGACTCGAGCGGGTATCCGGCCGCGACGCACGCGCGGCACGCCCGTTGGTCCCGCTTGAGCGAGGCGAGCGACCGGTACTGCTTCACGTTGCGCGCACGACGACGAACCAGCGTCCTGCGTGAAGCACGTCGCCCGCGAGCTCGGCGGCGAGAGCCTCGGGATCGAAGACCCGCTTGAAGACCGGCCAGGTAGAACCGTCTCGCAACGGCCTGTCTTCCCACCGTTCCGTGAGTTCATCGCCCTCGTGCCGGCTGCCCAGCACCACGAGCTCCCGCGCAACCCGCCACGCCTCCGCGACAAAGCGGGCGCGGTCTTCTTCGACGAGGTGGCAGTAGAAGTAGCTCGTGAAGATCCGGTCGAAGGCACCGTCCGGAAACGGGAGCGCGAGCGCATCACCCTGCACGAACGTCCGCTCCGGCACGCGGCGCCGCGCCTCCCCGAGCATGCGCGCGCTCTGGTCGATCCCGACGACGTCGCCGTCGAGATGCTGTGTCAGGAAGCCCGTCCCGCACGCGACATCGAGCGTGCGCGCCGATGGGAGCGATGCGATCGCCGCGAGCGCCTGGTCGAGCTCGGCCTGCCAGCCCGGCCGGTCGCGTGCTGCGGCGATCCACCAGTCGTCGTAGTACGGCGCGCGCAGGTCGTAGTACTCCTTCATCCCCTCGTAGAGTAAGCGCGTGCTCCCGCTCGAGTCGGTCCCGAACTTCAGCGAAGGACGCGATCAGGCGACGATCGACGCGATCAGCGACGCGCTGGCCGCGCACGCGCGGCTGCTCGACGTCCATGCGGATGCCGACCACAACCGCTCCGTGTTCACGCTCGTCGGCTCAGAGGACGAGCTCGGCGCTGCGCTCGAGGCGGGCGTCGGCGTCGCGATCGAGCGGATCGACCTGCGTCGCCATGACGGTGCGCACCCCTGCATCGGCGCAGCGGACGTCGTGCCGATCGTGCCCCTCCGCTCGGAGGACATGGAGCGCGCCCGGCTCGCAGCCGCGACGATCGGCGGCAGGATCGGAGCACTCGGGCTCCCGGTGTTCCTCTACGCGCCGCCCGCGCGCGGCCCGGCGTTTTACCGCCGCGGCGGTCGCGCCGCGCTGCAGGAGCGGTTGGAGGCGGGCGAGCTCGTTCCCGACTTCGGGCCGTCCGCGCTGCACGAGACCGCAGGCGGCGTGATCCTGGGCGCCCGCTCACCGTTGATCGCGTTCAACGTCAACCTGCGCGGTGCGCTGTCTGTCGCGCGCGAGGTCGCAGCCGTCGTTCGCGAGCGGGGCGGCGGCTTCCCCGGACTGCGCGCCCTCGGCCTCGACCTGCCGCGGGCTGGGCTCGTGCAGGTGTCGATGAACGTCGAGGACTGGGAGGCGGCGGCGCTGCACGAGATCGTCGACCGGATCGCGATGGAGGCGGAGGTGCGCGGCGCCGAGGTCGTCGGCTCGGAGCTCGTTGGGCTGATGCCGGCCGGCGCCGCGGCCGCCGCAGCCGGGGCGGTGCTCAGGATCGAGGGGTTCGACGCGTCGCGTGTGCTCGAGTTGCGCTTGCTAGAGCAATGAGCCCGACGAGCGGCACGGCGATCGCCGCGCCGCCGAACACGGCAGGCGCGGAGGCGAGCAAGAAGAGCGGCGAGATGAGCATCAACCCGGTCGCGTGCGCTCCTCGGTGCGTGAGCGAGATCACGCCGAGTACCCGCCCGAGGAGCCGGTCGGGCACCTCCTCCTGCGCGGCCGAGTTGAGCAGCACGACCGACGTGCTCTGTCCGGTCGCGGCGAAGAACGCGCCGGCGACGGCGAGCGGGAGCGACCCGGCGAGCGCGATCAAGGCGTAGCCGGGCAGGTACATCACCCAGGCGAGCAGGCTCGCACGCGCCTTGCGCCGGATCGGTAGGCGAGCGAGCACGATGCCGCTCACGATCGAGCCTGCCGCATATCCGACCATCATGAGTGAGAAGCTGCCGGCTCCGAGGTGCAGCGTGTCGCGCACCAGCTTGGGTACGCCGCCGATCCACGTCCCCGCCGTCAGTGTGACGGCGACACCGAGCGCGACGACGCCCGCCGTCAGCATCGGTCGCGGGCGGAGCGCCGCCAGTCCGGCGGCAAGCTGAGGCGCCTCGCCGTGAGGATCATGCTCGCCGCCGTGCCGCAGTCGGGCGAGCAGGCTCGCCGAGATGAAGAACGAGGCAGCGTTGACGCCGAAGAAGACGCTGACGGGCATGAACGTGAGGAACGCGGCGGCAAGAGCCCACCCGCCGATCGAGAGCGCCTGTGTCGTCGACTGCACGAGCGCGTTCGCACGCTGCACGTTCTGCCGGTCGACGAGCGTCGGGATCATCGCGCCGTACGCCGGAGCGAAGAAGCTCGTCGCCGACTCGAGGACGAACGACGCGACGACGAGCCCCCACAGCGGCAGTCCGCCGACGAGCCCGGCGACCGCAACCGGGACGAGCACGGCTCCGCGCACGAGATCGGCGGAGACCATCAGTCGCTTCCGGCTGAAGCGGTCGGCGGCAAGCCCGCCGTGCAACCCGAACAGAAACGCAGGAATGCTGTCTGCCAGGCGCACCGCGATCACACCGCCCGCACCGCCGACATCGAAGGCGAACCACATGAGCGCGATGTAGTGGAGCGAGTCGCCGAACTCGCTCGTAACGACGGCGAGGTACATCCGCCTGAAGTCAGCCCGGCGCAGCAAGTCGGCCGCGCGCGGCCTGGGCGGCGGTGCGGGCTCTAGCTCGCGCGCCAGTTCGGAGACCGGGTCGGACACGAAGCGCCGAGTATCGCCGGACTACCGGCCCGGATGTCCCGGCGGTGTCAGCGGTCGGGTGCGGTCGCTGTCGTGACGACGTGGACGCCGATGTTGCGCACGACGGGAGCGGTGGCGTGCCGGGCGAGCTGTCGCTCGAACCCGACCGCGAGCCGGCTCCGCAGCGGCCGTCGCATGATCGAGAGCGGGCTGTAGCCGACAGTCCACGACCCGGCTACCGTGAAGCCGTTCTCGGAGAGCAGCCGCTCGAGCGCGGCGGGCGAGTGGCGACGCGGCTCGAACGCGGTGTTCGTCCACCCGCGCTTGCGCTTGAGCGGGCGCACGACGTACCGGCGCACAGGGGAGAGGAAGGGCGTCAGCCACGGATCGGCGAGCTCCGTCGCGCGCCAGCGGTTGTCCGCCGTGATCACGAGTGTCCCCCCCGGGCGCAGGACCCGGCGAAACTCGACGAGCGCGGGCACCGGATCCATGAGCCAGGGAACGAGACCGAGCGCGACGACGACGTCGACGCTCCCGTCGTCGAGCGGCAGGCTCGTCGCATCGGCCTCCGCGACGCGGACCGGTGTCCCTGCCTCCGCCGCGCGGGTCCCTGTCAGCTCCAGCATCCGCGGCGTCGAGTCGACGGCGAGCACGTCGTGGCCTCGCTGCGCAAGCGCGACCGAGGCGAGTCCCGCGCCCGCTCCGACATCGACGATTCGTGCGGGCGCCACGAGCTCGAGCTCGTCGACGCAGGCGAGCACCCGCTCGAGCCGCTCACGGTAGACGGCGCCGGCGCGATCCCCGGCGTCGTCGTAGACGGCGCGCCAGTAGTCGGCGTCCCGCTGGAAATGCGCGCGGACGGGATCCGGATCCTGCCGCTCGGTCATTGGCCCGGGCGGAGCCCGGCGAGCGTGCGGCCCCCGACGGAGCGGAATTCCGAGAAGATCGCCGATAGGAAGGGGCGCGGGTCGTCGACTGCCCACCAGGCGCGCTCGTCGGCGGAGATCGTGCTTCGTACGAGCTCCCAGCGGCCGAGCTTCCCGGATCGGATGAGGCCGACACCGGCGCGGAGGTCATGCGGCTCGGCCTGCCACCGGCGCTCGGCGACGGGCGCGGTCCGGATCTCGGAGCGGCCGTCCATGAGATCGGCGTAACAGACTCTGACGACATCGTCGCCCGCCGTATCGGCGAAGAGGCGGAACGTCGATCCAACGCGCGGGTTGACGTCGAGGAGCTTGTAGCTCCCGTCCCGCGCGTCGAGCCGCAGGCCGAGATCGACGATGCCGCGGTAACCGACCGCACCGAGGAACCGGACGATCTCCGCTTGAAGCTCATGGTTGGCCGTGAGCTGTCCGAGGGTGGTGAAGCCGCCGCTCACCGGGTACTGCCGGATCTTGTAACCGGTCGCGCCGAACAGGCAGCGGCTATCGCGATCGAAGTACCCGTTGAACATCCAGCTCGTGGCGCTCGAGCCCGGGATGTATTCCTGAAGCAGGAAGTTGTCTGGTTGCAGAGACACGATCTCGTGTGCCTGTTCGCGAGTGCGTGCGACGGAAACGCTTGGGACGCCGCGCGAGTCGGGCGTCCACCCTTCGATCCGCTTGATCACCACCGGGATACCGAGGTCGTCAAGGATGTCGTCGAGCTTCGCCGAGCGGTCGACCCGCGCGACGCGTGCGGTCGCAAGCCCGTGTTCACGCGCGAGCTCCGCCATGGTCCATTTGCTCGACAGCTTGCGCGCAAGACCCTCTGGCTGGCGCGGAAAGCGAAAATAGGGCTCGAGGTGTGAGGCATGCTCGTCGAGGATGAGGGTGGCCGCGTCGTCGACCGGCAGCAACAGCGCGGGCGTCTCCTGCGCCTGCCCCCAGGCGACGAGCCGCTCCACCATGTCGCCTCCCGTGCTCGGCCAGGGGTTCCAGACCATCGACTCGCTGCGGTAGCGCGAAAGCGCCGCCGACGTGCGCGTCGACTCGTCGTTCGCCGCAACGGAAACTCCGAGTCGGCCCAGCGTCCGACAGATACCGAGTGCACCGTGGTGGTAGGGGCTCGCGACCCCCTTGAAGATGAAAACCTTGGCGCGGGACACTTAGCCTCGGACGAACTCCCCGCCGGTGAGCCTCACCGGGAATTCAAGGTCGTTGATTCGGGTGAGGACGAATTCGAGGTCGTCGTCATGCCCGGCCCGGCGCAGGAACGTGACGCTCGCGCTGCCGAGCATCGCAGCCGGCGGAGCATCGCCCCACCGTTCGAGCATCTCCTTCGCAACAGCGCCGCGCAGGTCGTAGCCCGCGCCGGCGAGATCGCGAGCGATCCAGCCCGCAAGCAGCCGGTCCTCGTCACGGAACTCCCCGCGCGTGCAGGCGGCAAGGAACACGACGTCGCGGCCGGTTGCGGCGATAGCGGTCGCG
The DNA here is from genome assembly GCA_963785875.1 of uncultured Thermoleophilia bacterium. Taxonomy (GTDB): domain Bacteria; phylum Actinomycetota; class Thermoleophilia; order Gaiellales; family Gaiellaceae; genus PALSA-600. The sequence goes on along the minus strand of CAWAWV010000001.1, from coordinate 349,491 downwards.
GTCGCGGTCGCGGTCCGGAGGGAGCCCGCGAACACGTCCGACGCTTCTCGCGCCCCGTGCAACACACGCGTCCCGGACGTCGACAGGAGGATGATCGTCCTGCCCTCGACGCGATCGACGGCCGCCGGACTGTTGTTCAGGTCGAACCCCGGGATCGGCTCGCCGCCCTGTTCGCCGACGAGAAGCGCCGTCCCGTTGTGCGCCGCGGCGGCAGCCCTGGCCGCCTCCACGGTCGGCACCGGGATACACCGGTTGCCCCGGGCGACGGCGGTCGTTGCGGTTGTGGTCGCGCGGATGACGTCGCTCACGACCACGATCGGATTCCCGGCGAGCACGGTGTCGTACGGCGTCGACTCGCGCGCCGGCACGATCTCGAGGTGCGGCATCAGGTCGTTCGTGTGCCGTCCGGCGGCGTCAGGTTCGGCTGCTGGAACGCGTCCGAGTGCAGTCCGCGGCGGTAGATCTCGACCCGGAGAAGTTCCTCGATGCGGACATTCGAGAGCCTGACCGCGGGACCGAAGAGGTTCATGAACGCAAACTGGCTGGCCTTGTTGGGTGCCTCGAACGTGACCGTGTCGAGTCCGAACCGATCAGCGAAGACCTCAGCGAGCTCCGACAAGAGCCGGCCCTGCTCATCGAAGAGGCCTACGTCGGCGGCACTCTCGCGCGCCTCCACGACGAGCTGGACTGCGCCGGCGTCGAGCCAACGGCTACCGACGGCCACGAGCTCGTCGATCGTGTCCATCGTGATCGGCCCCTCGTGCTTCGGGCCGAGCTCGTACTGGACACGCAGGCCCGCGGCCTGCGCGCGCTGGACGACGGTCGCAGGGTCGTCCTGCAGCGTCGTGAATCCCTCGCCGCACTCGATGCGGTCGAAGCCCATCTCCGCACAAAGCTCGAGGTATTCCCCGAGGAGCCCGCGGGCGACGGCAACCTCGAACGGCCCTCCGCCGGTCGTCACCTCGACACCCGCTGCTCGTGCTGCGGCGATCTTCGCGCGGGAGGCGGCCTCGTCGGCAATCTGCCAGCACGCCATCGACAGCTTCAGGGTCGCCATCAGGTGGCCGCTTTGCGCAAGGTGACTCTCGACCTCACTCGGCGCGTAACCGGGGTCGAACGGCGACGTGAGCGCCGGAAGGTCCCGCACGCCCAGTGAGGACAAGAAGGCTTGCGTTGGCGCCACGTTCCGCGCGATGATAGCGACGCGGCTGCTCGTCGCCTCCCGCGCATGCTGGTCAGATCCCTGACGTTGATGTACCACGCCGTCTCCGACGCCTGGGACGACGCGCTCGCGATGCGGGTCGACGACTTCGATCTCGTGCTCACTCGGCTTCTGGCGGCTCGACGACGTGGAGCGAGCGCCGCCGAGGTCCTCGCGCGTCCCGGCGACCCGCGACTGCTTCACGTCACCTTCGACGACGCGTTCGCCTCGGTCGTGAATGCACTGCCGACGCTCCGCCGGCTCAGGATCCCTGCCACGATCTTTGTCTGCACGGATCTCGCCCGCGCTGGCGCGCCGCTCGCGATCTCGGAGCTCGATCGCGTGTCCCAGCGTGACGAGCTCCGAACGCTGGACTGGGATGCGCTCCGCGAGCTCGCGCAGGACGAATTGATCGAGATCGGCTCCCACACGAGGAGCCACGCCCATCTCCCACGCCTGTCTGATGAGGAGCTTCGGTCCGAGTTGCTGGAATCGAGAGCGGCGATCGGAGACGCGCTTGGACGGGAGGCGAGCTTCCTCGCCTATCCGTTCGGCGAAGAGGACGCCCGGGTTCGCCGAGCGACGGAGCGCGCCGGCTACTCCGGTGCGTTCGCGGCTCCTGGGTCCTCGGTTCGCGCGAATTCGTACCGCCTTCCGCGCACCGGCTTCTGGCGGGACGAATCGCCAGCGCGTCAACGCGTCAAGACGCGCCTTGGTACTCGAATCGCGCGCGAATCGAACCACGCATTCCGCACTTACCGGCGGCGTCAGCGACGCTAGCGCGTCAACTCGCGCCGCCACGTGCGGAGACGCCGTCGCGCGTTCGGCGACCTTCCGGTCGGACGCGGGCCTTGACGTCGATCGCGACGGGCATCGTGGATCCGTACGCCACGAAGTCGGGTGACTTCCTGGTCGTTACGACGAGTCCCGCAGCAGAGATTCCGTAGTTCGCGAACGCGCCGCGAAGGATGTCGAACCGGTCGTAGCGTGTGTACCCCATCCGGACCGCAATCAGCGTGATGTCGGCGGCAGAGGCGAGGAGCAGCGCCTCGGAGACCTCCCCGGCGGGCGCACAATCCACGACAACGATGTCTGCGAGCCGTCGGACGGCGCGGAAGACGGCCTCGACGCGATCCTGGTCGAGGCGGTCGATCTGTCCGAGATGGCCGCCGACCGACGGCAGGAGCAGGCGCAGGTTCTCCGTTTCAGGAACATCCCGCAGCGCGGATTCGACCTTGCCCTCGACGAACGTCGCCGAGAACCCGTCTCGCGGCGGGATGACTCCGAAGATGCTCGCAATCATCGGCCGCCGGAAATCGCCGTCGACCAGGATGACTCGCATGTCCTGGGCCGCGAGCGTCCGGGCAAGGTTCACGGCGGTGAGCGTCTTCCCCTCGCCCGCCATTGCACTCGTCACGACGATGACCGGCGTCTCTGCCGGATCGACGCCTCGCAGTAGGTTCGTCCTCAGCGTCCGGTAGGCCTCCCAGGCCGCTGGAGGGAGATTTTCCGCACGCGCGAGGTAGTCGGTGATCGTCTGCCTCGGGAGACGCGGCACTCGCGCGAGGATCGGGAGTCGCTCACGCAGCAGAAGATCCTCCTCGCGCCGGATCGCTCCCTCGAACGCGTCAGTGACGAGGGCGAGACCGAACCCGAGCAGAAGACCCGCGATGAGCGTGGCCAGTCCGATGACCTTCTTCGACGTGCGCGTCGGGATGGTTGGCACGTCTGCGCGGTTGAGAACCGACACGGTCGGATCTGGAAGCCCGACGAGGGAACGGAGCGCCGACAGACGCTGCTGAACCGGCAGGACGGCCGCCCCTGAGGCTCCACCCCGACGGACCTGTTGGGTCAGCCGGGCGATCACCGCGCGTACGTCTGCCTGGACGTCCCGGGTGCGACGCTTGACCGTCGCATCCGCAAAGGCGTTGGCGATCGAAGCCGCTTCGACGGCCGAGCCCGCCTTTGCGTCGATTGCGACGATGTTCGTCTGGCTGAGTGGACGAACCGAGACGTGACTAAGCAACCCCTGCGGCGACGTCGTGACGTCGAGCTGGTCGACGGCGAGCTGGGCGGTCGCAAGCGTTTGCGCGTACCGGGCTAGCGTGAGGACATTCGGCGTCGGATCAGACGAGATGTTCCGGAAGACGTCCACCCCGACGAACGTGCTGTCGCCGTTGTCGATCGGCGAAATGAGGAGATCCGACTCGGTGGAATACGTCGTGGGCAGGAACGTCTGACTGACGAGGCCGGTGACCACGCAGACCAACGCAGACGCGACGATGATCCACCAGCGTTCGCGGAGGACGCGAACGTAGCTGGCGGCCCCAGATTGCTGACCCATTGTGGTCGGAGAAATCATCGTGTTCCAGGAGGTGCCGGGAAGCAAGCTTAGACCGAATCCGCAGGTTCCTCCGTCGAGTCCCTACCGATGAACAACCGCGCGTCGGCGGATCTCGAACCCGTTACCAGCAAGAGCGTAGTAGAAGGCCGTGACGATGTGCTGCCGGTTGCTGATCACGCATCTGAACTTGAAGTAGGCGCGGGCACCGCCCTTGTGACGCGCCACGCCGCGACCCCGGCCGCTGCACTGCGCGGTCGTGTTCGGCCGAACGATCCCCGTTCGTGGATCGACGAAGCCTGCATGCCAGCGTCCCAGCAGTCGCTGGGCTCGCAGGATGTTGCTCTCCGCCTGACGGGAGGTCGTCGTCGGGAGTGGTCGCGACCGTGCCTGAGCCACCGCGGCGAGCGACAGCAACGCCAGGAGGGCAACGCCGTAGATCGTTGATCGTCTCACACCAGCTCTTATCGACTGGCGGCCGCGTTTCCTTGAGAGGGTCGGCCGAAGACCAGATGCGCCAGCTCGCCGATCAGCGCTCGCTCAGCACTCGAGGTCAGGACGATCGCGACGAACACCGCGCAACCGGCGACGCCGGAGACCGCGGCTCCCAGCGGGCCTGACAGGAGCAATCCGATCAGCAACGAGGCTGCGATCATCGCGCCCGCGGCAATCGTGGTCCGCGTCGCGGTCGCTACCAGCGATCCCAGTTCCACGTCGAGGAGCCGTGTGCAGAGATACACGTGGCCCGCGGCGAACAGGCTGTAGCCGACGTCCAATGCGATCGCTGCCCCCACAGGCCCGATGAGTGGGAGAAGGAGCAGGTTGAGTGCGACGTTGACGACCAGTGTCGCCGCTGCGATCCAGATCCGCCGCCGGGCGCCCCCGACATAGTTGATCGCGCTCGACAAGAGTGGCGCGAGCCCTGAGAGCGCGACGTACGGTGCGAGGCATCGAAGCACCGTTTCTGCCGACGTGCCCGTGTAATCACCACCGAGTGCGATGGCAACGATCTGCGGCGCGAAGACGACCGTTATCGCTGCTGCGAGAGCCTGCACGAGCAAGAGCGTCCGCGCTGTCGTCGCGAGCGTCTCCACGATGCCGTCGAGCCGATCGCCGACGCGGGCCAATCGTGGGCCGAGGGCATACGAGAGGGCGAGCCCGGGATACGTGGCGAGCGACAGGAGACGGGAGGGGGCCTGGAAGGACGCGACGGCTGTCGGCGTGAGCACGATGCCGATGATGAGCACGTCGACCTGACTGAGCATCGCCCAGATGATGTCCACGACCGCGACGGCGCTCGCGTAGAGGGCGAGGCGCCGCGCGAGGACGCGGTCGAAGCGCTCCCGGGCGATTCGCTGAACCCCACCGTGACGTCGCGCGAGCGCCACGAGGCCGGCGCACGCGCCCAGGCCGTACCCCACTGCCCTACCCGCCACGGCTCCGGCGACGCCGGCGCCGCCCGCGACGAGCGCGATCGCCGCCGTGGTTTCGACCACGCTTTCCACCGTCACGATTCGGAGAACCGACCCCATCTGGCGAAGCGCTATGAATGCGGCGGAGAAAAAAGCGAAGAGCGAATGGGCTGCGATCGACAGCCCCATGAGCCTGAGCGGGGTCACGAGCCCGGGATCGCCGTACGCAGCCGCGATCGCGGGCGCGAGGAGCGTCACTCCGCCGCCGGCCACGACTGCGAGGACGACCTTGAGCCGAATGGCTACGGCAAGGATGTTCCTGGTCTGCCGCGGGTCGCCGTGAGCCTCGGCAAGGCTGCGGCTTGCGGAGGCTGAAATGCCGAGGTCACTCGGAAGCAGAACAATGGCTGCGACGGCAAGTGCAATCGAGTAGCGCCCGTAGTCGGCGCGTCCGAGCGCCCGGACGAGGAACAGCGTCAGGACGGACGTGAAGACGACGCCGGCGATTTGAACGGCACCTGAGAAGACCGCGCTCCTCCGAACCGTCTCCCCCCGATCGCCCTGATCTGTTTCCCCGACCCCGGCCGGCTCGGACTGCGTCAATCCCGCCACCGATCAGGCCCTTTGGGCTCGGCTACGATCGTTCCGTGCCTCCCGCTGCTCAGGAAAACGGGCGCGGTGGCCGCATTCGCGTCCTCTACTTGTTGGACTCGAGTCTCGGCGGAGGGGGCGCCGAACGGATTGCCATTCTCGTCCTGGCGCAACTCGACCCACGACGATATGACCGGACGATCTGCTTCAGCCGGTCCGCAGCCGCCGAGATCGTCGCCGGCCTCGAGGCGAGCGGGGTGGAGGTACTGTCGCTCGGTCGGACGCACCGTTATGACCTGAGGCCGTGGCTCCGGCTGATCCGGCTCGGCCGGCGCCGGCGCTTCGACATCGTCCATTCGCACAAACATGGATCCAACGTCTGGGCCGCTCTGCTCAGCTCAGTTCTGCACATACCCGTGTTCTTCGCCCACGAGCACTCGTGGCCTTTCGCCGGCAACTTGCGGCGGCTTCTCCTCGATCGGCTGCTGATCGCGCCGCGCGCGACGCGTGTGATCGCAGTCTCGGCCGCGGATCGCGACGCGATGATTCGCGTCGAGAAGATCGATCCACAGCGGATCGTGGTGCTTCCAAACGGCATTCCCGACCCGATGGCCGGAGACGCCACGGCCGTGCGCAGCGAGCTCGGTTTGACGGAGTCGACGCCCCTCATCACGTGCGTCGGGATTCGCGCTGAGAAGCGCGTCGAGCGGATCATCCGAGCACTTGGCACCGTGCGCGCGACGCACCCCGAGGCCAAGCTGCTCTTGGTTGGAAACGCCGCAACGAGGAGGAGCCTCGAAGAACTCGCCGAACACCTGTCGCTGCGAGATGCCGTTCATTTCCTCGGCTTCAGGGATGACATTTCGACATTGCTGAACATTACGGATGTCGGCGTCATTGCTTCCGAGCGTGAGGGCTCGCCGCTGGCTGTGCTCGAGTACATGGCTGCGGGGTGCGGGATCGTCGCGACTCGCGTGGGCGGCATACCGGACATCGTCCGCGACGGGAAAGAGGGGCTGCTGGTCGAGCCTGGCGACGAAGAGGCGCTCGCCGAGGCGATCGCAAGGCTGATCGGTGACGGGGCGCTGAGGCAGCACCTGGGCGACGCCGCGCGCCGTCGCCAGCAAGCCGAATTCTCGCTGCGCACGCTCGTCGAGCGGACACAAGACCTGTACGAAGAGACGCTGGCACAGGTCGCCGTGAGGGCTGACGCGGGTTGAGACGATGACTGCAGCCTTGTTTGCGCAGCGGGATTGGACGCCTCGCGCCCGGGGGGTGATCGTCGCGGTCGCCCTGATCCTCGTCATCGGCGTCGGGATCGCGTCGGGACTCAGCGCGCGACCGCTGCTGATCGTGGGCGCCGTGTCCGGAATCGCGTTCTTGTTGCTTGCGGTCGCCATGCCCCTGCCGGCGGTCGTGTTCTTCTTCCTCCTCACCTTCATCAGCCAGCTGTCGGTGGTCAGCGGTGGGGTTTCCGTTGCGAAGGGAGCGGGAGGGGCGCTCGTCCTTGCTTGGATCTTTCGTGAGATCAGCGGCCGTGGCGACCGTTCGGCATTCGCTGCGGGCCGACTCTTCGTCGTGGTCGGCGCCGCATTCCTGGTCTGGTGCATTGCTTCCGCGCTGTGGGCATCCGATCCCGGTGCTGCCGTCTCCTCCACCGCGCGGATTGCGCAGGGGCCGCTCCTCGTGATCGCGCTCGTCGGCCTGGTGCGCGACGAGCGCTCGATTCATGTGCTTTGTGGGACGTTCCTCGCAGGTGCGGCGCTGAGTGCGATCGTCGGCCTCAGCGGCGTCACGCGTTCCGATACGAGCGTGATTCCCGCGGAGAGCCGCCTCACGGGCGGCATCGGAGATCCGAACTATCTCGCGGCGGTCCTGGTCCCAGCCGTGGCCCTCGCGCTCTTCATGGTGCAGGCACCGAGACGGGGGTGGCATCGCATCCCGATCGCGCTCGCAGGCATCGCGTGCCTCGTTGCGCTGTTCCTGACGGAGTCGCGAGGTGGGATCGTCGCGCTTGCAGTGACGATCCTGATGGCGATTGCGTTCGCGGGCCGCGTGCGGCGAAACGTGACGGTCGCAGTGTGCGGAGTGCTTGCGATGGCCGCGATCTACCTCACCCTCATAGTCCCGCCGCAGGTGCTCGGCCGGATCACGCAGTTCACGGCCGGCGGCGGAACCGGGCGCACCGATCTCTGGAAGGTGGCAGCCAAAGCATTCGAGGCGCATCCCATCGCGGGGGTGGGCCTTGGCAACTTCGTGGTGGTCGAACCGACGTTCGCGGTGACGTTCAACAGCGATCTTCCACGCGCGGGACCTGGTCGTGACCCAGCGGCAGGTCGTGCACAACACCTACCTGCACATCGCGGCCGAGCTCGGCCTCGTCGGGATCGTGCTGTTCGTCGGCCTACTGGTCGCGATCATCACCACGGCCGGAAACGGCGTCCGAGCGGCGACCGCGGATGGTCGATTCCGGCTCGAGCTCGTCGGCCGAGGGATTGTCGTCGGAGCGATCGGGATGCTCAGCGCCTTCACGTTCCTGACGGCGCAGTACGAGAAGCAGCTATGGCTGACCCTCGGCTTGGTGCTCGCCTACGCGCGTGTCACACGCATCTCCCCCCGTCGAGCCGACGCCGACGCCGAGGTCGCGGTCACGCGCTGACCACGACCTCGGCATCAGCCGAGTTACTTCCTGATCCGACCTGTGGCCGCCGAGGTCGCTGTGGTTGACCCGACCGGGTTCTGCGCGATCAACGTGACACGAATCCGGGCCCTTCTGTCTGCGGATACCACGCGGTATGTCGGGCCGTAAGCGCCAGTGATCGGGGTGCAGCTGTCACCGGCGCTGCGGCAGCGCAGCCACGTCATCGCGTAGCTGGTGGCGTTCACCCATGTTCCCGAGCTCGCGGTGAGCGTCTCGCCGACCTCGGTGGCTCCGGAGACGGACGGGGGCGCGGTCGCGCTCGGCGGCGTGCCAGGGGAAGGAGCCGGCGGTGGGGGTGTCGGACTCGCCCCGGTCGTTGTCGGGGTCGTGGTGACCGTGGTCGTCTTGGCCGTCGTCGTGGCCGTCGTCGTGGTCGTCGTCGTGGTCGTCGGCGCAGTCTGCGTCGTCGTCACGGCGGTCGACGTCGGAGTCGGCGATGTGGTGGACGTGGTCGTCGAAGGCGGCGTCGGGCTGATCGCCCCAGACCCTGGGCCAGGGACCGTCCCAGCCTGGACGCCGTAGCCGGCGCACCCAGTACCTGCACCGAGCGTGAAATCTGAACGTGACGCGTTCGCGAAGAGCGGGTTCGCGATCTTGTTGGCCGATGCGGTGTAGCCGCCTCCTGACAGGTTCACCCCACCATTCGCGTTGTACGCGCTGTTTGCGTTCGTCGCCCAGACACAGTTGTCGTGGAGCGCATTTCCGGTTCCTACCGCTCCGCTGCCCCACCAAGCTTCCGCGTTCGAGCGCACCACCGAGTTCGCGATTACGTTGTACGACACATCGTTGTTCGACGCGGAGAGATCGCCGAAGATCACCCCTTCACCGTTACCGTCGATCACGTTGTGCTGAACGACGCTGCTCTGGGCGCCGCGGAGCTGAACCCCACGGTCCGTGTTGTCGTAGATGTAGTTGTTCGTGACAGTTGTGTTGTAACCACTGATGTAGATCCCGTGGTCGTTGTTCGTCGAGCCGAACGGCAACCGCCCGCAATCGTGGATGCGGCTGGCATCGACTGCCGTGAAACGAGCCACGCCCCACTGGCTGCTATTGATCAGGTCGAAACAGATCGCCGTGTGATCGTTGGTCACGTCGACGTGCGAGAACGTGACGTGCTCGGATCCGACGGTCGGGCTGGGCAGTCCGCCGCTGTTGACCCCGTCGAGCCGGAGCTGTGTGAACGTGATCCAGTTCGCACCGGAGAACGTCGTCAGCCGACCCTTGATCGTGGCAGGGTTGGCGAGATCCGCAGAGGTGATCGTGATCGGCGCGTTGGCCGCTCCGCCGTGGTAGATCGAGACGTCTCCCGTGAACGTGGCTCCTGCCGCCAAGCATCCGACCTGACCCGCGGAGAGTGAGGTAACAAGCTTCGTGACCGTCGCGAAGGGACTACCGGCCGAGCCGTTGCTCGAGTCAGAGCCAGATGGGGCGGCATAGTAGGAACACGCCGATGCGGCGGCCGAGGCGTGGTTTCCGGGGACAGCGGCGTACCCGACGATCCCGCAGAGGGCCAGTGCGGCAGACCAGAGGTTGTACCGTGTGACGAAGCGGCGAAGTGACATGACTTCTGCCTCGGCCGCGCCTCGCCGCCAAAAAATCCCCCGTTCGGACCATCGGCCTAGCGCCGGCGACCCGAGGGACCTACCTCGTTCGAGTGATGGCCGCGATCGTGCACGGGTAAGCGCCCGGTGGTGCGATCTACACTCCGCCACGGCCTGTGAACCTCGTCTACGTCACTTCGCGTTACCCGTACGGGCCGGGCGAGACCTTTCTGGGGCCTGAAATCGCGGCGCACGCCGCCGCAGGGACGAACGTCCACGTGTTCCCCGTGAATCCCCGCGGCGATGTCTGCCACGGCGATGCGGCAGTTATCGCCGAGCGCGTGGAACGACGCTCGGCGGCTGCAGACGTCGGTGCATTCGCGCGCCGCGTTCTCGGCGATCCGCACGCGGCCAGGCGGGTGATCGCAGCCGCAGCGTCACCGCAAGGAACACGTGTTCGTTTCAAGAACCTCGCGGCGCTCACCCGGATCGGGGCGCTCATCTCTCGCATCGAATCGGTCGGCGCCGATCACGTTCATGTCCATTGGGGCGGCACGAGCTCGACCGTGGCCATGGCGGCCGCCGAAGCGGTCGGCGTGCCGTGGAGCATGACGCTCCACCGTTGGGACATTCACGAGAACAACCTCCTCGCGCGGAAGATTGCGTCGGCTTCGTTCACGCGTGTGATCAGCGACCGCGGTGCGAAAGATGTTCGCGCGCTTGTTCCATCGGCCAGGCCCGTCGTCCTCCACATGGGCGTTGAGCTGCAACAGCAACGGCACGGCGGCTCCCCCGGGCGCCACCCGTGTCGACTCGTGTGCGTCGCATTGCTGGTTCCGGTCAAGAACCACGCCGCGTTGATCTCTGCGTTCGCCGAGACCGACGAGGCAACTCTCGAGCTCGTCGGCGCGGGCCCGTGCGAGCAGGAGCTGCGCAAGCTCGTGTCGGCCCTCGGCGTCACGCACCGTGTCCACTTCTCGGGCCTTGTCGACCACAATCGGCTCCTTGCGCGCATGGCAGCGGGCGACTGGGACGGAATCGTCCTCGCGAGTGGGTCGATCGGCACGGAACACGAGGGGGTTCCCGTCTCGCTCATGGAAGCCATGGCCGCTGGGATTCCTCCGTTCGCGACCGACAGCGGCGGCACGCGAGAGCTCGTCACCCCGGAATCGGGGATTCTCGTCGCTCCGGGTGATCAGGAGGCGCTCGTCCGGGAGCTCCGGCGCTTCACCCTCGACGGGTCGCTGCGCGCGCGCCTGGCTGAAGGTGCCGTCCGGCGCGTCGAAGAAGCGTTCGACGTCAACAAGATCGCCGGGGAGCTTCGGTCACTGTTCGCGGAGCACGTTCGATGAGGGTCGCGATGCTCACCCAGTTCTTTCCGCCGGAGACGCTCGCGGGAGCGAACAGAGTGGCTGCCATGGTCGAGGCGCTCGCCGAGTGTGCCGAGGTACAGGTGGCTGCGCCCGCTCCGAGCTATCCCGACCCCACTGCGTACCGCGGCGTGCCTCCGCCGACGGTCGCAGACGGCGTGCGATTGACGCACGTCTCGCCCTTCTCCGGCCAGAACGCCTCCTGGGCGCGCCGTGCGGTTTCGGAGCTTCGGATGGCAAGCTCGATCGCTCGCGCCGCAACGGGAGCACCGGTGGACGTGGTCGTCGCGTCGTCTCCGAGCATGTTCCTCGGCCCGGTCGGGCTGGTGATGGCGCGTCGTCGCCGAGCGCGGTTCGTGTGGGACATCCGCGATCTGACGTGGGAGTACGGCGCCGACCGGAACGTCATCCCGGGTCGTTTCGCGCGCGCCGCCCTGGCGATTCTCGCCCGCGTGATGTGGTGGACGGCGCGGCGCGCCGATCTCGTGGTGTGCGCCACGCCCGGGCTGGGGCATGCGGTTGCTGCTCGGCTGCCGCAACAACGCGTGGAGGTGATCCCGAACGGGCTCGACGCGTCTCTCGCCGCGGCGCTCGATAGCTTGCCGCGAGAGCGGGCGAGCCACTTGCGCGTGCTGTACGCGGGCCTCATCGGTCACGCGCAGGGGCTCGAGGTGCTCCTCGCTGTGGCCGAGCGCTTGCCAGAGGTCGAGTTCACGATCGTCGGTGACGGGCCACGCCGCTCGGAGCTAGAGAGCGATGCGACTCGGCGACGCCTGACGAATGTCGTCTTCACCGGATACGTTCGTCCAGAGGTCCTCGTCGGGCTGTATCGCACGGCCGATGTCTTGTTCGCCCAACTCTCCCAGAGTGACCTGCACACGGCGACGGCCTCGCCTTCGAAGCTGCTCGAATACATGGCTGCGGGACGACCACTCGTGTATGCGGGAGACGGAGCAGCGGCAGAGCTCGTCATCCAGGCAGGCGCTGGGATCACGGTTCCGCCCGGCGACGTGGATGGGATCGTGGCCGCTCTTGCCTCGCTGACCGACGAACAGCGGGTTCGACTCGGCCGTGCCGCACGCCGGTTCGCCGTAGCGAGCCCCACGCGGGTCGACTATATGCGGCAACTGGCGACACTAGTGTCCTCCCCGCCTTGACGAAGCGGCTCACAGCGCTCGTAATCGTCCCCTCACGACCCTTGCCGTGGCACGCGGAAGTCGTGCGAGCGCTCGAGGCAATCGCCGACGTCGAGGTGACCCAGGCGTCAGGAGCGGAGGTCACGGGCCCGACGGGCCTCCTCGCACGGTTCTATGCGCGGCTCGACCACTGGCCGCGTCGACCGGTCGCCGCGACGGAGGCGCCTCCAGCCCTCGGTCGCTCCGTGTTTGACGTGGTCGTCGACCTCACCGGCCACAAGCGCCCCGGGAGCGCCGTCGACGTGCCGGTTCTCAGGCCGATCCCGACCCGTCTCGACGAGGGTGAGATCCTTGGTGTGCTCCTCGCGGGAAAGACCACCCTGACGCTCGAGGTTCACCTGGAGGAGCGGGGTGCCGCCTCCCTCCTCGCAGCCACGAGCACCGTCGGTCTCGCACGCCTGTCAGCGCGGCGGAGCTCCCGACGTCTGGGCGCTCGTATGGGCGCCCTCGTCGCCCGTTCGGTCGAACGGCTCTCCAACGACGCCGAGTTCGAAACGGCTTTGTCGGCGCCTGCCTTACCAATTTGGTCGAGGTTGCGCCTCGCTCGACTCGTGGTCGACGCGCTCGTGACGGCTGCGAAGGTTGCTGTGACGCGGGTCGACTGGCGCGTCTCCTGGGGCCGCGTAGCCTCGCCGGACCCCTTCGCGGTCCCATCCTCCCTCGCCGGCATCGCCGCGCCGGACGGCCACTTCTACGCCGATCCGTTCGTGGTCGAAACCGACGAGGGAACGTTCGTCTTCGTCGAGGACTTCGATCTCGCGCTCGGCCGCGCAACAATCGCGGTCGTCGACCTTGCCGACGGTTCCGCAACCACGGTGCTGACCGCCGACGGCCATCTCTCGTACCCATTCGTGTTCCAGTCGGACGGAACCTGGTACATGATCCCGGAGAGCGCGTCGGCGCATGAGATCGTGCTTCTGCGCTGCGAGGTGTTTCCCAGCCGCTGGTCGCGCGACACGCTGCTCCTCGACGGGATCGCCGCGTACGACACGACGCTTCTGCGCCACGACGACCTATGGTGGCTGTTCTTCGCGTCGGGCTCGCCCGGAGGACCGTCAGACGACGAGCTCCACGTTTGGTTCTCAGACTCGTTCCGAGGCCCATTCGAGCCACATCCTCGTAACCCCGTCGTCTCGGACGTCCGTGGCGCAAGACCAGCGGGCCGAGCCGTAGTCGACGCGGGTCGGATCTTGCGACCGGCCCAGGACAGTAGTCGGCAGTACGGCGGTTCGATCGTCATCCAGGAGGTGACGCAGCTCTCGAGGACCGAGTACCGCGAGCGACCCTTCGGCCGAATCGGTCCCGGTCCGATGGCCGCCGACGGAATTCACACGATCAACCGGGCCGGTGCCGTCGTCGCGATCGACACCAAGCACCGAGTCCCTCGCCGGCCCGGCCGTCCGTTCTGAGAATCCCTGATTGGGGACGCCAGGGCCGGTGCGCTCTGATCCTCGTATCATGCGCACCACCACCAGATCGTCGTGCAGTGATTGGACCCTCGCGAGACGGGCACATGGCGTTGACGCAGCCGGTAACGATCGACACCCCAGTTTCGTCTGACGCGAGAGCTCGTGTGCGCTCGGTTCGATCGCGGCTGCGCGTGCTGACCCTGATCGACACGATCTCGATTGGAGGTGGTGCCGAGCGCCTCGCGGCAGAGGTTACGTTGCGTCTCGATCCGACGCGGTTCGAGCGGACCATCTGCGCCACGCGACCATACGCAGACCCTTACTATCTCGATGCATTCGCAGCAGGGGGTGTTCGCGTGATCACCTTGCCGCGCCGTGGTCGGAGCGACGTGCTCGCCTGGCGTGCCCTGCTGCCGGAACTTCGCCGCACAGACGTGTTACACACGCACAAGTTCGGCTCGAACGTGTGGGGGGTGGCCCTCGGCCGGGCAATGAGGGTGCCTGTCATCGTCGCGCACGAGCACACATGGTCGTTCCAGGGGCAGCCCCTGCGGCGGATCCTCGACCGTGAGCTCATTGCGCGTGGTGCGGATGCCTTCGTATTCGTCTCTCGTGCGGATCGACGCCGCGCCCACGAGGTCGAGGGTATCGATCCGATCAATACGCTGTACCTCCCGAACGGCGTACCGTCGCTCGTGCCGCGTGGGCATGACATTCGGCGGGAACTCGGGATTTCTCGGGAGGCCGAGGTAATCGTCACGGTCGCAGCACTGCGCCCACAGAAGGCGCTCGATCGCCTGGTCCGGGGCGCGCCGCTGTGGCGGGAGCGCCACCCGGATCTCCACATACTCCTCGTTGGCAGCGGGCCTGAAGAAGCGCGCCTGAGGGCGTTGGCGGAATCGTTGGGCGTGACCGACGTCATCAAGCTCCTCGGGCGGCGGCGAGACGTCGCAGATCTACTCGCCGCGGCGGACCTCGCCGTCTGCTGCTCGCACTACGAGGGGCTTCCGTTGTCCGTCATGGAGTACATGGGAGCCGGCAGGGCCGTCGTCGCGACGGCAGTTGGCGGGATCCCGGACCTGATTGACGACGGCGTACACGGTGTTCTCGTTCCGCCAGGGGACGAAGCAGGCTTCATCTCTGCGGTGGACGAGTTGCTATCGGATCGAGATCGGCGCGATCGACTCGGGGCTGCGGCGCGGGCGCGGCAGGAATCGGAGTTTGGTATCGAGGGTCTGGTAAATCGCCTCGAGGGCCTCTACGATCAGCTGTACGCGGCGTCTCGCCGCTGATCGCGGTCTGCGGGAGGTCAGGTGGGGGAGGAAGCGTTGAGCACGTCGCGCGTGAGCACGTCGCGGCGAACGACAGTGGCGCTCGTCTGCATCGCGGTCGCGGCGCTGGGGCTCTGTGCGGCGTCCGTGGCAGGGAGCGCGTCGACCAGTCGAGCCTCCACGTACGCGGCCGACTCGATTGTCGTCGCGTACGCGCCGGGAACCGGCACATCGATTCGACGGGATCTCGAAGCGCAGATCAACGCCCACGCGGCCAGACGGTTCGCGACGGGTGCGGTGCTGATGCGGGTGCCGCCCGGGCAGGTCATGGCGGCGGTCGACGCTCTCCGACGCTCGCACCGGGTGCGGTTTGCCGAGCCCGACTATCTGCAGCACGACAGCGCGACCCCGAACGATCCGTCGTTTTCGAAGCAATGGGGCCTCTGGAACGGAGGCCAGACTGTCAGCGGCACGAGCGGTACCCCAGGCGCCGACGAACATGCCACACCAGCCTGGAACCTCACGACGGGCAGCTCGTCGATCGTCGTCGCGGAAGTCGACACCGGGGTCGACTACACCCACCCCGACCTGGCTGCGAACGTCTGGTCGAACCCAGGCGGCATCAACGGATGTGCCGCAGGCACGCATGGATACAACGTCCTGACGGCGGCCTGCGACCCGATGGACGACGACACGTCGTACGGCGGACATGGCACCCACGTCGCCGGGATCATCGGCGCCGTGGGGAACAACTCCGTCGGCGTCACAGGGGTCAACTGGACGACACGGATCCTTCCGGTCAAATGGCTGAACTCGTCCGGAAGCGGAACCACCTCGCAACTACTGACGGCGCTTGACTGGGTATTGCGCGCGAAGCAGGCCGGGATCGACATTCGCGTGGTCAACGACTCTGCGACCTTCGTCGGGACCGGATTCTCCCAGGCGCTCTCGGACGAGATCGACGTCCTTGGGCAGGCCGGGATCCTCTTCGTGACCGCCGCCGGAAACACCGGCGACAACAACGACGACCCGGCTCTTCGCCGCTACCCATGCGGGTACGACCGGCCGACGGAGATCTGCGTCACGGCGAGCAGCCAGAACGACACGCTCCCGTCGTGGGCGAACTACGGCGCGACGACCGTCGATCTGGCGGCGCCCGGAGACAACATCTATTCGACGCTGCGGAACGGCACCTACGGCAGGATCAACGGCGGGTCGATGGCAGCCGCGGAGGTCTCGGGCGCGGCAGCGCTGATTCTCTCGGTCGATTCGCTCTCGACGGTGAATCTCAAAGCGGACATCCTCGGAAGCATCGATCCCGTCTCGGCACTCGCCGGGCTCGTGCGAACAGGTGGCCGACTCGACATCTGTAAGGCGATCCCGGGCTGCACGAGCGTTCCGACCGGCACGGCGTCGCCGGTGATCTCCGGCACGGCGCAGCAGGGTCAGACACTCGCAGTTTCGAACGGGACGTGGGGGAACGCACCGACGACATTCGCCTACCAGTGGAGACGGTGCAATACCTCTGGCAGTTCCTGCGTCGCGATCGGCGGGGCGACGCAGCCGACGTACGTCCTCGCCGGACCGGACGTCGGAGCGACGATCCGGGCGGATGTCAGCGCGACAAACACCTACGGATCGACGACGGCAACGTCTTCCCAGACCGGCGCGGTCACT
Source organism: uncultured Thermoleophilia bacterium (assembly GCA_963785875.1). Lineage (GTDB taxonomy): Bacteria > Actinomycetota > Thermoleophilia > Gaiellales > Gaiellaceae > PALSA-600. Next base: position 332,781 of record CAWAWV010000001.1, on the reverse strand, counting down.
GCCGGCGGCGGCGCGACGACAGGGACCTTCGGCGTGACGACAATCGGTGGGCAGTCGGATCCGATCACGATCGACCGGAAGAGGGTGAACGGTTTCACACTCGGAGTCGACGCCGGCGTGACGAAGTTGACCATGTATCTCGCGCCGGGCAGCAAGTCCGGGTCGGAGCTCGTCAAGGGCGTCATCTATTCCGACAGCGCGGGTCGTCCCGCGGCGCTGCTCGGCGTCACCTCGGAGCGCGTCTTCCAATCGACATCCGCGGCCGGTTGGTACGACCTGCCGTTCGGAGCTCCCGTGTCGCTCACGGCTGGGAGGTACTGGATCGGGACGATCAGCGGAGGGACCGCTCGCGTCGCGTCGCTGCGCTACGCGACGAGCTCGGCCAGTCGCGCATACAACTCCAACTCGTACACGTCGGGTCCGACGAACCCGTTCGGCACGCCGTCGGTCGACGGCGAGTTGATGTCCGTGTACGCCACGTACACGACCCAGAGCGGCCCTCCCGCACCACCCGTGAACACCGGCCTTCCGGTCATCAGCGGCCAGGCACAGCAAGGTCAGACGTTGACGGTTTCCAACGGCAACTGGTCAAACTCGCCGACGTCGTTCGCCTACCAGTGGCTCCGGTGCGATTCCGGAGGCGCGGGCTGCACGAGTCTCGGATCCGCGACGCAGGCTGCTTACGTGGTCGCCGCCGCCGACGTCGGAGCGACCCTCCGCGCAACGGTTGCGGCGACGAACACGGGCGGGACTTCGTCAGCCACTGCAAACCCGACGGGTGTCGTCACCGCGGCCCCGACATCCGGAACCTTCGGCGTCACGACCGTCGGACCCAGCTCCGACGCGGTCCTCGCCGATCGGAAACGTGTGAACCGGTACCAGTTGACCGTTGCGGGCAAGGTGACCAAGCTGTCCATCTACCTCCAGCCTGCCGGGGTTTCCGGCACACAGTCCTTCAAGGGACTCATCTACTCGGACAACGCGGGGGCTCCGAGCGCCCTCCTCGGCGCCTCGAGCCAGCTGATGTTCAGCTCGACCGGTTCCCCGGGCTGGTACGACCTCGTGTTTCCGAGCCCGGTCGCGTTGGCGCCCGGCAGCTACTGGATCGGCATCATCTCCGGCCCGACGTCTCATGTGGCGGCGTTCCGCTGGACGTCGGTCGCCTCGAGCAGGGACTACAACGCCGACGCCTACTCTTCGGGGCCGACGAATCCGTTTGGAACGCCGACTGTCGACTCCGAGCAAATGTCGATCTACGCGACCTACACGACGTCGTAGCCGACCGGTGATCCGCGTCGCGGTCCTCTCGGCGGTGGCAGCCGCCGCAATCATTGCGGTCGGTGTGACCAGCGCGGCTGACGACGCACGCATCCGTCATTTCGAGTACGTCCTCACGGACGGCACGGTGTACGTCTACGACATCGACAGCGGGAACCGGCTCGTCCGGACAATCCCACTTCCGCAGGCCCGCGGCATCCGTGGCGCCGGCTTCAGCCTCCGCTACCGTCTCCTCTACGTTTCGTACGGTGGTGACGGGGGAGGAGGAAGCGGCAGTACGGGGTCGATGCTCGCTCTCAACCTCCAGACGGGTCGCGTCGTCTGGACGCGGACGTACGGCACCGGCATCGACAGCCTTGCCGTGACGCCCGACGGTCGTACGATCTATCTCCCGACAGGTGAGTTGTCGTCCGGCGGCGACTGGCTCGTTCTGGACGCCGCGAGCGGCGCACAACGAGGGAAACTCGTCGGGGGCAAAGGCCCGCACAACACCGTGGTGGGGCTCGACGGCCGTCTCGTCTACCTCGGGGGCCGCGGAGCGAGCGAACTGGTCGCGGCCTCGACGTCGTCCGGGAAGGTCGTGCACCGGATCGGGCCGCTTCTCCCCGGCGTCCGGCCGTTCACCGTGAACGGCCGCCAGACTCTCGCGTACACGACCGCGACCGGTTTCCTCGGGTTTCAGATGAGCAGCGTGCGAAGCGGCCGCGTCCTCTTCACGATTCCGGTGCCCGGGTTCTCGTATTCACCTCAGCGGTATGCTCCGAGCGCACCGAGCCACGGGATCAGCTTGGCGCCGGACGAGCGCCAGCTCTATCTCATCGACGGCCCCAACAGTGCGGTCCACGTCTTCGACGTGAGTCACGCGAGCCGGCGGCCCTCCTTGGTCGGGACCGTGAAGCTCGTTCATCGCATGACCGGCGAGGAATCACCTTGCGCGTACGATTGTGCGCGCGACGGGTGGCTTCAGCATTCGCGTGACGGACGCTACGTGTACGTCGGCGACTCCGGCGATGTCATCGATACGCGGACGCGGCGTGTGGTTGCGTTCCTGCCATCGCTCCGTGAGACTCGGAAGATGCTGGAGATCGACTGGCGGGGGTCGCTGCCCGTCGCCACCACCACGCGGACGGGCCTCGGGTATGTGCGTTAGCCGCCGGGGGCCTGCCATACGGGCTGCCGGCTCGCCCGCGGGCCGTAGCCGACGCAGCCACTGCCTCTCTCGAGTCTGAAGTCGTTTCGACCCTGGTCGAAGTACTTCGGCTGGGCGACGACGTTGGGCCCGACGCTGAACCCCTCGGCGGGTGCCACACCGCCGTCGCGGTCGTACAGAACAGTGGTGTTGCTCGCCCAGAGGCAGTTGCTCGCAACGATGTTCCCAACCGGCGCCTGCGTCTTGTCCGGATACCAGCTCTCAACGTTCCAGCGGTTGCGGGAATTACTGATGATGTTTCCGAAGACGACGTTGTGGTGCGAGGCGAACCGACCCTTGCCGGAGAAGATGACACCCGATCCGTTGTCGTCGATCACGTTGTGGACGATTGTCACGTGTGCGGCATCGGGGTACAGCTGGATGCCTCGGTCTCCGTTCCGGTAGATCCAGTTGTCGGCAATCAGAGTCGTGCCGCGTGTCGCCTGCACGTAGATCCCGTGGTTGCTGTTATCGGAGACGCCACAGTCGTGAATCCGGCTCTGCAGGATCACGGTGTCTCCCGGAATTCCCCAGTGCGACGTATCGCCAAGGACGAAGCAGATGCCTCCGGAGGTGCTTCCGCTGCCCGCATGGTGGTTCGTGACGTCGTCGCGGATCCACACGGTGCGGTCGCCGTTGACGATCGGACTGGGAAGATTTCGTGGGTTACGACCGTCGAAGTCGAGATTCTCGAACGTCCAGTAGCCACCCGCCCTGCTAACCCAAACGGGGCCGTGGATCGTTGCGCGCCGACGCGGGTCGAAGCTTCGCAGCGTGATGCGCGCGCGGGCCGTGCCGCGGGTGCGCACGATCAACTTTGTCGTGTCGTAGTCGCCGCTGCGCAGGCACCCGATCGACCCCGGCCTCAGCTCGTCGACAAAATGTTGCAACGCGCTGCCCGGAGAGATGACTGCTGTGCAGCGCGCCTTCCCCGCCGCCGGTTTGGCGACCGCCGCGCCTGCTGCAACGAGCAAGAGACACGCGGCGACCGCGAGCAGCGCCAGTGCGCCGTTCGCCCTCTCTCCCACCGGGTGAGACTACAACCTGCGAGCGCCAGAGGGACAATGTGCGGTTGCGCCGCGCAGCGGCGACCACGAAACGGCGCGCCGGCTAGCTCGCTCGGCCCAGCGGCGTCCGGATGACGAACTTCCGATCGAGGACATTTGGCTCGGGGAGCTTGTGTGCGCGGAGCCTGGTCAGGGTGTCGCTGATCAGGCCTTCTCGAGGATCGAGCTCGTGTGCCCGTTCGATGGCCGAAACGGCCGACGATCGGTCGCCTCGCATCGCCAACGCGATTCCGAGCTCGAGTTGGGAATACCAGTTCCGTCGGTTTCGCAACAGGGCTTGCCTGAATGCGCTCTCGGCGGATTCCCAGTCCCGCTTTCGCTCGGCGATCGTTCCCTTGACGACATAGGGCTGGTCGCTGAGGCGATTCAGTTCCGCCGCCCGATCGAGGGTTGCATAGGCGCCGGCGAAGTCTGATCGCCAGGACGACGAAGCGACTGCCACGTCGCGGGCGGCCAGCCACGCGGGCGCGAGGGCGACCACGGCCACGACGGCCACTCCGGCGGCGGCGTACTTCAGCAACCGTCCGCCGCGGACCCGCGCGGTCCGCCGAACTGGATCTCCACGGCCGGGGCAGGCCGCGAGGGCAACGACAACGGGAGCTGTGACGCCTGGGAACTCCCAGAGCCAATCCACGCTTCCGTGAGTGAACCAGTAAGCGAGCATCGCGAAAGCTGTCGTTCCGACGGCGCTTGCCGAACCGGTCCGGGACCTGGCCGCGGCGACGGCTTGCCAAAGCGCCGCGCTCAGGAAGACGGCGAACAAGAACGTCCCCACGAGCCCGGTTTCTCCGAGCAGCCGGGCTTCGAGGCTATGTGGGTACGTCGGCTGTTCTCCGCTTCTCCGTTCTCGAACGTAGTCCGCTGCGTAATTGTCGACGCCGGCTCCCGTCAGTGGATGGTCGCGAAACTGGTTGGCCGCGACGCGCCAGAAGTCGTAACGGTGATTGCCTGCGGTAGAGATGAAGTGAGATGACGAAGAGACGTCGCCCGGATGTGTGAAGGCATGCCATGCTCGGTGGGCGGCCTCGCGCGGTCCCCGAAGTCCGCCAGGACGATGACGAGCGAGATCGTCGCAGTCATCGCGACAGCCGCGACAAGCGTCCGGCCTGCGAGCCGAGCATGACTCGGCCAGCGCTGCACGAGTGGTTCACCGAAACGGGCAATGAGCGCTCCGGCGATTGTCGCGCAGGCGAACGATGCAGCGATCGCCGTCGCCGCATGGCGAAGCAGCGCATCTGTATCGGCATTACCAAGGTTCATCTGCGTGTAGACGTTCAGGAGAGGGCGGTGAAACGCCGCGACAAGCACGGCAGTCGCGGCCAGCGGAAGAAGCTGGCGCGCGCGCTCACGCACGATGGCGATGACGAACGGGAGCGTCGCCGCAACCGCGAGCGCCGCTCCTTTGCTTTGTGCGAGCATCGCCAACTCGACGGCAGCCGACGCAACGCCCAACGCGAATGCGCGCACGGGCCACGGAAGTCGCCGTTGGGCCGACGCTACGAAGCACGGCCATGCTGCAAGTACGAACATCGCGGCATTCGCATTGGCGTATTGGACAGGTGACGAGAACCGTCCGGCGAGGAAGGAGAGCGACCCCTCGGAGTTGTCTGCGCGCAGCAGCGCGAGGTATCCCAAGGCTGTTGTGGCTGTGGCCCAGGCGAGGATGGCGCCAAGAGCGTCGAATCCGCTCCACCTCCGCCGTGCGACGACCACGAACGTAACGAGATACACGAGCGTGCGATTCGCGCCGGTCAGCGCGAGACCCCGATCGCCTGCCCACAGAATCGACAGGAACGTCCAGGCGGTGAATGCCGCGAATGCCCAGGCGATGATCGAGGCCACGCGGCCGAGCGCGCGCTCGGGTGTCGCCCAGGCAAGGGTGATTCCGAGCAGGAGGATGAGGAGCCCGACCGGATACCACACGATCTCGGCGTAACCTGCGTCGTTTGCCGACCACAGGCTCAGACCCGCGGCGATCAGCACGGCCGCGACGGCTGCGTCCGGGGCGACGGAGACGGCACGGAGTGCTGGCAGGCGCCGCGTGCGCGGGGAGAGCTCGGTCACATTCGCATCTTGCCGTCGAGGACGGCGATGGTCTCGTCAGCGTCCCGAGCCGAGGATCAGGGTCGGCAGCGTGCGCCCGCAGATTACGAGATCGATCATGAGGCTCTGGTGCCGTAGGTACCAGAGGTCGTGGGCGAGCTTCTCCTCTGTCGCGTTCGAGTCCGACGCGTAGCCCGACTGCAGCTGCGCCCAGCCCGTGATCCCGGGCCGGAGTAGGTGACGTCGCGTCCAGAACGGCACCGAGCCCTCGAGCATGTCGAGGAACTCGGGACGCTCGGGCCGCGGACCGACGATCGACATATCGCCTCGGACCACGTTGATGAGCTGGGGGAGCTCGTCGAGCCGGGACCGGCGCAGGACGCTGCCGATCCTCGTGATGCGCGGATCGGACTCGGCAGCCCACACCGCGCCCGAGGTCTCGGCGTCGGTTTGCATGGAACGGAACTTCAGGATCGTGAACGGCTGCCCATGCTCGCCGAGCCGGGTTTGGCGGTAGAACACTGGCCCGCCGGTCGCGCGGATCATCAAGGCGACGAGTGGGAAGATCGGCGCCGTCACAAGCAGGCCGAAGCCGGCGACAGTGAGGTCGAACCCTCGCTTCGCCAACCGCGAATAGGGACGCTGGTACAGGTGGAGGATGCTCATGAACCACGCGTCGGTCATGCCTCGGATCGGAAGACGGCCGAATGCGTGCTCGTAGAACTCAGGCAGCCCGACGACACGGAAGCCGAGCTCGGCTGTGTGCGCCAGCCGGCGGAAGATCTCCGGTCGGCCGCGGTCGGCGGCGACCACGACAAGATCGGGAAGCGTCTCCTCGATGACCGACTCGAGCTCGTTGACGCCGCCGAGCACCGGGGCGCCGGCGACAGCGTTGGCCGTGATCATCTCGTCGACGATCCCGATGATGCTGTACGGGCGATCGGGATCGGACGCCAGCACCTCGAGCAGCTCGAGCGTGGTCGTCCCGCCGCCGATCACGAGAACCTTGGCCCGCAGGTCGACGAGCCGGACTTTCGCCGCATCGAGGCTGTAGAGGAGCGCAAAGGTCAAAATCGCCATCGTGAAGAGCTCGAACCGGCGCGGAACGCCTGGCACGAGCCAGAACGACGCGGTGCTCGCGAGCGCGAGACCGGTGCCCGCCGAGAGGATGGCGCCGCCCACTCGCCCTGCCGCGACCCGAACGGTGCGGAGCGAGTGCTCGACGGCGTGGATGCCCACCGCCCAAGCGGCGGCAAGCAGGATCGCATTCCAGGCCGCAGACAACGACACGCCCTGGAAACCGACGGCGATCCCCGCCGCGCACGCGACTACCCCAAGCGTTCGGATCCGGCCGTCGTAGAGCGCGCGCCGGACACCGGGACGCACAAGCGATGTGCCACGGCTCCCGGCGGCGATGATCGCCGGGGACTCGAGTTCGAATTGCACTTCACCCAAGTTCAGAGACACTGAACCGATCCCCTCGAGTCGCGGGCCACGCCCATGGTCCGAGCCGCGCGCGATAGCGCTTGGCCGGACCGCGATGCTTTTGCCGTTATGCCGCCGAGCGGTTGCCTCGCCGGTAGAGGAACACACCGGTCGTGATCAGCAGCAAGCCGACGATCGCGAACACGGTGAGGCTCAGTCCGGTGAACGGCAACGACCCCGACTTTTGAACCGACCCCTGCACATTTCCTGCGCTCCCGGCGTAGCCGGACTGAGAGGAGCCACCCAAGGCGGTCGGGGCTGCGGCCAAGAAAACGACCGCGGCATACAAAAACGTCTTGATCATGGTGTGTCTCCCCAATCCCATCGATGTTCGTCTTGTCCCGAGACCAGATCATACCCTCCGTACACGGACGAAAACGCCGTGGAGCCTGCGATGCGCCGGACCTTCAGGCGGTTCGTGATCGGACCTACGGCTCAGCATCGCCGGCAGATTCGCGGGAACCCGCCTTACACTCGCGTTTATGACGGTCACGCGCCTCCTCACCGGTGGGAGCCTTCGGCTCGAGGACGTCTGGGCGATCGCTGTCGACGGCGTGCCGGCCGGGGGGCTGTCGGACGATGCTCGCAGGCGCATGCGCGCCGCCCGCGACGTGGTGGAGCGGGTGACGCACGGGGCCAACGAGCACACGTACGGTGTCAACACGGGGTTCGGCCGGTTCGTCTCGCGTTCGATCCCGACAGAGCTGACCGAGGAGCTGCAACTGCGCCTCCTCCGATCGCACGCATGTGGAGTGGGTGACCCGTACCCGGACGCGGTCGTGCGCGCGGCCATGCTGTTGCGCGCAAACGCGCTCGCGAAGGGGAACTCCGGTGCGCGCGTCGAGACCGTCGAGCTTCTCCTCGAATGCCTCAACCGCGGTGTCCTTCCGTATGTGCCGGCGCGTGGCTCCGTCGGTGCCTCGGGCGACCTCGCCCCGCTCGCGCATCTCGCGCTGCCCCTCGTCGGCGAAGGCCGGGCGTGGTTCGGCGCGGAGTTGGTCGACGGCCGCGTGGCACTCGAACGGGCGGGGCTCGAACCGGTCCGACTCGTTGCGAAGGAAGGGCTTTCGCTCATCAATGGGACGCAGTTCATGGCGGCACAGTGCGCGCTCACGCTCGTCCGTGCGCGCCGGCTCGCACGCGCCGCCGACTGTGCGTGCGCGCTCTCGCTCGAAGCGCTGCAAGGATCGAGAAACTCGTTCATCCCGCAGGTGCACGAGCTGCGACCGCTACGCGGTCAGCTCGCATCGGCTCGCAATGTGCTTCGTTTGCTCGAAGGTTCTGCGGTGATCGAGGCGCACCGTTGGTGCGACAAGGTGCAGGACGCGTACTCGCTTCGCTGCGCGCCGCAGGTGCACGGGGCCTCGCGCGACCTTCTCGACTACGTGGATTACACGGTCTCGACGGAGCTGAATGCGGCGACCGACAATCCGCTCGTGCTCGTCGACGACGGGATGCTCGTTTCCGCTGGGAACTTCCACGGGCAGCCGCTCGCGTTCTCGCTCGACGTGCTTGCGATGGCGGTGTCCGAGCTCGCAAGCATCTCTGAGCGCCGCGTCGAGCGGCTCGTCAATCCGAACCTGAGCGACGGGTTGCCGGCGTTCCTCACCTCCGACGGCGGTCTCAACTCGGGTTTCATGATCCCGCAGTACGTCGCCGCTTCGCTCGTGTCCGAGAACAAGGCACTGTGTCACCCGGCATCGGTGGACTCGATCCCGACGAGCGCCGGACAAGAGGATCATGTGTCGATGGGCAACGCCTCTGGGCTCAAGGCGTGGCAGGTGGTCGAGAACACCGAGCACGCGCTCGCGATCGAGCTACTCGCGGCCGCGCAGGCGATCGAGTTTCTCGCGCCGCTCGAGCCGGGACACGGTGCTCGCGCGACGCACGACGTGGTCCGGTCGCTCTCACCGCGGCTGCGCGACGATCGACCGCTCGCGCCTGACATCGAGACGGTCGCCGACGCGATTCGCCACGGATCGCTCGTGGCAGCCGTCGAATCCGTTGTCGGAGAGCTCGAATGACGAAGGAGAAGCCACGCCATCTGCGCTGGGGGCTGCCCGAGGCGCCCATCCCGAGCCATCCCTACCGCGACTCGATGCTCGTCTACGGGTTCTTCGCGGCGCTCGTCGTGCTGCTCGCGTGGATCACCGGCGGATCGATCGGGAAGGCGGTCGTGATCGCTGCGGTCGTGTGGGCGGCCGCGAGTATCTGGAGCATCGCGCGCTGGCGCCAGCGCTTGCAACGGGAGGCGGCGGAGCGGGACGCGCAGGCTGAGGGTGAGGACGCCGCTTGAGCGTTGCCGTCTCGACCGACGCCCTCGTCGAGTCGCTCGCCGGCGATCTCTCGTCGATTCGCGCACCCCGCGGGACCGCGCTGAACGCGCGCTCGTGGGCAACCGAGGCGCCCCTCCGAATGCTGCTCAACAACCTCGATCGTGAGGTAGCGGAACGGCCCGAGGAGCTGATCGTCTACGGCGGCAGCGGGCGCGCTGCGCGCTCGCACGACGCCCTGAAGGCGATCGTCCGCGCGTTGCTCGAGCTGGGGAACGACGAGACCCTGCTCGTTCAGTCGGGCAAGCCGGTCGCGGTGTTCCGGACGACCCCGTCCGCGCCCCGCGTGCTGATCGCCAACTCGCTGCTCGTGCCGAAATGGGCGACGTGGGAGGAGTTCCGGCGGCTCGAAGCCGCAGGGCTGACGATGTTCGGCCAGATGACCGCCGGCTCGTGGATCTACATCGGCACCCAGGGGATCCTGCAGGGCACCTACCAAACGTTCGCCGCTGCCGGGCAGAAGCACTTCGGATCGCCGTCGCTCGCGGGGCGCACGGTCCTGACGGCGGGGCTCGGCGGCATGGGCGGGGCGCAGCCGCTCGCTGCGACGCTCGCGGGCGCCGCGATCCTGTGCATCGAGGTCGATCCGGCCCGGATCGAACGTCGGCTCGAGACGAGGTACCTCGACGAAGCAGCCGAGTCGCTCGACGACGCGCTCGCCCGCGTGCGCGAGGCCGCCCGCGAGGGGCGTGCGCTCTCGGTCGGCGTGCTCGGCAACGCCGCCGACATCGTCCCGGAGCTCGCACGACGCGGGGAGCACTTCGACCTCGTCACTGACCAGACAGCGGCGCACGACCCGCTCACGGGCTACGTGCCGAATGGGCTTGCGCTCGCGGAGGCGAACGCCCTGCGCGAGTCCGATCCGGACGAGTACCTGCGCCGGGCGCGCGCGGCGATCGCCGAGCACGTTCGCGGCCTCCTCGAGTACGTCCGGGCCGGTAGCTACGTTTTCGATTATGGCAACAACCTGCGAGGTGAGGCCGAAGCAGCCGGTGTAAGGGACGCCTTCTCATACCCGGGCTTCGTCCCGGCCTATATCCGGCCGCTCTTCTGCCGCGGCATCGGGCCGTTTCGCTGGGCAGTGCTGTCCGGGGACCCGGCCGACATCGCGGCGATCGACGAAATGCTGCGAGGGCTCTTTCCCGGGGACGAGCTCTTGCAGCGATGGCTCGAGCTGGCCCCCGAGCGGGTCGCGTTCCAGGGGCTGCCTGCGAGGATCTGCTGGCTCGGCTACGGCGACCGCGCGCGCGCGGGGCTCGCCATCAACGACCTCGTTCGAGCCGGCCGCGTGCAGGCACCGGTCGTGATCGGACGCGACCACCTCGACGCGGGCTCAGTCGCCTCGCCGTACCGCGAGACCGAAGCGATGCGCGACGGCTCCGACGCAATCGCGGACTGGCCGATCCTGAATGCGCTCGTGAACGTGGCCGCGGGCGCGAGCTGGGTCAGCGTCCACCACGGCGGCGGCGTCGGGATCGGCAACTCGATCCACGCAGGAATGGTCGTCGTCGCCGATGGCACCGACGACGCGGCGGAGCGTCTGGAGCGTGTCCTCACGAGTGACCCGGGAATGGGCGTCGTGCGGCACCTCGACGCGGGGTACCCGGAGGCGGAGGCTGCGGCGCGCGAGCACGGTCTTTCGACCCCGATGTTCGACGCGTCGAGCTGACCGTGGCTGCACTGCTCCTCCGCGACCTCGCTCAGGTCGCGACAGCCGCGGCAGGTCCGCGGGGGCCGGCACGCGGCGCCGACCTGCGTGCGGTCGACGTGCTCGAGGGTGCGTACATCCTCTGCCGCGGCGAGTCGATCGTCGCGGCTGGACGCATGCGCGACCTCGAGCCGATCGACGGTGACGTCGAGGAGCTCGACTGCTCCGGGCTCTGCGCTGTCCCTGGGCTCGTGGACTGCCACACGCATCCGGCGTTCGGCGGTGACCGTGTCGGCGAGTTCTCGCTCCGCGCCGGCGGCGCGAGCTACGAGGAGCTCCACGCGGCGGGTGGCGGCATCCTGTCGACCGTCGCGGCGACGCGCGCGCTCGGTCCCGACGGGCTCCTCGAGCGGGTCGAGCAGCACGCGGCGTGGATGCTCGCGCACGGCACGACGACGTGGGAGGGCAAGTCCGGTTACGGGCTCGACCGAGAGACCGAGCTGGCGTCACTGCGTGCGATCCGCGCCGCCGTCGGCTCGCCGACCTGGCTGGGGGCGCACGCGGTGCCACCCGAGCACGCCGACGCCGACGCGTACCTCGACTACGTCATCGCCGACGTCCTCCCCGACGCGGCGCGACTCGCCGAGGCGGCCGATGTCTTCCTCGAGCGTGGGGCGTTCGACGCCGCGCAGGCTCGTCGCTTTCTGGAGGCGTGCGGTGCAGCCGGTCTGGCACTTCGCCTCCACGGCGACCAATTCACCGAGAGCGGCGCGGTGCCGCTTGCCATCGACCTCGGTGCGCGGAGCATCGACCATCTCGAGGCGACCGGCGACCTGGGCGTGCAGGCGCTCGGCTATAGCGACGTCGTAGCGGTGCTGCTCCCTGCGAGCGCGCTCTTCCTCGATCGTCCGATGCCGCCGGCCCGCGCGCTCGTCGACGCCGGGGCCGCCGTCGCGCTTGCGACCGACTTCAACCCGGGGAGCTCGTTCACGACGAGCCTGCCGCTGATCGCCTCGCTCGCCTGCACCCAATTGCAGCTTGCTCCCGAGGAGGCGCTCGTGGCGATGACCGTGAACGCCGCGCACGTCGTCGGCGCGTCCGACCGCGGCCGGCTCGCTCCGGGGATGCGCGCCGACGTCACGCTGCTCGGCGCGCCCGACTGGCGCTACCTCGCCTACCACCTGGCCGGCGATCTCGTGGCAGCGGTCGTTCGCGGCGGAGCGGTCGTCTACCGGCGCTAACCTGACGACAGTGCCCACGAGGAAGCAGCGCCGCCGGCGCGAGAAAGATTTCCGTCACGACGTCCGCGTCTACGAAGTGGACGAGGAAGGCAACGAGGTCCCGATCGCCGAGCTGCGCGCGCAGGAGGAACGAGCCGCGAAGCCGAAGCCGAAGAACGCGTCGAAGGCGCGTGGTCGGCCGGCGCGTGTGCAGCGCGCGGCGCAGCCGCCGTCGTGGGAGCGTGCGCTCAAGCGCGGCGGGATGATGGGCGCCTTGATGGTGGTCGCCTTGTACTTCGTCCAAGGGCCGGCCGGGAGCGCGATCGGCGTGTTCTACGCGCTTGCGTTCGTGCCGCTTACCTACTGGCTCGACCGCACGAAGTACCGGATGGACCTCAAGCGGAGCGGCCAGGTGACGCCCGCCGCGAAGAAGCGTTAGCCGTCGCTCGAGTAGTGGCCCGCGCCGGGCCACGGCGAGAGCAGCAGGAGAACGCGCGCACCGTGCTCGCTGCGCAAGGTGTGCCGCTCACCCGCGTCGAACCGGATGAAGGTTCCGGGGCCGCCGCTGACCACACCACCGCCGCACGTGACGTCGACCTCACCGTCGACGATGGTCACCCACGCGTTCTCCTTCACCTGGTGCTCGCCGAGCTCCTGGCCCGGCTGGAGCACGATCAGCACCGCGCGCGCAGCGTCGTCGGAATGGAGGACGATCGGATCCCGCGTGCCGTTCGGCGCCGCGGGTGCAAGCAGGTCCCAGCGCTGCACGACCGAAGCGTATACGCCTACACTCAACCGCTCGTCATGCCCCTCGTCGTCGACAGCTTCGTGATGGGACCGTTCCAGTCGAACTGCTACGTCGTACGAGCGGAGCGGGGCGCGGCAGAGGCGGCGGTGATCGACCCCGGCGACGACCCGACACCACTCCGGCTCGAGCTCGCCGGCCTCGGAGCCCGCACCGGCGGCATCCTCGTCACGCACGCTGACGTCGACCACATCGGCGGTGTCGCGGCGCTTGCCGAAGGCACGGGCGCGGAGGTCTGGGCGCCGAGCGGGGAAGTCGAGGCGCTGAAGACGGGCGAGACGCGCGGAGGGCTTCGCGTCCTTCCATACGACCCTGAGCACGTCGTCAGTGGAGGGGACGAGGTCGCAGTCGCGGGAATCACCTTCGCGGTCGTCGACGTGCCCGGGCACAGCGCCGGCCACATCGCGTTCCACGCCGATGGGCATCTCTTTTCCGGCGACCTGTTGTTCGCCGGGTCGGTGGGTCGGGTCGACCTGCCGGGCGGCGACTGGGAGACGCTGCTGGCGTCCGTCCGCGCGCTCCTCGACCGGCTCCCGGGCGACACGATCGTGCACCCGGGGCACGGTCCCGCGACGACGCTCGAGCGCGAGCGGCACACCAACCCGTTCCTGCGCGACCTCCGCGCCGAAGGCACGTGACGCCGGAGCAGTTCCAGGCGCCGCGCGGGACGCACGACGTCCTGCCGACCGATGCCAACTGGTGGGGCCTCCTCGCGCGGATGGAGGAGACGCTCCGCCGGTACGGGTGGCGGCGCATCCAGACGCCGGGCTTCGAGGACACGAGGCTCTTCGTACGGACCTCGGGTGAGGCGTCCGACGTCGTGCACAAGGAGATGTACACGTTCGACGATCGGAGCGGCCGCTCGTTGACGCTTCGCCCCGAAGGGACGGCGCCGATCGTGCGCGCATACGTCGAGCACGGGCTGCATCGCGATCCGCAACCCGTGAAGGCGTACACCGTCGCACCGATGTATCGGTACGGTCGTCCCGGGCGCGGCCGCTCCCGCGAGCACTGGCAGGTGTCGGTCGAGGCGATCGGCGCTGCCGACCCCGCGATCGACGCCGAGGTGATCGAGGTGTACGCCGAGATCCTCCGGCAGCTCGGTGTGACGCAGTGGGAGCTGCGCCTCAATTCGATCGGCGACGCGGCCTGCCGGCCGGCGTATGTCGAGCGGCTGAACGCGTGGCTCGATGAGCATGCCGACCTCCTAGGTGAGGAGGCACTTCACAAGCGTGCGACGAGCCCGTTGCAGGTCTTCGACGTGAAGGATCCGGCCCTGCGGGCTGCGCTCGCCGACGCACCCAAGATCGGCGACTCGCTCTGCGACGACTGCGCCGCACATTTCGCAGAGGTGCGCGCACGACTCGAACGCCTGGGTGTGCCCTATGTCCTCGATCCGACGCTCGTGCGCGGGCTCGACTACTACACGCGCACCACCTTCGAGTTCATGGGGCCCGAAGAGAACGCCAACTCCGTGATCTGTGGCGGAGGGCGTTACGATGGGCTCGTCGAGCAGCTGGGCGGGCCGATGACGCCGGGCATCGGCTTCGGGGCCGGGATCGAGCGGTTGCTGCTCGCGCTCGAGAACGACGGTGTGGACATTGCGCCCACGCTCCTCGACGCGTTCGTCGTCACAGATGGTGCCGAGCCGTCCGCGGCGCATGCGCTCCTCCAGGAGCTCCGTCGTGCCGGTCTCGCCGCCGACATGGACTTCGCCGGTCGCTCGGTGAAGGGACAGCTGACGCAGGGTGCGCGGACCGGCGCGGCGACAGTCGTCGTGCTCCGCGCCGACGATGCGGTGATCCGGCGCGCCGGCGCGCCTGACGAGACGGTCGGGCTCGCAGAAGTCGTCGCTACGCTCAGGGCGTGAGCTGGCGCGACATCGAGTGTGGCGAACTGCGGCCTGAGCACGTCGGGCAGCGCCTAACCGTTGCCGGTTGGGTGGACACGCGGCGCGATCACGGTGGGCTCGTCTTCGTCGACCTGCGCGACCACACCGGCAAGGTCCAGCTCGTCCTCAAGGAGTCGGACGGCGTCAAGGAGCTCCGGAACGAGTTCGTCGTCCAAGCGACCGGCGAGGTCGCAGCGCGTGCTCCCGATGCGATCAACCCGAGCCTCGCGACCGGTGAGGTCGAGATCCAGGTCGAGAGCCTGCGGATCGTCTCCCGCGCGACGCCGCTGCCGTTCCAGATCGGCGACGACAGCGTCGAGGAGACCACCCGCCTCCGCTACCGCTGGCTCGACCTGCGAGGCGAGCGCATGCAGCGCAACCTGCGACTCTCACACGCCGCGATCGCCGGCATGCGTCGCACGATGGACGAGCTCGGCTTCGTCGACGTGTGGACGCCCGCGATGACGCGCGGCACCCCCGAGGGTGCTCGCGACTTCCTCGTCCCGGTCAGGCTCCAGCCCGGGAAGTTCTTCGCGCTCGCGCAGTCGCCACAGCTCTTCAAGCAGCTCTGCATGATCGGCGGGCTCGACCGCTACTACCAGATCGCGACGTGCTGGCGCGACGAGGACTTGCGCGCCGACCGTCAGTTCGAGTTCCGCCAGCTCGACCTCGAGATGGCGTTCGTCGAGCGCGAGGACGTGCTCGACGTCATGGAGGCGTCGGTCGTCGGCGCCTTCGAGGCCGTCGGCCGCAGCGCGCCGCCGCGGCCGTTTCCGCACATCTCCTACGACGAGGCGATGGCGAGGTACGGGAGCGACAAGCCCGACCTCCGGTTCGGGATGGAGATCGAGGATGCGACCGAGGTGACGCGCTCGTCGGGGTTCGGCGTCTTCGCGAAGGCGCCGTGCGTTCGCTATCTCGCCGTCCCAAAGACGCTCTCCCGCGCTGAGCACGGTCGGCTCGAGGCGCTCGCGAAGGAGTGGGGCGCGAAGGGTCTCGCGCAGCTCTCGCAGGTGGCGAAGTTCCTCTCGGAGCGTGAGCTCCAGGCGTTCGGCGTCCCCGAAGGCTCGTCCGCGCTCTTCGTCGCCGACGACGAGCCGGTCGTCGCGCACGTGCTCGGCCTGCTGCGTCTCCACCTCGCGCGTGAGCTCGAGCTGATCCCGGACACCGACGTGTTCCACTGGGTCGTCGACTTCCCGCTCTTCAAGCAGGACGAAGAGACGGGCGGATGGACGTTCATGCACCACCCGTTCACGGCACCGGCCACGGGCGGGGAGGAGTGGGACCTGAGCGAGCCGCAAGACGTCCGCGGCCAGCACTACGACCTCGTCTGGAACGGGTGGGAGCTCGGGTCGGGCTCGATCCGGATCCACGACGTGCAGGTGCAGGAGCGCGTTTTCCGGACGATGGGGATCTCGGATGACGACGCCCGTTCGAAGTTCGGATTCCTGCTCGACGCGCTCGCGATGGGCGCTCCGCCGCACGGTGGATTCGCGATGGGCATCGAGCGCTTCGTCGCGCAGCTCGCCGGCGAGCCCGACATCCGGCAGATCGTCGCCTTCCCGAAGGTGTCGAGCGGCTCCGACCCGCTCACCGGCGCGCCGACGCCGATGCCCGACGACGTGCTCGCCGAGAGCGGCATCCGCGCGATCCCGCAGGAAGACCCGGCCAAGGCCTGAACTCGGCTCCATGCCCGAGCGCCGCGGATCCCGGTTCGTCGTCGAGGCACTGTTCCTGGCTGCGCTGACCGTCGCGCTCGCGCTCGCACATCTGGACGCGATCGAGATCGTCGGCGCGATGGCGGCCGGCTGGATCGTCGTCGCCGGGATCGAGTGGGCGGCCTGGCGTGGCGAGCCGCACTTCGGCAGCGGGCTGCCGCCGCGCTACTACCTGCCGCGGGTCGAGTTACCGCCCGCGCAGCCGCTCGAGCAGGTGGTCCAGGGCTACCCCGGCGCGGGACGCGACGATGCGCCGACCTGGATCGCGTCGGCTGCCCTTCGCGCCGAAGTGCTCGGTGAGTGGCCGCTCGCCGGCCCGGTCCGGCCAGCACGGGAGGAGGAAGAGGAGCCGGAGTTCGTCGACGCCTCGAAGCCCGGCGCGGATCCCTGGACGGTCGCCGCCCTGCCGGCAGGCCCGCTCGACGAGGAGCACCGCGCCGCACCGGTGGGGGTTCGGACGAACAGGCGGACAGCCCGGTACAGCCTCGACCCGCTCGGTGAGCCTGCGCCGAGGCGCCGGTTCGGCCGCGGCCAGTCGGCGCAGCGGGAGACGGTCGAGGTTGCAGCGAGGCCCTCCGGTCCGCGTGCGCTTCCGGGCGCGGCAGGCTGACTCGATGCCGCCCGCGTCCGGTCGTTCGCCCGTCTCCGCTCTCGCGACGCGCGAGATCGTTCTCGGCGGGCTGGCGCTGCTTGCTGCGGCGATCGCACTCGCGGTCACGGCGCAGACGCGCCACCACACGAGCACCGGCCCGAAGCCGGTGGGCGACTACCTCGCGCTCGCAGGCTCGAGCGGCCCGGCCGCGTTCGGGAGCAAGACGGCGTGTGGGAGCGTGATCACGAGTCGAGACCGAAGGAGTCGCACATCCGACGCTGCCTTGCGGCGTCCGCATCTTCATCACCTTCCACGGTCACACCGTCCTCGTGCCCGTGGTCGATCGCGGCCCGTACACGCAAGGGCGCGAGTTCGACCTCACCGATGCGCTCGCCCGACGAGTCGGCTTGCGCGGCGTGCAAGAGATCCACTGGTCGTATGCACAGGCGGGCTGATCGGCTACGGTGCGATTGGTGCTCGAGGTCGTTCGCGCGCCGCGCATCCATGTAGAACCAACACCATGTGAAAGGGAGCCCGCGTCGGGGCTCCGGACGGTCGCGTCCGGTCTCCCCGCACGGCACCCACCTGGCTTGCCAGGTTCACACGGGGCGCGGCAGGTCGGCGGCCTCGGGGCACCTCTAGCTGGCTCTACCCTGACGGTATGCAGCTTCTTGGTGACTCGGCCCGCGGCTCGGACTGGGCGGCGGTCAGGTTGCGGGTCGACGGCGACCGGATCGTCGAGGCAGACGCCGACGGGCTCGCGCGGGACCTGCGCGGGCTGACGCTCCTCGAGGCGGCGGCGGTCGGCGGTGAGATCCTGCCGGTCGACGCGCTCGCGAACGCCCTTGCGCCCGCCGTGCGCGCCGCGGCGGACTCCGAACGGGTCGCCGTGGCGATGAGCGGGGGCGTCGACAGCGCGGTCACCTTGCTTCGCTCCGGCCCGAAGGCCGTCGGTGTCACGCTGCGCCTGTGGCTGGATCCCGCCGGGCCTGACACCGAGCGCGCGTGCTGCTCGCCGTCTGCGGTGATCGCCGCGCGCGCCCTCTGCCACGCGCAAGGGCTGGCGCACGTGACGCTCGATCTGCGCGAGGAGTTCCACCGTGCGATCGTCCGTCCGTTTGTGCGCGGCTACGCGCGTGGAGAGACACCGAACCCGTGTATCCGCTGCAACGGCGGGTTTCGCTTCGCGGAGCTGCTCGCGTTCGCGCGGCGCATCGGTGCGGCGCGTCTTGCGA
This sequence comes from uncultured Thermoleophilia bacterium, assembly GCA_963785875.1. GTDB lineage: Bacteria > Actinomycetota > Thermoleophilia > Gaiellales > Gaiellaceae > PALSA-600. The sequence continues at coordinate 314,277 of CAWAWV010000001.1, read as the reverse complement.
CCGGCCACTACGCGCGCATCGTCCAGCGAGACGGGCGAACCCTGCTCGCACGCGCCGCTGACCCGGCGAAGGATCAGAGCTACATGCTCGCGCGACTCGACCCGCGCCGGCTCGCGCACGTCGCCTTCCCGCTTGGAATGCAGACGAAGGCAGAGACTCGCGCCGAGGCGGCCGCGGCCGGGCTCGACGCAGCGCGGCGACCGGAGAGCCAGGAGGCGTGCTTCCTCGCGGGCGGCGACTACCGGGCGTTCCTCGAGCGCCAGGGACTGGCGTCAGCGCGCGGAGCGCTGGTCGACGAGCACGGTGTCGAGGTCGGTGACCACGATGGCTACTGGCGGTTCACGCCCGGACAGCGCCGCGGTCTTGGCATCGCCTCCTCGGAGCCGCTCTACGCGCTCGGGACGGACGCCCGTGCGAACACGGTCGTCGTCGGCCCCCGTGAGTCCCTCGCGCGGCGGAGCGTCACGGCACGCGGACGCCTCTTCGCGCCGGCAGGCCGCGTCGAGGCGAAGCTCCGGTACCGCTCGCCCGCGGTCGCGGCGGCCGTCGAGGCGACGTCTTCCGGGTTCCGCCTCCGTCTCGACGAGCCGGCGTACGGTGTCGCACGCGGGCAGGCCGCCGTCCTCTACGACGGCGACGTCGTCGTCGGTTCCGGGTTGGTCACGTCCTCGAGACGTGACTAGGCTACGCGTCGTGGTGATCGGTTTCTCGTTCGGAGATCTCGCTGATCTCGCGCTCGCAGTCTTCCTCGTCGCGGTCGGAGTCGGCCTCGGCTGGGCGTTCTTACGTTTGGCCGTAACGTTTGACCGGCTTTCCTCGTTGATTCGAGGGGCAGAACGAGAGGTTCTGCCCGTTATCAACAAAGTCGGGGGATCGGTCGACCGGGTGAATGCGCAGCTGGACAAGCTCGATACCGCGACGGACAGCGCCGTCGACGCTGTCGGCGCGGTCGACGAGGCAGTGCGCTCGGTCAGCTTCGCGGTGAAGCGCCCCGTGCAGAAGCTCGCCGGCTTCTCCGCCGGCGTGTCGCACGGCTGGGCGTCACTGCGTGCGCGGCGTGGATTCTCGGCCTCGATGGCCGACGCGAAGGCGGCATCGGTGCGTCGCGAGCACGATCTCGACGAGGAGCTGAAGGCGACCGCGTCCGGTGAGTGACGAGATCACGCTCACGCTGCCGCGTGAGCCGGAGTTTCACCGAGTGGCGCACCTCGTCCTCGGCGGGCTCGCGGTTCGCCTGAACCTGACGATCGAGAACCTCGAGGATCTCGAGCTCGCACTCGACGCGATCCTCGTTCGCACCGATCCGGACGCAGGTGACATCACGGTGCGCATGACACCGCGCGACGGGGAGCTCGAGACGATCGTCGGGCCGTTGCCCGCGAAGGTGCTCGACGAGATCGAGCGTGAGGGAGACGAAGGTGGGCTCGGCCTGCGGCGCGTCCTCGAGTCGACGGTCGACGACATCCACGTCGACGGCGGGTGGGTCCGCCTGACGAAGAATGTGGTGAGTCGTGGCTGAGAACGACAAGGTTCTGCTGCGGCGCTACCACGAGCACGGCGACCTGCAGGCGCGCGAGCAGCTGATCGAGCAGTACATGTCGCTCGTCCGCTCGCTGGCGCGGCGCTACAGCTACCGGGGCGAGCAGTTCGACGATCTCGTGCAGATCGGGTCGATCGGGCTGATCAAGGCGATCGACCGTTTCGACATCGACCGCGGGGTCGAGCTCACGACCTATGCGACGCCGAACATCATCGGCGAGATCAAGCGGCACTTCCGCGACCGCGGGTGGGCGGTCCGCGTGCCGCGCGGGCTCCAGGAGCTGAACGTCCAGCTGTCGAAGCTGGTCGAGCAGTTGACGGTGCAGCTCAGCCGGTCGCCCACGATTCCGGAGCTCTCCAAGGCCGCAGGTGTCGACGAGGAGGACGTGCTCGAAGCGCTCGAGTCGGGGCGCGCGTACTCGTCGCTCTCCCTGTCGACGGGTGGCGGGACCGAGGACGGCGAGGAGCTCGACCCGCTCGAGTCACTCGGCGAGGTGGAGCACGGGTACGAGGTCTCGGAGGACCGCGCGGTGCTCGCCCCCGGCTTCAGGGTGCTCGACCGGCGCGAGCGGCAGATCCTGCACCTTCGCTTCTTCGACGGGCTGACGCAGTCGCAGATCGCACAGCAGGTCGGCATCTCGCAGATGCACGTCTCGCGGCTGATCAGGCGGGCCCTGGAGAAGATCCGCGCCGAGATCGCAGCCGACGAGCTCGACCCGGACCGCGCGGCGTAACCTGTCCACCCGTGACGACGAACGAGCTGCGCGACGCCTTCCAGCGCTTCTACGAGGAGCGCGGGCATCTGCGCGTGGCCGGCCACTCGCTGATCCCGCCGGCGGAGGATCTCTCGACCCTCTTCATCAGCGCCGGAATGCAGCAGTTCAAGCCGTACTTCCTCCGCACGAAGGAACCGCCGTCGCCGCGCGTCGTCAGCATCCAGCCGTGCCTGCGCGCGGGCGGGAAGGACACCGACCTGGAGGAGGTGGGCCGCACCGAGAGGCACTGCTCCTTCTTCGAGATGATGGGCAACTTCTCGTTCGGCGACTACTACAAGGACGAGGCGGTCGATTTCGCCTGGGATTGGGTCACCGGCGAGCTCGGTCTCGAGCCGGAGCGCCTCTGGGCGACCGTTCACGAGGGCGATCCCGCGCTCAGCCTCGGCGAGGACGCGGTCGCGATCGCTGCCTGGCGGCGCAAAGGGATCCCGCTCGAACGCATCGTCAGGCTCGGCAAGGACAACTTCTGGCAGTCGGGCGAGGTCGGCCCCTGCGGGCAGTGCTCGGAGATCTTTTATGACCGCGGCGAGCAGTACGCCTGCGGCGACCCGAACTGCGGGCCGGCGCACTGCGACCGGATCATGGAGATCTACAACCTCGTCTTCATGGCATACGACCTGCAACCCGGAAACGTGCTGGTCGACCTGCCGACGCCGAACGTCGACACGGGCAATGGTCTCGAGCGAACGGCGTGCGTCCTCCAGGATGTGAGCTCGGTGTTCGACACCGACGGTTTTCGGCAGATCATGGACTGGATCGAAGCGGAGTCGGGTGTGCCGTATCGCGAGAGCGAGATCTCGCTGCGTGCGCACCGCGTGCTCGCCGACCACGGTCGCGCGGCGAGCTTCTTGATCGCTGAGGGGATCGAGCCGTCGAACGAAGGGCGCGGCTATATCTGCCGCCGCCTCCTTCGCCGTGCGATCCACCAGGCGAGCCGCATCGGCCTGCACGACTCGCACCGGCTGTCGCGCGTCGTCGTCGGTCAAATGGGCGAGGCGTATCCGCTGCTTGCGGAGCACAGCGACGAGATCGAGCGCGTCTGGCGCGGGGAGGAGGAGCGGTTCTCCGAGACGCTCGCGCGCGGGCAACGCGTGTTCGACGACCTCGCGGGACGTTCGGCGATCGACGCACGGGACGCCTTCACACTCGCAGCGACGTATGGCTTCCCGATCGAGCTGACGCAGGAGCTCGCCGAAGAGCGGGGCAGCCGATCGACATCGACGGCTTCCGCGAGTTCATGTCGCAGCACCGCGAGATCTCGCGCGGCGGCGGTGAGTCGACGGCCGAGCAAGTCGGCACGCAGCTGATCGGGTCGGGCCACCCCGAGACCGAGTTCGTCGGGTACGCCAAGACCCACGTCCTCACCGCCATCGTCGATGCCGCGCCGTTCCAGGGGACGCGCCAGCTGGTGAAGCTCGAACAGTCGCCGTTCTACGCCACGAGCGGTGGCCAGGTGGCAGACCAGGGATACCTCATGGTGGACGGCGAGAGCGAGCGCCTCGCGGTGGCCGACGTCCTCAAGTACGGCGACGACCAGGTGATCGTCGTAGAGCTCGCTGGCCACGCGCTCCTAACGGTTGGGACGCGCATCGAAGCGGTCGTCAACTGGAGCGAGCGGTTCCCGACGATGGCGAACCATACGGCGACTCACCTGCTGCACCAGGCGCTGCGCGACGTGCTCGGCGACCACGTGAAACAGGCCGGCTCCGCCGTGCGGCCCGACAAGTTGCGGTTCGACTTCACGCACCAATCCGGGCTCTCGCCGGAGGAGCGCGACCGCGTCGAGCGGATCGTCAACGAGAAGGTGTTCGAGGCGATCCCGGTCCGCACCTACGTGACGCCGATCGAAGAGGCACGCAAGCTCGGCGCGATGATGCTCTTCGGCGAGAAGTACGGTGACGAGGTCCGGGTGGTCGAGATCGGCGACTACTCGCGCGAGCTCTGCGGCGGCACCCACGTTCGCTCGACTGCGGAGATCGGCCCGTTCGTGATCCTGAGCGAGAAGGCCGTCGGCTCAGGTGCGCGCCGGATCGAGGCGGTCACCGCCGGCGAAGCGTGGAGTGTCCTCGAGGGCCGGAGCCGCGAGCTTGCCGCGCTCCAGGCCGAGGTGGAGAGCCTCCGGCGCGACGCCAGGAAGCCGAAGGCGGAGGCGGCAGGCCCGGACATCGTGTGGCAGGACCGCCAGGGTGGCGTGTTCGTCGCGGAGGTGAAAGGCGCGAGCGGCGGCGCGCTTCGCGATCTCTCCGACCAGATCCGGCAGCGCGAAGACGCGTCGGCAGTCGTTCTCGCCTCGGCCGACGACGGCAAGGTCGCGCTCGTCGTGAACCTCGACAATGCGCTCTCGGAGATCGACGCGGTGAAGATCGTGCGCGAGCTCGGGCCGATCATCGGCGGCGGAGGAGGCGGGCGGCCGACGCTCGCCGAAGCGGGCGGCAAGAACGTCGACGCCGTGCGTCATGCGCTCGAGGCGGGTCGCGACCGGCTCGTCAGTTCAATCGGGTGAAGATACTCGCGCTCGACTTCGGCTCCGCACGGACCGGTGTCGCCGTGTCCGACCCGACCGGCACGCTGGCGCGACCCGTGAGCACCGTCGAGCACGTGACCACCGACGCAGGGTTCGCGAAGCTCCTTGCGCTGATCGCGGCGGAGGAGCCGGAGCGCGTCGTGGTCGGCATGCCGCTGACGCTTCGCGGGGAGCACGGCGAGCAGGCATGCGCGACGGAGGCGTTCGTCGAGCGGTTGCGTGATGCAATCGCCGCACCGGTCGAGACATTCGACGAACGATTCACGTCCGTTCTCGCGGGCGGCGACGACGCGCGCGCGGCGGCGCATCTCCTCTCGGGATACCTGGAGCGATGGCAGAGCGGCCGCGCCTGACGCCGGCGCACATTCGGCGCCGGCGCGCCACTGCGCTGGCCCTTGTCGTGCTCGCCGCGGCGGCCGCAGTCGTCGCGGTTGCGGTCGCCCTCCCGCACACTCATCAGGCTGCGCCGACGACGACCGCGCTGCTGACGCCCCCTCCGAAGCCGTTCCGCATCATCTTCCCGGAAGGCTTCACGCGCGCCACGATGGCCGACCGTGTTGCGGCGGTGGCGAAGATCGCCGAGCGCAAACGCGGCAAGCCGGTCGTGCTCGCGCGGGCGCCGTATGTGCGGGCGACAAGGTCGCTCGTCGTCCCCTGCTTCACGCCGCGCAAACGGACGAAGGTCGAGGGGTTTCTCTTCCCGGCGACATACGACTTCCTCGCGAAGACGACGTCGCAGCAGCTCGTCGCAGAGCAGGTAAAGGCGTTCTGCACGAACTGGAAGACGGTGAACCTCTCGTACGCGCGGTCGAAGAACCTCACCCCGTACGACGTCTTGACGATCGCCTCGCTCATCCAGGGTGAGGCAGTCGTCGAGAGCGAGCGCGCCACGATCGCGGCGGTCATCTACAACCGTCTTCACTTGCAGATGTCCCTCGGGATCGACGCCGCGCTCCGCTACGCGCTGAACATCCCCGGCACCGAATCGATCCGTGAGTCGCAGCTCCACAACCCGACGCCCTACAACCTCCGTCTACACGCGGGCCTGCCACCCACGCCGATCGACAATCCGGGTCTCGCATCGATCCAGGCAGCTGCCCATCCCGCCAAGGTCGACTACCTCTACTTCGTCGCGAAGCCCGACAAGCGCCACCACTTCTTCACGGCGAGTGCGACCGCGTTCCAGCAGTACGAGTGCGCGCACGGATACGGCTGTTAGGTGGGACACGTCGCGCTCCTGGGACGCCCGGTCGTGGATTCGCTCTCACCGCGCATGCAGAACGCCGCCTTCGCCGCGTGCGGGCTCGACTGGCGGTACGACACCTTCGACGTCGACGACGTGCTCGCCGCCGTCGCGGCGCTCCGCACGCTCGGCTTCGCCGGCGCCAACGTGACCATTCCGTACAAGGAGGAGGTCGTGGCCGCCTGCGACGAGGCGGAAGGCAGCGCGGTCAACACGCTGGTCTTCCGAGAGGGACGAGTCCTCGGTTTCAACACGGACCGCGAGATCCTGGCCGGCATCGACGCCGCTCGCGCCTGCCTCATCGGAGGTGGCGGCGCAGCGAAAGCGCTGGCCCCGGCACTCCCCGCCGACACGCGCACCTTCACTCGCGGCGGTGACTGGCCGCCCGATGCGACCGGCTGCGACCTGATCGTCAACGCGACCCCCGTCCGCGACGAGCTCCTCGTCCGGCCGGCGGCGGGACAGACGGTCGTCGACCTCGCCTACGGCCCGGAGGAGACCGCACTGGTCATCGCCGCCCGCGCCGCGGGGTGCACGGTCGTCGACGGTCGCGAGGCGCTCGTGCGGCAGGGCGTTGCGAGCTTCACGCTCTGGACGGGCCTGGAGCCGCCCGTCGAGGCGATGCGGGCTGCGGTCACGATCTAGACCACAGCGTGGCGCCGGCCACGAGCGCGGCTGCGATCACGCCGACGATGAGGACGGTCGTCACCCACGAGCTCCGATGGGCACCCACGGCCGCGATCGGCGCGGCGTGGGGCGGGCTCGTCGTGCGGTACACGTACGCCGTCAGGCTGGCGCCGGCGGGGTCGGGGTTCCCGAGGAACTCCTCGTACTGACGCGCGCGCGCGAACGTGAGCGTCTGCCGGATTGCCGCCCGGAGAAGGCCGCGTCCCTCGGCGTTGACGTCTCCGACGCGCTCGACCGGCTCGAGACGCAGATCGATTCGGCCGCGCGCATGGATCGTCGTGCGACCTCGGAGCAGTAGATCGACGTGCCGGCGCCCGATCGTCCCGACGACGCGCAGCGGCGCACTGATGGTGACGCGCTCGGCGACCGGCTCGGACGTGAGCGGTACGGTTGCCTGCTGCGGCGTACGCCCGTGGGCGACGTCGGCGCGAAGTCGAGCCAGGTAGGCGACGAGCGGAGCGCGCGGCGCGTCGGCGGCGAACGTGCCGACCGAGACGGAAGTCAGGTTCTCGAGCACGACCGTGCCGCTGGAGGCGCGAATCCGAAGCGGTAGCGCGGAGGCAACCTTCAGCGGGTCGAGTGCGGCGCGGGCGACGAGCACGCGCTCGCCCGGGTCGAAACCCGACCACAGGATCGACCCGGTCCGCGTCCCCGGAACGGATTCGGAGTCCGCCGGTGCTCGGACGGTGAGCACAGGCGCGCCGATCGTGAAGAAGTAGTCGCCCGCGCCGCGCACGTCGAGCCGTTGCGTCGCCGTCACCGCGAACGGCGAGCCCGCACCATCGATTGCGACGACGACATTTGTCGAAGCCACGACCGAGTGCGCCACGTTCTCGGCGGACGCTCGAGCCCCGCCGGCCAGAGGCGGCTCAGCCGACAGCGGCGCGATCGGGGACGGGAGCGCGGCCCGGCCGGCGTGGGCGGTCCCGGCGCACGCGAGCGCTACGACGACCGCGGCGATGGTGCGGATCATTGCGTCTGCAGGATGGTCGGGAGTGTTGCCGAGAGGGGATCGTTCTTCACCGGTGCATACGTCATGTCGCGGAAGCGCGCGAAGTACACATCGTCGTCGACGGTCACCTCCTCGGCTGCGCCCGCACGAGCAGCGCCGTCGGAGACGGCGCCGGCCGCGAAGCCGCTCGCCAGGATCTGCAGGGCCAGCGCCATCACGCCGCACTTTAGGGTGGAGGTATGTCGCTTCGTCTTTCCTCGGCCGGTGAGTCACATGGGCCGGCGCTCGTCGCGATCGTGACCGGCCTGCCCGCAGGGCTCACGCTCGACCGCGCCGCGATCGACGCCGATCTTGCACGCCGCCAGGCGGGTTACGGCCGCTCGCCGCGGCAAGGCATCGAGCAGGACACGGTCGAGGTGCTCGCAGGCCTCCGGCACGGCCGGACGCTCGGGACGCCGCTCGCGCTCGTCGTCCGGAACCGTGACCACGCGAACTGGGCGTGGGGGATGGCGCCGTGGCCGCCGGACGGCGAGCCGGCCGGCAAAGGGACGAAGCCCGTCACGTTGCCGCGTCCGGGCCATGCCGATCTGGCCGGCGTCCAGAAGTTCGGACACGAGGACGTGCGTGACGCGCTCGAGCGCGCCTCGGCCCGCCACACGGCGGTCCAGGTTGCTGCGGGTGCCGTTGCGAAGGCGCTGCTCGCGGCGATCAACATCTCGGTGCACGGTGGTGCCGTCGACGAGGACGAGCTGCGTGCGCGGATCGACGAGGCGCGGAAGGAGCGCGACACCGTTGGCGGCATCGTCGAGGTGCGGGCCGCCGGCGCCCCGCCCGGGCTCGGCTCGTACGCGACCAAGGAGGACCGGCTCGACGCGCGGCTCGCCGCCGCGGTGATGGGGATCCAGGCCGTCAAGGGCGTCGAGATCGGAGCTGGGTTCGCGCTCGCCGCGCTGCGCGGCTCGGAGGCGCACGACGAGATCGACACCTCGCGCCGGCGAGGCTCGAATCGTGCGGGCGGCATCGAGGCGGGAGTGTCGAACGGCGAAGAGATCGTCATTCGCGCCGCTATGAAGCCACTCCCGACGCTGATGAAGCCGCTGCGCTCCGTCGATCTCGCGACCGGGGAGGAGGCGAGCGCACTCGTCGAGCGCTCGGACGTGGCCGCGGTGGAAGCGCTGGCGGTCGTCGCGGAGGCTGCGGTCGCGTGGGAGCTCGCCGGCGCCGCGAAGGAGAAGTTCGGCGGCGACGCGCTCGGCGATTTCGTCGCCGCGCATCGAGCGTACTGCGAGCGCATTGAATGGCATTGAACGCGCTGGCCCGGCACCTTGCGCTCGTGGGGTTCATGGGCGCCGGGAAGACGACGATGGCGAGCGCTCTCGCGGCGCGTCTCGCGCGGCCGGTCGTCGATATCGACGGGGAGATCGAGGCGCGCTACCGCGACACGATCCCGCAGATCTTCGAGGCGCACGGCGAGGAGAGGTTTCGGCGCGTCGAGGCCTACGCGATCGGGGCGGCGGTCGAGCGCCGGCACCCCACGATCCTCGACCTCGGCGGCGGCGCGGTCACCCTCCGCGACACCCACGACGTGCTCGCTGATGCGTTCACGGTCCTCCTCGACGTCGACGCCGACACCGCCTGGGCGCGCGTCCGCGGCAGCGATCGTCCGCTGGCGCAGGACGAGAGTGCCTTTCGCGGCCTGTACGAGGAGCGGCAGCCGCTGTACCACGAGGTCGCCGACGCGGTCGCCGGAAGCGGCGACGTCGACGGCGTGATTCTCGCCGCGGCCGGCGTCCACCACGAGCTCGGCGCGCTCGCGCGGCTAGGCGAGCTCGTGCCGGGCGACGGGCCTGTCGCGCTCGTGGCCGATTCGACGGTAATGCGGATCCACGGGCCGCGCGCCCAGCAGGCGCTCGGCGACCGGCTCGCCGCGGCACACGAGTTGCCGCCCGGTGAGCAGGCGAAGCAGATCGGTGTCGTCGAGCGGCTCTGGTCGGAGCTGACGCTCGACCGGGCCGGGACGGTCGTCGCGCTTGGCGGCGGGTCGGTCACCGACACGGCCGGCTTCGCAGCTGCGACCTACCTGCGTGGCGTGCCGTGGGTGGCGGTGCCGACGACGCTCGTCGGCCAGGTCGACGCGTCGATCGGCGGCAAGACCGCGGTCGACCTTCCGCAGGGCAAGAACCTCGCCGGCGCGTTCCACTGGCCGGCCCGGGTCGTGATCGACGAGGCGCTCCTTGCGACGCTGCCCGAGCATGAGCGCCGGCAGGGGCTGGCGGAGCTCGTGAAGACACGCTTGCTCGCGGGGACGAACCTGGACGTACGCGGCGCCGCGGCGTACAAGGCGGCGCTCTGCCTGCGTGACCCGCACGACCGCAACGTCCGGCAGTGGCTCAACCTCGGGCACACGTTCGCGCACGCGCTCGAGGCTGCCGCGGGCTTCGAGCTCGCGCACGGCGACGCGGTCGCGCTCGGGCTGCTTGCCGCGTTGCGTCTCTCCGGCCGCGACCCGGGAGCGGTGGAGGCCGAGCTCGGCCCGACGCCCGTCGCCGTCGACCGCGAGCGGGCGTGGCAGGCGCTCCTCCGCGACAAGAAGCGCACCGGCGAGGCGATCAATCTCGTCCTGCTCGGCGACGACGGCCCGCGTCTCGAGGCGCGCCCCGCGGACGAGGTCAGAGCCGCGCTGGATACGCTCATCCTGTGACCCCCGCGGAGACACCTCCCGGCCGCTGGCCCGCCAGCACGCGGCGCGCTGCCGCGTCCTCGGTCGCGGAGATAGTCACCACTATCCCCGCGACCTGCGTCCTTGCATCGCTTGGTGCTGACGACTCAGCGACTCGGGAATGTCCCCGCGGAGGTCACTGATGCAGGTCCTTGTCCTGAACGGAGCGAACCTCGACGTGCTCGGACGGCGCGACCCGAAGATGTACGGCGGCGTCAGCCTCAACGAGCTCGAGAGCCGCATCTACCAGTGGGCGCACGGGCTCGACATCACTGCGCGCTGCCGCCAGACGAACAGCGAAGGAGAGTTCATCGAGTGGATTCACGACGCGTACGACAACGTCGACGCGCTCGTCGTGAACCCCGGCGCGTGGAGCCACTACAGCTGGGCGATCCGGGATGCGCTCGAGCTGCTCGAGGTGCCGCTCGTCGAGGTGCACCTGTCGGACATCGAGCAGCGGGAGGAATGGCGGCGCTTCAGCGTCGTCGCCGAGGTTGCGTCGCACCGCGTGCTCGGCAAGGGGCCTGACGGCTATCGCGAGGCGCTCGAGTATCTCGCGGGAAAGGTGGTGCCGTGACACGCCTCGCAGCGCTCGGGGAGCAGCTCGACTCGCCGCTTCTCGTCACAAACCTGACGAACGTGTTCTACCTGTGCGGGTTCGACAGCTCCAACGCCGCGCTCCTCGTGCGACCCGGCGGCGAGACGACCCTCTACACCGATTTCCGTTACGCGGAGGCGGCACAGGCCGTCGCCGGCGTCGACGTCCAGATGACGAAGCGCGCGCTGATGATCGACGTCGGAGCGCGCCTCAAGGGCACGGTGCAGTTCGAGGCCGACGTGTTGCCGTACCTCGAGTGGGAGCGACTCTCGGCCGGCAAGGCGAAACTCGTCGCCACACGCGGGATCGTCGACTCCGTACGGTCGATCAAGGATGAAGAGGAGGTCGCGAAGCTCCAACGCGCGGCACGGATGGCCGATCGCGGGCTGGAAGCGCTGACGGCAGAGACATGGGTGGGCCGCAGCGAGCGCGAGCTCGCGTGGCGCTTGCACGAGCTGCTCCACGCACATGGCGCGCAGGAGCTGTCGTTCGACTCGATCGTCGCTTCCGGCACCAACGGAGCGCTTCCCCATGCGCATCCGACCGACGCGATCGTCGAGAAGAGCTCGCTCGTCACCGTCGACTGGGGTGTTCGCGTCGGCGGCTACTGCAGTGACTGCACGCGGACGTTCTCGACCGGCGGGACCTTGCCCGAGGAGCTTCGGAGAGCCTACGACGTCTGCCTGGACGCGCAGCTGAAGTCGGTCGCCGGGATCAAGGCCGGGCTCACCGGCGTGGAGGCGGATGCGATCGCGCGTGAGCCGATCGCGGGCGCGGGCTTCGGCGAGAACTTCGGTCACGGCCTCGGTCACGGTGTCGGCCTCGCGGTCCACGAGGCGCCGCGACTCTCGACGGAGTCGACGGACACGCTCGAGGCAGGCCATTGCGTGACGATCGAGCCTGGCATCTACCTGCCAGGCCTGGGCGGCGTCCGGATCGAGGACATGGCGATCGTCCGGGAGGACGGCGTCGACGTGCTGACGAGCTTCCGCAAGGACCTGATCGAGGTGTCGTGACCGGCGCCTCGACGGCGCCGGTCACGACGGAACCTGGCTTCCGGCTTCGCCGCAACCAGGTTCTTCTCGTGCGGTACCCTCACGCGCCGATGGCCGAGGTCGTCTCCACCAATCAATTCCGAAACGGAATGCATATCGAGCTCGAGGGTCAGACGTGGCGGATCGTCGAGTTCCAGCACGTCAAGCCCGGCAAGGGCGGCGCGTTCGTCCGTACGAAACTGAAGTCGCTCTCCGCCGGCTCGGTCGTCGACAAGACGTTTCGTGCCGGCGAAAAGTTCAACCGCATCCGCACCGAGCAGAAGAACATGCAGTACCTCTACGACTCGGGCGACGAGGTCGTCTTCATGGATCAGGAGACCTACGAGCAGCTGTCGCTGCCACACGCAGATCTCGAGGACGAGCTGCCGTTCATGCAGCCGTCGTCGAACGTGCAGGTGATGTTCATCGGCGGGCAGCCGTCCGGTGTCGACCTGCCGGCGTCGGTCGTGCTCGAGGTGACCGACACGGAGCCGGGAGTGAAGGGCGACACGGTCTCCAACGTGACGAAGCCGGCGACCCTCGAGACCGGAGCCGTCGTGCAGGTCCCGCTGTTCGTGAACGTGGGCGACCGGATCAAGGTCGATCCTCGCGAGAAGCGCTACATCCAGCGAGCCTGATTCTGGGGGGCGGCCGGCTCCGGGCCGACGGCGGCTCAGTAGTTTCGGGCAGCGCTCTCAGTACCTTTGCCGATTGCGCGGCGCGGCCAGCGCGAGAGTCTCGTGGAGCAAGGTGAGCTAGCGCCGAAAGGGGGTGCACGTATGTTCACCTATGTCGGACTGATCCAGCTCACGCCCGAGGGGCGGGAGCATCTGGAGAAGACACCCGAGTACCTCGAGAAGATTCGCCTGATCATCGAGGAGGAGGGTGGAGTCCTCGAGCACGTCTTCGCGATCATGGGTCCCTGGGACTTCTTCGCGATCGTGAAGTATCCCGACAACGAGACCGCGTTCCGCGTTCTCGCGAAGATCGGGCTCCTCGAGGTCGTCAAGACGGAGACGTTCCCGGCCGAGCCGGTCGAGGTCTTCACGAAGGTCTTCGCGTAGGCGAAGCCCAACGCCTGACCGCGGCCCACCTGCAGGGCCGACACTTGGCCCTGCAGGTGGAGCGGGCTACGCGAAGAGGTTCGCGAACAGCACGCACGCCGCGACGCTTGCAAACACGACCGCGTCGAAGGCGCACGTCCGCACGATCGCGACGAGCAGGTACGTAAGCACGGCCGACACGCGGACGGACGGGGCGGCCGTCGATGGCGCGTCGATCGGTAGGGGCTGCAGCTCGAGAAACGCGAACGGCCGAACCGGCGGCAGCACCGCGATCGCGAGGGCGCGCAAGTCGGGGTCGACGAGCGCGAGCTCCGGCGACATCGTGGACATCGGCAACGCTGCCTTCGTCGGGAAGCAGGCAACCCCTGCCCGTGCGGGGCGGTTCAGCTCTTCTGCGTTTCGAACCGCGGCGCGGGCTCGGCTGCCGCGATCCGCGTCGAGATCCAGCTGACGCCGCCGCAGAGCGGACAACCCATTTCCTCGCCGAGCGCGGGAAGCTCGTATTCGTGCTTGCACTCCACGCACCGAACCCAGTCGGAAGGGATCGCCATCGAGAGCAGGGTATCGTCCCGTGCCATGCCGCGCCTGGTCGACACGACGATCCGCGTCCTCAGCCAGGAGCCGCTTGCCGGCCTGATGCCGACAGCGGATCTCCTGCGTCTCGCCGAGCTTCTCGACGCGGCGGGATTCGCGTACCTCGAGGTCTCCGGCGGGGGCGTCTTCGACACGGCTGTCCGGCGCGGCGTCGAGAGCCCATGGGAGCGAATCCGGGCGCTGAAGGCTCGAACGTCGACACCGCTCGCGCTTGCGCTGCGCGGCCGGTTCCTCGTCGGTTCGCGGCCGGTGGGGCGCGACTTTGCCCGGCGGTTCGTCTCGTCGGCGGCGCAAAGCGGCATCGACGTTTTCCGGCTCCACGACCCGCTGAACGACGTCGACAACCTGCGCGAGGCGGCCGAGGCGATCGTCGGCTCGAAGAGCGAGTTCGAGGCGGGGCTCCTGTACGGCAGCGGCCGCCACGAGGCGCTCGTCGACGCTGCGAAGCGGCTACCCGAGCTCGGCGCCGCGCGGCTCCTGCTGAACGACCCGGCCGCGCTTCTTCAGCCGCACCGCGCAAGCGAGCTCGTGGCCGAGTTGCGCGAGGTCTCCGGGCTGCCGGTCGGTCTCTACGCGCAGGGCGCGGCCGGGAACGCTCTGGCGGCGGCGATCGAAGCGGCGCGCGCAGGAGCCGATGTGATCGCGACTGCGGTCTACCCGGTCGCACTGACCATGCACCGCGTCTCGGCAGAGGCCGCGGCACAGGCGCTGGCCGGGCTCGGTCTCTCGACCGGGATCGACATGGACAAGCTCTGGGCCGCCGCCGACCTCGTGGACGAGCACATCGGCGATGAGCCCGTGGCGCCTTTGGCGCCGCGGATCGCCGTCCGCGCCGCACAGCAGAAGCTCCCGGTTGGCCTCGTTGCGGCGCTCGACCAGCAGCTGCGGTCGCAGGCGGCTGGGGACCGGCTCGACGAGGTGCTCGAGGAAGTGGCGAAGGTTCGCGACGAGGTCGGCTCGCCGCCGCTCGCGGCGCCGATGGGGCAGATCGTCGCATCGCAGGCGCTGATCAACGTCCTGACGGCGAACCGCTACTCGACGATGGTCGACGAGCTGCGCGAGCTCGTCGAGGGGCGGTTCGGCCGGACACCGGGGCCGATCGCGCCCGGGCTCCGGCGCGCGGTCGAGCTTCGCACCGAGGAAAGCGCCCTCGCCGACGACGCGCCGATGGAGCTCGACGCGCTCCGCCAGGATGCGGCCGGGCTTGCGTCGAGTGAGGAAGAGCTGCTGCTCCTCGCGCTTTTCGGCGAGGAGGCGGAGGCGCTCCTCCGTTCGATTCGCGAGCGGTCGGGCGGCGAGGAGTCGCTCGCCGCGCGCGGGGTCGACCGGGCACGCGCCGAGAAGATCCGCGACCTCGTGCGCATCGTCCAGGAGACCGGCATCGGCGAGATCACGATCGAAGAGGACGGGATGCGCGTCAGCGTTCGCCGCCAGGCAGAACAGAGCGTCGTCCCCGTCGTCACGGCTCCACAGTCGGAGAGCGATCTCCCGGCGGCTGCCCTCCGCGACGACGCGCTCGTTCGGGTCGAAAGCCCGATGGTGGGGATGTTCTACCGGGCGCCGTCGCCGGACGCCGCACCGTTCGTCCAGGAGGGTGACGCGGTCGCATCGGGGCAGACGCTCTGCATCCTCGAGGCGATGAAGTTGATGAACGAGGTGAAGGCGGAGATCGAGGCGGTCGTCCGCGCGATCCATGTCGGCAATGCCGAGCCGGTCGAGTACGGCCAGCTGCTGTTCGAGCTCGAGCCGATCAGCGGCCCGCCCCAACTCTGATGTTCACGCGCGTCCTCGTCGCGAACCGGGGCGAGATCGCGGTTCGCGTCATCCGTGCGCTGCACGAGCTCGGCGTGGAAGCGGTCGCGATCTACTCGACCGCCGACAGCGACGCACTGCACGTGCGGATGGCCGACCACGCCGTCTGCGTCGGGCCGCCGTCCGCAACCGAGAGCTATCTCCGCATCCCGAGCGTGATCGCCGCGGCCGAGACCACTCGGTGCGGGGCGGTGCACCCGGGCTACGGGTTCCTGGCCGAGAATCCGTCGTTCGTCGAGGCGTGCGCCGACAACGACCTGGTCTTCATCGGCCCGCCGGCTGACGTAATGGCGTTGATGGGCGACAAGATCTCCGCCAAGCGGGCCATGCGCGACGCCGACGTGCCGACAGTGCCGGGGACGGAGGGTGCGACGTCTCTCGAGGATGTCCGCTCGGCGGCGACGGAGATCGGCTTCCCGTTGCTCCTCAAGGCGTCGGCGGGCGGGGGTGGCAAGGGCATGCGGCTCGTCGCGGACGCCGCCCACCTCGAGGATGCGTACCGGACCGCCTCGAACGAAGCGGAAGCAGCGTTCGGCGACGGCACGATGTACGTCGAGCAGGCGCTCGTGCCCGCGCGCCATGTCGAGATCCAGGTGCTCTGCGACGCGCAGGGCAACGTCCTGACGCTCGGCGAGCGCGAGTGCTCGATCCAGCGCCGTCATCAGAAGCTGATCGAAGAGTCGCCGTCGGCTGCGCTCACTCCGCAGACCCGCGAGGCGATGGAGGCGGCGGCGGAGCGTGCCTGCCGGGCGGTTGGCTACCGGAATGCGGGGACGTTCGAGTTCCTGCTCGGCCCAGACGGCAGCTTCTACTTCATCGAGCTGAACGCGCGCCTCCAGGTCGAGCACCCGGTGACGGAGCTGTGCACCGGCATCGACCTCGTGCGCGAGCAGCTGCAGGTCGCCGCCGGCGAGCAGCTTCCCATCACGGGGCGCGCGCCGCGCCGCGGGCACGCGATCGAGATCCGCCTGAACGCCGAGGACCCCGAGCACGACTTCCGGCCGTCCCCGGGGCGGATCGCGCGGTTTCAGCCGGCGCAGGGTCCGGGGGTGCGCGTCGACACGTTCGTGGAGTCCGGCACGATCGTCCCGCCGTTCTACGACTCGCTGATCGCGAAGCTGATCGTGTGGGACACGTCGCGCGAAGCGGCGATCGCCCGCGCGGAACGTGCACTCCGAGAGACGGCGGTCGAAGGCGTGCCGACAACGCGAGAGCTTGCTCTCGACGTGCTCGCGAGCGAGCCGTTCGCGAGCGGCGACTATTCGACGTCGACGCTCGACAGTCTGAGGACGCCGGATGCCGCTCTCGCGTAGGCAGGCCCGCCGGCAGGCGTTGATGCTTCTCTATCAGTGGGATCTCTCGGGGCAGGAGATCGGCTCGCAATATGCAGGCGAGATCGACCCCTGGGCGCGCGATGTCGCCGAGGTGGTGGCGGAGCGCGCGGGCGCGCTCGACGAGCGGATCACGGCTGCCGCCGAGGGGTGGACCGCAGACCGGCTCGGCGCGGTCGAGCGAAGCGCGCTGCGCGTCGCAGTGCACGAGCTCGAGACGCGTGAGGTGCCGATCGAAGTTGCGATCAACGAAGCGGTCGCATTCGCGAAGCGGTACGCGTCCGACGACGCGGCTCGCCTCGTCAACGGGATCCTTGGTCGTATACAACGGGAGGCTGCATGACGGCTGATGAATCACTGAACCGGGCAGAGGATCTGCTGGCGCGGCTCGAGCAGGCGCGGACGCGGCTCGAGGGGACCGACGACCCCGACCAGGCGATCGACATCCTGCAGGAGCTGGCCGAGCTTGCAAAGGAGGTCGAGGCGGAGCTGCAGCGCGCGAAACGTGCGGCGGAGACCGAAGCGGTCGCGCCCCCGCTCGCCGAGCCCGATGCGCCGGCCGGCTAGCGAGCTCCGGGAGCTCGTCGAGGGCTACCTTGCTGAGCTGGCGCTCGCGCCCGTGCTCGGCTCGCTCGAAGAGCCCATGCGTCACGCGCTCGGCGGGAAGCGAGTGCGCCCCGTGCTCTCCCTCGCGACCGGCGATGCGCTCGGTGTGCCGGTTGAGAGCCTGCTGCCGGCCGCCGCTGCTGTCGAGCTCGTGCATTCGTTCTCGCTCGTCCACGACGACCTGCCGGCGCTCGACGACGATCGCGAGCGCCGCGGCGCACCGTCGGTCTGGGCGCAGTACGGAGAGGCGTCGGCGATCCTCGCCGGAGACGCGCTGCTCGTCGAGGCGATGCGGCTCGCGCTCACCTACCCGACCGGCTCGGTCGCACGGGAGCTCGTCGCTGCGACCCTCGAGATGATCGCCGGCCAACAGCTCGACCTGGAAGGCGGCGCCCAGCTCGAGCACCTGCATGCGCTGAAGACCGGCGCGCTCTTTCGCGCATCCGTGATGTGCACGCTGTGGGCGGCCGAGGTGCCGATCGACGAGCATGCGCCCTGGCGCGAGTTCGCCGCGGACGTCGGGCTCCTGTTCCAGATCGTGGACGATCTCCTCGACGGCGACGGCTACGTCTCGGCCGTCGGCGAGGATCGTGCGCGCAGGCTTGCCGACGAGACAGCGGCGCGTACGCGCACGCGGCTCGCCGCGCTCGGTGCCGACACGGACGTGCTCGCCGAGATCGTCGACGGGCTTGCCGTGCGCACGTCCTGATGAGGGACCGCCTCGGCGCTCTGGCGGAGCGCGACTTCCGGCTCGTCTTCTCGTCGACGACGATCTCGGCGATCGGCGACGGCGTCGCCGCGATCGCGCTCGTCTTTGCCGTGCTGCACGTCGCGCACGATTCACCGACCGCGGTCGGCGTCGTGCTCGCGTGTCGCCAGGCTGCGGCAGCTGCGATCACGCTCGCCGCGGGTGTGATCGCCGACCGGCTTCCGCGCCACGTCGTACTCGTCGCCGTCGCCTTGGTTCAGGCGGCGGTGCAGGCCGCGGTTGGAGTCCTCCTCGTCTCCGGGCACGCATCCGTCTGGCTGCTCGCGTCGCTCAGCGCCGTCTACGGCCTCGCGGACGGGTTCGTCATTCCCGCGCAGAACGGGTTGATCCCGGCGGTCGTGAGCAAGGTGCGGCTCCAGCAGGCGAATGCGCTGCTCGGCCTCAGCCGCTCGATCCTCGGCTTCGGCGCGCCGGCGGTCGGAGGCATCCTCGTCGCCGCGGGCAGTCCCGGCGGGGCGATCCTCGTCGATGCTGCGAGCTTCATGGTCGCGGCCGCTCTGCTCGCGCGCGTGCGCGTCGAACCGCGGGCGGACGTCGTCGAGCCCGAGCCGTTCCTGCGTGAGCTGCGCGACGGCTGGTCGGCGTTCCGGCGTCAGCGATGGATCTTCAACACGATCATCTTCTTCGGGATCGGGAACTTCGCCGGGCAGACGTGGGGCGTCCTGGCGCCGCTCGTGGTCAAGAACCACTACGGCGGCGCGTCGACCTACGGCCTCATCCTGTCGGCGTTCGGCGTTGGGCTCGTGCTCGGCGGCATCATCACGCTCCGCTGGCGCCCGGTGAGACCGCTGCTTGCCTCGTGCGCGTGCGCTGTGCCGTTCGGGCTCGGCCAGTGGATGCTCGCGCTGCTCGTCCCCCTACCGGTGTTGTACGTGTCGCAGGCGGTCGCCGGGACGTGCCTCGCGATCCACCTCGCCCTCTGGTTCACGGTCTTTCAGCAGCAGGTCCCGGAGGAGTCGCGCTCGCGCGTCAGCTCGTACGATTCCCTCGGCTCGTTCGTGCTCGTCCCGCTCGGGACGGCGGTCTCCGGGCCGCTCGCGGCTGCGATCGGTGTGCGCACGACGCTGCTTGCAGCCGGAGTCGTCATCCTCGTGTCGAATCTGCTCGTGCTCGTGCAGCCGGCCGTGTGGAGGATCCGCAGCGAGCCGGTGCCGGCCCTCGCATGAAGAAGCGGCTCGACGTCCTGCTCGTCGAACGCGGGCTCGCCGAGTCGCGCGCGCAGGCGCAGGCGCTCGTGATGGCGGGCCGCGTGCCCGGTCACTCGAAGCCCGGCGAGCAGGTCGACGAGGCGGTACCGCTCGAGGTAGAAGCGCCGCCGCCGTACGTGTCGCGTGCGGGGCACAAGCTGGCGAACGCGCTCGACGCGTTCGCGATCGATGTGGGCGGGCTCGACGCGCTCGACGTCGGCGCGTCGACCGGCGGCTTCACCGACGTGCTTCTGCAACGGGGCGCGGCGCGTGTGATCGCGCTCGACGTCGGCCACGGCCAGCTCCACTCGAAGATCCGTGACGATCCGCGTGTGACCGTGCTGGAACGCGTCGAACGCCCGATCACTCACCGAGCTGCCGTTTGCGCCGCAGCTCGTCACCTGCGACGTCTCGTTCATCTCGGTCAGGCTCGCGTTGCCGCCTGCGCTCGCGCTCGCGGCTCCCGGCTGGCGGGCGCTCGTGCTCGTCAAGCCGCAGTTCGAGGCTGGGCGCGCGGAGGCGCCGAAGGGCGTCGTGCGCGACGCGGAGGTTCACCGGCGTGTCGTGCGAGAGGTCGCGGAATCCCTGCTCGTGTGCGGTGCAGAGACGCTCGGGGTCGTAGACTCGGGTCTCCCCGGCCCGAAGGGAAACCGTGAGTTCTTCCTCCACCTCGTCCAGCGAGAGCACCCCGAGCTCCCGGCCGAACTCGACCGGTGGATCGCCGATGCAGCGCGTTGAGCGTGCCTCGATCGCGACGATCGACCGCGACGGCGTGGACGACGCGGTGGCGCGGCTACGCGCGGTCGCCGAGCAATGCGGCGTCCAGTTGACTGACGGCGATGACGCCGACATCGCGATCGTCCTCGGCGGCGACGGGACGATGCTGCGAGCGCTGGCGCGCTTCCTCGGGACCGGCGTCCCGGCGGTCGGCGTCAACTTCGGCCGCGTCGGGTTCCTGACGGCGATCCCGGCGGACGACCTCGAGGACGGGCTCCGCGTGTGTTCGCGGGCGACTACCGGACGATCGAGCTGTCGACGCTCGAGGTGACCGTGAACGGCGAGACGCGCACGGCGGTCAACGACGTCGTCGTCGCCGGCGGCACGCTCGGCCGCATGATCGAGCTGGGCTATGCGATCGGCGGCGAGGAGCTCGGCTCACAGCCGTGCGACGGCCTGATCTGCGCGACGCCGACCGGGTCGACCGCGTACAACCTCTCGAACGGCGGGCCGGTCCTCGTGTGGGGTCTCGACGCGATGGTGCTGACGTTCGTCGCACCGCACGCGCTCCACGTGCGGCCGCTCGTCGTTCCGCCGCGGCCCCGACGTCGTCGTGACGAACCTGACCGCCGACGTCGAGACGAGCGTGCTCGTCGACGGGCAGCAGGTCGGCGCGCTCGCGACCGGCGAGCGCGCGGTCGTCCGCGTCGGTGTTCAGCCGAGCCTGCTCGCGACGCTGCCCGAAGCGACGTTCTTCTCCCGCTATGCGGCCACCTTCGGACGGTAGGCCTAGCATTGGGGTGTGCTCCGCCCCCTGCGCATCGAGAACCTCGTCCTGATCCGCGAGGCCGAGCTCGAGCTCGACGCCGGCCTGAACGCGATCACCGGCGAGACGGGCGCTGGGAAGACGATCCTCTCGAACGCGGTCGGCCTCCTGCTCGGGGCGAAGGGCGATGCGGCGCTGATCGGCGCCGGCGGAGACGAGGCGTACGTCGAGGCCGAGTTCGACCTGCCAGACGACCGAGGCGCTCGGGCCGCTCGCCGAGCTCCGCCCTGAAGGCGAGGACGACGTCGTGCTCGCGCGGCGCATCTTCGCCGACGGCCGCACCCGCGCCTATGCGTGGGGCCGCGCGCGGCACGCGAGGACGTCGCCGCCGCCGCGAGGCGCTGCTCGCGATGAGCGGCCAGTTCGAGCAGCGCCGGCTCGCGCGGCCCGCGTACCAGCTCGCGGTGCTCGACGCTTCGCCGGGCTCGACGCACGGCGCGCGCCGCCGCGTGCCTGGCGCGAGCTTCAGACCGCCCGACGCCTGCACGACGAGTTGACGCGCGACGCGGCCACCGCCGCAGGCGCGGCTCGACGAGCTGCGCGCGCTCGCGGCCGACACCGAGGGGCTCGAGCCGGGCCGGGAGGACGAGCTGCGCGCCGAGCGGGAGCGGCTGCGACACGTCACCGAGCTCGCGCAGGCGGCTGCGACCGCCGTCGCCGCGCTCTCGCCGGAGGACGGCGAGGGCGCGAGCCGACCTCGTCGCGACGGCGGAGCGCGCGGTCGCGCCGCTCGAGCGCCTCGCGCCCGAGCTTGCGGCAGCCGGCGACGCGCTGCGACAGGCCGAGCTGCAGCTGCGCGAGACCGCGTCCGACCTGCACGCGTTCCTCGCCTCGCTCGAGGCCGAGCCGGGGCGGCTCGAGCAGGTCGAGGCGGAGCTCGAGCGGATCGCCGACCTGCGACGCCGCCACCGCGTCGCAGACCTACGAGGAGCTGCTCGAGCGCGGCGACGAGGCGCGCGGGGAGCTGGCCGCGCTCGAGGAGGGCCACGATCCCGCCCAGGCGGCCGCCGAGGTCGAGCTCCGGCGCGCGGACGACAGAGGTCGACCGGCTCCACGGCGAGCTCCGCGCGGCGCGACACGCCGCTGCCGCGCCGTTCGCCGGCGGCAGTCGCTCGCGAGCTGCGCGGGATCGGCCTCGGCGAGGGCGAGTTCCGCGTCGAGCTGTCGCGAGCGCGACCCGGGCTCGACCGGCGCCGACGAGGTCGTCTTCCTCGTCCGGCCGAACGCCGGGCCTGCCGTTCGGGCCGGTCGCCGAGACCGCCTCCGGCGGCGAGCTGTCGCGGATCGCGCTCGCGATCGCGGCGGTCGGCGGGCGGCGAGACGATGGTGTTCGACGAGATCGACGCCGGCATCGGCGGCCAGACCGCGCACGCCGTCGGCGAGACGCTCCGGCGGCTCGCCGAGCGGGCACAGGTCGTGACGATCACCCACCTGCCGCAGATCGCGACCCTCGCCGACCGGCACTTCCGGGTCGAGAAGGTGCCCGGCGACCCGACGCACACGCGGATCGAGCTCCTCGACGACGACGAGCGCCGCGACGAGCTCGAGCGGATGCTCGGCGGCGCCGAGTTCCTCGCGACGCTCGCTCGAACGAGTGAACGAGGCTTCGCGCGAGCTGCTTGCGCCGCGGGCGGACGTCTGGGCGTTCCTCGCCGAGCCGTACCACCTCTCCGACTGGTGGCCCGGGATCACCGGCGTCGAGCCCGACCGCCGCGGCTTCGCGCCGGGCGCGCGCTGGAACGTGCACGCGACCGAGCGGCACGTCTTCATCGGCGGGCGCGTCGTCGAGGCGCTCGGTGACGCTCGTATCCGCGAGATCGACCCGTATCGAGCGCTGGACGTGGCACCTACCGTCGAGCCGCCGACCGATGTCGAGATGCGCGGCTCGCGTGCGGTCGAACGGCGACCGCACGCGAGGTCGAGCGTCGTCTCGATGCCAGCCGCTGCGACCGAGGAAGCTCGCGCGCGACGGCCGTCGACCGGCTCTACGACCTCGTGCAGACGGCGCGCCGAGCGGTGCTGACCTCGGCGCGGTCCCGTACGGATCGTGCGTCCGTGGGCTCGCGGGGACGGAGGCTGCTGATGAGGTGGAATCCCGTGAGGTCGGGATCCGCGCCGCTTCACGGCTGAGAGGCCGCGTGTGAGCGTGCACGAAGTACGTCTTCGTCACCGGCGGCGTCGTCTCGTCGCTCGGCAAGGGCATCACCGCCGCGTCGCTCGGCCGGCTGCTGAAGGCGCGCGGGCTGCAAGGTGCAGGTGCAGAAGTTCGACCCGTACCTCAACGTCGACCCGGGGACGATGAGCCCGTTCCAGCACGGCGAGGTGTTCGTCACCGAGGACGGCGCCGAGACCGACCTCGACATCGGCCACTACGAGCGCTTCGTCGACGAGAACCTCTCGCGCGCCGCGAACCACACCGCCGGCGCCGTCTGGGACCGCGTCCTGCGCAAGGAGCGCAAGGGCGAGTACCTCGGCTCGACCGTGCAGGTGATCCCGCACATCACGAACGAGATCAAGGCGCGGATCCGCTCGGTCGCCGAGGCGACCGACACCGACGTCGTCATCTCCGAGATCGGCGGCACGGTCGGCGACATCGAGTCGCAGCCGTTCCTCGAGGCGATCCGCCAGTTCCGCCGCGAGGTCGGGCGCGGAGAACGTCGCTCTACCTCCACGTCACGCTCGTGCCGTTCATCGAGACCGCCGGCGAGCTGAAGACGAAGCCGACGCAGCACTCGGTCAACGAGCTGCGGCGCATCGGTATCCATCCCGACGTCCTCGTCTGCCGCTCGACCGAGCCGCTGCACGCACGACATCCGCGACAAGATCGCGCTCTTCGCCGACGTCGACGTGGACGCGGTCATCTCGACGCCGACGTGCCCGACGTCTACCTCGTGCCGCTCGCGCTGCACGAGCAGGGGCTCGACCGGCTCGTCTGCGAGCAAGCTCGGGATCGACGCGCCGGAGCCGGACCTCGGCGGACTGGGATCGAGCTGGTCGAGCGCATCGAGGGGCGGCGCGAGTCGATCGAGATCGCGCTCGTCGGCAAGTACGTGAAGCTCCACGACGCGTACCTCTCGGTGCACGAGGCGCTCAAGCACGCCGGCATCGCGAACGGCTGCCGCGTGCACGTGCGCTGGGTCGACGCCGAGGACATGACGCTCGACGAGGCGCGCGCCGAGCTCGCGGGCGTCGACGGCGTGCTCGTCCCCGGCGGCTTCGGCTCGCGCGGCTGGGAGGGCAAGATCCTCGCCTGCCGCGTCGCGCGCGAGGACGAGATCCCGTACCTCGGCATCTGCCTCGGCATGCACGTCGCCGTCTCCGAGTTCGCGCGCCACGTCTGCGGCCTCGACGGCGCGAACTCGACCGAGATGGATCCCGAGACGCCGTACCCGGTGATCGACCTGCTGCCCGAGCAGAAGGAGGTCGAGGATCTCGGCGGCACGATGCGGCTCGGCGCCCAGGCGGTCGAGCTCGCCGACGGCACGCGCACGCGCGAGGTCTACGGCGGCGAGCCGGTGATCTCCGAGCGCCACCGGCACCGCTACGAGGTCAACAACGCCTACCGCCAGCAGCTCGTCGAGCGGCGGCCTCGTCGTCAGCGGGACGTTCCAGGAGGGGCGGCTCGTCGAGATCATCGAGCTGCCCGACCACCCGTGGTTCGTCGCATCGCAGTTCCACCCGGAGTTCAAGTCGCGGCCGACGCGGCCGGCGCCGCTCTTCCGCGAGTTCGTCGGCGCCGCGCTCGAGCGGTCACGCGCGCGCGCCGGCGTGCACGTCGCCCGGTAGGTTTCTCCCCCGGTGCCGCCGGAGGTCCTCGATCTCTTCTGCGAGCTCGCGGCGTTGCCGAGCCCGCCCGGCGAGGAGCGCGCCGTCGCCGACGCGGTGCTCGCGCTACCTCCGCGACCTGCGGGCTGCCGGTCGACGAGGACGACGCCGGGCCGCGGGTCGGCTCGACGATGGGGAACATCTACGCGCGCATCGAGCCGACGGCCGACGGCGAGCCGCTCTTCCTCTGCGCGCACCTCGACACGGTGCCCCCGACGGCAGCGATCGAGCCGGTGGTCGAGGACGGCGTCGTCCGCAACGCGGCCGGGACGATCCTCGGCGGCGACAACAAGGCGGCGGTCGCCGCGATGCTCGAGGGGACGCGGCGGGTGCTCGCCGAGAGCCGGCCGCATGCCGGGATCGAGCTGCTGTTCACGCCGAAGGAGGAGGTCGGGCTGATCGGCGCGTACGCGTTCGACCACGCACGGCTGCGCGCCCGGATCGGCTACGTCTACGACCAGGCGGCGCCGATCGGCGCGGTCATCCTCGGCGCGCCGTTCTCGCAGCGCGATCGAGGTGCGCGTTCCACGGCCGCGCCGCGCACTCGGGGATGCATCCCGAGGAGGGTCGCTCGGCGATCGCCGCGGCGGCGCGGGCGATCGCCGAGCTGCGGCTCGGGCGGGTCGACGAGCTGACGACCGCGAACGTCGGGCACGATCGCCGGCGGCACCGCCGGGAACATCGTCCCCGAGTGGTGCTCGTTCGAGGCCGAGGCGCGCTCGCACGACGAGCGGCGGCTCGCCGACCTGGTGCAGGAGATGCAGGACGCGATCACGTTCGCCGCCGGCGTCGCCGAGTGCGAGGTCGAGACGACCGCGCGGCAAGAGCTACCGCGGCTACCGGTTGCGAAGCGGACGAGCGCCGTCGCGCTCGCCGCCGACGCGCTCGCGCGCTGCGGCTACGAGCCGACGTACGGGCTCTCCGGCGGCGCCGCCGACGCGAACGTCTTCAACGAGCGCGGCCTGCAGTGCGTCAACCTCGCGAACGGGATGACCGACATCCACACGCCGGACGAGCACATCGCGGTCGCCGACCTCGAGGCGATGGTCGACGTGACCCTCGCGCTCGTCGATGCGGCCCGAGAGGGTGGCTGACACCTCAGGGTGTCAGACACCTGTTCGACAGCGGGGAAGGAACGACGCCGAGACTCGAGAACCTGCACGTCGGAGGTGACGATGGCAATGAGAGATGCGACGTGGTTTGCGAAGCAGCTCGGAGACGGATGGACGTCCACCGGAGATGGGATCTACTACCCACCGGAGCCTGAGCGCGTCGTCCCTGAGCCTGCGTTGGCAAGTCCTGACCCGATCGATGCCGAGCGGCTCGACGTGTACCGGCTCCCACATCGGCGAAGCGAACTGATGCGACTTCGTGAGCGGCTGGTCGAGCGCGTTGCCCGCTTTCCGAATGCCGTCACCGAGCGACAACTGACGGACCTCGAACAAGAGCTCGCTTCGGTCGCGCGAAGACTCGCGCCGTTTCGGCTGGCCCGTCAGTAGAACAGGTCAGTGCGGATGCGGCTGCGGAGCTCCTCGCCCGCCAGGTAGCGGCGCAGGTTGTCCGCGAACAGCTCGACGATTCGCTCGTTCTCACGAATCGACTGCGCTGCGGTGTGGGGGCTCAGGATCACGTTGTCGAGCTCCCACAGCGGGCTGTCGGCCGGCAGCGGCTCAGTGGCGAAGACGTCGAGAGCTGCGCCGCGGAGGTGCCCCGAACGAAGCGCGTCGATGAGCGCTTCCTCGTCGACGACCGGGCCACGGCCGATGTTGACGAGGATCGCACCGGGCTTCAGCAGGCCGATCCGTTCCCGATCGAACAGTCCCCGCGTCTCGGCGGTGAGCGGCAGGGTGATCACCACCGAGTCGGCGCGGGGCAGAAGCTCGTCGAGGTCGCCCTCCGTCCGACGCGTGGAGAGCACGTGCATGCCGAACGCTTCCGCGAGCCGCGCGACCTCGTGGCCGATCTCGCCCAGCCCGGCGACCAGCACCGTCGTCCCGCATGCCTCGTCGACGGGGTAGTGCCCCCAGGACCGCTCACGCTTGTCGGCGGCGAGGCGCGGCAGCCCCTTTGTCAGGGCAAGGATCCCGAACAGCGCCCATTCACCGAGCGGGGTGGCGTGGACTCCCGCGGAGCTCGTCCACACGATCCGCTCGAGGTCCTCGCGCGACAACCCGGCCGCGGCGAGCTGCTGGCCGGCGCCTGCATAGGTCGCCTGCACAAAGCGGAGGCCGGGGGCGGCGCGCACGAGCCACGGGATCTGCTCCGGATCCTCTCGTGGGAAGCCGAACACGATCTCGGCACCTGCGAGCAGCTCCGCGAACCGTTCCTCCTGCGCGGGCGTGCGCACGAACGATGGATCGCCGACATGGTCGGACGGCCAGCGGGGCGGCGGCAGGAGCGCCGGCTCGTATACGACATCGAGACGCTCGTCGACGTTACGTATGCGGTCGACGAGCTCGCGCTCGAGCGGTGTTGCGATCACGACGCGGGTCATCAGTCAAGATCTTGCCGATGCCGCTGTACGAGGGGCCGGTCTTTCGCGTTGAGCGCCGAGACGGACGCGACGTCGTCGTGCATGCTCCGGTCGCCGCGGTCGTTGCGGTCGACCAGCACGACCGGTTGACGCTGGTCCGCCAGCATCGCGTGCCGGTCGACGCGCGGCTTCTAGAGCTGCCTGCCGGGTTCGTCGACGCAGAGGAGACGCCGCTGGCGGCTGCTCGACGGGAGCTGATCGAGGAGACAGGTTTGCACGGCGGCGACTGGCTGGAGGTCGCGACGTTCTACACCTCGGCCGGCTTCACCGACGAGAGGGTCCATCTCTTCCTTGCGACCGGGCTGGAGCCCGGTGAGGCGAAGCCGGATGGGGACGAGGAGCTCGAGGTCGTCCGTGTTTCGCTCGCCGACGTGCCCGGGCTGATCGATGAATGCGAGGACGCAAAGACGCTCGTCGGGCTGATGCTGCTCGCGCGCTTTCGCGGGCTGTAGGCTTGCCCGCGGCATGAAGATCGGTGTCGCGAAGGAGATCAAGCCGGACGAGTACCGCGTCGCGCTCACGCCCGCCGGAGCGCTCGAGCTCAAGAACCGCGGGCACGACGTCGCGATCGAGCAAGGCGCCGGCGCCGGCAGCTCCTTCTCGGACGCCGACTACGAGCGTGTCGGTGCGCGCACCGTCTCGGTCGACGAGGTGTGGGAGGGCTCGGAGCTCGTCCTCAAGGTGAAGGAGCCGATCGAGCCCGAGTACCGCCGCCTGCGCGAGGGCCTGATTCTCTTCACGTACCTGCACATCGCCGCCGACGAGCCGCTCACGCGGGTGCTGATCGACTCGGGAATCGCCGCGGTCGCCTACGAAACGGTGGAGGTCGGGCGAACGCTGCCGCTCCTCGCGCCGATGTCCGAAGTGGCCGGCCGGCTCGCCCCGCAGGCGGGCGCGTACTTCCTCGAGAAGCCGATGGGCGGCCGGGGGCTCCTCCTCGGCGGCGTCCCCGGTGTCGCGCCGGGCAAGGTCGTGATCGTCGGCGGCGGCGTCGTCGGCTACAACTCAGCCGTGATCGCGCTCGGGCTCGGCGCGCAGGTCACGATCCTCGAGCGTTCGATCGACCGGATGCGACACCTCGAGGAGGTGCTCTCCGGCCGGGTGACGCTCCTGATGAGCTCGAGCCTCCAGGTCGCCGCCTCGGTCGAGGACGCCGATCTCGTGATCGGAGCGGTTTTGATCCCCGGCGCAGTCGCGCCGAAGCTCGTGACTCGAGAGATGATCTCGTCGATGAAAGAAGGCGCAGTCGTCGTCGACGTGGCGATCGACCAGGGCGGCTGCTTCGAGACGTCGCACGCGACGACGCACGCCGAGCCTGTGTACGTCGTCGACGGTGTCACCCACTACTGCGTCGCGAACATGCCGGGCGCGGTTCCGATCACGTCGACGAAGTCATTGACGAACGCGACGCTTCCGTACGTAGAGGCGATCGCGAACAACGGTCTCCGTGCGGCGGTCGACGCCGACCCGGCGCTCGCGAAAGGCGTCAACGCGATCGACGGGAAGCTCACGTACGAGGCTGTCGCCGAGGCGCACGGACTCGACTACACGCCGCTTCGCGACGTGCTTCCGCTGAGCGCCGTCTAAGAGCTCCTTTCACAATGAGTCATGTGTACTCGGGCCGCGCTGGACGCCGCGATGCTGCGTCCTCGGTCGCGCCGATAGTCGCGACTATCGGCGGCTCCCTGCGTCCTTGCCTCGCGACGCCCAGCGCACCCCGAGAACGAAGCACATTATGAAAGGAGCTCTAAGCCGCGCGCTTCTTGTTCGGGTTGGGGCTCACGCGCACAACGACCCATGTGACGCCTGCCGCGAGGGCGATCATCACGACGATGAAGACGAGGATCCCGAAGAGTCCGAGCACGTTTGCCACGAAACTAGGATAGCGTCGAAGGACGATGCCCAGAGCCTGCGTGATCGTCTTGGATGCCGTCGGTGCAGGTGAGCTGCCGGATGCGGCGGAGTTCGGAGACGAGGGTTCGAACACCCTAGGGAACGTCGCCCGGGCCGTCGGAGGGCTCGATCTGCCGACGTTGGAGGCGCTCGGCCTCGGCAACATCGAGCCGCTCGAAGGCTGCGCGCCGCAACCGGGTGCGCCGGCGATCGCGGGCCGGCTCGTCGAGCGGTCCAAGGGAAAGGACACGACGACGGGCCACTGGGAGCTGATGGGCGTCGTCACGCCGCAGGCGATGCCGACGTACCCGCTCGGGTTCCCGGACGACGTGATCGATCCGTTCATGAACCGCACGGGGCGCGGCGTGCTCGGCAACAAGCCCGCGAGCGGGACGGAGATCATCCAGGAGCTCGGCGAGGAGCATCAGCGGACCGGCAAGTGGATCGTCTACACGAGCGCGGACTCGGTCTTCCAGATCGCCGCGCACGAGGAAACCGTTCCGCTCGAGGAGCTCTACAGCGCCTGCCGCACCGCACGGGAGATCCTGACCGGGAAGCACGCCGTCGGCCGCGTGATCGCGCGGCCGTTCACGGGCGCGCCCGGCTCGTACGAGCGCACGCCGAACCGCCATGACTTCTCGCTCGAGGCGAAGCGGCCGAATTACCTGAGCCTCGTCCGCGACGCCGGCCACAAGGTGTACGGCGTCGGGAAGATCGGGGACATCTTCGCGCATCAGGATGTCGACGAGGAGTTCCCGACCAAGTCAAACGTCGACGGGATCCAGCGCACCGAGGAGCTGTTGCGGACGATCGAGGACGGCCTCGTGTTCACGAATCTCGTCGAGACGGACTCGCTGTGGGGGCACCGCAACGACCCGGTCAACTTCCACCGTTGCCTGCAGGACTTCGATCGCCGCTTGCCGGACCTGATGGACGCGTTGCGGCCGAACGACCTGTTGATCCTCACCTCCGACCACGGCTGCGACCCGACGACTGCCTCGACCGACCACAGCCGCGAGCACGCGCTGCTACTCGCGTACGTCGAGGGCCGCAACGCGGCGGGGCGGATCCACGAGGATGGCGAGTTCGCAGACGTCGGTGCGACCGTCAACGCGTGGCTCGGCGGCAAGGCATCGCCGCGTGGAGTGCCAGGAACGCCGTTCGCCCTGCCGTGAGCCGCCTCGACGATCCCGCGCTCGTCGCATCCGAGTACGCCGACGAGTCGCGCCTCCGCCGCCGTGCCGCCGGCTATGCGGGGGCCGGTACGCGCGAGGACGCACGCGTCCCACTGGTCGACGCAGTCGTCGCGGCTGCGCCCGGGCGCGTCCTCGAGGTGGGGTGCGGCTGGGGTGAGCTCGCCGAGTGGATTGCGCGAGAGACCGGGGCAGCGGTGGTCGCGATCGACCTCTCCCCGCGCATGGTCGAGCTTGCGTCGGAACGCGGGGTCGACGCGAGCGTCGCCGACGTGCAGGCGCTTCCGTTCCAGAATGCGACCTTCGACGTCGTCGTGGCGGCGTGGATGCTCTACCACGTACCGGATCTCGGGCGTGGCCTGGCGGAGATCGCGCGCGTCCTGCGTCCGGGCGGGACGTTTGTCGCGTCGACCAATTCGCGCTTCCACCTCCAGGAGCTGCGCGACCTCGTCGGCAGCGGGCCGTCGACCTTGAAGTTCGCACGCGAGGACGGGGAGGAACACCTTCTCCTGCACTTCCCGTCGGTCGAGCGGATCGACGTCGACGGCAGCCTCGAGCTCCCGGATCGGGCGAGCGTCGAGGACTACGTGCGCGCGTCGATCTCGATGTCGCCGTTCGTCGCGAACCTGCCGGCGGAGATCGACCTGCCGTTCGTCACACACCGTGGCAGCTCGGTGTTCATCGCCCGCAGAGCCGTGTGACCATGGACGATCCGGTGCACGTGCGGGAGCAGTACGCGACGGAGTCGAATCTCCGTGCCCGTCAGGCGTTGTGGGCCGAACTGGAAGGCGAGAATGCGACGATCGCGCTCTGGCGCATCCTGTGCGCGCTCCGCCCGCGGAAGGTGCTCGAGGTCGGAGGCGGACAGGGCGAGCTTGCAGAGCGGATGCAGACGGAGCTCGACGCCGACGTCACGTTCCTCGACCAGTCCGAGCGGATGGTCGAGCTCGCGCGTGCGCGGGGGATCGTCGACGCACATGTCGGAGACGTCCAGAAGCTTGTATTCGCAGGCGGTCGGTTCGACACCGTTGTCGCTGCCTGGATGCTCTACCACGTCGAGAACGTCGACGGGGCTCTGGGCGAGATCGCGCGCGTCCTCGAGCCCGGGGGGAGGCTGGTTGCCGTCACGAACTCGGTGCACCACCTCGAGGAGCTCCGCGCCATCCTGGAGAGCTTCATGCGCGGCTACGAACGCACGTTCACCGCAGAAAACGCCGAGTCGCTTCTTCAACGGCACTTCGCGCGCGTCGAGCGCACAGATGCCGAGGTCGTTGCAGTTGTCCGAGACAGGGATGTGCTCGACGGGTACCGGCGCTCGCTGTCCTTCGAGACTTCGCCGATCCCCGACGACATTTCGTTGCCGTTTCGCGTCCACGGGCGAACGACGATCTTCGTGGCAACGAAATGATCCGCGCGGCCGAGCTGATCCAGCGAAAGCGCGACGGCGAGCAACTGGCCGACCACGAGCTCGCAGGGCTGATCCTCGGGTACGCGCGCGGCGAGGTGCCGGACTACCAGATGGCCGCGTTCTGCATGGCCGTCTTCTTTCGTGGGTTGTCGCCGCACGAGACCTACGTGCTCACGGACGCGATGATCCGGAGCGGCGAGACGATCGACATGAGCGCGGCGCTCGGCCGAAAGGTTGTCGACAAGCACTCGACCGGCGGGGTCGGCGACAAGACATCGCTGGCGGTGGCGCCGATCGTCGCCGCGTGCGGCGTGCCGATGGGGAAGATGAGCGGCCGGGGGCTCGGCCACACGGGTGGCACGCTCGACAAGCTCGAGTCGATCCCCGGTTACCGGACCGAGCTGACGCTCGACGAGTTCATCGCCCAGGTGCGGGAGGTCGGCACCGCCATCGTTGGCCAGACCGGTGACCTCGTCCCCGCCGACAAGCTGCTCTACGGGCTCCGCGACGTGACCGCAACGGTCGACCAGCTCTCGCTGATCGCGGCGTCGATCATGTCGAAGAAGCTCGCAGCCGGCGCGCAAGCGATCGTGCTCGACGTCAAGGTCGGGAACGGCGCGTTCATGCGCACGATCGAGGATGCCCGCCGCCTCGCCGAGGCGATGATCTCACTGGGCCACCAGGCCGATCGGGAGGTCGTGTGCGTCCTCACCGACATGGATCAGCCGCTCGGAGCCGCCGTCGGGAACAGCCTCGAGGTGCTCGAGGCGCTCGAGACCGTCCGCGGCCGCGGCCCCGCCGACTTCCACGAGCTCGTTGTCGACGCCTGCGGGAAGCTGCTCGCGCTCTCAGACCTCGAGATCGACGAGGCTGAGGGGCGCCGGCGGGCGGAGCAGGCAATGGCCGACGGCAGCGCCGAGGCCACCTGGCGCCGCTGGATCGAGGCCCAGGGCGGCACCACCGACGAGGCCGCGCTGCCGCGTGCGCCGGTCGTCCGCGAGGTGACCGCTCCGAGGGCCGGATACATCCGTGAGCTCTCCGCGATCCGGATCGGGACCGCGGCTGTCCACCTTGGCGCGGGGCGCCGGACGAAGGAGGACGCGGTCGACCACGCGGTCGGGATCATCTGCCACGCGAAGCGCGGGGCAGAGGTCGCGGCCGGTGACCTGCTCGCGGAGGTCCACGCGCGTACGGAGGAGCACGCCGACACGGCCGGGATGGAGGTGCTGGCGGCGTACGAGCTCGCAAACAACGCTCCGCACGAGCGCCACGTGCTGCTCGAGGTCGTCGACTAACACGTGATCGCTACGGTGCAGCGGTGCCCGAACTGCCCGAGGTCGAGTCTGTCCGCCGCCGGCTCGCGCCTGTGCTCGAGGGCCGGGTCTTCGAGCACGTGCGAATCGCGGACTCGCGGCTGACACGCCCGTTCGACCCACTCGACGTGGCGCGAGAGCTGGACGGTGAGCGAGTCGTGTTGGTCGACCGTCGCGGCAAGTATTTGATTGTTCGGTTCGAGTCTGGTCGCGCGCTCCTGGTGCACCTCCGGATGACGGGGTCGTTTCTCCACTCGGCCGACGGGAAGCTGCCCGAGGACGCTCATCGGCGAGCCGTTGTCACATTAGACGACGGGTCGGACGTTGCCTACCGAGACGTCAGGCGCTTCGGCACGTGGCTCCTGCTGGAGCCCGACGAGGTGGATGCGTACGTCGGCGCACGCGTCGGGCGCGAGCCGCTCGGGAGCGCGTATCGCGCCAAGCACCTGGCCGAGCGTCTCGCGGGACGTCGCGCGCCGGTGAAGGCGGCGATCCTCGACCAGCGGACGGTCGCAGGAGTCGGGAACATCTACGCCGACGAGGCGCTCTGGCGGGCGCGTATCCACCCGCTCAGGCCCGCTGCGGCGCTGGAAGCCGAGGAGGTGAAGGCGCTGTACCGGGCCGTGCGGGAGGCGCTGCGCGCCGGCCTTCGCCGGCAGGGCTCGACCCTCCGCGATTACCGGCTGCCCGACGGCGCGGAGGGCGGCGCCCAGCACGAGTTCAAGGTCTACGGCCGTGGCGGCGAGCCGTGTGACCGCTGCGGGACGCCGATCGACAAGATCCGTGTTGCCGGCAGAGGGACGTGGTACTGCCCGACGTGCCAGCGCCTGCGGCACACGGACGGGCCGTCCAGGCGGTTCTAGACTTGTTCAGAGATGGCGCGTACCTACAAGACCGAAGCGATCGTGCTCCGGTCGATGCGGTTCTCTGAGGCTGACCGGATCCTCCACCTCTACACGGAGGACCGCGGCCGCATCGGTGCGATCGCGAAGGGCGTGCGCAAGACGAAGTCGAGGTTCGGCGCGCGGCTCGAGCCGCTCTCGCACGTCGAGCTGATGCTCCACCAGGGAGCGGGTGACCTACAGACGATCACCGGCGTCGAGCTGCTGCGCTCACACCATGCCACGCGCGAGGACTCGTACCGGCTGAACGTCGGCCTGATCGGGGCCGAGGCGATGCTGCGGCTCTTCGGCGAGCCGGAGGCGA
Organism: uncultured Thermoleophilia bacterium; assembly: GCA_963785875.1. Classification (GTDB taxonomy): domain Bacteria; phylum Actinomycetota; class Thermoleophilia; order Gaiellales; family Gaiellaceae; genus PALSA-600. Next base: position 279,928 of record CAWAWV010000001.1, on the reverse strand, counting down.
ACGAGCGAGCGTTCGGTGCGCTCGCCCGCTTCCTCGACCTGCTCGACGACGTGGCGCCGAAGAAGGCGCAGCCCGCAGTCGATCCGCTCGTGCTCAGCTTCCAACTGAAGCTCCTGTGGCTCGCGGGCTACCTGCCACACGTGACGAGCTGCGTCGAGTGCGGTGCGAGTGAGCTCGTCGGGTTCTCGGCGCGGGCGGGAGGGGCCGTCTGCGGTGCCCACGCGGACGGCGCGCTGCGGCTGTCCGACGAAGGGCTCGCCGGGATCGAACGCCTGCTCTCGACGCCGCTCGCGGACGCGAACGACGCGGCGCTCTCCGAGCGCGCCTCGCGCGATGCACTCGCCGTGATCACGTCGTCCTACGAGGAGCATGGCGGGTTCAGGCTGAGGACGCTCTCGGCGTGAGGCGCGTCCTCACGGGCGGCGTGGTCGAGCTCGACGACGACAAGACCCGCATCGACCGTGCCGAGGTCCACCGTTTTCTCTGCGACGAGAGCTACTGGGCGGCCGGCCGGTCGCGAGAGACGCAGGACCGGCTGATCGAAGGGGCCGCACGGGTCGTCGGCCTTTACGACGGCGAACGGCAGATCGGGTTCTGCCGCGCCGCGACCGACGGCGTGTCGTTCGCCTACCTCGCCGACGTCTACGTGCTCGAGGAGTACCGCGAGCGCGGGCTCGGCGAGGAGCTCGTCCGCGAAATGGTGGAGCGCGGCGAGCTCGCACACCTCAAGTGGCTTCTGCACACGAGCGACATGCACCCGCTCTACCGCAAGCTCGGGTTCGACGTCCCGAACGCGAAGGTGATGGAGCGGTTGCCCTCACCGTGACTCCCTCGCAGAGTCGCCACATGAGCGAGACGTACACAAACGGGGGGAGGTCGATGGCCGGCTCCGGCTCGTTCCGCCTGGTGCGCGACGTCGACCAGCCGGAGCGGTACATGAGCTTCGCCGACTGGCAGAGCTTCGACGAGCAGCGGGCCTGGAAGTCGATGCCGGAGTTCCCAGAGCGGATCGGCCGTGTGCGTAGCCATTGCACCGACTTCCGGCCATCGGTGTGGGAGCTCGTCACCCGGATCGAGTAGCGCTATCCGTCCTGCAGTCGCTCGACCAGCCACGCGAGCGAGAGCGGATAGCGGTGGCTCATGCCACCGTGTCCGCCCTCGAAGAGCTCGAAGTGCACCCGTTCCTCGGGCAATCCCGCCGCGAGCAGCGTGTCGTGTAGGGCAGTCGCGCCGAGGTCGAGGAAGTACTCGTCGCGCCGGCCCGCGTCGAGCCAGACGCCCCGCCAGGACCGCACCGCTTCGTCGAAGTCGGGTGCGAGCCGCACCGGGTCGTGCCCGATCCAGCGCTCGAACACGGGCAGCGCACGTCCGTCGGCGTCGAACGGAAGCGTCCCGTCACCGAACGCGCGCGCGGCCGCCGTCAGCTCGACGAGCAGCGCGTCGCCATGAGACTCGAGCCCGGCGAATGACGCCCAGAACGCCTCCAACGAACCGCCGAACCGGTCGCGAAGCTCGCGCGCGGCGATTGGGAACCCGTGCGCGAGCGTCACCTCGAACAGCGCGTCCGGCGCGTGCGCGGCGACGCCGTGGAAGAGATCCGGCCGCTCCATCGCGTTGACGAGCGCGCCGTAGCCGCCCGACGACTTCCCCTGCAACCCGCGCAGCCCGTTCGTCGGGTACTGCCCGTCGACGAACGGCACGACCGCGTCGCGCAGGTACGTCGCGTGCTCGCCGATCCACTGCCCGCCGCCAACGTCCGTCCAGCCGTCGACGAGGACGACCACCGCCTCGGGTCCAAGCTCGTCGATCGCCTCCGGGTACGACGGCACGAACGGTTCCACGTTGAACCACCAGCGAGCGGAGCGCATGTGCGCATGCAGCACGTAGACCGTCGGGTACTCACGCGAGCCGTCGGGCGGTGCCCACACGAACAGGGGCCGACCGCCGAGCTCGTGGGCGTCCCAGCTCACGAAGCTTGGAGGCGGTCCGCGAGCAGCCGCGTCGCGCCCTCGAGCGGGATCCGTACCTGCGCGAGCGTGTCGCGGTCACGCAGCGTCACCGTGCCGTCGGCGAGCGTCTGCTCGTCGATCGTGAGCGCCCACGGCGTGCCGATCTCGTCCTGGCGGCGGTACCGCTTCCCGATCGCGGCTGCGTCGTCGTACTCCGCCGACATCGACCGGCGCAGCTCCTCGTAGAGGCCGCGCGCCTTCTCGACCATCGGCGCATCCTTGCCGATCAGCGGCAGCACCGCTGCCTTCACAGGTGCCAGGCGCGGGTGCAGGCGGAGCACCGTGCGGGGTCGGTCAGCGACCACCTCCTCGTCGTAGGCATCGCAGAGGAACGCCAGCACGGAACGCACGACGCTGATCGCCGGCTCGATCACGTGGGGGACATACCGCTCGTCCTGCCCGACCCACTCGAGCTTCGTCCCCGACGCCTCGATGTGCTGTTGGAGGTCATAGTCGCCGCGGTTCGCAACGCCCTCGAGCTCCTGCCAGCCGATCGGGTACAGGTACTCGATGTCGGAGGTCGCGATCGAGTAGTGCGACAGCTCGGCGGCGTCGTGTGCGCGGACGCGCACATGCGACTGGCGTAGGCCGAGCCGCAGGTGCCAGTTGAGCCGCTGCTCGATCCAGTACTCGTGCCACGTCGCCCCGTCGGCAGGCGGGACGAAGTACTCCATCTCCATCTGCTCGAACTCGCGCAGCCGGAAGAGGAAGTTGCCGGGCGTGATCTCGTTGCGGAAGCTCTTGCCGATCTGGGCGATGCCGAACGGCGGCTTCACGCGCATCGACGAGATCACGTTCTTGAAGTTGACGAAGATGCCCTGCGCCGTCTCGGGACGGAGATACGCGCGCGACGCGTCGTCGACGAGCGCTCCGACGTGCGTCTCGAACATCAGGTTGAACTGCCGAGGCTCGGTCAGGTCGCACTCGGAGAACTCGCCGGGCCGCTTCGACGGCCGGCGGCCGCAGTGCGCATCCTCGAGCTTGTCGGCACGGAAACGGAGCTTGCAGGTCCGGCAGTCGACGAGAGGGTCGGAGAACGTCTCGACGTGCCCGGAGGCGACCCACACCTGCGGGTTGAGGATGATCGCCGAGTCGAGGGCGACCACGTCCTCGCGCTCCTGGATCAGCGACCGCCGCCACTCGTTCTTCACGTTGTCGTTCAGCAGAACGCCGTAATGGCCGAAGTCGAACGACGAGCCGAGCCCGCCGTAGATGTCGGATGACGGGAACACGAACGCGCGGCGCCGGCACAACGCGGCGACCTTCTCGATCGTCGCGGCGCCTTCGAACTGCTGGAGCTCCATCGCTCCGAACGTACCTATTCTCTGGGTTCTCCGTCCCAGTACTCGACGTGCTCGACGCGCCCGATGACGCCGAGCCCGCGCCACGAGATCTTGTTCGAGCGCGGGTAGAAGCACATGTCGTTCGGCTTCCGCGTCCCATAGACCAGCATCGTGCAACCCTCGTCGCCGGCGATGAAGTGATGCGACGTGCCGGTACCGGGCGGGCGCGAGACGACATGCCCCGGCCGGAGCTCGTGCTGCTCGCGCTGCGCACCGCCGTCGACCCTGCGCGGGGAGGGCCAGAGGTGGAGCGTCGCCGAGCCCTCGAGGACGACGAAGATCTCCTCCTCCTCGGAGTGGCAGTGGGGGACGGAACCCATCTTCCCCGGTGCGAGCTGCTCCCACGCGAAGCCGGCGAGCTCGGAGCCGCCGAAGCCCGCCCACGTCTGGTTGCCCTCGTGCTCGAGGTCGATCTCGTCGACGTTGCGGATGTTCTCCGGACGCGGCTTTGGATCGCCGACCTCGAGCGGTGGCCCGGCCGCCTCGATGTCCCAGGGATCGTCGTCGCGTCCTTCGACCCACGGCCACCCGACACGGATCGCGCGGGACCGCGGGAGCCAGCCGATCTCGGTCGGGTGGCGCGTGCCGTACACGAGGTACTCGAGCCCGTCGGGCCCCGCGACGAACGTGTGCTCGTGCTCGTCGGCCCGGTGAATGACGCAGTCGCGCGGGCGAACCTCGTGGACGTCGCCGTCCTGCCAGGCGAGCCCCGAGCCGGAGAGGACGTAAAAGACCTCTTCCGAGGCTCCGTGTGAGTGCGGCGGCGTCGGCAGCTTCCCCGGGGCGACTCGAACGCGGTTCACGCCGACGCCCGCCGTGCCGGCCGCACGGCCGAGCATCTGCCACTCGGCGTCCATCTCGCCCTTTGCGCGGCGATGCCGCTCGACGTCGTCCCAGTGCGCGAGACCCACGCTTTGCAGACTACTAAGTAGGCTCCGCCCGTGACCGCGGTCGAGCTGCACATGGTCTCCGACGCGACCGGCGAGACCGCCCAGCGACTCGTGCAAGCACTCGAGGCGCAGTTTCCGGAACAGGAGTTCCTCGAGATTCGGCATCCACGCGTCGAGTCGATCGCCGACCTTCAGCTCGCAGTCGACCGGATGAAGGGCCGTGCAGCCGTCGTTGTCTACACGCTCGTCGATCCGGAGCTGCGCGAGTCGATGCGGGCGCTCTGCCGGAGGGCGAAGCTCCACTACTGCGACCTGCTCGGCCATCCGATCGAGGCGATCGCGAAGGTGTCGGGACAGGCGGCGAAGATGAAGCCGGGCGCGCGGCCGCCGCTGAACGACGCCTACTTCCGGCGCATGTCCGCCATCGAGTTCGCGGTCAAGTTCGACGACGGCGTGGGGGCGGGGCTGCGCGAAGCCGACATCGTGCTCGTCGGCGTCTCCCGCACGTCCAAGACGCCGCTTTCGATCTACCTCGGCTACCTCGGCTACAAGGCCGCCAACGTGCCGCTCGTCAAGGGGATCGAACCTCCGCCGGAGCTGTTCACGATCGACCAGTCGAAGGTCGTCGGCCTGACGATCGACGCGCAGCGGCTGTCGGAGATCCGCGGTGAGCGGATCCGCTGGATGCGCGGCGACCGGAAGTACGCCGACCTGGAGGAGATCTACGACGAGCTCGAGTACGCCCAGCGCGTCCATCGGCGGCTCGGCTGCCCGGTGATCGAGGTGAGCGAGCTCTCGATCGAGGAGATCTCGCACCGGATCATCCGCGTCGTCACCGAGCGGCACGAAGCGGCGACGACCGCGTGAAGCCCAAGCCGCCGGTCCCGAAATGGCGCTGGGCCGTCTGGTACACGGCGCTCGGCGCGGCGCTCGTCCTGTTCTACGGCTTGTTCACGCCGTTCTGGTTCGGTCTCCGCGCCGTTGCCTGGGCCGCCGAGTTCCGTGCGCGCCGTCGGTAGGCTCCGCGGCCAAATGACCACGTTCGTCTACGACTTCGACGAGGACGCCGCCGGCGGACGCGAACTGCTCGGCGGCAAGGGGATCGGGCTCGCCGAGATGACGTTGATGGGCGTCCCGGTGCCGGCGGGCTTCACGATCACCACCGACGCGTGTCGCGCGTTCATGGCCGCCCGCGAGTTGCCCGACGGGCTGGCCGAGGAAGTGGACGAGCACGTGCGCAGGCTCGAGGAGACGGCCGGCAAGCGCTTCGGCTCGAGCGACGACCCGCTGCTCGTCTCCGTGCGGTCGGGCGCCGCGGTGTCGATGCCGGGGATGATGGACACGATCCTCAACCTCGGGCTGAACGACGAGGCCACGGCCGGGCTCGCGGCGCGCACCGGCAACCCGCGGTTCGCCTACGACTCGTACCGCCGGCTGATCCAGATGTTCGGCGAGGTGGTCGACGGGATCGATCCGCAGCGGTTCGAGGGCGCACTTGTCGACGCTCAAGAGCGAGCGCGGCGCCCGTCAGGACACGGACCTCACAGCCGACGATCTCGAGGAGCTCGTCGCGACGTTCAAGGAGATCTACCGCGAGGAAACCGGCGGCGACTTCGCCGGCGACGCGCGCGACCAGCTTCTGCGCGCCGTGCGCGCGGTCTTCGAGTCGTGGGACACGCCGCGTGCGCAGGTGTACCGCCGGGCGAATGACATCCCGGATGACCTCGGCACCGCTGTCAACGTCGTCCAGATGGTGTTCGGCAACAAAGGTGAGCGCTCCGGCACCGGCGTCGCGTTCACACGCGACCCCTCGACCGGGGAATCGGGGATCTTCGGCGAGTTCCTCGCGAACGCACAGGGCGAGGACGTGGTCGCCGGCATCCGCACGCCGCAGCCACTCGAGGCGATGCGCGACGCGATGCCCGAGGCGTTCGACGAGTTCGTCGAAAACGTCCGCAGGCTCGAAGCGCACTACCGCGATATGCAGGACATCGAGTTCACCGTCGAGGACGGGAAGCTGTACCTGCTGCAGACGCGTGCGGCGAAGCGCACGGCGGCGGCGGCGCTGAAGGCCGCGGCGGCGATGGTCGACGAGGGGCTGATCAGCCGCGAGGAAGCGGTCGCGCGTATCGACCCCGCGCAGCTCGACCAGCTCCTCCACCCGATGATCGATCCCGCCGCGCAGCTCGAGGTCGCGGCGACAGGCCTCAACGCGTCGCCGGGCGCGGCGAGCGGCGCGATCGTCTTCGACTCCGACTCGGCGGTCGAGCGCGCGAAGAACGGGCCGGTGATCCTCGTCCGCTGGGAGACGACACCGGACGACATTCACGGGATGATCGCGGCCAAAGGGATCCTCACCGTCCACGGCGGCATGACCTCGCATGCCGCGGTCGTCGCGCGCGGGATGGGGAAGCCCTGCGTTGCAGGGTGCGACGATCTCACCATCGACGGGAAGACCGCGACGATCGCGGGACGCAAGCTCGGCGAAGCCGACGTGATCACGATCGACGGCGGCACCGGGCGCGTGTACATCGGCGAGGTGCCGCTTGTGCCGCCGCAGATCAACGAGGACTTCGAGACGATCCTCGGCTGGGCCGACGAGCTCCGGCGCCTCAGGGTGCGCGCAAACGCCGACAACCCGGAGGACGCGGCGCGGGCGCGCGAGTTCGGCGCGGAGGGAATCGGGCTCTGCCGGACCGAGCACATGTTCTTCGGCGACCGGCTCCCGGTCGTGCAGGAGATGATCCTCGCCGACACCGAGACCGGCCGGCGTGTGGCGCTCGACCGGCTGCTGCCGTTCCAGCAGTCGGACTTCGAGGGGATCTTTGAGGCGATGACCGGGTTACCGGTGACGATCCGCCTGCTCGACCCGCCGCTGCACGAGTTCCTGCCAACCGAGGATCAGGCAACCGACGACAAAATGCGTGCGCGGATCCGCGCGCTGCACGAGGCGAACCCGATGCTCGGGACGCGAGGCTGCCGGCTAGGCCTCCAGTTCCCCGAGATCTACGAGATGCAGATCCGGGCGATCGCGCGGGCGGCCCAGGCGGTGCACGAGCGGAGCGGGGAGGCCGCCGCTCGTCGAGATCATGCACCCCCTCGTCGCGTTCCGTGAGGAGCTCGCGCGGCTGCGCGACACTCACCGAGGAGGTGTGGGCCGAGGAGGCGCCGGATGCCGAGCGCCTGATCGGGACGATGATCGAGGTGCCACGCGCGGCGCTTCGCGCAGACGAGATCGCTGAGGTCGCCGACTTCTTCTCGTTCGGCACGAACGACCTCACGCAGACGACGCTCGCGTTCTCGCGCGACGACGCCGAGGGGAAGTTCCTGACGCACTACCTGCAGGACCGGATCCTCGACCGCAACCCGTTCGAGTCGATCGACGTCGGCGGTGTCGGCGACCTGATGCGGATCGCCGTCGAGCGGGGACGCGGTTCGAAGCCGGGCATCAAGCTCGGGATCTGCGGGGAGCACGGCGGCGACCCTGGTTCGATCGGGTTCTGCCACGAGCTCGGGCTCGACTACGTCAGCTGCTCACCGTTCCGGGTGCCGCTCGCCCGGCTCGCAGCCGCGCAGGCCGCGCTCGCGGAGTCGGGGACCGGCACGTACGTCGCGGCGGGCGGCTGAGCTTGCAACAGGCCGTTCGGCGTCTCATGATCGCGTCGTAGCCGTTCCACGTAGAGGAGGATCGGATGGGATCTGCGGTCAACCAGCGGCAGGGCGCGATGTGCGGGATCGCCGCCGTCGTCCTGCTCGTCGTCGGCAACTTCATCTACGGCCAGCCGCCGAAGTTCGCAGCGTCGGCGTCGAAGGTCACCGTCTTCTATCACGATCACCATCGCGCGATGCTGATCGGGATGATCCTCACGGGCGTCGCGATCCCCCTCTACGTGTGGTTCGTCGCGCAGCTCGTGCTGGCGATTCGCGGGCCGTTCGGCGTTGCCGTCGCGCTCGGCGGGCTTCTCGTCGCGGCGGCGGCGGCGACAGGAGACGCGTTGACCGTCACGGCGACCCACGCTGCGAAATTCGGCGGTGATCCGCAAACGATCCGATTCGCCTACGAGGCCTCCTCGATCGCCTACGGCCGGCTGCTGTGGGGCGCGATCGCGGTCGCGGTTCCGCTCGCGCTCGCGGTTCGTGCAGGCGCGCTTCGGTCCTGGCTCGCACCGGTGCTGTACGTCCAAGCGGCCCTGATGTTCCTCGGCGGGCTGTCGCTGAAGTCGAGTGGGTTCTTCTCGCCGAGCGGGGGCATGTCGGTGATCGCCTTCAGCGCGTACTTCCTCGGCACACTCGCGATCGCGGTCGCCTTCCTGCAGGCGCCGCCCTCGACGGATCAGTAGCGCGAGACGAACTCGTCCAACGGCTTCCGGCGGAGGTTCGGCACAACCGCGTCCTCCGCCGGGTACCCGACCGGGATGAGGATGAACGGCCGCTCGTTCTCGGGCCGGTCGAGCAGCTCGCGCAGGAAGCCCATCGGCGAGGGTGTGTGGGTCAGCGCGCAGAGGCCGCTCACCTGGAGCGCGGCAAGCAGGAAGCCGACCGCGATGCCGACCGACTCCCGGACGTAGTAGTGCTTGATCTTGGTGCCGTCGGGTCCGGGTCGCCACGGCTGCTCGAAGACGACGACCACGTAGGGCGCGTCGGTGATGTGCGTCTTCACCCAGTCCGTCCCGATGGGCTCGATCGCTTCCTTCCACTCCTGCGTCGCGCGGCGGTCGTAGAAGTCCCGTTCCTCCCTTTCCGCCGCCTCGCGCAACTTCATCTTGGTCTCCTGGTCGCCGACGACCGCGAATGTCCACGGCTGCTGGTGCGCGCCCGACGGCGCCGTGCCCGCGACCAGGAGGGCGTTGTCGATCAACTCGCGCGGGACCGGCTCGGGGGAGAAGAGCCGGATGGAGCGCCGAGCCTCCATCGTCGCCGCGAACTCGCGTGAGCGGGAGAGCGCGTCCGCCGGATCGAGCCGGTCCCACTGCAGGGGAACGGGCGAGTACCCCGGGCTCACTGGTAGCCGCGGACCTTCGCGTAGGCGATCACGACACTGACGGCGATGACGGCCGCCGTCGCGCCCACGGTGTACACGGCCGAGGACCGACGGAACTGGTGGAAGAGCCACATCAAGACGACGCCGCCGATCAAGCCGCCGACGTGCGCGCCCACCGAGATGTACGACGAGAGCGCGAACGTGAACACGAGGTTCAGCACGATCAGGCCTGCGATCTGGCCGCCGGTCGCGATGCTCCCGCGCCGCTCGAGGATGAAGAGCGCGCCGAGGATCCCGAAGATCGCTCCGGACGCACCGACGGTCGGGCTGAGTGGGCTCCAGACGAGCGCACCGGCCGAGCCGGCCATCCCTGAGCCGAGGTACAGGAGCAGGAACTGCCAGCGCCCGACCTGGATCTCGAGGATCGAGCCGACGTAGTAGAGCGAGTACATGTTCAGCGCGAGGTGGAGATAGCCGCCGTGCAGGAACATCGACGTCACCATCCGCCACCAGTCGCCGTGGGCCACGCCGACGAGGTGACCGTCGATGCAGCAGCCGTTCCCGATCAGCGCGCCGTGGTCGAAGATCCAGTTCGGCGCGAACTTGCCGTTGAGCCCGAGCTCGGCGACGGCAACGGCGACGTTGATCGTGATCAGCGCCAGCGTGACCGCGTTCATGTGCGAGCCGAGGCCGGTTGCCCTGCGCTCGGCCGCCCGCGTCACCTTGCGAATCCCCTGCGGCTTCCCCGAGTGGTCGGGGCAGCGCAGCCCGACGGGCGCCGGGGTCATGCACTCGTAACAGATCGGACGCCCGCATTCGGAGCAGGAGAGCCCGGTCTCGCGGTCCGGATGGCGGTAGCACGTGCGGGGAGCGTCCACGCGGCTAGCGTATCGGCGTGCGGGTCGATGTCGCGTTCACGCCCGCGGAGAGGGTCTTCGCGCACGTCGGCATCGTCGTCGACGTCATCCGGGCGACGTCGTCGATCGCGCAGGCGCTTGCGTCGGGGTACGAGCGGGTTCTCTGCTGCGCGGAGATCGACGAGGCACGCGCGCTGGGTGCAGAGCTCGGCGACGAAGCGGTCGTCGGAGGTGAGCGCAACGCGATCGTCGTCGACGGGTTCGACGTGGGCGCATCGCCGCGGGAGTTCGCCGGTCCGCCGAAGGCGCGCACTCTCATCCTCACGACGACGAACGGAACGGGAGCGATCCTCACGGCTGCTTCCGAGTGCGACGTCGTCCTCCTCGGGTCGCTCCTCAACCTGTCGGCCGTCGCCGAGGCGGCACGGCGCGAGACCGGCGACGTCGCCGTCGTCTGCTCAGGGTTCAAGGGCTCGTTCGCACTCGACGACGCATACTGCGCCGGCCGGATCGTCGCTGCGCTGGGGGGCGAGCCTTCCGATGCGGCGATCGCGGCGTCGACCCTCGCGGCCGCGTGGGCCGACCCGCTCGCCGGGCTGAACGCGCGGACGTACGGGCCGCCCGGTCTCGAGGACGACATCCGCCACTGCGCCCAGGTGGATTACGTCTCGGTGGTGCCGCGTTTCACAGGCATGAAAGGGACCGCAGCGGAAATACGGGGGGACCATGACGACGGAAGACGCAACGAAGCTGCACGGAGCTGAGCATGTCCGCCGCTACCGGGAGACGGGCGGCGAGGTTGGTCACGACTGGAAGGAAGGGTCGTCGGTGCTTCTCTTGACGACGACGGGCCGGACGAGCGGTGAGCCGCGCACGACGCCGCTCATCTACGCGCGCGACGGCGACCGCTACGTGGTCGTCGCCTCGCAGGGAGGTGCACCCAAGCACCCGGGCTGGTACCGCAACCTGTCGAAGGACCCGAACGTGGAACTGCAGGTGCGCGACGAGGTGTTCTTCGCCCGTGCGAGGACGGCGGACGGGGAGGAGCGCGAACGGCTATGGGCGCTCGCGAACGAGGTCTGGTCGCACTACCAGGAATACCAGCGGCGCACCGAGCGCACGATCCCGGTCGTGGTTCTAGAACGAGCGGCCTAGCAGCGTGCCGGCGTAGACCGCGAGGACACCGACGCCGACACTCGTCGCGGCGTACGTGAGCGCGAGACCGACGTCGCTCGACTCGAGCAGCGAGAAGATCTCCTGCGAGAAGGTCGAGAACGTCGTGTAGCCGCCGAGGACGCCGATGACGATCCCGACACGGATCCACGCCGGCAGGTGATGGCGGTCGATCAGCGTCTCGATCACGATGCCGATCACGAAGCAGCCCGTCGCGTTGATCGTGAACGTCGCCCAGGGGAAGACGGACTCCGTGTGCTGTTCGATGAAGCGGTCGAGGACGTAGCGGACGGAGGCGCCGAACGCTCCTCCCAGGGCGACACCGACGATCACGGGCATGCGTGGCTCCTTTCGGGTGGTAGGAGCCATCAGCCGTCGGCGGCAGTCGAGGGCGAGCCCCATCGCCCGTGATGTCTGCGACCAGTCTAGGAGGGTTTGCCGGAGCGGCGGAGCGAGACGTAGAGCAGCACGAGCACCGCGAAGGGCAGCAGCCACCAGACCTCGACGAGAGCGGTGATTGCGACTGCGAGAACGACGCCGGCGGCAACGAGCGGATCGTCCCCGACGACAAAGTCCCAGAGGAAACGCATGAACCTCATGCGACCGCAGCTCGTGGGGCGCGCAGCAGGCGCACGAACGCGAACGACGCGAGGCACACGAATGCGAGCACGCCGGGCAACGACGCGTCCCCGCCCGGCCAGTGCGCGCCCGCGCCCTCGGCCGACCAGAAGATCCCGAACGTCGTCAGCATCACGCCGACCGCAAACTTCATTGCGTTCTCGGGCACACGGGCGAGCGGGGCATGCACGGCGATGCCCGTTGCCGCAACGAGCACGACGGCGGCGACGGCGCCCACGGCGGCGAGCGGGATCGATCCCTGGGCGCTCCCGAAGGTGAGGACGATGAACGCCACCTCGAGCCCCTCGAGGAGGACGCCCTTGAAGGCGAGCGTGAAGCCGTAGGCGTCGAGGCCGGCGCGCTCCCGGCTCCCCGCGGCTCGTGCGGCGGCGAGCTCACGCGCGAAGATCTCGTCCTCGTCGTGGAGCGCCTTGAGGCCGCTCGCACGCAGGATCGCCTTCCGCAGCCACTGCAGGCCGAAGACGAGCAGGAAGGCGCCGACGACGAGCCGGAGGGTGTCGAGCGGGATCACGGTCAGCGCCGGGCCGAGGGCGGCAACGATCGCCGCGAGCGCCACGACCGCGGCACCCGTCCCGGCGAGGGAAGAGCGCCAGCCGCGCGCGAGGCCTGCGGCGAGGACGATCGTCAGCGCCTCGACCATCTCGACCGCGCTCGCGAGGAACGCCGAACAGACGAGGAAAACGGCGCTCATCGAGTCGTGGAGGATACCGCCTCGGATTTGACAGGGGAACACCTGTTCGTGTAGAACATACGTTCCCGTGATCGCTGCAGTCGTCATCCCGGCCTTCGATCTGCGGGCCGCGCTGCGGCTGCGGCCGGGGCTCGAGGCGGCGCCCGCGGCGCTCGCGCCGCTGCCGGGGACGGAGCCGCTGATCGGCTCGGTGACGGCGGCGGCGGAGGCGAAGGGCGTGCGGCCGGGGATGCGGCTCGGCGAGGCGCTCGCGACGTGCCCGGAGCTCGTGCTCGTCGAGCAGGACCCGGCGACGGTCGAGCAGGCGTGGGAGGAGATCCTGCGCCGGCTCGAGGACGCGGGCTTCGCGGTCGAGCCGGTCGAGCCGGGGCCCGTCTACTTCGAGACGAACGGCGTCGAGCGGCTGTACGGCGGGCTCGAGCCGGCGCTCAAGCGGGCGCTCGCCGCGGTGGGGACGGTCTGGGACGCGCGCGCGGGCGCGGCCGAGCGGCGGTTCGCGGCGCTCGCGGCGGCGAACGTCGCGCGGCCGGGGCAGGCGCTGATCGTCTCCGACGACCGCGCGCCGCGCGTTCCTCGCGCCGCTGCCGCTGACGCTCCTGCCGCTCGAGCGGCGGCCGCTACGAGGAGCTGGAGGAGCTCGGGGTGACGAACGATCGGACAGCTTGCCGGGCTTGCCGGGTGGCGCCGTTGCCGAACGATTGGGGCCGGACGGCCGGCGCGCCTGGAGCCTGGCGAGGGGAGAGGAGCTCGGGAAGGTGGCGCCGCGACGGCCGGCGACCGCCATCGACGAGACGCTCGAGTTCCCGGAAGCAGTCGGCCAGAGCTGACGCTCCGGCGAGGGCTCGCGGTGCTGGTCGACCGCCTGCTCGCCCGACCGGAACGCGCGGGGCGCCCGCCGCGGAAGCTCGCCCTCTGGGCGCGGCTCGTCGGCGGCGCCTCGTGGCGCCGGACGGTGACGCTGCGCGAGCCGACCGCCGACCCGGCGCGGCTCCGGGCGGCGCTCGGGCCGAAGCTCGCCGAGCTGCCGGCGCCGGCGCTCAAGCTGCGGCTCGAGGTGGCGGAGCTGGCCGAGGGCAGCGGCGAGCAGCTCGAGCTGGTCGCCGCCGAAGGCGAAGTGCTGCAAGGCCGGCTAAGGGAAGGCCTGCGCCAGGTGAAAGCGGCCGTCGGCGCAGGCGGGGTCTCGACGGTCGTGGAGGTGGCGCCGTGGTCACGCATCCCGGAAGCGCGCGCACTGCTCGTGCCGCGCGACGACTGAACGCACCACGATCCGCGCTCGTCGAGGCGCACGCCGACGGCACGCCGCGGCGGGTCAACCGGCAGGACGTCGGCACCGTCCGCGAGGAGTGGCGGATCGTCGACCGCTGGTGGACGGACGAGCCGGTCGACCGCCGCTACTTCGACCTCGTGCTCGAGACGGGCGAGAACGCCGTCGTCTACCGGGACGGCGACGCCGGCACGTGGTTCACGCAGCGCGCCTAAGAGCCCCTAACGCAATGCCGCGCCGTTGCCGGGGCGTGATGGGTGCGTGCGCTGCAAGGACGCAGGGAGTGCCGATCGTCGAGCTATCGGCGCAACCGAGGACGCCGTAGCGTGCGTGCCGCGCGTTCTGGCGACCCGTCTCATTGCGCTATCGGCGCGACCGAGGACGCAGCATCGCGGCGTCCAGCGCGGCGTACACATGACTCATTGTGAAAGGAGCTCAAGTCGTCTGCTTGGCGGAAGTGCGGCGGATCCCGTCGATGAACCCGGCGCCGGGCGTGTGCAGGTTCAGGACCTTCGCCCGGCCGCCGGCACTCCGGAAGCCGTGGCGCGCACCCGGCGGCGAGGAGATGAAGCCGCCCGGGCCGAGCACGACCGTCTCGTCGCCCGCTGTGAACTCGACCTCACCCTCGAGCACGAGGAACGAGTCGGTGTGGTCGTCGTGGGTGTGCGGGTCGACGACGAGCGTCTCATCGAAGTCGATCTCGATCGCGCCGATGTGCTCGAGGTCGGCCCGGATCAGCCGGTAGCCGTCTCCGCGGGCATGCATCTCGCCCTCGCCGGGGCGGCTGACGATCGGCTCGGGCACGTGGGCATCGTATGAGGTTCGAGTCGCGGGATGCGTTCCCAGCGCGCGGGGGCGTAGGCGACGAGCGTGACCCAAGGAAGGTGCCAGACACCCGGCGAGAGAACGGCATCGGCCTGGCGCCATACGTCGAGCTGCATGCGCACTCGGCGTACTCGTTCCTCGACGGCGCCTCGCTGCCCGAGGAGCTCGCCGCCCGCGCCGCCGAGCTCGGCTACGACGCGCTCGCGCTCACCGACCACGACGGCGTCTACGGCTCGCTCGAGTTCGCGCACGCGGCGAAGCACTTCGGCGTCCGCCCGATCACCGGCGCGGAGGTGACGGTCGGAGAGGCTCACGTCACGCTTCTCTGCGAGACGCAGCGCGGCTACGCGAACCTCTGCCGGATCCTCACCGACGCGCACGCCGGACGCGCGTGCCCGGGAAGGAGCGCGAGCTGCTCCCGGCCGAGACGACGCCTCGACGTCGCTCGAGCAGCACGCAGAAGGGCTCGTCGCGCTCTCGGGCTGCGCGCGGCACGGCCTCGGCGTCGTCGACCCGAACGGCGCCGCGCGGCTTGCGCGCGCGTTCCCGGGCGCGTTCTACGTCGAGCTGCAGCGCCCGTACGAGCGCGGCGACGTCCGCCGCAACGCACGGCTGCAGCGAGCTCGCCGAGACGCTCCGCGTCCCCACCGTCGCGACCGGCGACGTGCACGCGCACCACCTGCGGCGCGCGCGGCTGCAGGACGCGCTCGTCGCGATCAGGCAACCGCACCTCGCTCGACGGCTGCGAGCGCGAGCGGCGCGGGAACCACGAGTCGGTCCTGCTCTCACCGGAGGAGATGCTCGAGCGGCTGCCGCGTGACGCAGCCGCTCCGCACGCGCGAGGTCGCCGACCGCTGCGTCTTCGACCTGACGCAGGAGCTCGGCTACCGCTACCCCGACTTCTCCGACGGCGCCGACCCGGCCGACGTGCAGCTGCGCGCAGATCTGCGAGCGCGCGTTCGCCGAGCGCTACGTCGGCCAACGAGCCACAATCGGCGCGCAGCGCGCGAGCGGCTGCGCGAGGAGCTTGCGCTGATCGCCGAAGCTCGGCCTCGCGGGCTTCTTCCTGCTCCACTGGGAGGTGCTCGAGCTCGCGCGCGAGTGCGCGCTCGAGGTGCGCGGCCCCGGCAGCCCGCGGCATGCGCTGCCGCCCGGGCCGCGGCCGCGGCTCGAGCGTCGGCTCGATCGTCTGCTACCTGACCGGCCTCTCGCACGTCGATCCCGTCGAGGCGGGGCTGTCGCTCGGCCGCTTCATCAACGACGAGATGGTCGCCGTGCCCGACATCGACCTCGACTTCCCGCGCGACATCCGCGAGAAGCTGATCGTCCGCGTCACCGAGCGCTACGGCCGCGAGCACGCAGCGCTCGTCGCGACCTTCGCGACCTACCGCAGCCGTGGCGCGATCCGCGACGTCGGCAAGGCGCTCGGGCTGCCGTTCGCCGAGCTCGAGCGGCTCGCGCGCGTCACCGACGGCTGGGACGCGACCCGCGTCGGCGAGGAGCTCGACGGGCGTGCCCGGCACGGCACACCGGCCCGCGCTGGGAGGCGTTCCGCGAGCTGACGCAGGAGATCGCAGGCCTGCCGCGCCACATCAGCCAGCACCCGGGCGGGATGGTCATCTCGACGCGGCCGCTCATCGACCTCGTCCCGGTGCAGCCGGCGGCGATGGCCGGCCGGCAGATCTGCCAGTGGGACAAGGACAGCTGCGGCGACGCCGGCTTCCTGAAGATCGACCTGCTCGGGCTCGGGATGCTCTCCGCCGTCGAGGAGGCGATCGACCGCATCGCGCGGCTGCGCGGCGAGACGATCGACCTCTCGCGCATCCCGCTCGACGACCCCGGCGTCTACGAGGAGATCCAGCGCGCCGACACGGTCGGCGTCTTCCAGATCGAGAGCCGCGCGCAGATGCAGAGCCTGCTGCAGACGCGGCCCGAGAACCTCGACGACCTGACCGTGCAGGTCGCGCTCGTGCGGCCGGGGCCGATCCAGGGCAAGGCCGTGCACCCGTACGTGGAGCACCGGCACGCGAAGCGCGCCGACCCGTCGTTCGAGCCGCCGGTCGAGCACGAGTCGCTGCGCGAGGCCGCTGCGCGACACGCTCGGCGTCGTCGTCTTCCAGGACCAGGTGCTCGACGTCGCGATGGCGGCGGCGCGGCTTCTCGATCGGCGAGGCGGAAGGGCTGCGCCGCGCGATGAGCCGCAAGCGGAGCGAGGAGGCGATCGAGGCGTTCCGGCCCCGCTTCGTCGCGGGCTGCCTCGGCAACGGCATCGACGAGGAGACCGCGCACGCGATCTACGACAAGCTCGTCGGCTTCGCCGGGCTTCGGCTTCCCGAAGTCGCACGCCGCCGCGTTCGGCCTGCTCGCCTACCAGTCGGCCTGGCTGCGGCGGTACTACCCGGCGGAGTTCCTCTGCGCGCTCATGAACGCGCAGCCGATGGGCTTCTACCCGCCGTCGTCGCTCGTGCGCGACGCGCAGCGGCGAGGGGTGGAGGTGCGTCCGCCGCACGTCAACCGTTCAGCGGCGGAGTGCACGATCGAGGACGGGCGCGGTGCGGGTCGGGCTCGGCTACGTGCACGTCGGTCGGCGAGGAAGAAGCGCAGCGGCGATCGCAGGCGGGCAGCCCTACCGCGACGTCGGCGACCTCGCGCGGCGCGTCGACGTGAAGCAGGACGCGCTCGAGGCGCTCGTCGCCGCGGGCGCGTGCGACGAGTGGGGGCCGCGGCGCGAGCTCCTCTGGCGGCTCGGCGTCACCGCACGCGGCGAGGCGGTGGGCGGCGGCAACCGGCAGCTCGCGCTGCCGCTCGAGCCGACCGCCGAGATCCCGCAGCTGCCGGCGCAGACGCCGTGGGAGCGGATGCTCGCCGACTACAAGCACACCTCGCTCTCGGTCGGCGTCCACCCGCTGGAGCTGCTGCGTCCGCATCTGCCGGCGGCGTCGCGACGAGCGCCGAGCTGGCACGAGACGCCGAACGGCGCGCGTGATCGAGGTCGCGGGCATGGCGATCGCGCGCCAGCGGCCGGCGACCGCGAACGGGATCGTCTTCATGCTGCTCGAGGACGAGCACGGCCAGGCGAACCTGATCATCCCGCCGAAGGTCTACGAGGCGCACCGCGCGATCGTCCGCGGCGAGCCGCTGCTGCTCGCGCGCGGCACGCCTCGAGCGTCACGACCGCAACGTCAACCTGCTCGTCTCGAGCTTCGTCTCGCTCGGCCCGCTCGCCCGCAGGGCCGCGAGCGAGGCCGAGGTGACGCGCGCCCTCCCGCGCGCCCACCACTTCGGCCACCGCTAGCGTGAACTACGCCTCACGTTGCTCCCACCTGCGGGACCTCGTTGCCTGCCTCCCAGGCGAGGCCGAAGCGGGGCTGTGCGAACGTGACGAACCCCGCCGACTCGATGTCGACCGCGAACACGTGGTACGGGCCCTCCGGCTCCCAATCGATGCGTGCCCGGACCCCGGCGCGATATGCGGTCCGACGCCGCTCATCGTCGACCGCCACCGCGCGCCCGTAGAGCTTGAAGTCTCCGGAGAGGTCGTGACGATCGTTGAGCGTCGAATGCACCACGACTCGCGGATCGCGGAGCAAGTCTCGTGCCTTCGGTGATTGCCACATCATCCCGAGCATCAGCTCGGCGCCGACGAACTCCGGCTCGACGGGCGAGATCCGCGGCCATCCGTTCCGACGCAGCGTGCCCACGAGGCAGAGCTCGCGCGAGCGTAGTCGCCTCTCGCCAAGGTCGGCGAGCTCAGGTGCAGCCGCGGCGAACTCCGCCCAGCGCATCTCAGCCCCGGTGCGGCCTCTGCACGTGCGGGCTGTCGTGATGCGAGAGGTTGTAGGCCGAGTTGACGAGCCCGACGTGCGTGAACGCCTGCGGGAAGTTGCCGAGCAGCCGCCGCTCGGCCGGGTCGTACTCCTCGGAGAGCAGGCCGAGGTCGTTGCGCACCGCCAGCAGCCGCTCGAACAGCGTCGCGCGCCTCGTCGTCACGCTCCGCCATCAGCAGCGCATCGACGAGCCAGAACGAGCACGGCAGGAACACGCCTTCGCCGCCGCGCAGCCCGTCGACCTCGTTGCGTTCCGTCCGTCCGGTAGCGCTCGACGAACCCGTCCCGGGCAGCTGGCGCTGGACGGCGTCGATCGTGCCGAGCACACGCGGGTCGTCGCCGGGCAGGAAGCCGACGAGCGGGATCAGCAGCGTCGATGCGTCGAGCTCGTCCGAGCCGTAGGACTGCGTGAACGAGTTGAGCTCGCGTGCTGAACGCCTCGCGGCAGACCTCGCGTGGATCTCGTCGCGCAGCCTGCGCCAGCGGTCGACCGGCCCGGCAGGCCGAAGCGCTCGACAGCCTGCGACGGCCCGGTCGAACGCGACCCAGGCGAGCACCTTCGAGTGCGTGAAGTGGCGGCGCGGCCCGCGCACCTCCCAGATCCCCTCGTCGGGCTGGTCCCAGGCGCCTTCGAGGAACTCGAGCAGCGCTCGCTGCAGCGACCACGCGTGGTCGTCGGCGGTCAGGCCGTGGACGCGCGCCTGGTGCAGCACATCCATCACCTCGCCGTAGACGTCGAGCTGGAACTGCTCGTGGGCGGCGTTCCCGATCCGCACCGGGCGCGAGCCCGCGTAGCCGGGCAGCCACGGCGAGCTCGCACTCGGCGATCCGGCGCTCGCCGCCGACGCCGTAGAGGATCTGCGCGTTCGCCGGGTCGCCGGCGACCGCGCGCAGCAGCCAGTGCCGCCACGCGCGATGCCTCGTGCGGTGAAGCCCGCGTTCAGCAGCGCGTAGCAGCGTGAACGTCGCGTCGCGCAGCCAGCAGTAGCGGTAGTCCCAGTTGCGCACGCCGCCGATCCGCTCCGGCAGCGACGTCGTCGGCGCGGCGACGATCCCGCCGGTCGGCTCGTACGTCAGCGCCTTGAGCACGATCGAGCGAGACGTGCACCGCGTCTCGCGGTACGCGCCGTCGTACGCGCAGCTCGCCGAGCCAGTCGCGCCAGAACGCCTCGGTGTCGTCGAGCGCCTGCTCGGCGTCGACGGGCTGGCGGTAGCGTCGCTGGTGCGACGGGAACCAGGTGAGGACGAACGGCACGCGCTCGCCCGCGTCGCACCGAGAAGTTCGGCGACGTGCGTCATGCCTCGCGGCTCGAGGTCGACCGGCGTGCGGAGGAGCAGAGCCGTCGGGGCCGCCGACGGCGAGCAGCGTGTCGTCGTCGAGCCGGCGCACCCAGGGGACGACCGAGCCGTAGTCGAACCGGATCACGAGCTCCGTGCGCATCGCGACCGTGCCCTTCGACGCCCTCGACGATGCGCACGATGTCCGGCGTCGGCCGCGCGGCGGCATGAAGTCGATCACGCGGACGCGGCCGGTCGGCGTCTGCCAGTCGGTCTCGAGGACGAGCGTGTCGTGCGCGGTAGCGGCGCGTGGTCGCAGCGCCGCCCGTCGACCGGCGCGATCGAGCCAGCGCCCGTGCTCGCGTCCGCCGAGCAGCGCGGCGAAGCAGGCAGCCGGAGTCGAAGCGCGGGAAGCAGAGCCAGTCGACCGAGCCCGTCCGCGGCCGACGAGCGCCGCCGTCTGCAGGTCGCCGAGGAGCGCGTAGTCCTCGATCCGCTCGGCCATCAGCGGTTCTCGATCTCCAGCGCGAACGCCGGCCAGCGCTGCGCGACGGCGCGGTTGAACTCCCGGAGTACGCGTCGGCGTCGTCGAGCGTGCGCGCGTAGTGGTCGCGCATGTCGGCGAGGATCTCCGTCGCCGGTCTCGACGGCGTCGACGTAGTCGCCGTACAGCTCCTCCGCGTCGTCGCGGTCGGCGCGGTTGTAGCGCCTCGAGCCGCGCGCGGCCTCGGCGAGCAGGTCGCGCTGGTCCCCGACGAAGAGGTCGAGCTGCGCGGCGATCACCTCGGTGAACCGGGCGCGGCGGAACATCACGCGATCTCCTGGTAGAGCGCGAGTGCGTGCGCGGCCGCCGCGTCCCAGGTCAGCTCCGCGCGGGCGCGCTCGGCGCCGGCGCGCGCGGCCGCGAGCGCGTCGCGGTCGGCGAGCAGCTCGCCGCACGGCCGCCGCGAGCGCGTCGACGTCGCCGGCGGGCACGACGCGGCCCGCGCCGAAGCGCGCGCACCGGCTCGGCGAGCCCGCCGACGTCGTAGACGACCGCCGGGACGCCGGCGCCGAGCGCGCGCAGGAGCGCGCCGCACTGGTCGAGCTCGGGCGCGGTACGGGAAGACCGCGACCGTCGCCTCCGAGAGGGCGCGGTCGAGCTCGGCCGTGCGGCAGGTAGCCGAGCCGCCACTCGACGTCGCTGCCGCGCTCGCGCAGGCCGTCGAGCGGCATCGCCGGGTCGCCGGCGACGAGCAGCCGCGCGTCGGGCAGCCGCCGGGTCACCTCGATCGCGTCGGCCAGGCCCTTGTACGGGCGGATGACGCCGAACGCGAGCACCGTGCGCGCCGTCGTCCGCGCGCGTGCGCCGCGCTCGGGTAGACGGGATGCGGGATGACGCGCGCGCTCGACGCCGAGCTCGGCGAGCGTCTCCCGGCCGCGTTCGCTGTGCACGACGACGCGGTCGAAGCGGCGAGCAGCCGCCGCCAGAGCTCGGTGCGTGCGCGGTGCGCCGCGGCAGCAGGTCGTGCGCGGTGAAGACCGACGGCGAGCGGAAGCGCAGGTGGACGTCGACCTGCGGCAGCGCGAGCCACTGCAGGTGGAGGACGTCCGGCGCGCGCGCGCGCGAGCGAGCGCATCACGGCGAGGTGCTCGACGCGCCTTCAGCGGCAGCCGCAGGCGCGAGCGGCCGAAGAGCCGCGAGGAGAGCGGGTAGAACCGCTCGCTGCGCCGGTAGCCGTCCGGCGCCGGACGCTCGCCGAAGCGGAAGCGCGACGTCACGAGCTCGACGTCCGCGCCCGCCCGCGCGAGCGCCGCGGCGAGCTCGTGGTCGTACCAGGGCGTGAAGGCGGGAGGATCGGCGAGCAGGACGCGCACCTGAAGTAGCGTAGGCGCGTGCTCGTTCGGACCTGGAACCTCTTCCACGGCAACGCGCTCCCGCCGCAGCGGGCGGGCGTTCCTCGACGAGATGATCCGCCTTGCGACCGCCGACGATCCCGACGTCCTCTGCGTGCAGGAGGTGCCGGTCTGGGCGCTCGGCCGTCTTCACCGCCGGCGACGTCGCCGCGCGGCCGCGCGTCGGGCCGCTCCCGTCGTCGCCGTCGGTCGGGCGTCGTCTGACCGCGCTCCACCACGGACTGCTCCGCTCGGCGTTCTCGGGACAGGGAAACGCGATCCTCGTCGCGCCCGCGCTGCGCGTCCTCGCGCACGAGCGGCTCGACGCTGAACCCACGCCGCTTTCGCGCCGCGCGAGGCGCGTCGGCTCGGCCTCGGCTTCGTCGGTCGGCTTGCGTGGGCGAAGGAGCGGCGGGTCGTCCAGGCGGTCCGGCTCGGAGCCGCGACGGCCGGACGTACCTCGTCGCGAACCTGCACTGCACGAGCTACGCCGCCGATCGACGGCTCGCACGAGGCCGAGCTGCTGCGCGCAGCGTGCGTTCGCGGTCGTCGAGCGCACAGCCGGACGACGTCGTCGTGCTGGCGGGGGACTTCAACCTGACGGCGGCCGCGGCGGGCGCTGCGCGAGCTCACCGGGCCGGAGTGGGGGTTCTCGGCGCCGGGCCCGGGATCGACCACGTCCTCGTTCGCGGCGCGGAGCCGTCGCGCAGCCCGCCGCTGGCCCGACCGAGCGGCGCCGCGTCGACGGTCGCCTCCTGTCGGATCATGCGCCGGTCGAAGTCGAGATCTCATGACGTGGCCGGAGGCACGCGCGCTGTTCCCGGTGCTCGACCGCTACGCGTACCTGAACGCCGGCACGTTCGGGCCGCTTGCCCGCACGACGCTCGACGCGATGGCGAAGCTGCGGGCATGGGAGGGGGTCCACGGTCGCGCCGGTCGCCCGTACTTCGACGAGATGCTCGAGCGCCGCGAACGAGTTCGCGCGCTGGTCGCGGAGCAGATCCTGGCGCCGGTCGACAACGTCGCGCTGACCGAGTCGACGACGCAGGGTGTCCACATCGTCGTCGTCGGCCTCGGGCTCGGGCCGGGAGACGAGGTGGTGACGACGGACGCCGAGCACTTCGGCCTGACTGGGCCGCTCCTCGCGAGCGGAGCGACTCTTCGCGTGGCCAAGGTTCGAGCTGCGCTCGCGGCCGACGTGTACGGCCTGATCGAGCGCGGAAGTGACGCCGCGCACGCGGCTGATCGCGACGTCGGCAGTGTCGTGGCTCGACGGCAAGGTATTCCCCTGGCACGCGCTGCGCGACGCGACCCAGGTGCCGGTGCTCGTCGACGGTGCGCAGTCGCGTCGGCGCGATCGAGGTCGACGCAGCCGGCGCCGACTTCTACACCGTCAGCGGCCAGAAGTGGCTGTGCGGCCCCGACGCCACCGGCGGCGCTCTACGTGCGCCGATCCCGGGTCGCTCTCACCGAGGCTCGTCGCATACCCGAGCGCCGAGACGTACGACATCGCCGCCGGGACCTGGGAGCCGAAGGCCGGCGCGCGTCGGTTCGACACCATCTTCACTCCCGCCGAACTCGCTTGCCGGGCTCGAGGCCGGCCTCTCGAACCTGCCGTCTGGGCGGTTCGAGCGAGCCGCGCGAGCTCACCGAGCGCTGCCGCGAGCTGCTCCTGGACGGCGGCCACGATGTCGTCACCGAGGCGAGACAGGCGACGCTCGTCTCGTGGCGCTTCGACGGCGACACGCGAAGCCGCGGCCGGCGGCTCTACGAGCGGGCGTGATCGTGCGCGAGCTTCCCGGGACGGGACTCCTGCGCGCGTCCGTTGGCTGGTGGAACGACGGCAGCGACCTCGAGCGGCTCGCCGAGGGGCTCGCGGAGCTCTAGGCCGCTTCGCTCCGCAGACCGAGCTCGCCGGCGATCGGCTGCAGCGCGGCGACACGTTCGCGATGTGCTCGTCGAGGTCGACCTCGAGCAGCTCGGCGCCCTCGTACACGTCGTCGCGTGAGACGCCGGCTGCGAACGACGGCTGCTTCAGCTTCTTCTTCACCGACTTCGGCTCGAGCCCCTCGAGTCCCGTCGGCCGGACGAGCGCGCATGCGTGCACGAAGCCGGAGAGCTCGTCGCAGGCGAACAGCGAGCGTCTTGAGCGGCGTGTCGCGCGGCAGCGAGAGGTGGTTCGCGTGCGAGAGCATCGTCTCGATCACTTCGTCCGGGTACCCCTCGTCACGCAAGATCGGCGCACCGTCCTGCGGATGCTTGTCGAGCGTGGGGTGGATCTCGTAGTCGAAGTCGTGAAGGAGCGCCGCCACGCGCCAGAGCTCCTCGTCGCCGCCGAACCGTGACGCGTACGACGCTGTCGAGGCCTCGACGGCGAGCGCGTGGCGCAGGAGCGCTTCGCTCTTCGTGTAGCGCGTCAGCGTCTCCCAGGCGTCTGCGCGGCGTCTTCGACACAGGACGACTAGCATAGTGCCCCCAGTGTCCTCGACAATCGCCAGGCCAGTGGCAGAGTCGTTCGTGATCGAGGGGGGCCGCCCGCTCAACGGGAGGCTCCGCGCGTCCGGCAACAAGAACGGCGCATTGCCGATCCTTGCAGCGTGCCTGCTCACGGACGAGCCCGTACAGCTCGCGAACGTGCCGCGAATCCGCGACGTCGAGACGATGATGGAGCTCCTGCGCCACCTTGGAGCAGAGGTGGAGTGGACGAGCGACAACGACGTGCGTGTTCACGCGCAGGACGTCGGCTCCGACGTGGACGAGGAGCTTGCAAGCGTCATTCGCGCGTCGTTCCTGCTCGCGGGCCCGTTGCTCGCGCGGCACGGACACGTGAACGTCCCTCCACCGGGCGGCGACATCATCGGCAGGCGTCGACTCGACCCGCACATCCATGCCTTCGGGGAGCTCGGCGCGTCGATCGACATCGGCGAGCGCTACGACCTCTCCGGCCGCTTGCGCGGCGCGCACATTCACCTCGACGAGCCGTCCGTGATGGGAACGGAGAACGCGGTCATGGCCGCGTCGCTCGCACCGGGGAAAACGATGATCTCGAACGCGGCGTCCGAGCCGCACGTGCAAGACCTTTGCCGGTTCCTCGTCACGCTCGGCGCGTCGATCGACGGCATCGGTTCGAACGTCCTTCACATCACCGGAGTCGATGGTCTCGGCGGCGGCGAGCACACGATCTCACCCGAGCACATCGAGGTCGGCAGCTTCGTCGGCATGGCCGCCCTGACCGGCGGCGACCTGACGATCGAGGGAATCGCCCCGGACGACCTCTGGCCGATCCTGCCGGTGTTCCACCGGTTCGGGATCGAGGTCGAGCTCGGCCACGACCGGCTCCGTGTGCCGCCCGGGCAGTCGCTCGTCATCCAGGACGATCTCGGCGGCGCGATCCCCAAGGTCGAGGACGGGCCGTGGCCACAGTTCCCGGCCGACCTGACGTCGATCGCCGTCGTCGTCGCGACGCAGGCGAAGGGCACAGTGCTGATCTTCGAGAAGATGTTCGAGAGCCGCCTGTTCTTCGTCGACAAGCTCGTGTCGATGGGGGCGCGGATCATCCTCTGTGACCCGCACCGAGTCGTGATCACCGGGGCCGCACCCCTTTACGGCCAACGGATGTCGAGCCCCGACATTCGCGCCGGAATGGCGATGGTGATCGCCGCGCTGTGCGCCGAAGGAACGTCGACGATCGGCGACGCGTACCAGATCGACAAGGGGTACGAGCGCATCGACGAGCGGCTCCGCGCGCTCGGAGCGCGGATCGAACGCATCGAGAGCTGAGAGGCCGGTACGCTCACCGGCATGCCGACCACGCCGAGTGGAGCGCGCGTCGCGCTCGCAGCCGAAGGCAGCGTCAATGTCGCGACCGGCTTGTCGGTGCTCGACCACCTGGTCGGAGAGCTCGCGCGCGCCGGGCGGTTCAAGATCGCGCTCGAAGTGGCGCCCGACAGCACCGAGGAGGCGGCGCCGGAGGCCGGGGCGTCCCTCGGCAGCGCAATCAGCGACCACTTCCAGGCAGGAGCCGGCTGGGCGCTGGTGCCTGCGGCCGAGGCGCTCGCATCCGCCTCGCTCGAGGTCGACGCCGAACCGCGCTTCGTCACGAACGCGGACTTCTCGGACATCCGAGTCGGGGGCGTCGCGAACGACGTCGCCTCGCGCTTCCTCGCCGAGCTCGCGCAGGCCGCGGGGATCAACCTGCACGTACGCGTCGTCGAGGGCGACGATCCGCAGCACGTGCTCGCGGCGATGTTCAAGGCGGTCGGCGCCGCACTCGGACAGGCCTGTCGCCCTGCGGCAACCCACGAGGAGGAGAGAACTTGAGCAAGGAGATCGTCCGCACGGAAGCAGCACCGGCGCCGTTCCAGGGTGCGCCCTACTCGCAGGCGATCAAGGCGAACGGCTTTGTCTTCGTGTCCGGTCAGCTGTCGGTCCGGCCGGGCGACAAGGAGCTCACACCGGGCGACATCGGCGCACAGACCGAGCAGGTCTTCGCGAACCTCCGCGCGATCCTCGAGGAGGCGGGCACGTCGCTCGACAACCTGGTGAAGACGACCGTGTTCCTCCAGAACCTCGGCGACTTCGCGGGCATGAACGAGGTATACGCGCGGCACGTCGGTGGCCGACCGCCCGCGCGGTCGACCGTCGAGGTCGCGAAGCTGCCGTCAGGAGCGCTCGTCGAGATCGAGGCGATCGCTCTCGTCTAGGGCGTTGGAGGAGTACGTCCGGTCGCTCGGGCTGGACGCGTACGTCGTCGGCGGCGCGGTGCGTGACGCGCTGCTCGGCCGCGACTCCAAGGATGCAGACTTCCTCGTTCCCGCGACCGACATCGAGGGTTTGCGCGCCGCGCTCGCCCCGCACGGCCGAACCGAGGAGCTCGTCGTTGCCGACCGACCCGTGGGCGTGCGGTTCTACCCGCGCGATCCCGCGATCCGGCGGCTCGCGCGGGCGGGGATCGAGCTCGCACCGCCTCGGCGCGAGATCTCGACGGGGCCTGGCCGCCACGACTTCGCGATCGTCGTCGACCCGACGGCATCCGTCGACGACGACCTCTACCGGCGTGACTTCACGATGAACGCGATGGCCCGCAGGCTCGACGACGATCGGCTGGTCGACCCCTACAACGGCGCACGCGACATCGAGGAGCGAACACTGCGGACGGTGTCGCCGAAGAGCTTCGCCGAGGATCCACTGCGGATCGTTCGCGGACTCCGGTTCATCTCTCAACTCGACTTCGACCCGGCGCCGGAGACGCTCGAGCAGATGCGGCGCGAAGCGCCCGGTGTTCGTCTCGTGTCAGGCGAGCGCATCGGCGGTGGGATCGCCGCCGACGGAATGGGCGAACTCTCGAAGCTGCTACTCGGAGCCCATCCTGCGAAGGCGCTCGCGCTCGCGCGCGACACCGGCGTGCTGAAGCAGCTCCTGCCCGAGCTCGACGCGGCGATCGGGTTCGACCAGGAGAGTCGCCACCACTCGCTGACGGTCGACGAGCACACGTTCGCGGTCGTCCAGGCCGCAGCAGACGGAAAACGCTCGCTGGCGGTCAGGCTCGCAGCGCTGTTCCACGATGCCGGGAAGCCGGAGGTCGCCTGGCGGGGTACGGACGACAGGTTGCACTACTACGCGAAGCCCGGCCACTCCGTGAGGAGTCACGAGCAGGTTGGTGCCGCACTCGCAGAGACTGCGCTCGCACGCCTGCGCTATCCGACGGAACTGCGCCGGCGCGTCGTCCGCATCGTGCGCTCGCACATGATCGATACCTCCCGGGCCGAGCCTCTGCGCGCCCGCCGCTTGCTCGCCCGCTACGGCGACTCACTTCTCTCCGATCTGCTCGACCACAAGGAGGCCGACCTGCGCGGGAAGGGGGAGCGGCCCACCGCCGTGGCCGACCTCGAGAAGCTGGCGCGGCTGCGGAAGGTGGTGAGCGAGCAGCGGCGGGCGCCGCACCGGATCCGCGACCTCGCCGTGAACGGCAACGACCTGATCTCGGTCGGGTTTCGGCCCGGCCCGGCGATCGGGCAGGTGCTTCGGAAGCTCCTCGACGACGTGGTGCGCACGCCCGCGCTCAACACGAAGGAGCAACTGCTGAAGCGGGCGAAGGAGCTTGCACAGTGATCATGTGGGACCGGCCCGGTTATCTCGTGGCGTTCACCACGCGCGTGGGCGGTGTGAGCGAGGGCGTGTACGAGTCGCTCAATCTCACCGCACGCACCGGCGACCATACCGAGCGGGTCGAGGAGAACCGACGCCGCGCCTGTGCCCGGGTCGGCGTTCCCTACGAGCGGCTGTCGTTCAACCTGCAGGTGCATTCGACGACCGTGCATCGCGCAGGTGGCCGTGGTGAGCCCGGTGACGGGCTCTGGAGCGACGAGCCCGGGCAGCCAATGCTCGCCTTCGCCGCAGACTGCCTGCCGATCGCGATCGCGCGCACCGACGGCGCACGGCGGCTCGCACTCGTGCACGCGGGTTGGCGCGGCCTCAGCGACGGCGTTGTCGCTGCGGGCGTCAGCGCGGTCGGCGGCGAAACGGCCGCCGTCGTAGGTCCCTCGATCGGGCCGTGCTGTTACGAGGTCGGCGACGAGGTGTCATCTCGCTTCGACACCGACTTGACGATCGACCGCCGCCTCGACCTCTGGTCGGCGGCGGAGCGGGCGCTCCGGCGCGCAGGCGTCGGCTCGGTCGAGCGGCTCGACCTCTGCACGTGTTGCAATCCAGAGCTTTTCTTCTCTCATCGCCGCAGCGGCGAAGAACGCGGCGTCCAGGGGCTGATCGGTGCA
Source organism: uncultured Thermoleophilia bacterium (assembly GCA_963785875.1). Classification (GTDB taxonomy): domain Bacteria; phylum Actinomycetota; class Thermoleophilia; order Gaiellales; family Gaiellaceae; genus PALSA-600. The sequence goes on along the minus strand of CAWAWV010000001.1, from coordinate 251,503 downwards.
GTCGCCTGACGTCGTGCGCGCGCGGCTCGCCGATGTCCGGGCGCGGGTGGGCGAGGGCGTGACGATCGTCGCGGCAACGAAGTACGTCCCGTTGCGCGACATGGCGACGCTGCTCGAGGCAGGCGTGACCGTGATCGGCGAGAACCGGGCTCAGGACCTGGAGGCGAAGCACGCGGAGTACGGCGACGCGTTCCGATGGCATTTCATCGGACACCTCCAGTCGAACAAGGTGAAGGTCGTCAACCGGGTCTGCGAGCTCGTCCATTCTCTCGACTCCGAGTCGGCCGCGCGCCGGCTCGAGGTGCCCGCCCTCGTGCAGGTCAACCTGGCCGGAGAAGGATCGAAGTCGGGTGTCGATCCAGGCGAGATCGCGGGTTATCTCCGGTACGACGTGCGGGGTCTTTCGACGATGCCGCCGGCTGCCGCGACCCCCGAGGAGTCGCGGCCGTGGTTCGCGCGCCTCCGCGAGCTTGCAGCCCAGAACGGCCTGCGTGAGCTCTCGATGGGGACGACCCAGGACTTCGCGGTGGCGGCGGAAGAGGGCGCGACGTACGTTCGCGTAGGCTCGCTGCTCTTTCGAGACTAGAATCCCGCCGTGCCTCTGGGCGACCTCTGGTCACGTACGCTCGTCTACTTCGGGATCGCCGAGGAGGACGACGAGTGGGACGACTCCGACGGCTACGCGGCCGAGGAGAGCCTCGAACAGAGCTACCGCGAGCGGCCGAACGTCCGCCGTCTGACGCCGCGGCGTCGTGGACAGGACTACGACGACTGGACGGAGTCCGAGTCCGATCGGCCAGACGCCCGCGCTCCGGCCCGGTCGGGGCGAGTTCGCGACATGCGCCCGCAAATCGAGGCCGTGCCGAACCCCGCCGGCGTCCGCGTCCACCTGGTCCTGCCGCGCAGCTTCAACGACGCCCAGCAGATTGCCGACAAGTTCAAGCAGGGGATGCCGGTCATCCTCAACCTTCAAGGTGCCGACGCTGAGCTTTCGAAACGGCTCATCGACTTCACGAGCGGGCTCACGTATGCGTTGAACGGCGGCATGCAGCGCGTCGCCGACAAGGTGTTCCTGCTGACACCGCGAAACGTCGAGGTGTCGGCGGAACAGCGCGCGGCTCTGCTCGAACGCGGCGGGTTCTACAACCAGGCGTAGGAAATACGCGCTCCGGCGCGAAGGAGACGCGGCCTATGGTGCTGCTCGACACAGTGACTGCCGTCGAGCATTTTCTCGACGTCTTCGTCGGCGTGTACACGCTTGCGATCTTTCTCTACGTCCTCGCGTCGTGGATCCAGCTGCCGTACGCGCTGCGGCCGGCACAGCGGTTCCTCGACGAGGTCTGCGAGCCGTACATTCGGCTGTGGCGTCGCATCTTGCCGACCGCCGGCCCGATCGACCTGTCACCGATGGTCGCAGTCATCGCCCTGATAGTCGTGGACCGGATCGCGGTGGCGATTCTCGAGCGGCTGCACTAGAAGGAAGGAGCGCACATGAGGTACACGCCGGTGGAGCTGAGACATGTGAGGTTGGGCAGGGTGTTCTTCGGTGGATACAAGCGGGCGGAGGCGGACGTCCTACTCTCGGACGTCGCCGACAGCTTTGAGGACGTCTGGCGGGAGCGCGGCGAGCTGGCCGACCGGCTCGAGGACGTCGAGCGCTCTCTCGACGACGTGAAGCAGCGGGAGACGTTGCTCGCCTCGACCTTGATCGCGGCGGAGCGCACGGCCGCAGAAGCGGTCGAGTCGGCGAAGCGCGAGGCAGAGGTGATCGTCGCCGAGGCGCACCAGGAGTCACGCTCGATCACCCGCGCGGCCCAGAGTGAGCGTGAGCGGCTCTTCGCCGAGTCGCGGCGCGTCGAAACCCTGCTCCGCGCCGCGCTCGGGATCGTCGAAGAGACCGGGAACCCTGCCGTCTCCACGCAAGGGGCGCCGGCCGAGGAGCCACCGAGCTGGCCGAATCGTGAGCACACGAAGGAGTTCGAGGCCGTCTCCACGGAGAACGTCGTTCCCGAGCCCGAGGCCGCACCCGGCGCGGCGCAGGCGCACGCCGAGGGCGACATTCCGTGGTCTGGCCGCGACTTTGCCTGGGGGTGAGCCGATAGCCGCGCGCCGAGTACCCTTGTGTGCATGACCGACATCGACACCTCGGAGTACCGTGCGCGCCTGCTCGAGGAGCGTGAGCGACTCGTCAATGCCGTCGACTTCCTCGAGCGCGAGAACGCGGGCAGCATCGCGGACGAGCTCGGTGACATCGTCACCGCCGGAGACGACAACTTCGGCGACACCGCAAGCGCGACCTACGAACGCGAGCTCGACCAGGGTCTCGAGGAAGGCGCGCAGCAGACGCTCATCGCGATCGACGACGCGCTGCGCAAGATCGAGGAGGGGAGCTACGGCATCTGCGAGGTGTGTGGGGAGCCGATCGGCGCCGGTCGGCTCGCGGCGATCCCGTGGGCGCGGCTCTGCATCGACGACCAGCGCAAGGCTGACGCGTGAGCGCAGGCTCGACGGAACTCACCCAATGAGCGAGAGAGCAGCTGCGGACGACATCCGCGTCGGCTCGTCGACGGACGGTCTCACACCGGTATCGGTGGCGGAGCGCCCGCTGGGCGCAGACGCGCACCAATGGGCCGGATTGGCACTTGTGGCCACGGCGGCGGTCACCGCGGACCAGGTCACGAAGCACGTGGTCACCTCGACGGTCTCGCTCGACGACTCGGTGCACGTCTTCGGACCGCTCTCGATTCATCACGTCCAGAACACCGGCATTGCGTTCGGTCTGTTCGCCGGCGCGACAGCGATCGTCGTCGTGGTGACCGCTGCGGCGATCGTCTGGATGCTGGCGTTCTTCGCGCGCTCCGCAGCACGCCACCCAGTGCTGCCCGCGGCGTTCGGGCTCGTCATCGGCGGCAGCCTGTCGAACCTCTTCGATCGGGTCCGTCTCGGGCACGTGACGGACTTCATCGACGTCGACTGGTGGACGTTCCGGATCTTCAACCTGGCAGACAGCTTCATCGTCGTCGGCGTCGCGATCCTGCTCGTCGCGCTCGTCGTCACCGATCGCGCACCGCGACCGCCGCGGCGCACGCTCGACGTCGCCGCTCGGTGAACGTCCCCGCGTCGGCGGTGGGCACACGCCTCGACAAGTTTCTCGCCGAGGCGCTCGGGTCACGTGCGGCTGCAGGGCGCGCGATCGCCGCGGGCGCGCTGGTCGACGGCGTCGCGCGGCCGAAGAGCCACCGCCTCGAGGGCGGAGAGACCGTCACGCTGGCCGCGGAGCCCGAGCGTGTGCTGAGTCGGCACATGCTCCCCGAGGTGCCGCTCGTGTACGAGGACGAGCATCTGCTCGTCGTGGACAAGCCGGCCGGGCTCGTCGTGCACCCGGGAGCGGGCCACGCCGGCGACACGCTCGTCGACGTGCTCGCTGGGAAACTCGCAGGTGGCGACCCGGATCGTCCGGGGATCGTGCACCGACTCGATCGCGACACGTCGGGGCTGCTCGTTGCGGCGCGAACCGACGAGGCGTACGAGCAGCTGTCACAGCTCGTGAGGACGCGCGCGCTCGAGCGCACGTACCTGGCGCTCGTGGACGGTCGACCGAGATCGCGGCAGGGGCGGATCGACGCGCCGATCGGGCGCGACCGCCACGAACCGACCCGGATCTCGCTCGACAGCGGGTCGGCTCGGGACGCGGTCACCTACTTCGAGGTCGAGCGCCTGTTCGATCGGCACACGCTCCTGCGCGTGAAACTCGACACCGGGCGGATGCATCAGATCCGGGTGCATCTGGCGGCGATCGACCTGCCCGTGGTGGGCGATCCGGTCTACGGCCGCGCCGATGCCGCGCTCGGCCGACAGTTTCTGCATGCCGCCGAGCTCGCGTTCCCGCACCCGATCACGGGCGATCGCGTGGACGCCGTGTCGCCACTCCCGGCGCCGCTCGCCGCGTATCTCGCGGCTCTGTCCTGACGAGCCGTGACCCGGGGACAGTCCCCGGGACGTGTCCGTTCGGCCACGCCTGAGCCCGAGCCGTTTCGCGCTCCATCGCACCGTCCCCGCAGGCCGTGTCCCGGGGACAGTCCCCGGGACACGGCCCCAAGAGGCTCGACCTCTCCAGGCTCAGGGTGGTTCCGGCTACGATTCCACGGTTCCACGTCCCTCGACCCGGTGGGCACCCTTTCGTGGACGGTGGCCGTGCGCCTCGACGCCGGCTTCCACGTGAGGCCCGCCGGAGAATCGCAATCGAACCGAGAAAGGGGCTCTCATGCCCGTCGTTTCCATGAAGGAATTGCTGGAGGCCGGCGTTCACTTTGGCCACCAGACCCGTCGCTGGAACCCGAAGATGAAGCGCTTCATCTTCACCGAGCGCGGCGGCATCTACATCATCGACCTGCAGCAGACGCAAGGGCTGCTCCAGGAGGCACACGACTTCGCGCGCGCGATCGCCGAGCGCAACGGCTCGGTGCTGTTCGTCGGCACGAAGAAGCAGGCGCAGGACTCGGTGCGCGACGAGGCCCGCCGGGTCGGGATGCCCTACGTCAACCACCGCTGGCTCGGCGGCCTCTTGACGAACTGGCGCACCATCTCCGATCGGATCCAGCGCCTCCACGAGCTCCGCTCCCTGAAGACGGAGTCGCAGCTCGAGCTGCTGCCGGCCAAGGAGCGCATTTCGATGGAGGCTGAGCTGGAGAAGCTCGAGGCGAACTTGGGCGGCGTCGCCGACATGCGCCGCCAGCCCGACGCCGTGTTCATTGTCGACCTGCGCAAGGAGCAGCTCGCGGTGCGCGAGGCACAGCGCCTCGGCCTGCCCGTGATCGCACTCGTCGACACGAACTGCGACCCCGACGAGGCGGAGTACGTGATCCCCGGAAACGACGACGCGATTCGCTCGTGCGGGCTCGTCATCAAGGCGATCGCCGACGGGATCGAGGCCGGAAAGCAGCGGGTGACGCCGGGCGAGCTCGCCGCCAAGCGAAACGGCCAGCAGGAGCAGGCCCCCGAGCCCGAGCAAGCAGAGGCGCCGGCGGAAACCGGCGGCGAAGCCGAAGCGGTCGTGGAGCCGGTCACCGAGCCGGTCGAGACGACCACGCCCTCCGAGGAGGAGAGCACGTGACCGACATCACGGCTGCGATGGTGAAGGAGCTCCGAGACGCGACGAGCGCCGGGATGATGGAGTGCAAGCGCGCGCTCCAGGAGACGGACGGCGACTTCGACGAAGCGGTCAAGCTGCTGCGTGAGAAAGGGATGGCGTCCGCGGCGAAGCGCGCCGACCGCGCGACGAGCGAGGGCAAGGTCGGCGTCATGGTGCGTGAGGACGTCGGCGCGATCACCGCGATCGGCTGTGAGACCGAGCCCGTCTCGAACAACGACGACTTCCTCGCCTATGCCGAGAAGATGCTGCGCACCGTGTTCGACGGCGGCGAAGCCGACGGCACTCGAGGCAGAGCGGGTGGAGCTCGCCGCAAAGCTCGGCGAGAACATCCAGATCGTCGGCACGAAGCGACTGGAGGCATCCGCCGGGGAGGCGATCTCCTACTACGTCCACTCCCCGGCGAACAAGGTCGGAGCGATCGTCGCACGAGGGGAGGCGACCCCGCTGCGGCGCGCAGCCTCGCGCTGCACCTCACATTCGCGCGCCCGACGTACGGCGCACGGGACGAGGTGCCGCAGGAGCTCGTCGACGCCGAGCGCGAGATCCTCTCGCGGTCGGAAGAGGTGCTCTCGAAGCCCGAGAACGTTCGGGGGAAGATCGTCGAGGGCCAGCTCAACAAGCGCTTCTTCGGCGAGGCCGTCCTGACGGAGCAGACGTGGTACCGGGCCGACGAATCGACCGGAACGGTCGCGCAGTACCTGAAGGAGCGCGGGATCGAGCTCCTCGACTACGCCTGGTACGCAGTCGCGTAGCAGAGCGCTGAGTGGGGTTCAACCGCGTCCTCCTGAAGCTCTCCGGCGAGGCCCTCATGGGCCCGCGGGACTACGGCCTCGACGCCGCCACCATCGACGAGTTCGCGCAGGAGGTCGTCGACGTACGGGCGAACGGGCTCGAGCTCGCGCTCGTGATCGGCGGCGGCAACATCTACCGAGGGATGTCGGCCGCCGCGCAGGGAATCGACCGCGCAACGGGCGACTACATGGGGATGCTGGCGACCGTCCTGAACGCGCTGGCGGTCCAGGAGGCGCTCGAGCGGGCCGGCGCCGACACGCGCGTACTGTCGGCGATCGAGGTGCAGGAGGTCGCCGAGCCGTACATCCGCAGGCGGGCGGTCCGCCACTTGGAGAAGGGCCGCGTCGTCATCTTCGCGGCCGGAACCGGCAATCCGTACTTCACAACCGACACCGCGGCGGCGCTGCGGGCGCTCGAGATCGGCGCCGAGGCGATCCTGATGGCGAAGAACGGCGTGGAGGGCGTCCTCGACGGCGATCCGCGCACGCGAAGCGGTGTGAAGCTGATCCCTGAGCTGACCCACTTGCAAGCGATCGAGCGAGGCCTGAAGGTGATGGACACGACTGCGCTGTCGCTCTGCATGGACAACAGACTCCCGATTCACGTGTTCGAGCTCGCACCGGGTAACGTCGCCAGGGTGGCGGCCGGCGAGCGTGTCGGCACGATCATCTCGACCCCCGAAGGAGAGACGCCGTGATCGAAGACTTCATCCGCGACGCGACACAGCGAATGGACAAGTCGGTCGAGACGACCCACGAGCATTTCAACTCCGTGCGGACCGGCCGCGCTGCCCCCGCACTGCTCGACCGCATCTCGATCGACTACTACGGGACGGCAACGCCACTAAAGAACCTTGCCACGATCAACGCTCCCGAACCGCGCATGCTCACCATTCAGCCGTTCGATCCGTCGTCGATCAAGCAGATCGAGAAGACGATCCAGGAATCCGATCTTGGGCTGCAGCCGTCGAACGACGGCAAGCTGATCCGCCTGCCGATCCCACAGTTGACCGAGGAGCGCCGCAAGGAGCTCGTCAAGGTCGTCCGTTCGATGGCCGAGGAGGGGAGGGTCGCGGTCCGCAACGTGCGCCGCGACGTGATGCGGCACCTCGAGGACCTGGTCAAGAACGGTGACGTCGGCGACGACGAGGAGCGCGCAGCCGAGGGCCGCGTGCAGAAGCTCACCGACGAGCACACGACGAAGATCGATGATCTGCTGAAGCGCAAAGAGGCCGAGATCATGGAGGTCTAGTGGTGTGCCCGGCGACGTCAGTGGGCTCCCCGGCCCGCGATCACGCGGCGCGCGGCTGTCCTCGCGACCCGGGAAGCGCGCCACGTCACCGGGCGCACCACTTGCCATGAGCCGGCTCTCTCGCTTCCGCACCCTTTCTCGCATCCGCGCGGTTCCCGAGCCTGACCTGCCCGAGGTCGCCGGCTCGGTCGCGATCATCCTCGACGGCAACGGCCGCTGGGCATCGCGCCGCGGACTGCCCGTCGCCGCCGGCCATCGCGCGGGCGCGCGCAATGTGCGCCGTGCGGTCGAAGCGGCGATCGACCTCGGGATCCACGACCTATCGGTATTCGCGTTCTCGACCGAGAACTGGTCGAGACCGCAGGACGAAGTCGACGCGTTGATGGAGATCTTCGCGGAGACGATCGAGCGGGAGCTGCCTGACCTCGCCGAGCAAGGCGTCCGCGTCCGCTTCATCGGTCGCCGCGACCGAGCCCCCGAGGAGCTCCGCGGGCGCATGGCCGCCATGGAGGACCGCACGGCGCTGAACACGCGCATCCATCTCTGGGTCGCATTCGACTACGGGGGCCGCGCGGAGCTCGTCGAGGCGGCTCGCCGGATCGTCGAGAGCGGTGTCGAGCCGTCGGAGATCGACGAGAACGTCTTCGCGGCGAACCTGTACGCGCCGGAGCTGCCCGATCCTGATCTGCTGATCAGAACGAGTGGCGAACTACGCATCTCGAACTTCCTGCTCTGGCAGCTCGCCTATTCGGAGCTCGTCTTCTCAGATCAGCTCTGGCCCGACTTCGACGCACGCGACCTGCGCTCCGCCCTGGCGGACTACGCGAGTCGCCGTCGAAGATTCGGCGGGCGGTAGTGCATACTCCAGCCCCAGCACCCGGCGCCCGGCCCGCGATCACGCGGCGCGCTGCGCTTGGGGCTCGCGACCCGGGCATCCCGGCATGGGACTGGAGCCCGCACTGAGCAACTGGCTGAGCCGGGTCGTCGTCGCGGCGATCCTCGTGCCGATCGTCCTCGGCGTCGTGTACCTCGGCGGGTGGTACCTGTTCGCCTTCGTCGCGATCGCCGCCGCGATCGCGCTGCATGAGTACTGGCTGCTCGGCCGAGCGCTATCCCCGCTCGCGCCCGCCGGCTACATCGGCGCGGCGCTCGCGCTGCTCGGGGCACAACTCGACGGCGTCGGCTGGATGCTCGGCGGCGCGCTGACGACGTTCGCACTCGCGTTCCTGCTCAAGGCGATCTCGGAGGCGCGCGCGGCGGCGACCGCCGCGATCAGCAGCACCGTGACCGGTGCGCTCTGGATCGGCGGCGGGCTCGGGTTTCTGATCCTCCTGCGCCACCTGCCGTCGCACGGGCGGCTCGCGCTCTACACGGTGCTGCTCGCGATCTGGGCAGGTGACACGCTCGCGTACCTCGGGGGGCGCCTGCTGGGCCGGCACAAGATGGCGCCGTCGACGTCTCCGGGCAAGACGTGGGAAGGGTTCGTGTTCGGCACGGCTGCCACGGTCTTCGTCGCCTTCGTCGCGATGTACAAGCAGCACTTCCTCTCGATCCCGCAGTCAATCGCGTTGGGCGCGATCCTCGCCGTGGCCGGACCGCTCGGCGACCTCTTCGAGTCGCTCCTGAAGCGCGATGCCGGCGTGAAGGACAGCGGCAGCCTGCTCGGTGGGCACGGCGGCATGCTCGACCGGCTCGACGCGTTCTTCTTCGCGGCGCCGGCGGCCTACTTCGCCATCCTCGCGTTCACGACCTAGCGCCAGCGCAGCGGCAGCGGCGCGACCGAGGCTGCGTCACCGAGGTAGGGCGAGAGCCCCAGCCCGTCCTGCAGCGTGCGAAGGACGCTGTAGGAGTACGTCTTGCGGGCGTAGTCGCCCGGCACGGCCAGCGGTGAGAGGACGAGGCAGACCGTGTGACCCCCCGAGCCCAACCCGTTCTTCGCTGCCAACCCGCCCATCCGCTGGTCCTCGTCGTAGGTGATCACGATCACGCCGTTGCGTCCGAACGCCGGCGACGCCTCGATGAGCGGGATCTCGCGCCGGAGGAACGTGTCGAACTGGAGGTGCTTGTTGTTCAACGGCTTGCAGTTCGCCTCGCCGTCCTCGCAGCCGTTCGGAATGACCATGTTGAAGTCGGCGACGTCGCCGCGCGCGAGAGCCGCATTGAACGTGGACATCCCGTCGGTCTCATCACCGGCGGGGAGATCGTTTGCGAGGCAGTCCTCGTACGAGATGTCGGTGTAGTTGATCGGCGGGTTGCCGGTCGTGTAGAAGCCGGTCAGGGGGCAAGGGTCGTTGCTCGTGCAGGACCCTCCCGAGCCGGTGTCGCACTTGGCCGTTCCCGCCTCGAGCCAGACGCGCCACGACCGGTTGACGCCTTCGAGTTGGTGGAAGATGTTGTCGACGTCGTCGCGGCATGCGTAGCCGAAGTCGGCCTGCTCGCAGTCCGTGTACTGCCCGCTCGTCAGCGCGACGTAGTTCGCCTGTGACCAGTGGGTCGCCGCGTAGTAACTGGTGAACCACGCAGACCTCGGCCGCAGGTTGGTCATCATGTAGGGCGAATCGGCCGCGTCGAGGTGCTGGTAGTCGGTGTTCTCGCCGATCAACACGAAGACAGGCCCGAGCTGTGGCACGCCCTCGACGCGGTTCCCCGCAGCCGCCGGCAGAGCCGCCACAGCAGCGGCGAGCGCCAGGCAGAGAAGGAGCGGCCGCACTCGCTGAGTATGACGCGGCACACTGTCCCCATGACGCGGATCGCACTGCTCGGTGCGACGGGATCGATCGGGCGCCAGGCGATCGAGGTGATCGACGCGAGCCCGGCGCTCGAGCTCGTCGCGGCAACCTCGGGCTCGACGCCGATCGACGGACTGGCACCGCTGACGCAGGTCGGCGGCGACCCGACGGGACTGCTCGACCGCGCGGAACCCGACCTCGTCCTGAACGCCGTCGTCGGCTTCGCCGGGCTCCCCGACGATGTGGGCGCTCGAGCACGGCGTCACGCTCGCGCTCGCGAACAAGGAGAGCCTCGTCGCCGCCGGCGAGCTCGCGCTGGCCGCGCGCGAGCGCGGGGAGGGCGCGCTGATCCCGGTCGACAGCGAGCACTCGGCGCTCTTCCAGTGCGCGCTCGCTCGGTGAGCCCGAGAGCGATCGTCCTCACCGCGAGCGGCGGCCCGTTCCGCGGCCGCACGCGCGACGAGCTTGCCGACGTCACGCCCGACGAGGCGCTCGCGCACCCGACCTGGAACATGGGCGCCGAAGATCACGATCGACTCAGCGACGCTCGCGAACAAGGGCTCGAGGTGATCGAGGCCCACTTCCTCTTCGGCCTGCCGTACGAGCCGCATCGAGGTCGTCGTCCACCCGACGTCGATCGTGCACGGGCTCGTGCGCTTCCGCGACGGCGCCGCGGTCGCTCACCTCGGGTACCCCGACATGCGCGTGCCGATCTCCTACGCGCTCACCTACCCGGACCGCGCCGCGACGCCGCGTGCCTCCGCTCGATCTGACGGCGGCGCCGCTCGAGTTCCACGCGCCGGACACGGACACGTTCCGCCTGCTCGCGCTCGCCCGCGAGGCCGGCGAGCGCGGCGGAACCTACCCATGTGTGTTCAACGCTGCGAACGAGGTCGCCGTTGCGGCGTTCCTCGACGGGCGGATCGGGTTCCTCGAGATCGCGGCGCTCGTCGAGGACGCCCTCGAACGCGCGTCGACGGCGCGCCCGCACGCGATCTCGACGAGCTGCGTCGAAGCCGACCGGCGCGCGCGCGCGAGTCCGGTGGAGCTGGTGTGGGCTTCGCAGCGGCCATCCTCGGGCTCGCCGCTCCTGATCCTCATCCACGAGGCGGGGCACTTCTTCGCTGCGCGGGCGGTCGGGATGACGCCGCGGAAGTTCTACCTCGGCTTCGGCCCGCCGCTCGCTGAAGAAGGTGCGCGGCAAGGGTCGAGTACGGCATCGGCTCGCTCCCGCTCGGCGGCTACGTGAAGATCCCGGGCATGAGCCGCCCGTCGCCGGGCGACCTGAAGGCGACCCTCCCGTCGGACGAGCAGGAGGCGCACCGGACCGAGCTCGCCCGCGCTCGACGCCGCCGTCGCGCGCGGCGACGAGGACGAGCGCGCGCGCCGAGCTCGCTGCGTTGCGGCCCGCGCTCGGCGAGCCGCGGTTCGTGCAGGAGCTCGCGTGGTCGCTCGAGCCGGACGCCTACTGGCGGCAGGCGACGTGGAAGCGGCTCGTTGCGATCGCCGCCGGCCCGGGGATCAACCTCCTGTTCGCGTTCGTCCTGTTCGCGGCCCTGTTCATGATCTCGACGACGCGCAGCACGAATGTGATCGCGCGCGTCGAGAGCGGCTCGCCGGCCTCGACTGCGGGCCTCCGCGCGGGTGACCGGATCCTGTCCGTCGCGGGGGTGCGCGTGCAGCCGAAGCAGATCTCGCACGCGATCCGCGGGACCGAAGGCCGCCCGTTCCGCCTCGTCGTCGACCGCCACGGCCATCGGGTCGTCGTCGGGCCTGCGCGGGCTCGGGTGAGCGACGGCGTGTACCGCATCGGCATCGCGATCGAAGCGACCGCGGGGCCGGGCGAATCGCCACCGGCCGCCGCGAAGGACGCGCTCTCGCTGTCGTGGGCGGTCACCGCCGACACGGCGCGCGGGCTCGCACACATCGTCACCGGCCGAGACACCAACCACGTCTCGAGCTCCGTCGGAATCGTGAAGGCGCAGCAGCAGGCGTGGCGAGCCGGTCTGCGCGACTTCCTGTCCGTGCTCGGGCTGATCAGCCTCGCGCTCGCCCTGATGAACCTGATGCCGGTACTGCCGCTCGACGGCGGTCACATCGTGATGGCGCTGCTCGAGAAGGTCCGCGGACGCACGTTCGCGCAGCTCGGTCTACCTCCGCTACAGCGTCGTCGGACTGACGCTCTTCGCCGTCCTCCTCTACTTCGGCCTGCGGAACGACCTGTTCGGCCCCGGTGGCTAACCTCAGACCATGGCGAGCGAGCGCTCGGTCAACGTAGGCGGAGTCAAGATCGGCGGCGGCGCACCCGTCGTCGTGCAGTCGATGACGATGACGAAGACGCACGACGTTCCCGCGACCGTCGACGCAGATCGCCGCGCTCGTGAGCGCCGGGTGCGAGATCGTTCGCGTGGCGGTGCCGAAGACCGAAGACGCCGAGGCGCTGGCGCGATCGTGCGGTTCTCCCCGGTTCCGATCATCGCCGACATCCACTTCAACGCGAGCCTGGCGCTGAAGGCGATCGACCAGGGCGTCGCCGCTGTCCGGATCAACCCCGGCAACATCGGCGGCCCGGAGAAGGTGGAGCAGGTCGTGCGGGCCGCGAAGAAGGCGGGGATCCCGATGCGGATCGGCGCCAATTCGGGGTCGCTGCCGAAGCACCTCGAGGAGCTCGCGCAGGACGACCAGGCCGAGGCGCTCGTCGAGGCGGCGCTCGAGGAGGTGCGGCTGCTCGAGGCGCTCGACTACCGCGAGTTCAAGATCTCCGTCAAGTCGAGCCATGTGCCGACGATGATCCGCGCCTACCGGATGCTCGCCGACCGCGTCCCCTACCCGCTGCACCTCGGCGTCACCGAGGCGGGCACCGCGTTCAGCGGGTCGATCAAGAGCTCTGTCGGGATCGGGACGCTGCTCGCCCACGGGATCGGCGACACGATCCGCGTGTCGCTCGCCGCCGACCCGGTCGAGGAGCCGAAAGTGGCGTTCGAGATCCTGAAGGCGCTCGGCCTCCGCGAGCGCGGCCCGGTGATGATCGCGTGCCCGTCCTGCGGCCGTGACAACGTCGGCGTGCAGACGCTTGCCGAGGAGGTCGAGGCGCCGCCTGGCGCAGTATCCGGAGGCGTTCGAGGTTGCGGTGCTCGGCTGCGCTGTGAACGGGCCGGGGGAGAGCGGCGACGCCGACTTCGGCATCGCCGGCGGACGCGACGTCGGCTTCATCTATGCGCACGGCCGCGTGCTCCGGAAGGTCGCGAGCGACATCCTCGTCGACGAGCTGTTCCGCGAGATCGACCGGTGGATCGCCGATGGGATGCTCCGCCCGAAGCGGCTCAAGATGGCGAAACCCGCCGCGCTCGCCATGGCCGAGGCCTCCGCGATCCCGCTCGATTAGTACTCACGGTAGCCTGCCTCGACAACATGATCGCCCGCGCCTCCCAGCTCTTCCTGCCGACCTTGCGCGATCCCCCTGCGGACGCAGAGGCGGCGAGCCACAAGCTGCTCGTCCGCGGCGGCTTCATCCGCCAGGTGAGCGCCGGGCTCTGGACGTTCATGCCGCTCGGCTGGCGGGTGCACCGGAAGGTCGAGCAGGTCATCCGCGAGGAGATGGATGCGATCGGCGGGCAGGAGATGCTGATGCCGGTGCTGACCCCGCGCGAGCTGTGGGAAGCGACGGGACGGATCGGCCTGGACATCCTGTTCCACGTCAAGGACCGCGCGGGCCGGCAGTTCATCCTCCCGATGACGCACGAGGAGACGGTCACGTTCCACGCGCGCGAGATCCAGAGCTACAAGGAGCTGCCGCAGCTCTGGTACCACTTCCAGACCAAGGACCGCGACGAGCCGCGCCCGAAAGGCGGCCTGCTCCGCGTCCGTGAGTTCATCATGAAGGACGCCTACTCGTTCGACCGCGACGAGGAGGGAGTGCGCCGAAGCTTCGAGGCGAACCGTGAGGCGTACAAGAAGATCTTCTCGCGGTTCGAGTTGGAGACGTACGACGTGCAGGCCGAAAGTGGCGCCATGGGGGGCAAGTTCAGCGTCGACTTCCTCGCTCCGTCCGGGGCGGGCGAGAACACGCTCGTCGTCTGCGAGAACGGCGACTACGCGGCGGACATCGAGGTCGCGCGCGCAAACCCGCGCGACGCGGTGCTGCCCGAAACGCTCGGGTCGCCGCAGGAGGTCGAGACGCCCGGCGTGACGACGATCGAGGCGCTCGCGGAGTTTCTGGGGATCGACGCGACTGCGACCTCGAAGGCGATGCCGGTCGTGAAGGACGACGGCACGCTCGTTCTCGCGCTGATCCGCGGCGACGACAGGCTGAGCGAGACGAAGCTCTTCGACGCCCTGGCGGGACAGTCGCGCGCGGCGACCGACGACGAGATCCGCGCTGCATTCGGCGCCTCCGGCGGGTCGCTCGGCCCGATCGGCTTCACCGGCGAGATCCTTGCCGACGAGACCCTCCGCGTGGGCGAGTACGTCGCGGGCGCGAACCGGGACGGCCGGCACCTCCGCGGCGTGGCCGCGGGACGCGACTTCCAGCCGAGGTTCGCCGATCTCCGCGAGCCGCGCCAGGGCGACCGCTGCCCGGAGTGCGGCGGTGCGCTCCGCTTCCAGACCGCGGTCGAGGTGGGTCACATCTTCAACTTCGGCGCGTTCTACTCGGGGCCGCTGCAGGCGACGTTCCTCGACGAGGACGGCCAGGAGAAGCCGCTGCTCGGGGGCAGTTACGGAATCGGCCCTGGACGGGTGATGGCGGCGATCGTCGAGCAGCGCCACGACGACAAGGGAATCGTCTGGCCGCGGTCCGTCGCCCCGTACGATGTGCACCTCGTGGTGCTGAAGGGGGCGGAACAGATCGGCGAGCAGGCGGCAGCCGCTCTTGACGGAGCGGGTTTCGACGTCCTCCTCGACGACCGCGACCTGCGGCCGGGCGAGAAGTTCGCCGATGCCGACCTGATCGGGATTCCGACGCGTGTGACCGCCGGCAAGAAGAGTCTCGAAGACGGGCTCGTCGATGTCCGCGACCGCGCGGGTGGGGAGGAGCGACGTGTGATTGTTGCCGACCTGGGCAAGGAAGTGCGGTAGTGGCACGGCGCAGGCGATACGCATCGGAGCCGTTCGGCACCGCTGTCGAGCGGCTGATGAACGAGACAGGCGTCACGTATCGGGCGCTCGCCGCGAAGACGAACCTCTCGGCGGGTTACCTGAACCATCTCGTGCACGGGAACCGGCCGGTTCCTTCCAACGACGTCGTTGAGACGCTTGCTCACTCGCTCGACGTCGATCCGGAGTTCTTTCGGGAGTACCGGCTCCGTGTCATCACCGAGAAGCTCGAGGCGCTGCCGGATCTGGTCGACAGGCTTTACAAACGCCTTAACGCCTGACCCTAACCCGCCTTTGCAGGGGCCGTCTTAGCTTCGTGAGCCGGTGGGGTCCCGGCAAGCGACCACTGGGGGGTTAGGGGCCCCACCGCTCGCCTGACGGATGTCGAGCGACCTGCCGGCTCAGCTCGGTGTGACGTTTCGCTGCCAGCTGACGGAGAACGCGCGTCCGTCCGAGCTGGCGTCGCCCGGCACCGCCCCGACCTGATCGCCGAGGATGTCTCCGGCTCCGAAGAACCGGTCGGGGGTGCCGCCCGAGATCAGCTCGATCGCCGTCGACGTCCACGCCGGATCGCTGAGTGTGCCGGGATGTGCGTTGCCGATCGCGGCGATGCTCGAGAACGTGACGTTGCCGAAGTTCGTGAGCGGCACCGGCCGGCAGCGCCCGGCGAACGAGCAGTCCGAGGGCGCCTCGGCAATCCACTCGGCCGACGCGGTGTCGAGAACCTGCCCGGTTGTCAGCACCTTGGAGAACCGCGTGTGCCGCGTCAGGTTCTTGAGCGAAAAGACGATCTTCTGACCGTTCACGAGCACGGCGGCACTGATCGTGTCGCCCGGCTTGATGTTTAGCGGGACACGAACCGACGCAGCCGGCACGAGCTCCCACCAGGCGTAATAGGTCGGCACGGTCGATTCGCCGTCGCAGTCTGCGCCGGTCCCGAGCTGCTCGAGCGACGCCGACGAAGGGTCGTAGCCGCCGAGCCCGACCCAGAACGCCGCCGACGACACCCGGCCGGCTGTGCAGGTGCTCTTCGGCTGGCGCCACGTGGCGGTCACGTCGGTGAACGCGACGGGCACGGTCGGATCGGCGGAGATCGCCGCGTACCCCGACCAGTTGGAGCTGATCTCCGGTGTCACCGTCGAGCGGGCGCCGAAGGTGAGCGTTCGCGCGCTTGCCCCGGCTGTGCCACCCGCCGCTGCGGCGAGCGCGAGCAGCACGACGGAGGCGAGGAGCGCGCGCATCACAGCACGGTAGCCGCGCAGCGCTGTGTGGCGCCTAAGATTTCGGCCGTGGCGTACGACGAGGAGCTTGCGGTCCGTCTTCGAACGCTCGTCGGCCGCGAGCCGGGGTTGACGGAGCAGAAGATGTTCGGCGGGCTCGCGTTCCTCGTCAACGGCAACATGGCCGTGGCGGCGAGCGGCCAGGGTGGACTGCTCGTCCGGGTCGATCCGGCTGATTCGTCGGCCCTTGTGCGAGACACCGAGGCGTACCCGCTGGAGATGCGTGGCCGGTCGATGGACGGGTGGCTTCGCGTCGACACAGACGACGTCGCAGCTGACGCGCAGCTTGTCATGTGGGTCGACCGCGGAGTCGGCTACGCGCGATCGCTACCGGCGAAGAAGAAACCGTAGCGCGCTGCATCACGCGGCCGCGCGGCGGCGCCTGCGCGCGCGCCCGATCAGCGCGCCCTGCGCGGTCCGAACCTCATTGCCCGCTGCCGGCTCGAGTCGCCGCCACGATCCGTCCGGGTGCAACGTCCATGCCTGGGCGCACGTCTTGAGCAATGCCTTGGCCACGTGGTCGAGTTCCGTCTGGCTCACGCGGGCCTCGACCGGCGTCACGACCTCGATTCGCCCGTCGAGATTGCGTGGCAGCAGATCGGCGCTGCCGAGAAGGTAACGACTCCCGTCGCGGCGCCGGAAGATGAAGAAGCGGCTGTGCTCGAGGAACCGGCCGAGGACGCTCCGGACGCGGATCGTCTCGCTCAGCCCCTTCACACCCGGACGTAGACCACAGATGTTGCGGACGATGATGTCGATCTGGACGCCTGCCTCGGAGGCTGCGTACAGCTCGTCGATCAGTCGGGCGTCGTGCAAGGCGTTGACTTTGATCAGGATCGCGGCCTTGTCGTCTCCTTCCCGGGCCGCCGCCGCGACCTGCTGGATCTCGCGGACGAGCCCCTCCCGCAGATTGAACGGCGCAACGAGCAGTTTGCGGAACTCCTGCGGCTCGCTGAACCCTGTCAGGTAGTTGAAGAGGTCGGCGACATCGGCCGTGATCTGCTCATCCGCGGTGAAGAGGCCGAGATCCTCGTAGATCCGGGCGTTGACCGCGTGGTAGTTCCCGGTGCCGATGTGCGCATAGCGACGTAGCCCGTCCGTGTCGCGCCTCACGACGAGCGTCGCCTTGGCATGGATCTTCATGTGCGGGAACCCGTAGACGACGTGCACCCCGGCCTGCTCCAGTCGTTGCGACCAGTGGATGTTCCGATGCTCCTCGAATCGCGCTTTCAGCTCGACGAGGCAGACGGCCTGCTTTCCCGCTTGTGCCGAGGCGATGAGAGCCGGCACGAGAGCCGAGTCGTCACTCGTGCGGTACACGGTTGCCTTGAGCCCGATCACCTGTGGGTCGCGCGAGGCCTGCTCGACGAACGCCTCGACGGAGCTCGAGAAGGAGTCGTACGGCACGTGCACGAGCGCGTCGGCGCGGCGGAGAGAGCCGAACAGGGCGCGGGGGCTGGTGGCGGAGAAGGGGCGACGCGTGACACCGCGCCAGGGGTCGTACTTGAGGTCGGGGCGCGGGAGGTCCGCGTAGCTCGGAGAGCTCGGAGAGATCGAGCAGCCCGCGGATCGGATAGACCTGGTCGTCGCCGATGGCGAGCCGTTCGACGAGCTGCTCCTGCATCGCCTCCGACATCGAGTCTGCGACTTCGAGCCGAACGACTCCGCCGAACGGACGCCGCCGCAGCTCTGACCGCAGCTCCTCGAGCAGGTCGTCGGCTTCGTCCGAGAGCTCGAGGTCGGCGTCCCGTGTCACCCGGAAGACGCGATGCTCCTCGATCTCCATGCCCGGGAAGAGACGGTCGAGGTAGTGCGCGATCACATCCTCGAGCGGCAGGAGGATGCCCGAGCCGTTGACCTGGAGGAACCGCGGGAGCGCCTCGGGAACCTTGAGCCGCGCGAAGCGTTCCTCCCCAGTCGTCGAATGGCGGACAACGAGGCCGAGGCTCAACGAGAGCGGCGAGATGTACGGGAACGGCTGCCCAGGCCCCACCCCGAGCGGCGTCAACACGGGGAAGATCTCGCGGCTGAACCGGCGCTCGAGGGCGGTGCGGTGCTTCTTTGACAGGTCGTCGACCGCACCGACCACGATGCCGGCGTCCGCAAGCGCCGGCCTGAGATCATGCGCCCAGAGCTTCGACTGGGCGCGGACGATAGTGAGCACGCCCTCGCGGATCTCGGCAAGCGTCTCACGCGGCAGCCGTCCGTCCGCGGAGCGAACCAGGAGCCCCGACTCCACCTGGTCGAGCAGCCCGGCGACGCGAATCATGAACAGCTCGTCGAGCATGGTGGAGACGATCGAGCAAAACCGGGCCCGCTCGAGGAGGGGCTGCTCGGCGTCGGCCGCGAGTTCCAGCACACGGTCGACGAGGGCGAGCGACGAAAGCTCACGGTTCAGCAGCCGCTCAGCAGCCGGGAGCTGACGCCAGCCCGCCCGTTTCTCCTTCGCTTTCATCGGTTCCGAGCCGGCGTGCGAACGAGCGTCCGCTTCGGGGACGCCGCTTCGGCAGCGGCCGTGTCGGCCGCGGCGGTCGGGATGAGCAGGCGTCCGCCGAAGGCGATCGCGCAGAGCACGAACCACGCCCAGCCGAGCGCGAGGCCGCCGACCACGTCCGAGAGCCAGTGCAGATCCAGAAGCACCCGGCTCGCCGCGACCGCCGCTGCGAGCGCGACTGCGGCACCGATCGTCAAATGCCGTGCTCGGCCGGGCAACGTGCGCCCGAGGACGAGCGCCGCCGCGGCGTAGAAGGCCGCCGCCGTGGCGGAATGCCCGCTCGGAAACGACGGGCCGAGCTTGCGCCGCCTCCGTGGTGAGCGCCGGCCGGACGCGGCCGACCAGGTCCTTGACGGCCAGCGTTGCCGCCTCCTCGCCGGCGAGCACGGCGAGCAGAAAGAGGAAGGTCCAGCGGCTCCGTCTGCGGACGAGCTCGACGGCGACCAGGACGACCGCGAGTGCGACAACGAGCCGGATGTTGCCCAGATCCGTGACCACGCGCAGAGCGCTCGTCGAGCCGGAGCTTCGGTGTCTGAAGCCCCAGTCGGCGACGAAGGTGTCGACGTGCTGGATCGATGGCGACGCGCCGGACGAGAAAAGCGAGGACGCCGAGCACGATGCCGCCGGCGAGCGTCGCCGCCAGCGCGAGGGTGAGCAGCAGCCCGGTCGCCACCGAGCGATCGAGCCGGGCGACGACGAGCCGCCGCAGGGTGCGCTGCGGCCGCACCGCCGAGCCGACCGCGCGCGCGACCTCCTGCGCCGGCCGATCGGGTACGGCGTCGGAGCCCGCGTACCAGCGCGCGGCCAGGTAGGCGAGGGAGCCCGCCACGAGCGCGACAAGAATGTCTGCGAGAAAAGGCACGTCGGATTTGCCGGTGTTTCCGAAGTAGGCAAAAGAGAAACGATCCGTCCGCCGTGTCGGCAGAACAGTCGATCACTCGTGAGGTCGCCCTTCCGCGCAGCGTCGCGACTCGGCGGGCCGGCGGCGTGCTCGCCTTCCCGGTCCTCGACCGCGAGCCAGGTCCCCTCGGCCGGTTGCTCGCGCGCGTGCCGGGTGAGGGTCACCCGGTCTGGACGTACGTCATCGGGGTTCTCCTCTCCTTCGCGGCGATCGCGTGTCTATCGATCCTCGCGGGGCTGCTCGTCACCCACGTGCTCTTGCACGTGCACGGGGTCGCGAGTGACGACGAGTGGCTTGCGCGGTTTCTTCGCCCGGCACCGCTCGCGCGGGACTGACGGACGCGTCGCTCGTCGGCTCGATCATGGCCGGCGGCGTCGTGCTGCCGATCATCGCGGCCTGCGCCGCGGTCGTCGCCGTGATCGCGAGGCAGTGGCGCCTCGCCGGCTTCCTCGCCTGCGCGCTCGCCGTCGAATCCGGGGCCTATCGCGCGACCACGCTCGTGATCCATCGGCACCGCCCCGAGGTTCACCGTCTCGAGACGTTGCCGGTGAATGCGAGCTACCCATCCGGCCACACCGCCGCGTCGATCGCCGTCTACTGCGGCATCGCGCTCCTGCTCACCTCGCGGATCGCGAACCGGGCTGCTCGCGCCGCCGTCTGGACGATCGCGGCGACTCATCCCGGTCTTCGTCGCGTTCTCGCGTCTGTACCGCGGCATGCACCACCCACTCGACGTCGCTCGGCGGCGTGCTCGATCGGCGTGGCCGCGTCTGAGTGCGCTCGTGCTGCCGTCGTCGCGCGCGTCGGGGAGGGCGGCCCGGTGACGAAGGTCGCCGTCGTCGCCCACGCCGGGAAGACGTTCGGCGGCGGCCTGCCCGAGCTCAGGCGTGAGCTCGAGCGTCAGGGTGTCGTCGAGCCGTTCTGGGTCGAGGTGCCGAAGAGCCGGTTCGCGCCGAAGCAGGTCAAGCGCCTCGCTCGACGACGGCGCCGAGCTGCTGTTCGTGTGGGGCGGCGACGGGATGGTGCAGCGGTGCATCGACGTCGTTGGCCGGCATCGGAGGTCGCCCTGGCCGATCGTGCCCGCCGGTACCGCCAACCTGTTCGCGACGAACCTGGGCATCCCGCAGGACATCGAGCAGGCGGTGGCGATCGGCCTGCGCGGCGAGCGGCGGAAGCTCGACGTCGGGTCGCTTCAACGGCGAGCACTTCGCGGTCATGGCGGGCGCCGGGTTCGACGCGTCGATGATCCAGACGGCCGACGGCGCGCTCAAGGATCGCCTCGGGCGCGTCGCGTACGTCTGGACCGGGTCGAAGAACCTGCGCGCCAAGCCGTTCAAGGCGAAGATCGCGGTCGACGGCGTTCCGTGGTACGCGGGCGAGGCAAGCTGCATCCTCGTCGGCAACGTCGGGCACCTGTTCGGCGGCGTCGAGGTGTTCGAGGACGCGCGCCCCGACGACGGCCGGCTCGAGCTCGGCGTCGTGAACGCCGACGGCGTCGTCGGACTGGATGCGCACGCTGGCGCGGACGGCAGCCGGTCACGCGGAGCAGCTCGCCGCTCGTGCAGGCGACGAGCGCGAAGAAGGTGCAAGGTGAAGCTGACCGCAAGGTGCTGTACGAGATCGACGGCGGCGATCGCGAGAAGGTCAAGAAGTTCACCGTCAAGGTTCAGCCCGAGGCAGTCACCATCTGCGTTCCCACACACGAGCTCGGCGGAGGGGACGTCTCCGATGCGACGCCGCCGGCTTGAACGCTGAGGCCTCGTCGGTCGAGCTCGTGCTCGGACCGCTCCTGCGCTACGCCGGAACGGAGAGCGCGACGTTCTGGGTCGAGACGAGCGCGCCGTGCGAGGTCGAGATCCTCGGCCACCGGGCCTCGGACGTTCGCCGTCGAGGGGCACCACTACGCGCTGCTGCTCGTCGACGATCTGCGCCGGGGACGGTGACGCCCTACGACGTTCGCCTCGACGGCGTGCTGGTCTGGCCGCCGGCGGACGGCCGGCCACCGCCCGTCGTCCACACGCGGACGACGAGCGGAGTGTGCGGCTCGTCTTCGGCTCCTGCCGCGTCGGCGGAGACCCACAGCCCGACCGATCTCGAGGGCGCCTGGCCCGAGGAGGTCGCAAGCGCTCGGGATCGACGCGCTCTGGACGTACTCGAAGCAGCTGCAGCGCGGCGAGGTCGAGTGGCCCGACGCGTTGCTCCTGCTGGGCGACCAGGTCTACGCCGACGAGGTCTCGCCCGAGACGCTCGCCTTCATCAAGGCCCGCCGCGGGACGACGACGAGCCCCGGGCGAGCAGATCGCCGACTTCGAGGAGTACACCCGGCTCTACCGCGAGTCGTGGTCGGACCCGGACATCCGCTGGCTGCTCTCCACCGTTCCGACCGCGATGATCTTCGACGACCACGACGTCCACGACGACTGGAACATCTCCTGGAGCTGGGTCGAGGAGATGCGCGCGACAGCCGTGGTGGGACGCGCGGATCACCGGCGCGTTCATGGCCTACTGGATCTACCAGCACATCGGCAACCTCTCGCCGCCGGAGCTCGCCGAGGAGACGATGCTCGCCGCGCGTCGTGGCGGACGAGGACGCCGGACCGCGCCTGCGCGAGGCTCGCCCGCCTGTGGGACCGCGAGTCGGCGGCGAGCCGCTGGGCGTTCTACCGCGACTTCGGCGACTCGCGCCTGCTCGTGCTCGACTCGCGCGCGGCCCGCGTGCTCGCCGACGGGCGGCGCGAGATGGTCGACGACGACGAGTGGGACTGGATCGTCGACCACTCGCGCGGCGCGTTCGACCACCTGGTCGTCGCGAGCACGCTGCCGGTCTTCATGCCGCGACGGTATCCATCACCTGGAGGCGTGGAACGAGGCGCTCTGCGACGGGCGCTGGGGCAGGGTCGCGGCCGGCCTGAGCGAGCGGCTGCGTCGCGCAGTCGACCTCGAGCACTGGGCGGCGTTCAACGACTCGTTCGAGCGGCTCTGCGACTGGCTCCGCCAGGTCGCACGCGGCGCAGGGGGAGTCGCTCCCGCGTCGATCCGTGCTGCTGCTCGGCGGCGACGTGCACAACAGCTACGTCAGCGAAGTCGACCTTGGCTCCGAGCAGCGCGTCGCGCGTGCTTCCAGCTCGTCTGCTCGCCGTTCCGTAACCCTCTCTCGCACGAAGGAACGGCGGACGGTGCAAGTCACCGCCTCCCGCGCGGCGGCGCGGATCTTCGGAACGCTCGCCCGGCTGGGCGGGGGTGGACCGTCCGAGCGCCACGTGGGAGCCGCTGCGGCGCCCTACGTTCGAGAATGCGATCTCGGAGCTTGTGCTCGACGGCGCGAACGCGCGTGTCGTCGTGCGGCGCAGCCCGCGGGAAGGCGAAGATCCTGAGCGCCTTGTGGCCGAGGCTGCAGTGCCGCTCGCGGGCCATCCACCCGCGTGAACGCGCAACGAGCCGGGCTCGCATCGTTGCTAGCCTGACCGCGTCGCGGGGCGTGGCGCAGCCTGGTTAGCGCGCTAGTCTGGGGGACTCGAGGTCCCGAGTTCAAATCTCGGCGCCCCGACTCTCGAAGATCCCGCCCCCGGGTGGGGTTTTCGTTTTCAGGGACGCATCGGCTCCGGGCCGCTACGTTTGGCCCGCGTAAAACGCCTATCCGGGCCCTTGCGGGGCGATTGCGCGAGTTCTACGATCCGGCCGATTCAGATGACCGACACCTCCAGCCGTCACCACCCGAATGACGACGATTGGGAACGGCGACAACTGACGAAGGCCGCGCAGAGGCTCGATCCGCGGGAACGTGCGCAGCTGCTCGAGAGCATCGACCGACAACTCGCCGAGATCGATCAGCGCCGCAACGAGAACGTTGCGAGCAGCGTCGGCGTCTGATTCAGGGCTCTCGCCCTAAGCGTCTTTTAGACCGCGACCGCGGCGATGACGGCGTAAAGCCCGGCGGTTGTCGCGACGAGTAACAGCACGATGGCGCCGTAGAGATAGTCGACAGGATCGAAGCTCTTCATCGGGTACGGAACTGGTTTCGAGAGCGGACGGATACGGCCTTCGCGGAAATCCCTCGTTCGAGGCACCGACGACGTGCCCATCACGGCACGACGAGGAGGTGCGTCAGCTCTCAGCCGGCGGCTGAGCCTCGCGCGCGGCGTCGTGAGCGCGTGCTCGCGATGAGCACTTCCGCAGGCACGTGCGTCTGCGATGGTGATTCGTCGTCCTGAATTGAGCGCGGGTACATCACGAGCGCCGCCAAGCCCCCGAGCAGGAACTGCGAAGAGGAGTAACGAGGCGACCCACACCATCCGAACTGCAACATCTTCGTGCCCCCTGGCCGTTCAATCAATGAGCCTGGGGACTAGAAGACGCGGGAGCCGGAGAGGTTCCGAGTCCGGTGCCCGCCGCGAGGGCCGCCGACGAGACCCATCGACGCTCTCATCAGCCACACGGTCGTCAAGAACATGACGACGAACATCGGCAAGGCGACGCCTACCAGGGCGAGCTCGACGCCGTACCGCAACCGCACGACCGGCCGCACAACAACGAGGCCGAGGCTCGGAATCGACTGGCCGATCAGGAACGCGACCAACGCTGAGCCAAGCGACGTCGGTCCCAGGTTCGGGAAGCCGGCGACGATCCACACCGTGAGCACGCCGGCGGCAATCAGGTCGACCCAGAGAAACGCACCGACACCCACGCCGGGAGAACGCTCATCCTGCGCAGCTGGATACGCTTGGGCGTGGCGCGACTCAAACCCTTTCGGGGTCCCGCAGGCTTAAGCAGTAAAGGGGTCCAGCGCGCGACTGACAACCCCTCGGGCACGGAGATGGAGACGTTCCCCTGCTCGTGGACTGTTGGGCGGCGGCCTGCCCGAGCAAGCCGCCGCCCGCGTCTCGTGAGTTCAGTTCGAGCGCCCGTAGACGGCGACCCCGATGTTCGAAACGGCGCTCGCGTTGTCGTTTCGGAGCTGTACGGCAATCAGCTCACCCGGCACGTCGTAGGTATGGGTCGCCGAGACGAAGTTCTGCATCGGGAACGTGTCGAGCAGGTAGCTGCGATTCCCAACGATCGAATAGACATTTACGGCGATGTTGCCGCACGCGCCTCCGGAGAAGCAGTTCGTCATGACCCGCACGGTTCGGTAGTGCGAGACGTCCGCATCGACGGCTTCGGTGAACGCGCCACTGCCGGCGGGAGCACCGACGAAGCTGCCGGCCAGTGCCGTCACGTCGGAGCTGGCGACATCCCATGAGCCCGACTGCACGGCCGGAACCGTGCCCTGCTCGTGCACCGGCAGGGTGCTGTTGGCCACGCTCACGGTCGCGGTCCCCTGCTCGTGGACCTTGATGTTCCCCTGGTCGTCAAGGTTCTGCTCTCGGACGTTCTGGACGGTCGGCGGCTGCGCCGCTCCGGCCGAACCGATCCCGATCAGCGTGGTCGCGCCTGCTCCGGCGGCGAGTAAGGCGAACCCCAACGCGAGACGACTAATCACCACGATCACTCCCTTCGTCGAATGATCAGGGAGGCGGCTGCAACAGACGTCCCCCAATGAGCGTCGGCATGGCTCGTTCAAGCCGACGGCCGCGCGGGGAACCCCCACCGCGCGACCGTGCGTCGAGTGTCTCTACGCCTGCGGGACGATGCCGAGGACTTTCGTCCACCACTCGCGCTCGCGGATGCGCAACGCATCCTTCAGGCCGGAGCGGCGCTGACGCTGCTCGTCACGGCGCTGCGAGTCGTCCTCGACGACTGCGGCGACAGCGACGTCGCTTCCGTTGTTCCCTCTCAGCTCGTGCAAGCGCTCCACGGCGTCGATCGCCTTCTCGCGGCGGAGCACCAGTTCCTCGCGCTCCGTGACTTCGGCCTCGCGCCGCTCGAGCTCGCGCATGTCGATCGCCGAGAGGAGCGCCATCGCGACGTCGGAGTGGCGATTGAAAGACTGAACGTCGAACGTTGTTGCGGTCATGGGCATGCCCCTTTCGGACTCCCGGCGGCCGCAACGCCGACGTGACTCGATTCCACCACTCAACGGACGTAACAGTGATCAGTCCGACACTCGTTCGAGGGATTCGCGCCTGGGTTCCCTCCATCGAGTGAAGGCCCGAGCCCATGGTTCGACGAGGACCAGCCGGACATGAAACTGCTCCTCGCGCCGGCCGCGTGCGCCCTGCTCCTAACCGGGTGCGGCGCCGCGAACGACGTTTCGAATCTCGTCACGAGCACGCCCAATAGCGCCGCGCTCGCAGTGGCAGAAGCGAACGCCCAGGACGGGAGCACTGCGATGGCGGCGTACTTCGCCGAGACCGGAAGCTACGCAGGCGCGACGACCGACTCGCTGCGGAAGATGCAACCAGGGCTGAGCCCGACCGTGAGCGTTGCCGCCGCGGCGAACGGCTATTGCGTCCAGAGCGTCGTCGATGGCGTCACCGCAAGCGTCCGGGGGCCGGGCAGCGCGGCCCCCGGGCCAGGCACCTGCTGAGAGGCCCTCAGTCCGCGACGGCCGCGACCGCGTCTTCGAGGAGCGCGTGCAGAGAGCGCGTCACATAGACCGCCCACGGATGCGCCGGCGTGCCGCCCGTGTAGGCGACGACGGGGATGCCGCGTGAGTGGGCATACCACGCCTCCATGGCCGTCCCCTCGTCCGGTGCCGTAAAGGCGGCGAGCACGACGGCGCACGACTCGATGTCGGCGAGATCGCCTTCGACGATCTCCGCTTCTCGACCTGCGGTCGCGCCACGAAAGTCGCGGCGCATCGGGTCGACCGGCTCCAGGCCCGCCGCGCGGACGAGCGCGGCAGCACGTGCTCGGTACTCATCCGCGAACGGCGGCCCGGCGAGGTAGACGCGGCGCATCGCCCTAGACTAGAGCGCATGGAGCAGAAGTTCGTCGCGCTCGGGCACTCCGGAAGCGACGCGTACGCGGGCCTCGAGACCTTCCCCAACCCCGGCGTCGATCGCGTGGAGATGGTGAGCGACGAGCTGACCGCGTTCTGCCCGATCACACACCAACCCGACTTCTACACCGCCACGCTTGCCTACGAGCCCGGCGGGCTGTGCCTCGAGTCGAAGTCGCTGAAGATCTACCTGTCACGCTTCCACGACCGGGGGGTCTTCTGCGAAGCGCTGGCCGTCCAGATCCGCGACGAGGTCGCTGACGCGCTGCAACTCGACCGCAGCCGGGTGCGCGTCACCCTGCGTCAGAAGGCACGCGGCGGGATCACGATCACCGCATCGGTCTAGAGAAGCCGAAGATGGGCCTCACGGCCCATTGTCTGTCCCCTCCGGGTGATAGATGATCCGCAGTCGGACCCCCGTCATGCGGCAGTTCCTAATCGGCCTCCTGGTTGCGCTCGTCGTGCCCGCCAATGCGGTCGCGGGTGGCCGCGTGTCGGCGTTCTACTACCCCTGGTACGGGACGTCGGCGTCTGACGGCTCCTACCAGCACTGGTCGCAGGACGGTCACGCACCGCCGAACGACATCGCCTCGTCGTATTACCCGGCGATCGGCCTGTACTCGTCCTCCGACAAGCTCGTGATCGATGCACAGATGAGCGAGGTACGCTCGGCGGGGATCGACGAGGTCGCCGTGTCGTGGTGGGGGAGGGGCTCGCCGGAGGACGTGCGGATGCCCGCGATCGTCACGTCCGCCGGCAGGCACGGCATCGCCGTCGCCGCGCATATCGAGCCGTACCGTGGGCGAACGGTCGCGTCGATCGCCGACGACATCGCGCACCTCGCGGGTCGCTACGGAATCCGCACGTTCTACATCTACCGCGCATTCGACTTCTCGCCCACCGACTGGGCGGACGAGCATCCGCTGCTGCATCCGATACCGGACATCACGGTGTACGCGCAGACGGCGCTGGCCGGCGCCGCGGCGGCCGCGCGGTTCGACGGCGTCTACACCTACGACATCCTCACCTACGGCGGCAACACGCTCCACCGGTTGTGCGCGGAAGCACACGCGATGCACCTGCTCTGCGCACCGTCCGTCGGACCTGGGTACGACGCACGGCGCGGTAGCGGCGACCCGGTGATCAAACCGCGGCGAAGCGGCCAGACCTACGACTCGATGTGGCGAGCGGCGATCGCGAGCGGCGCCGACAACGTCACGATCACCTCCTTCAACGAGTGGCATGAGGGGACCCAGATCGAGCCGGCGATCCCGCGGCGGCAGGCCCATTACCGCTACCTCTCGTATGACGGCGCGTGGGGCCTCCACGGCGCAGCCGCCGCGAGCGCGTATCTCACGCGGACCCGCTACTGGTCGGATGTCTTCCGCAGTACTTCGCTCGCGCAGCCGAAGACCAAGGCGTCGTAGACCGCCTCCGCCTCGACACCGCGCAGCTGCGGGTGCGCGAGGTCGACTGTCGCGTCCGGCCATTTGTCGAGACCGAGGGCAGCCGCACCTTCGCCGGCGCCGGCGCCCAGCAGCGCGTCGAGCGAGAGGACGCCGCGCTTTCCGGTCTGCCGACGGGCGATGCCTTCGAGCTCGCGTAGCTCTTCGAGCGGGTCGATGCGAATGTTCGAGTCGCTGCCGATGCACAGGCCGATTCCGCGGTGGAGTACACGCGCGACCGGCAGAAAGCCGTCGCCGAGGTTCGCCTCGGTCGTCGGGCACGCGCAGATGCGCGTTCCGGCGGCTGCGAGGAGGTCGAGCTCGCGCCCGTCGGCGTGCGTGGCGTGAACGACCGTCGTCCGCGGACCGAGGCACCCCATGTGATCGAGCAGCTCGATCGGCCGCATCCCCGTCTCTGCGACACACTCGTCGATCTCACGCGGCTGCTCGTCGGCGTGCACGTGGAGCGGAAGATCGTGCGCGGCCGCATAGCCACCGAGCTCCCGCAGCGCGTCCGCCGGGCACGCGCGGACGGAGTGGGGTGCGATCCCGACGCGGATGCCGTCCGCGCGAAGCGCCTCCACTTGCCGGAGGTACTCGGCGACCGACTCCTGGCGGAACCGGGCTGTGCCGCCCCGGAGGTAGCAGGCGTACAGCAGGACGAACGCGATTCCGGCCTCGGCGGCGGCCTCTGCCGCGGCCCGTGCCTCCGCCGGCCCGAGGTAGTGGAACTCTCCGACCGCGGTGAACCCGTTCGCACGGAGCTCGCGGTAGACCTCGACGTACTCGCGCCGCACGTCCTCGACGGTCAGCGACTCGGCGAGGGCGATCATGCCGTCGCGCCACGCCCAGAAGTCACCGCCCCGGTCGCGACCTCGCAATGCGCGCTGGAACGCATGGCAATGAGCGTCGACGAAGCCCGGAATCTTCATGGGCATATCCTGTCAGCGTGCGGAGCCGGATCCCGAATGCCTTGACGATCGGCCGGATCCTCTTGATCCCGGTCTATGTCTGGCTGATCACGACCGCGGACGGCGGCCGGTCGTGGCCGGCGGCGATCGTCTTCGGTGTCGCGGGGGCGACCGACCAGGTCGACGGCTTCCTGGCGCGGCTCTGGCGAGTCGAGTCTGCATTCGGGAAGATCGCCGACCCGCTTGCCGACCGGCTGATGATCGACTGCGCAGTGATTCTTCTGATCCACGCGGGGCGCCTGCCGTGGCTCGCGCTGCTGATCCCAGCGCGCGACGTCGTCGCGCTCGCAGGCACGCCGATCGTGATGGGCCGCGGCTACGAGTTCCGCGTCAATCTGCTCGGCAAGGCCGCCACGTGGCTTCTGTACGCGTCTCTCGGTTTCATGATGGTGACCCGGGACGGCACGACGTGGCCGCTGGTCGTCTTCTGGATCGGTCTCGGGCTCGCGTTCCTCGCGCTCGCAGAGTACGTGGTGAAGGCGAAGCGCGAGGCGTTTGCATGAACTCGTTCACGTTTCTGACCCGCCGCTGGAGCCTGCGGCGGAGCCCGGCTTCGCCGGGCGGGAGCCGAAGGCGGTCAGGGGCGTGAAGGCCGTCGTCATGGCGGGCGGAGAGGGAACGCGGCTGAGGCCGCTGACCTCGAACCAGCCGAAGCCGATGGTGCCGATCGTCGGCAAGCCCTGCATGGAGCACATCCTCGAGCTGCTTCGAGCACACGGCTTCGAGGACGTGATCGTCACAGTCGCGTTCCTGCCGCAGGCGATCCGGTCGTACTTCGGCGACGGCACGACTCTCGGCCTCAACATCCAGTACTCCGTCGAGGAGAGCCCACTCGGCACCGCCGGATCCGTGCGCCTCGCCTCCGACGCACTCGACGACACCTTCCTCGTCATCTCGGGCGACGCGCTCTGCGACATCGACCTGAACAAGATCGTCGAATTCCACCAGGAGAAGGGCGCCGCCGTCACGATCGGCCTGAAGTCGGTCGAGAACCCGCTCGAGTTCGGGATCGTCGTCACCGACGACGACGGGCAAGGTCGAGCGGTTCCTCGAGAAGCCGTCGTGGGGGCAGGTGTTCTCGGACACGATCAACACCGGCATCTACGTCCTCGAGCCGGAGGTGCTGAAGCACGTGCCGACCGACCGGCCCTACGACTTCTCGAAGGAGCTTTTCCCGCTCCTCCTGGAGATGGGGCGCCCGATCTACGGCTATGTCTGCGAGGGCTACTGGCAGGACATCGGCAATCTCGACCAGTACCGCCAGGCGAACTTCGACGCGCTCGACGAACGGGTTCGCCTGAGCGTCCCCGGCTTGAAGATCCGCGGCGACGTCTGGATCGGCGAGGGCGTCGAGATCGACGACGTCGAAGGGGTCGAGGGGCCCGCGTTCATCGGCAACTACGCGCGCATCTCACCCGAGGCGTCCGTCGGCCCGTACACCGTCCTCGGCTCGGCGACGACGCTGCGCGAGCGTGGCCGCGTCTCGCGCTCGGTGCTCGACGCCTCCTGTTACGTCGGCCGCAGCGCGGTTGTCGAGGGCGCGATCGTCGGCCGCAACTGCGACATCAGAGCCCATGCCCGCATTCACGAGGGCGTCGCGATCGGCGACCAGGTGACGATCGGCGACCAGTCCGTGATCTACCCGGGCGTCCGGATCTACCCGTACAAGGAGGTCGACTACGGCGCACAGATCTACGAGAGCCTCATCTGGGAGTCGCGCGGCACCACGCGCGTCTTCGCGCAGGATGGGGTGGTCGGCCTCGTCAACGTCGACCTGACGCCCGAGATCGCGCTCCGCTTCGGCGCCTCGCTCGGCACCGCCCTGAAGCGTGGCGCACGCGTCGTCGCGAGCCGCGAGAGCGCGGCCGCCTACCGGATGATCAAGCGGGCGCTGATCTCGGGCCTGCACTCGACCGGCGTGAACGTCGCCGACCTGCGGACGCTGCCGGCCCCGGTCGGCAAGCACCTGTTGAAGACGCAGGGCTACGACGCCGCGTTCCACGTCGGCGCCTCGACGACCGATCCGGAGGCCGTGCAGATCCGCCTCTTCGAGCGCCCCGGCATCGCGCTTTCCGCCGCGATGCAGAAGGAGGTCGAAAAGCACTTCACGCGGCAGGAGCTCCGCCGCGTCCCGTTCGGCGACGTCGGCTCGATCACGTACCCGGCACGAGCGCGTGAGGGCTATGCGAGCGACCTGCTCGCGGATCTCGACGCGGAGGCGATCCGGCTGCGCGGCTTCCGCATCGTCGTCGACTACGGCTACTCCGCCGGAAGCTACGTCCTGCCGCTCGTGCTCGGGCCGCTCGGCGTCGAAGCGGTCACCGCGCACGCCTTCGAGTCCGACACCGGGTCGACGCCCGGCCGGATTGCCGAGACGATCGACCAGGCACAGCGGCTCGTCGCGGCGGTCAATGCCGACTTCGGCGCGGTCTTCGACCGGTCGGCGGAGCGGATCTACCTGATCGACGAGCGTGGCCGCGAAGTGCGGCCCGACCAGTCGCTGCTCCTCTACCTGAAGCTCCTCCACAGAAGCGAGGGCGGCGGAAAGATCGTCGTCCCGATCACGGCGACGAGCCAGGTGGAGGAGGTCGTCGGCGACCGATTCCAGGTGGTGCGCACGCCCGCGACGCTGCCCGAGCTCACGCGGGCCGCGGCCGGCGACGGCGTCGTGTTCGCAGGGGCGCCCGGCGGCGGCTACGTGTTCCCGGGCTTCCTGCCGGCGTACGACGCGATCGCGGCGCTCTGCAAGCTGCTCGAGCTCCTCGCACCCGTCGGCGATCCGCTGTCGAAGCTCGTCTCCGAGCTGCCGCGGCCGACGCTCGTCCACCGGCAGGTCCAGTGCCCGTGGGCCCTCAAAGGAGCCGTCATGCGCGTGCTCAACGAGCGCTATGCCGACGGAAACGTGGATACGACGGACGGGATCAAGATCTTCGATGCCCGCGGCTGGGTGCAGGTGCTGCCGGACGGGGACGAGCCGTTGATTCACCTGTACGCCGAAGGGGAGACGCCGGCCGCGTCCGAGGAGCTGGAAACCGAGCTGCGCACACTCGTCACGGAACTGATCGAGCGGGAGGAGATCGGCGCGGCCCGGTGAACTGGAGGAGCGACGAACCCTTAAGTTGAGGTTGACGGTTCGGGTGTCCTCTGGTGGAATTCACCTTCTCAGCTCACAACGAAAGGCGGCAGCGTGGAACCGCTCCCCGATCTCGGCTCGCTCTCGGACGAGGACCTGAAGAAGCTGATCGACGACCTCGAGACGCAGGAGCACGAGGTCAGCTACCAGCGCCGCATGCTGCACGGCAAGATCGACATCCTCCGCGCCGAGCTCGTCGCGCGCCTGCAGGCGACGGGCGGCAAGAGCGTTCTCGACCAGGTCGACGTCGACCGGCTGACCGCGATCCTCACCGGGAAGAACACGCCCCGCGGCATGACCGCTGTCTACTGCAGCGAGTGCGGCTTCCAGAACCCGGAGGCCGCGAACTACTGCTCGCGGTGCGGGGCGCTGCTCGAGAAGGGCGAGCCTGCGTCGGAGGCGACGCAGTCGCTCACGCCCGAGGACGTCGCCGAGCTCGCGGAGCATCGACGACTTCGGGCTCGAAGGGCCGGCGCTCGTCGTCCGTGCGGGCGGCGGCAGGGCGGGGGAGAGCTTCCGCCCGCGGGCGCGCGCACGCGCATCGGCCGCTCCCCGGACTGCGAGATCTTCCTCGACGACGTCACCGTCTCGCGGAACCACGCGGTGCTCGTCGAGCGCGAACGGCGCGTTCGTGCGTCGAGGACCAGGGCTCGCTGAACGGCACCTTCGTCAACCGCAGGCGCATCGACCGCGCGCAGCTCGAGAACGGCGACGAGCTCCAGGTCGGCAAGTACCGGCTGACCTTCATCGCGATGAGCGTCGACCGTGCCGCCAGCAGCGGGAGCGGCTCGCTCCGGATCGGCGAGGTCGTGCGGCGGCTGCGGCGACGAGTTCCCGGACATCTCGATCTCGAAGATCCGCTTCCTCGAGGACGAGGGCCTGCTCGGCGCCGCAGCGGACGCAGGGCGGCTACCGGCTCTTCAGCGAGGACGACCTCGAGCGGCTGCAGACGATCCTGCGGCTGCAGCGCGACGAGTTCCTGCCGCTGCGCGTGATCAGGGACGAGCTGGCCGCGCCCGGGCGCGACCGAGCGCAAGCGGCGCAGGCCGGCCGGCGCTCGGAGAGCAGGAGGAGTCGATCGACCTCGACGAGCTCTGCCGAGCGCGCCGGCGTCAGCCCGAGCTCGCGAAGGAGCTCGAGGACTTCGGCCTGCTCGCCCCGCACGGAAGCGGCGGCGACGAAGCGCTACCCCGAGACCGACGCCGACGTCGCCGCGGTCTGCGCGCAGCTGACGCGCTACGGCGTCGACGCCGCGGCACCTGCGGACGTTCCGGACGGCGACCGACCGGGAGGCGGCGCTGCTCGAGCAGCTCGTCGCGCCGGCGCTGCGCTCGCCGAAACGCCGAGCGGCGGGCGCCGGCGCTGCGCGACCTGCAGTAGCTCGCCGAGCTCGCGCAGGAGCTCTCGTCGCTGCTGTTCTGGCGCGAGGCTGCAGGCGAGACTCGCGGCGCAGTGAGCGACGTCGATCTGCGCTCGACGGATCCGCGAGGTCGGAGGACTTCCCGACGCCCGGCGTCGGGCTTCAAGGACATCACGCCGCTGCTCGCCGATCCGGCGCGCGCTCCGAGCAGACGATCGGCGAGCTCGCGGACGTGGGTGCGGTCGAAGACGCGCGACCTCGTGCTCGGCGCGGAGGCGCGCGGCTTCATCCTCGGCGCCGCGATCGCCGTCGAGGCAGGCGTCGGCTTCGTGCCGGCGCGGCGGCCCGGCAAGCTGCCGCCGGAGACGGTCAGCGCGAGCTACGTGCTCGAGTACGGCGAGAACGTCGCTCGAGGTGCATCCCGGACCTGATCCCGGCAGGCGCGCGCGTCGTCATCCACGACGACGTGCTCGCGACGGGCGGCACGGTCGAGGCGATCTGGGGGCTGGTCGAGCAGCTGGGCGGCGTCGTCGTCGGCGCCTGCTTCATCATCGAGCTGACGTTCCTCGGCGGCCGCGAGCGGCTCGCCGGGCCTCGACCTGCACGCGCTGATCACCTACTGAAACCGCTTGAGCGCAAGCCGCGTAGTTGGTGGCATGAGACAGGTTCTGACGCCGGTCGCGCTCGTCGCGGTGCTGATCGCTCTCGCCGGCTGCGGCGGCGCGAAGAAGTCCAACTCGGCCCAGGGCACGGGCGGCGCCAGCGTGCAGCTCGCCGGGTCGAAGCTCGGCAAGATCCTCGTCGACGGACGAGGCCGCACGCTCTACCTCTTCGAGGCCGACAAGAGCGGAAAGAGCGCCTGCACCGGCCCCTGCGCCGGCACGTGGCCGCCGTTCACCGCCGCAGCGCCGAGCGCCGGGAACGGCCTCGACGGCGGAGCTCTCGCGACGACGGCGAGGACCGACGGCACACAACAGGTCACCTATCACGGCCACCCGCTCTACTACTACGCAGGCGACGGGACGACCGCCGGGAGCACGAAGGGCGAGAACCTCGACACCTTCGGCGGCGCCTGGTACGTCGTCGACGGCGCGGGCAAGGCGGTCGATTCCGGAGGTGACATGAGCAGCGGCGGCGGCGGATACGGCTACTGAGTGGGGCCGCCTCGTCCGATACATGGGGTAGAGAAGCCCTATGTACGACTCGCTGACGACCTCCTACACGTTCTCGTGCCCGGTGCACGGCGAGACGCGCGTCCTGCTCTCGCGCTTCCGCCGGCTCGAGGAGCTGCCGGGTGCGCAGCATCCGGCCGTCTACCGCGTCGAGTTCGCGTGCGGCTGCGGCGGACGAGCATCCGGGGCTCGTCACCCATGACGAGCTCGACTGGGCGCCGCTCGGCCTGCGACGACGCGACGACGTTCGTGAACCTGATGACGTCGCGGAGCGAGGCGGTCGGCGGCGAGCTCGTCGATCTCGCGGCGACGCGGATCAAGGCGGGGGAGTGGCCGTGGAGCTTCTTCTGCTGGCCCGAGGAGCGGCCGCGCCCGGTGTTTCCGTCGGCGTTCATGCTGCTCGCGCCCGCGGCGCGCGGCGACCGCGTCGGACTCGCGGTGCGCTGCCCTGTCTGCGGGAAGATCTCGGTGAACCTCGTCTCACGCGCGCACGTCGACGTGCCGTTCGTGAACGACCGCGAGGTGGGTGTGGTGCAGCATCTGTTCGAGGACGACGCCGCCGCGACGATCGCGGAGTTCCACGAAGAGCTCTGGTCGGCCGCCTTCGACGCGCGCCGGCTCGGCCTCTAGGACGGCTACGCGTGTTCCCCCCCACGAGGGTGTACCGGCCGGTCGGACCGACCGATACCCGGACTAGGACATGCTGAGCGTCGCCGAATCCCATCCCGAGCCGTGACCGCGAGGAGCGCGGAGACCATGCTGCTCCTCGTGCATTGCGCGAACGTCGGGCGCGAACGCCCGCCGGCGTACGCGCGCCTCGTCGACAAGATCGGCGGCGAGCTTGCGCGGCTACTCGTGTTCGCGCTCGCCGGCTCTCACGGCCGGCGCGGCTCGTCCTCGCCGTAGACGCGAACGAACAGGAAGACCAGGAAGCCGACGACGGCGCCGACGATGAAGCACACGGCGCTGCCATAGCCGACCGCCGCGCCGCCGATCCAGACGAAGAGCCCGAAGAAGAGCGCCCACGCGAACGAGATGACGCCGTGGTCGAAGGCGGGGGGGCGGAGGTGCATCGCGCGCGATCCTACCGCTCAGGCACGACCGCGTTTCCCGTCACGGCGCCGGCGTAGTCGAGCTCGACCACCGCGACGTCAGGCAATCGCGCGCAGAACACAGAGCAGGTGCGCGCCACCGACGACTCCGTTCAGTGTGTGGTCGCGCTCCCACCGGCGACGGGAGGTTCACCGCCGGCCACGTCGCGCGAACCGTTCGGGTGGGGAGGAGCGGCAGCCGTGAAGCGGTACGCATCGACTGCGGCGCGGAACTCGGCAGGCGTCATGGTCCAAAAAAAATTCACCGAGCCGGTGGCGCTTTTGTCCACCTCCCCCATGAACCTTCGGCTTCCGCCTACGGCCCTCGGGAGCGGCTTCGACCTACTCGCGCTCCGTGCTCGGTGCAAGAGGGAAGATAGGGGGTCAGGGACCCGGGTTCAAGTCGCCTCGGGCCGCTTTGGTGCAATTTGCGGAGAATTCCGTTTGCGCCGCGCCAACTGGTGTCCCGTGCCGTGCGCTCCACTTAGGACCACGCAAAAATTCACCGAGCCGGTGGCGCTTTCGTCCACCTCCCCCGTGAACCTTTGGCTTCCGCCTAGAGCCCTCGGGAGCGGCTTCGACCTACTCGCGCTCCGTGCTCGGTGCAAGAACGAATCTACGGGTTCAGACGTGTCCCCGCAAGCGCCGTCGACACGGATTTGCCGCATTTTGCGCGCGCGAGATTGTCCACATTTCCACGGCTTTTGCCGGGGGCTGGGGAGAACCCTGTGGATCAGTGGAAAAGCCGGGAGTCGTTGCGGTGAACGCGCGCGCCGCTGCGCGGGTGGTGCTCGCCTGCGACTTGACCTAACATCGATTGGCGTGCATTCAGCTACGACCCCCGGATCGGGGCGCGAACGTGCCGACCCTGCGGGACGACACGTAGCCAGGCGGGGTTTGGACGGAGGCCGATGCGGCTAAGAATCGTGCGAGTGGCTGCCTCCGAGACGGACATCCTCCTGCTCAGCGAGGACCTGCGCCAACTGGTCGAGGCGGCCGAGGAACGCGGCTCGCTCCTGCAGTCGGACCTGAACGACGCACTCGAGCACCTGAACCTCGACGCGCTCGAGATCGACCTGGTCCACCGCGAGCTCGAGACGCGGCAGATCGACCTCGTCAACGACCTCGGTGAGGACGGCGAGCGATTGCCCGAGCGCGAGCCCCCGCCGCCGCTCCAGATCTCGTGGGAGACGACCACGGACGCCCTGCAGCTCTTCCTGCGCGAAGCTGGCCGGCATCCGCTCCTCACCGCGGCGCAAGAGGTCGAGCTGGCGAAGAAGATCGAGGCCGGTGATCGGCTCGCCAAGCAGCGGATGATCCAGTCGAACCTCCGCCTCGTCGTCTCGATCGCCAAGAACTACCGCAATCAGGGTCTGCCGTTCCTCGACCTGATCCAGGAGGGCACGCTCGGCCTGATCCGCGCCGTCGAGAAGTTCGACTGGCGCCGCGGCTACAAGTTCTCGACCTATGCCACCTGGTGGATCCGGCAGGCCGTCGCCCGGGCGCTCGCCGACAAGGCGCGGACGATCCGGATGCCGGTGCACATCGTCGAGCGGCTGCAGAAGATGAACCGAGCCGAGCGCTCGCTGTGGGCCGTGCTCGGACGCGAGCCAAGCCTCGAGGAGATCGCCGACGAAGCGAACCTCCCGCTCACCCAGGCCCGCGAGGTCCGGGCAGCGGCGCGCGCGTCGACCTCGCTCGATGCGCCGGTCGGCGACACCGACGACGCCGTGCTCGGGGACTTCGTCGCCGGCGACGGGCCGCTCCCTGACGAGCAGGTCGAGCACTCGCTCCGCTCGCAGGTCCTTGCGACCGCTTTGAAAGCATTGCCGGAGCGCCACCGCAATGTCGTCGTCCTGCGCTACGGGCTCGGCGACGCGGACCCGAAGACGCTCGAGGAGATCGGGCGCCGCCTCGGCCTGACGCGAGAGCGTGTCCGGCAGATCGAGGTGGAGGCGCTGAAACGCCTGGCGACCCTCCACGAGATGGAAGCCGTCGCCTTCACGACCTAGCCGGACTCCTAACTGTGCAGGTAGTGCTGGAGCCCGGGCGCGACCGCCCGCAGCTCCTTGAGCGCCCGCGACTCGAGCTGCCGCACGCGCTCACGCGTGATGCCGAGATCGTGGCCGACTTCCTCGAGCGTCTGCGGCTGTCGTCCGTCGAGGCCGAAGCGGCGAAGGACGACGTGGCGCATCCGCGGGTTCAGCCGGTCGATCGCCTCGGCGAGCTCGACCGACCGGGCGTGGTCGGCAGTGGCGCCGTCCGGCGACTCCGCCTTCTCGTCCTCGATCAGGTCGGCGACCATGCTCTCGCCGTCGCCCACCGGCGTCTCGAGCGAGACCGGGTCCTCGATCATGTCGAACAGCTCGCGCACACGGTCGGGGGTGAAGCCTGCGTCCACTGCGATCTCGTCGACGGACGGGTCGCGGTTGAGTTTCTGCGCGAGCTGCCGGCGCGAGCGCGTCGCGCGGCGCACCTGTTCCGCGACATGCACGGGAAGGCGGATCGTGCGCCCCTGGTCGGCGAGCGCACGGGTGACCGCCTGGCGGATCCACCACGTCGCGTAGGTCGACAGCTTGTAGCCCATCTTGTAGTCGAACTTCTCGACGGCGCGAATGAGGCCGAGGTTGCCCTCCTGGATCAGGTCGAGGAGCGGCACGCCGGCCTTTGTGTAGTTGCGCGTGATCGACATCACGAGCCGCAGGTTGCACTCGATCAGGCGCCGTTTCGCGAGCTCGTCACCGAGGTCCTTACGGCGCGCGAGCTCGCGCTCCTCGGAGGCGGTCAGAAGCCGGCCGTCACCGATCTGGCGCACGTACAGCTTGAGCGGATCGGCCGTCTGAAGGCGCTCGTCCTCGCTGAGCTTCGCATTCTCCGGCTCTTCCTCGTCCTCGTCCTCGACGTCGACGAGGTCGAGGACCGCGTCGCTCTCGGGCTCGAAAGCCGCATCGGGAAGCGGGTGCTCCACATATCCCCTATCGGCGGGAGGAAGCGTGAGCTTGAGATGTAAAGAATGAGCCGGTTCAGGCAACTTTTCGAAACCGGCGTCCGTCTTCACTCATAGGATTGATTTATGTGCGGCATTGCGGGATACAGCGTCAAGTCAGGGTCAAGCCTCGACCGGACACTGGCCGCGCAAGCGCTCCTCGCAGCGATCGCCGAGCGCGGCGCCGACGCCGTCGGCTACGCCTACCGCGGTCCCGACGACGCCTACGCGACGGTCGTCAAACAGCGGACGCCCGCATCGCAGCTACTCGAGCGGATCACCGTGCCGGAGGAGGCGACTCAGCTCCTCGTCCATGTGCGCGACTACACGAAGGGTCATCCGTCGATCAACGCCAACAACCATCCGGTGCGACACGGCCCGGTGGTCGGGATCCACAACGGGATCATCACCAACGACGACGAGCTCCTCGCCCCCCACTCCTGCTCGCGGGCCGAGCCGCGGATGACGGTCGACTCCGAGGCGATCTTCGCGCTCGCGGCGCATTCCCGAAACGACGCACGCGCGCTGGAGCACCTCCGCGGCGCCCTCGCCGCGGGTTGGCTCGACGAGCGCGAGCCGGGCGTCGTGTTCGTCGCGCGCGGGAGCGGCCGTCCACTGTGGCTCGGCGAGGGCCGCGCCGGCGTCTTCTTCGCCTCGACTCGGCTCGCGCTCGAGGTCCTCGAGCGCTACGGCCGGCTCCGCCTGCGCAAGCGCGAGGTCAAGGCCGGCTCGTGGTTCGCTCTCGCCGACGGCGAGGTCGTCCGTCGCGAGCGCTTCCACCCCGACCTGGAGTACGTCGAGCCGGATCCGCTGCCAGCGGTGCGGGCACCGGGCGAGCGCGACTTCTGCATGACGCGCCTCGCGGCGATTGCCGCGATCTAGCGTTCGAGCGAGCCGTCTGCTTGCACGGCGACCCCTTCGTCCTGGAGGCGATCGCGGACGAGATACTGGAACGTCCCCCACGCCCCGCGCCGGGCGTCGAACAGCCGGTAGACCTGCCACTCGGTGAGTAGAGCGTCGTCGCGGCGGCGGGCGGCCTGCCAGTCGCCGAACTTCGGCAGGCGGCCGAGCGCACGCGCAAGCTTCGCACCCTGCGAGATCGCCCGTTCGAGCCGCTCCTCACCGACCGCGACGTCGAACCCCGCCTCGCGGAGCGCCGTCGACAGCGAGCCAAAGGTGTGCCAGTAGAGCGACGCCGACGGCATCGTGCCGCGGCGCGCCCGGATGTCCTGCGCGCTCGGAGTGCGGCCGAGCTCCTCGCCGAGCAACCGAAGCTGAGTCACGAGCTCCTCACGGGTCGCGAAGCGGCGCGGCATCAACCCGGCCGCCCGCTTGGCGGCGTTCCAGGTCCCGAAGTGCTCGATCACGGTCTGCGGATGCATGCCCGCCTCTGGGTCGGCCGCGAACTCTTTCATCGTCGGCGACCGGCCGAGCCGCGTCGCCGACCCGCGCAGCGCCGCCAGGATCTGCTCGTCGGAGTAGCGGCGGCGGATGCCGGCGCGGAACTCGGCGAGGGCCGCCGGGTCGATGTTTGCGACCGCCCGGTAGGGCTTCCGAGCCATACAAGAATGGTAGATCAGGATGAACGAAGCGCAAGTAGACGCTAGTCCGTTAACGTGGCTCGGGTGCGTCCACCTCTCCCCCTTGCCGTCGAAGCCGCCGTGGTGCGGACGGCGGGTGCGCTCTCGAGGCTGGCGGGACGCGGCGGCGGGACGACGCTGCCCGGGAAGCTGCTCTGGAAGCTCGACCCCGCTGCGATCGACGCGCTCGCGGCGCGGCTGCCGCAGGGGTCGGTCGTGATCTCGGCGACGAACGGGAAGACGACGACGGCGGCGATGGTCGCGGAGATCCTTCGAGGGGAGCTCCGCCTCGTCCACAACGATTCGGGCGCGAACCTCGTCTCCGGCGTCGCCTCGGCGCTTCTGCACGCGCGCGACGCCGAGCTCGGGGTGTTCGAGGTCGACGAGGGCGCGCTGCCCGAGGTGACGCGCCGGGTGCGGCCCAAGGCTCTTCTTCTCGGCAACCTCTTCCGAGACCAGTTGGACCGCTACGGGGAGCTCGAGATCGTCGCCGCCCGATGGCGCGCCGCGGTCGCCGCCCTCCCCCATGCGCTGCTCGTCGTCAACGGCGACGACCCCCAGGTCGGCGCGCTCGGCCGTCCCGGCGGCCGTGTCTTCGGCGTCGACGACCCGCGCGTCGCGCGTCCGGCGCTTCAGCACGCCGCCGACTCGAAGTACTGCCTGCGCTGCGGCACGCCGTACGTCTATGCCGCGTCGTACGTGGGCCACCTCGGCGACTACCGCTGCCCCGCGTGCGGTCACGCACGTCCTCCGCTGGATGTGACTGCGCGCGAGATCGAGCTGCACGGGCTCGACGGTGCGGTGTTCGAGCTCGCCGCAACAGAAGGCGAGGTGCGCGTCGAGCTGCGGCTCCCTGGTCTTTACAACGTCTACAACGCGCTCGCGGCAGCCTCCCTCGCGCTGTCGCTCGGCGTCGGGCTCGACGACGTGCGGGCGGGCCTTGGGCGCTTCTCTGCTGCGTTCGGCCGCTTCGAGCGGATCGCGATCGGCGATCGGCGAGTGCTGATGCTCCTGGTCAAGAACCCGGCGGGCGCGAACGAGGCGATCCGCACGCTCGTCGACGGCGCGGCACCGCGAGTGGCGGTGATCGCGCTGAACGACGCGATCGCAGACGGACGCGACGTCTCTTGGATCTGGGATGTCGACTTCGAGCCGCTCCTTGCCGGGCTCGACCGGCTCGTCGCGACGGGCTCGCGCGCGGCCGAGCTCGCCCTCCGGTTCGCCTACGGCGGTCTCGAGCGCAGCCGGATCGAGGTCGTGCCGTCGCTCGACGCAGCGCTCGACCGCGGGCTCGCGCTGACACCCGCCGGCGGCGAGCTCACCGTCCTCCCCACGTACACCGCGATGCTCGCGTTGCGGCGCACGATCGCCGCGCGCGGTCACGTGACGAACTACTGGGAACGGGCCGCTTGAAGATCCGGGTCGGACACCTGTACCCCGACTACCTGAACATCTATGCCGACCGTGGGAATATCGCGGTCCTCGCGGCCCGGGCGCGCCTGCGCGGGCACGAGCTGGACGTTCAGGCGATCGGGATGCGCGACCCGGTGCCGACGGCAGACCTCTTCTACGTGGGTGGCGGCCAAGACCGGGAGCAGCAGTTGGTCGCCCACGATCTCGTAGCGAAAGCGAGCGATCTGCATGCTGCCGTCGAGGGCGGCGCGGCGTTCCTGGCCGTCTGCGGCGGCTATCAGCTCCTCGGCCGCTCCTACCGCGATCTCGCGGGTGTCGAGCTACCCGGGATCGCGCTGCTGCCGCTGCACACGATCGCCGGCGACCGGCGGATGATCGGCGACGTGCTCCTGGAGTGCGGATGGGCCGGCGAGACGCTCGCCGGGTTCGAGAACCACGCGGGGCGAACGATCCTCGACGACGGCGCAGAGCCCCTCGGCCGCGTCGTCTCAGGCTTCGGGAACGACGGCGTGTCGGGGTTCGAAGGCTGCCGCTACAGACGCGTCTACGGCACCTACCTGCACGGCCCGCTCCTTCCGCGCAACCCGTGGTTCGCCGACCGGCTACTCGGGGAGGCGCTGGCTCACGCCGGCGTCGAGGAGCCGTTGGAGCCGCTCCCGGACGGGCTCGAGCACGAGGCGCACGCCGTCTCGGCGGCACGCGCCCGCAGTCGCGGCGGTCGGTTCTAGCGCGCCCAGAGGGCGCCGAGGTACACCGCCGGGTCGCCCGGCTGCCACCGCTCCAGGAACCGCTTGATCGGCGGGTGGACGACGATCTCTTCGAGCTCCTCGTTCGAGAACAGCCGGGCGCCCTTCACCGCTGCATCGTGCGTCTCGACGTCCGAGAGCGATCGGTGCGAGAGATCGGCCGAGAAGATGATGTGGACGACGTGCTTTCGCGACGGAACCATCGTCTTCGGCGCGATCGAGTCGACGATTGCGACGGGGCCCTCGAACTGCACGTCCGCTTCGATGCCGAGCTCTTCGCGCAGCTCGCGGCGCAGTGCCTCGATCAGCGTCTCGCCGCTCGCGACACCGCCGCCCGGGAGCAGCCAGTACTCCTTGCCCGGCTTCTCCTGGCGGCAGAGCAGCACGCGCCCCTGCCAGCGGAGAATCGAGCTCACTCTGATCCGCGGCTCCATCACCCCGAAGATCCGAAGCCGTCCGCGCCGCGCTCGCTCTTCGACAGCTCGTCGACCTCGACCAGCTCCACCGGTGGAACCGGCAGGATCACGAGCTGGGCGATCCGCATGCCGGGCTCGACCACGAACGGCTCCACCTCGTCGTGATTGACCAGGTTGACGAGGAGCTCGCCGCGGTAGCCGGAGTCGACGAGGCCGGGCGTGTTGACGATCGAGATCCCGTGTCTCGCTGCGAGCCCGGAGCGCGGCTGCACATAGCCGGCGTAGCCGTCCGGGATCGCGACCGCGAGACCCGTCGGCACGAGCGCCCGGGCGCCGGGCGCGAGCTCGACTCGCTCGCAGGCGGCGAGATCCATCCCGGCGTCACCGGCGTAGGCGCGCGCCGGGACGACAGCGCTGTCGCGCAGCTTCTTGATCTCCAACCTGACGGTCACGCGGTCTCGCGGTGCGAACCGGACTCGCCGATCAAGTACGGCGCAAAGCGCTGCAACTCGCGCCGCGGCAGGCGCGCGATCACGAGCACGCCGTCAGGGGTGTCCTCTCGCTCCTCGACCGGCGAGCCGAGCGCGTACAGCTCCGCGAGACGGCCGCCGTCCGCGTACGGGACGAGCAGGCGGACGCGCTCCCAGCGATCCTCGAACCGGTGCGCGAGCTCCGCCTTCAGCGGCTCGAGCCCTTCACCGGTCAGCGCCGATACCTGCGGCGCCTCGGGGAACCGGTTCGAAAGGCGGCGGCGCCCGAGCGGATCGACGCGGTCGATCTTGTTCAGCACGATCACGACCGGGAGCTCACCCGCACCGATCTCGTGCAGTACGTCGCCGACCGCCTCTCCCTGCCGGTCCTGCTCCTCGTCCGTCGCTGAGGCGTCGAGGACGTGAAGGACGACGTCCGCGACCAGCGTCTCCTCGAGTGTCGACGCGAACCCTTCGACGAGGTGGTGCGGCAGACGGCGGATGAAGCCGACCGTGTCGGTGACCAGATACCGGCGCCCGTCGTGGTCGAAACCGCGTGTCGTCGGGTCGAGTGTGTGGAACAGCTGGTCCTGAACAGACACATCCGCCCCGGTGAGCGCGTTCAGCAAGGTCGACTTGCCGACGTTGGTATAGCCGGCGAGCGCGATCGTGGGTGTCTCGTTCCGCTGCCGTTCGCGCCGTCT
Organism: uncultured Thermoleophilia bacterium; assembly: GCA_963785875.1. Lineage (GTDB taxonomy): Bacteria > Actinomycetota > Thermoleophilia > Gaiellales > Gaiellaceae > PALSA-600. Next base: position 207,443 of record CAWAWV010000001.1, on the reverse strand, counting down.
CGTCGCGCGCTGCTTCTGGAGCTCCTTGAGCCGTCGGCGTAGGAGAGTGATCCGCCGGCGCGCCGTGCGGCGGTCGCTTTCGAGCTGCGACTCGCCCGGGCCGCGCGTCCCGACGCCTCCGCCCAGGCGCTCGAGGTGCTGCCACATGCCGCGCATGCGCGGGAGGTTGTACTCGAGCTGCGCAAGCTCCACCTGGAGCTTCCCCTCGGCCGACGTCGCGTGCTGCGCGAAGATGTCGAGGATCAGCTGCGTCCGGTCGATGACGCGGGTGTCGAGGGCGTTCTCGAGAAACCGCTGCTGCGACGGGTCCAGCTCGTCGTCCACCAGCAGGCTCTCTGCCTCGGCCGCGGCGAAGAGCCGCTTCAACTCGTCGAGCTTTCCCTTGCCGACGTACGTGCGCTGCGCGGGGCGCCCGCGATGCTGAACGACTGCTCCGATCGGCTCGACTCCCGCCGTCCGGGCGAGCTCGCGAACCTCGGCGAGCTCCTCCTCCGGGTCGACTCCCTGGCCCAGCACGGCGAGAACGAAGCCGCGCTCTGGCTCCGGAAGGCGTGAAATCATCGAGACAAGTATGGCACTGGCCGAGCGCGCCCTCGAACTTGTGAACATCCCCTCGGAGTCGCGGGGCGAAGCCGCGCTCTACGAGCATGTTCGGGCGTCCGTGCCGCTCGAGGCAGCGTTCGACGACGGGGAGTCGGTCGTCTTCGCCAAACGCTCGGGCAGGCCGCTCGTGCTGCTCGCGGGCCACACCGACACGGTGCCCGCCCAGGGGAACCTGCCTGGGCGGATCGAAGATGGTGCCGTGATCGGTCTCGGCGCGAGCGACATGAAGGGCGGCCTCGCCGTGATGATCGAGCTCGCGCGGTGGGCGCACGACGTCGACACCGGTTACGACGTCGCGTTTCTGTTCTTCCCGCGCGAGGAGCTCGGGCCTGCCGAGAACCCGCTACCGGGCGTGTTCGACCAGACCGACGTAGTCGACGAGGCGCAGCTCGTGATCTGTCTCGAACCGACGGACAACACGCTCCAGCTGGGTTGTCTCGGCAACCTGAACGCGCGCGTTGTGTTCGAGGGCCGGGCCGCGCACTCGGCGCGGCCGTGGCTCGGTACGAACGCGATTGCGCTCGCCCTCGACGGTCTCCGACTCGTGCTGGAGAGCGAGCCTCTCGACGTCGAGGTCGAGGGTCTCGTGTTCCGCGAGGTGATGTCGGTCACACAGCTCGAGGCCGGCATCGCCTCCAACGTGATCCCGGGACGTGCGGAAGCGAACGTCAACTTCCGCTACGCACCGAGCCGGACCCCGGCAGCGGCCGAAGCGCGGATCCGTGACCTGTTCCCGCAGGCAGAGATCGTGTCGCATTCGCCGCCTGCGCACGTCGCCGCGCAGTCGCTGCTCGTGCAAGAGCTGCGCGCGGCCGGATCATTCGACCTCGAGCCGAAACAGGCGTGGACGAACGTCGCCGACTTCGCAGCGCGGGGCCTCGACGCGGTCAACCTCGGGCCCGGCGGGACGCGCTATGCGCATGCGGCCGACGAGCGGGTCGAGATCGCCGAGCTCGAGCGGACGTTTGCGGCCCTTCAGCGGTTCCTCCTCGGTAGCGTCTAGTCATGCAGCTCTCCCCCGTCCTCGCCGAGCTGGCCCAGTATCCGTTCGCACGCCTCGACGACTGGAAGGCGGCCGTCTCGGCGCGAGGGATCGACCTGATCGACTTCGGGATGGGCGACCCGCGCGAGCCTACGCCGGCGTTCATCAGGGAGGCGTTGATCGCCTCCGTCGAGGAGGTGTCGTCCTATCCGCGCGCGACCGGCCTCCCGGAGCTGCGCACCGCCGTCGCGGGCTGGATCGAGCGGCGGTACGGCGCGACCGTCGACGGGTTGGCGGAGATCGTGCCGACACTCGGGTCGAAGGAGGCGATCTTCTCGTTCGCACAGGTCGCGCTCGGCGAGAGGCAACTCGTCGCGATCCCCGAGCCGGCGTACCCCGTGTACGAGCGAGGAGCGCTCTTCGCGGGCGGCTCCGTGATCACCGTTCCGCTCTCTGAGGGCGATCGGTGGCTGCCTGACCTCGACGCGTTCGACGCCTGGGACGAGATCGCGCTCTTCTGGACGTGCTACCCGAACAACCCGACCGGTGCCGTCGCGCCGCTCTCGTTCTACGAGGAGCTCGCCGCGCGGGCTCGCGAGCACGGCTTCCTGCTCTGCTCGGACGAGGCGTACTCCGAGCTGTGGTTCGACACGCCACCCCCGTCTGCGCTCGAGCTTCCGGACCGCACGAACGTCGTGGTGTTCAACACGCTCTCGAAGCGCTCATCGATGACCGGCTTTCGATCGGGCTTCGTCTGTGCGCCTCCGGAGATCGCTGACGCGCTGCGCGCGTTCCGGCCGACCGTCGGGACGGCGCCCCAGGAGTTCGTGCAGCGGGCGTCGATCGCCGCCTGGTCGGACGAGGAGCATGTCGCGACTGTTCGCGAGGTGTATCGGCGAAAGCGCGACGTGGTGCTGCCCGCGCTCGAGGCGAAGGGCCTTCGGCTCGCGGGATCGACCGCGACGTTCTACCTGTGGGTCGACGTCGGCGGCCCGTCGATCCCATTCGCCGAGCGGCTGCTCGAGCACGGCATCGTGTGCGCGCCCGGTGCGTTCTTCGGGCCGGCCGGTGAAGGCTACGCGCGCTTCGCGCTCGTGCCCACGCAGGCCGAGTGCGAGCGTGCGGCCGAGATCATCCAAGGCGCCTTGTGAGCGACACCGAGGCGGTGATCGCTGCGCTCGACCGCGGCGAGGTGCGCGTCGCAGAGCCCGACGGCGACGACTGGCGTGTCAACAGCGACGTGCAAGCGGCGATTCTCGAGTACTTCCGACTCCGGCAGATGGAGCCGCGCGAGGTCGGGCCGTTCGAGTACCGCGACAAGATCCCGCTCAAGTCCGGGTACGAGGAGCTCGGCGTGCGGGTCGTTCCGCCGGCGACGGCGCGGTACGGCGCATTCCTCTCACCCGGCGTCGTGTTGATGCCGTCGTACGTGAACATCGGAGCGTGGGTCGGGCCGAACACGATGGTCGACACGTGGGCGACTGTCGGCTCCGGTGCGCAGATCGGCGCCGACGTGCATCTCGCGGGCGGCGTCGGGATCGGTGGGGTACTCGAGCCACCCGGTGCGCGACCCGTGATCGTCGAGGACGGCGCGTTTCTCGGCTCGCGCTGCATCGTCGTCGAGGGCGTGCGCATCGGCAGAGAGGCGGTGATCGCGCCCAACGTGACACTGACGGCGTCAGTGCCGATCATCGACGTCACGGGGCCGGAGCCGGTTGAGCACCGCGGCTACGTCCCGCCGCGCTCGGTGGTCGTGCCAGGCACACGGCCGAAAGAGTTCCCGGCAGGCACCTACCACCTCTCGTGCGCGCTGATCATCGGGCGGCGGACTGAGTCGACCGACCTTCGTACATCGCTGAACGACGCCCTCCGCGACTACGAAATCGGCGGCTAGGCCGGCCGTGCCGGGCCGGCGAGGAACGCGCGCAACCCCTCGAACCGAACTTCGAGCGGCCCGCCCGGGAAGCGCACGATGACGGGATGAAGGCCGAGCGCCGCCGCGACCGCGACGGCGCTCGTCCCCGACGACGCCGTCTCCCCCGCGCCGCGCTCCCACACCCGAGCCTCGATCTCGCCGTGGTCGAGCCGCCGGGCGACCTGGACGTTCGTCCGCTGAGGAAACCGCGCATGCGCCTCGAGCAATCGGCCGATTCGCGGCAGGTCGTCGGGGTCACCCTCGACGACGGCGTGCGGGTTGCCGACGTCCACCACGGTCAGGCGAACGCCGTCGACCTCTTCCGGCTCGGAGACCGTCACCTCGCCGAGGTCCTGCTCGACGAGCCCGTCCTCGCGCAGCACCGCCCTGACCTCACGTGGCCCCACGCGCACCGTGACGGCGTCGCCGCCGTGCCAGCGCGCCGCGATGCGCGTTCCGTTGCCGGACATCTCCGCCCGAGATCCGTCCGGGTTCCAGATCGCGAGCTCGACCCAGTCGTCACCGGTGGCAAGGACTTGGAGCACGCCGTCGCTGTCGGCCGTCGCCGCCCGCACGTCTTCTGCGGTGACTGCGTCAGTCGTGACGAGATAGATGTTGCCCTGTGCGTCCCAGCGCGACGATGTCAGCGGCGATCTCCTCCGGAGGCCGGTTCGCGTCGAGCGTAACGACCTCCGGCATCCGCCGCAGCCACTTGCGCTGGTAACGCGCGAGACGTCGCGTCGCGAGTGTCACGCGCTCGACGGCGTCGGCGCCGGCGAGTGTCGCGAACTCCTCCAGGCCGAGCACCTTTCGCGCGGTGTCCGAAAGCGGTCCTGCCCATGCTCGCGCTGCCTCGTCGCCGACCCCGGCGGCGGCCATTGCGCTCGTACGGGCTGCGATACGCCGGTCGAGCTCGTCGAGCGGTAGGTCGAGCGCGACGATCGTCGTCGGGTGGCGCGTGTCGTGGGTCCACAGCCTGTCGTCGGCGGGTGCGAGCGAGTGTCCGGCTTCTGCGAGCTCGAGCGCCCGCACGACGCGGCGCCGGTCGTTTGCGTGGACGCGCCCGGCGGCTGCAGGGTCGCGTTCGGTGAGCAGTGCATGCGACGCCTCCGGTCCGAGGCGGTCGACCTCCGCCTGCCAGTGCTCCCGCCGCCCCGGCGGCGGGATTGCGAGCTCCGAGAGCGCGGCGCGGAAGTAGAGGCCCGTGCCGCCCACGACGAGCGGGACGTCCGCCTCGTCGATCGCGTCGTGCGCGAGCTGCTGGTACCGCCCGACGGAAACGTCCTCATCGAGCGGCACGACCCCCACGAGCCGCGCCGGGTAGTCGGGCGCGGCTGTGAGTACCGGGATGCCCGCGTAGAGCGCGGCCGAGTCGGCTGAGATCACCTCCGCGCCGAGGCGCTCCCGGAGGATCGCTGCGACCGCCGTCTTGCCGGCCGCAGTCGGACCGAAGAGGGCGAGAACGCTGTGTTACGCGCCGGGCGCGTGCCGGCTGCTTGAAGCCATGCTCGACCTCGCCCGCGAAGCGCGTCCGCTCGAACGGGCGGTCCTCCTCCGGATGCGCAGCGCGCCACTCCCTGAACCACGCGACCGAACGCGGAATCCCTTCGGCGAGCGGCGTCTGTGGCTCCCAACCGAGCAGTTCCCGCGCCTTGCGGACGTCGGCCACGTAGTGGGTGACCTCGCCGAGGAGTGACGGAGCAATCGTGACCTGCGGCTTCCACGCCGAGCTCCTCCGCAATCAGCTCCGCCGCGCGCACGAGGGTATTGCCCTGGCCGTAGGCCAGGTTGACCGTCTGGTTCGCGACCCGCTTCTCGCCGAGCGCGTAGACCCCGCGCACGATCCCGTCGACGCAGTCGTCGATGAAGGTGAAGTCGAGGACCTTCTCGTCGCCGCCGAAGATCGTGATCCCCTCGCCGCGCGACAGCTGGTGCATGAACAGCGGCAGCACGCGCTCCATGCGCCACAGGTCGTTGTCGAATCGCCCGTAGACGTTCGAGAAGCGGAACACGAGATAGTCGAGGCCGTAGCAGCGCGCGTACGAGTAGATGAACGCCTCGCTCGTGATCTTCGATGCCGAATACGGGCTCTCCGTGTACGCGAAGTCGGCGGCCTCCTCCGCGTACTCCTCGAAGCGGTGAACGTCGCCGTACACCTCGCGGGTCGAGGAGAACACGAGCGGCAGGCCAAGCCCGCGTGCGAACTCGAGAACGTTGAAGGTCATGATCGCGTTCTCGAGTGCGCGGTGAGGTTCGCGCACGAGTTGATGCACCTTTGCGTGTGCGGCGAGGTGCACCACGAGATCGACCTCCGGGTACTCGACTCCGCCGATGCCGCCTCGGAACGCCGGGTAGTGCCCGGCGAGGTCCTGGAGCCAGGTCGGGAACGCCTCGGTCCACGAGTTCTGGCGCTTGTCGATGCCGAACACCTCGTGCCCGTCGGCGAGGAGCCGCAGGCCGAGGTTGGTGCCGATCTGGCCCGAGGAGCCGGTGATCAGGACGCGCATGCGTCCAATATGACGGGCCTTTGTGACGGAGTTGTTTCGACCCCGCGAAGTGTGGTCGAAGTCGCTCCGCCGATCGTGACCTCGACGAGCTCGCCCGGCGACGCGCCGCCGGTGAAGTTGACCGTTGTGTTGCGTCGCGTGCGGCCGCGTAGGAGCGTCGGATCGGTGCGCGAGAAGCCCTCGACGAGAACCTCCTCGATGCGACCGACGCGGGCCTGGTTCCGCTCGCGCGCGATCAACTGGACCAGCTCGACAAGCCGCTCCATCCGCTCGATCTTCACCTCGTGCGGCACCTGGTCCGGCATCGCGGCCGCCTCGGTGCCCGCGCGGGGTGAGTAGACGAACGTGAACGCGCTGTCGTAGCGCACGTTCGCCACGACCTCCAGCGTCTGCTGGAAGTCGTCCTCGGTCTCGCCCGGAAAGCCGACGATGATGTCGGTGCCGATCGCGAGGTCGGGGATCGCGGCGCGCATCTTCTCGACGAGCGCGAGATAGCGCTCGCGCGTGTAGGTGCGGCGCATCGCCTTCAACACCCGGGATGACCCCGACTGGAGCGGCAGGTGAACCTGTTCGCAGACCGCGGCAGACTCCGCCATCGCAGCGATCACCGGATCACGGAAGTCTTTCGGGTGCGGGCTTGTGAACCGGATCCGCTCGATTCCCTCGACCGGTCGCAGGCGCGAAGCAGCTCACCGAACTCGGTCTGGATCTCGGGCAGCAGGTCGCGCCCCCATGAGTTGACGTTCTGCCCGAGCAGCGTCACCTCCTTGACGCCCTGCGAGGCGAGCCGCGTCACCTCGGCGACGATCTCGCCCGGTCGGCGACTCCGCTCGCGGCCACGAACGGCCGGGACGATGCAGTACGAGCAGACGGAGTTGCAGCCCATCGACACCTGCACCCAGGCCTGGAAGGACCGCTCCCGGTGCATCGGCAGCTCGGCCGCGAACTCGCGCTCGTCGAGGCCGAAGCGGCCGCGTGCGACGCCAATGCCACCCGCGCCGAGCCACTCGGCGAGGTGCGCGATCGAGCCCGGCCCGAAGGCGACGTCCACGAACGGGTACAGCTCGAAGATGCGCTCACGCTGAGCCTCCGCATAACAGCCGCCGACGGCGATCACGCGGTCCGGGTCCTCGCGCTTCCGCGCGGCCGCTTCGCCAAGGTACGCAGCGAGCTTCGTGTCCGGCTTCTCGCGGATCGTGCAAGTGTTGAAGACGACAACGTCGGCGTCGGCCGGCGGTCGGCGCCTCACCCAGGCCGAGCTCCTCGAGCATGCCCTTGATGCGCTCGCTGTCATGCGCGTTCATCTGACAGCCGAACGTCGTGACGTGGTACCTGCTTGGCAGATGAAGTGGACGCTCGTCCGCTGAGGAGAAGGACGGATCGCTCATCAGTCCCAAGAGGGTATCGGCACCGCTCGACACAGACCCGGACGTGTCGGGCAGCCCGCCGGAAGAAACCAGCGGGTGAACTGCGGGTTGGACTGCCAGACCGTTCGGGAACCTGAACAGCACGAACGGTCAGTCAGAGACTCATCGACGGGGGTGTCTGGTTGTCAGCCCAATTCGTAATAGTGGTTCGGCGGCGCAGGCAGATGCGCGAGATGAGTAGGACCGAGGCACCGCAGCCCAGGTTCTCGACTCGTTACTTGCGGCTCGCGGTCAGCCTGCGCCGCGACTTCTCAGACCGGCTCAACCTCCAAGATTCCCTCAAGCCCTCAGCGATCTCGAGATCGGCCGCGCCCGGGCCGCGCGTGGCCTCGTGTGATCAGGCGACGTCGAGGCGCTCGATCGGTGTCGCGCGCCGCTGTTCGACCTTGTTCGACGCGATATCGACCGCCCGGCTCTCGCGGATCACCGTCACCTTGATCTGCCCCGGGTACTCGAGATGGCTCTCGATCTGGCGGGCGATCTCGTGCGACAGGAGCACGGCCCCGTCGTCATCTATTTCGTGCGGCTTCACGAGCACGCGGATCTCACGCCCGGCCTGCAGGGCATAGACCTTCTCGACGCCGGGGTGGCCGGCTGCCAGTTGCTCGAGCGACTCGAGTCGCTTGACATAGTGCTCGAGGCTCTCGCCGCGCGCACCGGGCCGCGACGCCGAGATCGCGTCCGCCGCGATCAGCAGCACCGACTCGACGGTCTGCGGCTGTACCTCGTAGTGATGCGCCTCGATCGCGTGGCACACTGCCGGTCCTTCGCCGTACCGCCGCGCAAGCTGTGTCGAGATCACGGCGTGCGATCCCTCCACCTCGTGCGTCATCGCCTTCCCGAGGTCGTGGAGGAGGGCAGCTCGCTTCGTCGTCTTGACCGACGCCTCGATCTCCGCGGCCATGATCCCGGAGAGCTGGACGACCTCGAGCGTGTGCTTGAGGACGTTCTGGCCATAGCTCGTCCGGTAGCGGAGCCGGCCGAGGATCTTCACGAGCTCCTCGTGGATCTCGCCGCAATTCGCCTCGTAGACGGCCTGTTCGCCGGCTTGCCGGATGTGCTCGTCCAGCTCCGACTTCGAGAGGTAGTACATCTCCTCGATCCGGGTCGGATGGATGCGCCCGTCCTCGATCAGCTTGAGCAGCGTCATCCGCGCGATCTCCCGGCGGATGCCGTCGAACGACGAGAGGACGACCGCGTTCGGGGTGTCGTCGACGATGAAGTCGACGCCGGTGAGGTGCTCGAGCGTCCGGATGTTCCGGCCCTCGCGGCCGATGATCCGGCCCTTCATGTCGTCGGACGGAAGCTCGACCAGTGTCACGGTCGATTCGGCCGCCGCGCTCGCGGCAACCCGCTGCAGCGCGTCGGCGACCAGGTTCCGCGCCCGCCGTTTCGCCTCGCTCGCCGCCTCTTCCTCGAGCTGGCGGACCCGTCCTGCGAGCTCGTGGCGTACCTCTTCCTCCGATGTCGTGAGGATCCGCTGTCGAGCCTCGCCGGAGGTCATGCCCGCGATCCGCTCGAGCTCGGCGCGGTGCGTTCACCTTGATCTCCTTCATGTCCTCCTGGAGCTGGCGGAGGTGCACCTCGCGATCGGCAACACCCTGCTCGCGCCGGGTCAGCTCCGTCAGCTTCCCATCGATGTCGCCTTCTTTCGCGATGACGCGCTCCTCGATCTTCATCACGGCGTCGCGCCGCTCGCGGAGCTCTTCCTCGAGATCGGCGCGCAGCTTGATCGCCTGCTCGCGCGCTTCGATCGCCGCCTCACGACGTGTGGAATCGGCTTCGCGACGCGCGTCGTCCAGAAGGAGCGCCCGCTCCCGCCGCGCCGCGTCGAGACGCGACCCCGCCATGAGCCGCAGCCCGGCGAGCGTCGCACCGCCACCGACTGCCAGTGCGACAACGACTGCGACGACAACGAGCATTGGCGGCTCCTCGGGCTCGTCCAGCCCGCAGAGCGCCGCATTCGCAGATCTAAAGTCCAGGCGCGACTTCGTCGCGCCCCGCGAATTCAGGTCAGGTTCTCGTTCTGACGCGTCCGCGCGACGCGGGGTCTCGGTGACTGAAGTCGTGGCTCACAGGATCAGTGGATTCGATCGGAGAAGCGGAGCTTTGCAGGAAGAAACGAGCGGTTTCAGGGTTCGGTGATTCGAAGTCAGGACTCGGAACTCTACGCCTCCTGCCCGTCCCCCGCAAACCCGCCGCCGGCGGCCTCCACCGCATCCTCCCCGAATCCCTTTCGCGCAAGCCGCGCCGCGGTCCTCGGCGACGCGCCGAGGACCGCCACAATCTCGGCGGCGCGCTCTGCTTCCGACGCCAGCCCTGCCACCGCGTCGTCCACCGCCTCCGGGGGCACGCCGTCGGCGGCGAGCAGCTCCCGGATCGCCTCGTCGCCGAAGCCGCGGTCGGCGAGCGATGTGGCGCGCTGCCCGGCAAACCGCGCGTCGTCGACGTAGCCGATGCGCTCGAGTGCTTCGAGCGCATCGGCCCGCCGCTCATCCTCCACGCCGGCGCGGGCGAGCCGTTCGTCGATCTGCCTGCGCGACCGGTCATGGCGCCGGAGCGCGCGGGCCGCGAGGTCGATCGGGTCAGACGCTTGCGGTTGCTTCCTCTTCATCGAGGATCGGCATCGCCTCGCTCGGGACGTCCTCGTGCGGGAGCAGCCTCGCCGAGATCACCTGCTCGGGCGGCGCCTGCGCCTGGATCGCGCGCAGGATCCCCTGCACGACGTCGGGATGCTCCTTCAAGAACGCCGTCGCGTTTTGGCGGCCCTGACCGAGACGCTCGTCCCCGAACGAGAAGTAGGAGCCGGACTTCTGGACGACCTTCCGCTCGATCCCGGTGTCGAGCACCGTGCCCTCCCACGAGATGCCGTCGCCGTAGATGATGTCGAACTCCGCCTGCTTGAACGGCGGCGCAACCTTGTTCTTGACGACCTTCACGCGAACACGGTTGCCGATCGCCTCGACGCCGTCCTTCAGCGTCTCGATCCGCCGGATGTCGAGCCGCACCGACGCGTAGAACCGAAGGGCGCGACCCCCGGAGGTCGTCTCCGGATTGCCGAACATGACGCCGATCTTCTCGCGCAGCTGGTTCGTGAACAGGCAGATCGTGTCGGTCTTGTTCAGCGTGCCGGCGAGCTTCCGGAGCGCCTGGCTCATCAGCCGGGCCTGGAGACCCACATGCGAGTCGCCCATCTCGCCTTCGATCTCGGCCTTCGGCGTCAGCGCCGCGACCGAGTCGATCGCGACCACCGCCAGGGCGCCCGAGCGGACGAGGAGCTCGCAGATCTCGAGTGCCTGTTCGCCGGTGTCCGGCTGCGAGACGAGGAGCTCGTCGATGTTGACGCCGATCCGCTTCGCGTAGGCCGGGTCCATGGCGTGCTCGGCATCGATGAAGGCACAGATGCCGCCGCGGCGCTGCGCCTCCGCGATCACGTGGTAGACGAGCGTCGTCTTTCCCGACGACTCAGGCCCGAAGACCTCGACCACGCGGCCGCGCGGCAGCCCGCCGACCCCGAGTGCCACGTCGAGCGACAGCGAGCCGGTCGAAACGGCTCCGATCGCTATCTGTGCCTGGTCGTTCATCTTCATGACGGCGCCCTTGCCGAACTGGCGCTCGATCTGCCCGAGCACCGTGTCGAGTGCCTGTTCGCGATCCATACCGTTAAGTACCTCCTAGGACTGCCGTTTCGAGTGCGTCGTACCGGGCTCCGCGCAGCTTTTGAGCTGCACCGGAAGCGAGGGAAGAACGGTAGAGAGCCGACCGGACGACATGAATCGAACACGTGTTCGCTAGCGTCGGCCGGTCTCCTCCCCGCTCGGGACGCCGCAAGACGGTGACGTGCGGAAGCCACGGACGCGCCTCGCGGCGGTAGACGCCAAGCCGTTCGAGCCGGCCGTGGAGGTCCTGCGCAAGCGCGGTCGCAGCGCCTCCCACATCGTCCGAGCACGATCATTCCCACGCTCCGCGTCTCGCGGTACCTGAGTGGCCGCAGCTCCGCCGGACCGGCGGCTGCACGAGGCGGCGCGAAGCTCCGCCACGATCGCCGGTACCTCTCCGGCCGGCCGGTGGCCGAGGAACGCGAGTGTGACGTGCAGGTTCTCGGACGGCACGAGCCGTCCCCGGTGGAGGGTCTCCGACGCCCAGGCGCCGAGCTCCGTGCGAGCCTTCCCGGGCAGCTCGAGCGCGCAGAAGAGCCTGATCCGTTCACCGGTCCCCACGCTAGCGTCGACCGCGTGCCGTGTTCGTCACAACTTCGTGACGAGTCTGCGAACGAGGTGCAGCGCCGCGACCGCCGCTCGCAGTCGGATCGTCTCGCGGTCGCCGGGGAAGTCGAGCCGCCGGGCGAGCTCTCCGCTCGGGCCGACGGCATGCAGGAACACGAGCCCGACCGGCTTCTCGGCCGTGCCGCCGCCCGGGCCGGCGACGCCGGTAACGGCGATGGCGACGTCCGCGCCGAGCGCTGCTCGCGCCCCCGTCGCCATCGCCGCCGCCGTCTCGGCAGAGACCGCGCCGTGTGCGGCGAGCACCTCCTCCGGCACGCCGAGGCGCTCCCGCTTGACGTCGTTTGCGTACGCGACGATCGAGCCGAGGAAGACGTCACTCGACCCGGGGACGTCCGTGACGCGCGTGGCGACGAGCCCGCCTGTGCACGACTCGGCGGTCGCAAGCGTCAGGTGGCGGTCACGCAGCAAATCGACCAAGAGCTCGGCCGTCGACCGCTCGTCTCTCGAGAAGACGTACTTCCCCACCGCCTCCTCGAACGCGCGCTCGATCTCGTCTGCGCGCGCAGCCGCGCCGGGCTGAACGAAGAGGTCGATGTGGAGCTCGAACTCGCGCGCACAAATCGTGACATCCACGCCGGCACCCTCGCCACCCGCTTCCTCGAGCGCCTTGGCCACCGACGACTCGGAGACACCGAACAGTCGCAGCACCCGGCGACTCGGTGCGACCACCCGCGCATACAGGCGCTGCATGGGCGCCGTCCCGCAGACGCGCGGCCACAGTGCCTGCAGCTCGCGAGGCGGCCCGGGCAGCGCGACGGCCACGCGATCTCCGAGCGGCAGGACAACGGCGGGCGCGGTGCCGACGAGCCCCACCCACTCTGCGCCGTCCGGAAGGGTCGCCTGCTTGCGCACACCCGTTTCGAAGTCCGCGTACGGCCGGTTGAGCCGCGCTGCAACGACGCGTGACAGCTCTTCGATGCTCGCCTCCAGCTCCGCGTCGACGTGCAGGCCGACGCCTGCCGCCCGCGCGAGCAGCTCGATCGTGCGGTCGTCGTGCGTCGGCCCAAGGCCGCCGGACACGACGAGCAGGTCGTATGCGAGCCCCGCGCGCAGCGCCGCCTCGAGGTCAACCGGGTCGTCGCCGACGATCGTGATCCCCGCCGGGTCGACGCCGCGTCGGAGCAGATCAGCAGCGAGATACGGCCCATTCCGATCTGACCGGTCGCCGCGCACGAGCTCCGAGCCCGACGCCACGATCGCAGCGCGAACGCCGGGAGCTACGCCGCGTGCCAACCCGACTTCGTGACGATGCCGACCCGCGGCTGTGCACCGGGCACGCGCACGAGGTGACCGTCGATCTTGATCCGGAGATTCTCCGGCGTGTCGATCTGAACCCACAGCCGCGTGCCCTTGATCGCGCGCGGCGGATCACCCTTGCTGATCGTCCCGTCGAACACGACGTGGCCCGTCGCGCTCCCCTTGTGCACGATCACATGCGTCTGCCCGAGCCGTGCGGTCACCTCGAACAGCGGCGGCTTGACCTTCGGGCGATGAACGACCGTCGGGGTGCTCTGTACCGGCGGTGACGCCGGCGGCGACCCGCCGGCTGCCTTCCAGGCGGAGATGACGATCACGGTCAGGATCGCGATCACGCCGAGCGCGACAAGCACGACGTTCGTCTCGAGCCGCCGATGACGCCGCTGCGGTCGTCTTGCCGCCGAGCGCCTGACCCGAGGCTCGTACTCCTCACCGCTGACGAAGCGCGAGTTGAACTCGTCGACGTAGAGCTGGCCGTCGAGGCCGAGGTACTCGGCGTACGTGCGGAGGAATCCCTTGACGTACGTCTGGGCCGGCAGCAGGGCGAACTGCTCGTCCTCGAGGGCGCGCAGGTACTTCCCGCGGATCTTTGTCGCGAGCTCCGCCTGTGCGACGTCGAGCCCGCGCCGCTCCCGCGCCTCACGAAGGCTGTTCCCGATCTCGAACACGGCGGGACTAGCGTAGATGATCGGTCGAGGAGCTTTTCCGCGAGTCGCTACTGCGCCCAGCGGAGGATGCCGTACACCGCCAGCGCCAGCGCCCCGGTGACACCCGCGTACGCACCCACCCAGGCGAAGACCCGCGCGACACCGACCCCGCCGACCGCCGAAAGCGTCCGCGACGCGCTCCGCCGGGCGCTCCGCGCCGCGGCAAGGGCGGCGAGCCCGAGAACCAGTGCGGAGCCGACCGCCACGTACAGCGTCTCGAGCAGCCGCAGCCGCCCGCTCAGCTGCGCTGCGACCACTCCGGACGGAATCGCGAGTACCGCCAGCGCGCCGAGCAGGACGGCGGCGCGGGCGGCTGCGCTATTGCTTCTCATACGGCCGTCCTGCGGCCGCCGGCCCGATCGAGCGGCCGATCACGCCGGCCACGGCGACGATCGTCAGGACGTACGGCAAGGCGTTGAACAGTGTCCCCCACTGGTTGCCGTACGCGTTCGGCAGGCGGTCCGACAGCGCGCTCGAGAAACCGAACAGAAGCGTCGCGCACCACGTCGGGAACGGCCGCCATTTCCCGAAGACGAGCGCAGCGAGCCCGATGAACCCGGTGCCGCTCGTCATGTTCTCGTTGAACGAGTGGACGAACCCGAGTGAGAGGTACGCGCCGCCCATCGCCGCGATCGCACCCGACGAGATGACCGCGATGTAGCGGATCTTGTACACCGAGATCCCGACGGTGTCCGCCGCACGCGGATGCTCGCCGACCGAACGGAGGCGCAGGCCGTACGGCGTTCGAAACACGAAGATGTAGGTCCCGACCAGCAGCGCGAACGAGAGCCAGATCATCAGGTTGAGCTGGCCGATGATCGGCCCGATGAAGTACCAGTTGTTGAGGAAGTGAAGGTGGATGTCGGGGATGCCGTAGTCGGCGACGTTGCCCGGCGTGCCCGAGTCGCCGTACTTGTCGATGAAGATGTAGCCGGTGATCCCGAGCGCCAGGAAGTTGATCGCGGTGCCCGAGATGATCTGGTCGACCTTCAGGTGGATCGCCCAGACGGCGTGGATCGCCGCCATCGCCATGCCGGCCAGGGCCGCGGTGATCAGGCCGATCACCCACTCCCACCCGGGCGCCCAGCCGTGCGCCCAGATCGCCCCCCAGATGCCGAAGAACGCCCCGGTGAGCAGCATCCCCTCGAGGGCAACGTTGATCACGCCGCTCCGCTCGCAGAAGAGACCCCCGATCGCCGCGAACGTCAGTGGCGTCGCGTAGCGCAGCGTTGCGGCGAGGAGCGCGCTCCAGACGACGACCGTGTCGAGGTGCGCGGTCGAAGAACGGGTCGCGAGGACGCCGAGGCCGATCCCGAGCACACCAGCTGCGACCGCGCCGCCGCCCAGACGGCGCTGCTCACGCGACCACGTCCAGATCCCCGCCGCGATCGCGAGGAGCCCGAGCAGGATCGGCACCAGTTGCGTCCGCGAGGCGAGTGGCGGCAGCGCAAGCCAGAACGCCAGCGCGCCGATGGCGATGCCGCCGGCGCCGACCGTCTTCGGGTCGCCCCACCGGATCCCGCCCACTCGTGCCGCGATCGCCGTCATGCCGTCTTCCCTCCTCGCTTCTTCACCCAAACGGCGATCCCGCCGAGGTTCAGGCCGACGAAGAGGATCACGAGCCCCTGGATGATCGTCGTCAGGTTGCCGGCCAAGTCGGGACGGAAGATCGACGGGTCGAGCTGCCGGCCCGAGGTCCCGTTGATCAGCGCGCCGAAGAGGAGCGACGCGACGCCGACGCCAAGCGCAGTGTTACGTCCGAGCAGCGCGGCGGCCAGCCCGGTGAATCCGATCGTGCTCGCCTGGATGTCGTTCTCGCCGATGCGGTACTCCCACCCGGTGATGTCGAGCGCCCCGGCGAGACCCGCAAACGCTCCGGAGATCGCCATCGCGAGGAAGTAGTTGCGCGCAACCGAGATACCGCCGTAGCGCGCCGCATCGGGGTTGAAGCCGACGGCACGAACCTCGAAGCCGAGCGTCGTCCGATTGATGATCACCCAATAGATGACGAGCATCCCGACCGCGATGAAGATCCCGATCGACAGGCCCTGCAGGAGCGCGATCCCCCAGAAGACCGGAAGCTTGGCGCCTTCAGCGATGTCGTTCGAGATCGGAATCGACGGCTGCGCGCCCTGCAGCGGCCCACCGTCGCCGAACAGGTACGACCCGACCCAGTAGGCGATCCAGTTGAGCATGATCGTCGAGACCACCTCGTGCGCCCCGACGGTCGCCTTGAGGATGCCGGCGATGCCCGCCCAGGCGGCACCGGCGAGCGTGCCTGCGACCAGGCACAGGCTGACGTGCACCCACGGGTTGAGATTCACGAACGACGTCCCGAGCCAAACCGCGAAGATCGTGCCCGCGATGTACTGACCCTGACCGCCGATGTTGAAGAGCCCGCACCGGAACGCGAACGCGAGTGCGAGCGCAGTGAGGATGATCGGCGTGGTCAGAAGCAGCGTCTGCTGCAGGTTCCCCGCCGCGACCGATCCCGTGTCCCACGGGAACCACATGTGGTGCGCCGAGAACGGGACCCGCGCCGAGTGGTTGCCGACGTGGAAGAACCAGCTGAGCCCGGTGCCTCTGAAGACCGCCTTGTAGACCTTCCACGGGTTCTTCCCGGTGAAGGCGACGACGAGGCCGCCCATCAGGAAGGCGATGATCGTCGTGGCGATCGGCGCCCAGACGCCCGAGAGGCCGCCGAACCGGGAAGCGAAGCGCTGCTGCGGCGTCGGCAGCTCGCCCGGAGGCGGCGGCTGCTCGACCTCCTCGACGTCGTGGTCGCTCATCTTCCGCTCCGACGCGGGCAAAGCCGGCACGTGCGCTCTTTGCTGAGCTCCGTCAAGCCTACGCTCACGCGGCGTCCTCCTCCCCGCGCCCGCCGCCCGTCATCGCGAACCCGAGTTCCTCCTCGGTCGCCGTTGTCGGGAATTCGCCGACGATGCGCCCTTCGTAGATGACGAGGATGCGGTCGGAGAGCGAAAGGATCTCCTCCAGCTCGAGTGACACGAGCAACACCGCGCGGCCGGCGTCGCGCTGCTCGACGAGGCGGTGGTGGACGAATTCGATCGCGCCGACGTCGAGACCGCGGGTCGGCTGCGCGGCGATCAGAACTCTTGGGTCGCCGTCGATCTCGCGCGCGAGCACGACCTTCTGCTGGTTCCCTCCCGAGAGTGCACCGGCCGGCGTCGACGGCCGGCCGCCGCGAACATCGAACTCCTTCAGGAGCCGCCTCGCGCGATCGGCCATCGCGCCGAGGTCGAGGATGCCGCGCCGGGAGTTCGGTGCCGAGCGGTAGCTGTGGAGGGCGATGTTCTCGGTCAGGGAGAACGGCAGCACGAGGCCGCGCCGGTGGCGGTCCTCGGGGATGTGCCCGATGCCGGCGTCGAGCGCTTCCTTGGCGGTCGAGTTCGTGATGTCGCGTCCCTCGACCACGATCCGGCCGGACGCCGCATGGCGGAGCCCGGCGATCGCGTCGATCAGCTCAGACTGGCCGTTCGCGTCGACGCCGGCGAGGCCGACGATCTCGCCTCCCCGCACCATGAGGCTGACGTCACGTACCGCTTCGAGGCCGCGGTCGTCGATCACGGTCAGGTTCTCCACCTGCAGGAGCGGCTCGCCGGGTTGCGCCGCTTTCTTGTCGACGCGCAGCAGCACGTCGCGCCCGACCATCATGCGTGCCAGCCCCTCTTCCGTCGCCCCCTCGGCCGGAATCGTGTCGACCACGACACCGCGACGCAAGGTCGTGATCCGGTCGGCGATGTCGAGAACCTCGTTCAGCTTGTGCGAGATGAAGATGATCGACTTGCCTTGCGACTTGAGCGACCGGATGATCTCGAACAGTTCCTGCGCCTCCTGCGGCGTCAGAACTGCGGTCGGCTCGTCGAGGATAAGAATCTCGGCGCCGCGGTAGAGCGCCTTCAGGATCTCGACGCGCTGCTGCTGGCCGACGCTGATCCGGTCGATGCGCGCGTCGGGGTCGACGGCGAGGCCGTAGCGTTCGGAGAGCTCGCGAACGCGCTTTCGCGCCGAGTCGTAGTCGAGGAGCACACCCAGGTGACGCGGCTCGGTGGCGAGCACGATGTTCTCGGCCACCGTCATAACCGGGATGAGCATGAAGTGCTGGTGCACCATCCCGATCCCCTGCTCGATTGCTGCCTTCGTCGACCCGAGGTCGATCCGCTTGCCCTCGAGCAGGATCTCGCCGGTATCGGGCGTGTAGAGCCCGTAGAGGATGTTCATCAGCGTCGACTTCCCGGCGCCGTTCTCGCCGAGCAGCGCGTGCACCTCGCTTCGGCGAAGGTCGAAGTTGACGTCGTCGTTCGCGAGCACGCCTGGGAACCGCTTGGTGATCGCGCGCAGCTCGAGGAGAGGGGCGTCGGCCATCGCTCCGCGCGATCCTATCCGGCTTTCGTGGCGCCGCTCGCCAGCGCCTGTGCAGCGGCGCGCGCTCCTGCGACAGCGGCCGAAGTGATCCGCGGGTCGAGCCTCCGGACGCCGATCGCTCCTGTTTCAGGACCGAAGACGACGTCACCTCCGTGGAACACGCCGCGCGCGGCCTCGCGTGCGACGAGGCCGGCTGCCACCCCCGGAAACAGGAAGTTCCCGAGCTCGAGCGCAGGCACGTTCTGCTCGTGCGCCGCCGACGCCGCGGCCGCCGCACACAGCCCGCCGTGAGCCGCCACGACGACCGCTGAGCGCCCGATTCCCGTGAGCGCCGCCTCCTTGCAGCGCGCCGGGACGACACGCGACCACTGGTGGAGCACGGCAACCCGCGGCGCGGCGGCGTGCACGCCCCGCCCGAACGCCGCCGCAAGCATCCGTTCCTCAGGCCCGACCCACGCAACCCGCGCCGTACCGCCGCTTTCGCCGGCCACAAGTCCTGCGGTGATGCCCGCGAGGTACGCGGCGTCGTCCTGTCGGAGCACGAGCCCCGCAAGATTCGGCGCATGCAGGCCGGCGACACTCGCACCGACGAGCGCGAAGTGCGTCGTCGGATGTGCGCGCGCGACGGCCGCGAGAGCAGCCGGGTTCGCGCTCCGCGCGTCGACCAGGACAAGCGTGTCATCCGCGAGACGATCGAGCGTCTCGTGCCTCGGCAGGATGCCGGGCACGTCGACGCGGAGCGGACCGACGACGCCGACTCGAAGCCCGTCCGCCGCCGTCGTCGTCGGTGTCGTCCTCGAGGCTTCGCGTTTCGCCCCGCTACACCCACCCGCGGCGAGCACCGCGAGCAGCACGGGCACCCAGAGCTTCGCTCCCCGCCGCATGCGCACAACCCTAGTAACACGGAAGGGCGGGCCGTTAGGCCCGCCCCTCCTACCCCTTCGAGCTCCGACCTCGTCCTACTTGACGGTCGCCGGGATGCCCTTGATCTTGCCGGCCTTCAGGAGCCTGAACTGCCTGGCCACCGCGGACTTGATCGACGCGGGGACCTTCGAGCTCCACTTGCCGTAGCCGACGCCGCCGATCGAGGCGCTGAACTGCTTGTTGGCGCCGCCCTTGAGCTTGCCGTGGTTGGCAGCCTGGATGGCGTTGTACACCGAGACGTCGACGCGCTTCAGGGCACTCGTCATCACCCACGAACCGAGGTAGCCCTGGTCGGCATCGACGCCGATCCCGAAGACGCCCTTCTCGTGTGACGCGTCGAGGACGCCGAGGCCACACTGACCGGCCACCTGGAACTCGACGACCGATCCCTGCGCGATCTGGTTGAGCGCCGTCTCCTTGCACTTCGCCTGCTTGACGAAGTCGTTGGAGTACCCGTTCAGCGTCTTGATGCCCGGGTCGGCCTTCTTCGCGCCGTACTGGAAGCCCGCGATGTACCGGTCGACTGGCGGAATCTTCAGGCCGCCGACCGAGCCGACTGCCTTGCCACCATGCGACTTCGCCCACAGCCCCGCGGCATAGCCGACCAGATAGCCGGCCTGCTGCTCACTGAAGAGCAGGCCCTCGACGTTCTTCGGCTTGTGCTTCATGAACGTGACGTCGTCGTCGACGATCGCGAACTTCTTGTTCGGGAACGCCGAGGCGATCGTGTCCATCGCGCTGTCCATCAGGAAGCCGACACCGATCGTGATGTTGGCGCCCGACTGGACGCAGGCCTTCAGGTTCGGGATGTACTCCGCACCCGACTTCGACTGAATGACGCGACCCTTGATGCCTGCCCGCTGCGCGTGCTGCAGGCCGACATAGGCGAGGTGATTGAACGACTTGTCGTTCAGGCCGCCGATATCGGTCACGAGACACGCCGAGAAACCGGCCTTGTGTGCTGCTGACGCCGAGCCGCCGCGAACGGCTGCCCCGAGCGACGCGATAAGCACCGTCACGACGGCAAGCGCCGCGAGCGTGAGCCAACGCTTCCTCACTTGGTGAACCCTCCTTGCTCAGATGCCTTCTGGGGGGACGTGCGGGGGTAGAGTACCCCGTTCTCCGGAATGCGCCTAGTGCGCTAGTCCAGCCCGACGCGCTCGAGTTCGTGCTCAGAGACGAGCACGCGACGCGGCTTCGACCCCTCGTACGGCGAGATGATCCCGCGGCGCTCGAGCATGTCGATTAGGCGCCCCGCCCGCGTGTAGCCGACCCGAAGCCGCCGCTGCAGGAGCGAGACGCTTGCCGTCTGAGCGGTCACGACGACCTCGATCGCCTTGTCGAGGAGCGCGTCCTCATCCGGGTCGAACTCGCCGTCGTCGGAGTCGCCGTCGTCCGCGAACACCTGTGGGGCTTCGAGGAACGTCTCGTCGACCTGCTGCTCGCGCTGGGCGCGGGCCTGCTCGACGACGAGCGCAATCTCGTCCTCGGTCACGAACGCGCCCTGAACGCGCTGGAGGCGCGAGGTGCCGAGCGGCTTGAAGAGCATGTCGCCCTGGCCGAGAAGGCTCTCGGCGCCGTTCCCGTCGAGGATGACCCGTGAGTCGGTCTGCGAGGAGACGGCGAACGCGATCCGCGACGGGACGTTCGCCTTGATCATGCCGGTGATCACGTCGACCGACGGCCGCTGGGTCGCGAGCACGAGGTGGATACCGACCGCGCGCGACTTCTGGGCGAGCCGGATGATCGAGTCCTCCACCTCCTGCGGGCTGACCATCATCAGGTCGGCGAGCTCGTCGATCACGATGAGCAGGTAGGGAAGCTCGCCCTCCCCACGCTTGCGGAACGCGCGGTTCGCCTCGGGCAGGTTGCGTGCGCGCACCTGCGACAGGCGCTCGTAGCGGCGTTCCATCTCGGTCACGACGTTGAGGAGGACCGCGCTCGCCTCCTTCGGGCTCGACACGACGGGCGTCAGCAGATGCGGGATCGACTCATAGTGGTTGAGCTCGATCCGCTTCGGATCGATGAGGATCAGCCGTGCCTCGTCGGGAGTTGCGCGAAGCAGGATCGACGTGAGGATCGTGTTGATGCAGCCCGACTTGCCCGAGCCGGTCGTGCCCGCGATCAGGATGTGCGGCATGCGGGCGAGGTCGGCCCAGACCGAGGCGCCGGAGATGTCCTTGCCGAGCCAGACGGAGAGCGGGCTGGATGTCTGCGGCAGGTCGTCGTAGATGTCGCCCAGCGTGACGAGGTTCGGGCTCAAGTTGGGGACCTCGACGCCGACGGCCTGCTTGCCGGGGATCGGCGCAAGGATCCGGATCTCGGTCGTTGCGAGCGCGTAGCTCAGGTCGTCCTTCAGGTTCGCGACCTTGCCGACCTTTGTCCCCGGCGCCAGCTGCAGCTCGTAGCGAGTGACGCGCGGGCCGGCGATCTGGCCGACCACGGTCGCCTCGACGCCGAAGTGCGCGAGGCAGGTGACGAGCGCCTCGGCGACACGCTGGTTCGCCTCGCCGTTCGGTCCCGCACCCGGCCGCGACTTCTTGAGCACGCTGCGATCCGGAAGCACGTACGCGCCGACGGGCTCGAGCGTCGGGAAGAGCTGCTCCTGCGACTCGTGGACGTCGTCGGCGTCCTCCTCCGTCGCCGCGTCGTAGAGGATCGCCGGCGGACCGACGGAGGTCGAGTCGGTAACGAGGTCCGGGTAGTCGTGCTTCACGTCGATCGGCGGCTCGAACGCCTCCTCGCGCGCCGGGTAACCCCCGAAATCGGCCAGCTCGGCATGCATCCTGCGTACGCGCTTGTGCGCGAGGTGGACGACGTGGCCCGTGCGTCGCAGCACGGCGCCGATCGATGTGCCGGTGAGGAAGGTCGCCCCCGCGATCGTCAGGAGCACGCCGAGGATCGTGGCCCCGCTCGTACCGAGACCGATCGCGACGACGCTCTCGAGGCCGTCGCCGACCGCTCCGCCGTGCCCCTCGCCGAGCGTGAGCAAGAGGCCCGCAACGGCGACGCCGAGCCCGAGCCGGAACGGGCGCACGTCGACGAGAGCACTCCGTGTGACGATCAGCGCGCCCAAGGGCACGAGGATGAGCGGCGCGAGGTAGGCGGCGAAGCCCACTGCTGCCTTGACCGAGTGCGCGACCGGGCCGCCGTTGAACCCGAACCAGAGGACCGCCGCGATGAAGACGCCCGCGCCGACCAGCCCGAGCCCAACGAGCTCCGGGTGCGGCTGCGGGATGCGGAACTCACTCCGCGCCTTCTTCCTGGTGCGGCGCTTCTTGACCCGGCTCGGTGTTTTCGGGGACGTGCGGTGGGGCCGCTTCTTGCGCGCCATGTCGGGCACTTCGCCCCGCCCCGCCTCACTCCTCCCGCTCGAACGCCGCGGTGAGCATCCCGAAATACGTTGGGGCCTCGTACGACAGGAGCTCGGCGCGAAAGCCGTCGCCGAGCGCGCCGTGGAGCATCAGCATCTGCCAGAGGCTGTCGGCGAGCGCGTCTTTCGCCCGCGCCGGGTCCCAGGCCGCGAGCTCGCCGAGGACGTTGCGTCTCACGAGCTCCTGGACGTCGTCGTCGTAGGGACGCGAGTGCTCGCTGAACCCGTAGGGGCCGTCGTGGGCGTGGCCATGCCCATGGTCGGCGCTAGCGACGAACGCCACCGGGCTGTCGCCGGTCGCCACGGCGAGGGCTTCGCCGGCACGGACATGGTCGTCGTTCGACAGCGAGCGGCACGGCGTCACGATCACCGCGGGCAGGCGCAGGAACGTGAGCGGGATGCCCACGCCCCAGTCGACGGGCATCGTCGATCCGCCTGCGGCGGTGGTCCCGAACGTGAAGCCGAGCGCGGGCAGGCCCGCGTCCTTGAGTGCGCGGACGCACGCGTCGGCGAGCTCGGGGGCGCCATCGCCCTCGTAGAGGTGCGACGAGTCGACGAACTGGCTCGGGTGCTCGGTAAGACGCGCGGAGCGGACGACGCCGAAGTGGTCGTCGAGGAGCGTCCCGTGCGGGGTCGCGAGGATCGCCGCCTGGGCCCCGCTCGTTTGGAGCCGGCGGGCGAGCTCGTGCATGCCGTCGGCCGTCGGTCCGTCCGGTTGCTCGTAGACCGGGTTGCCGTGCGGCGCGATCGCGCCGAAGACGATCGTCATGCGAGCGCTGCGATGCGCTCGACCACGAGCTCGGCGAACCGCGCACCGTCGATGTCGACACCGACCTTGGCATTCGGCGCGCCGAAGTGCTCGCGGCCGCGCCAGTCGACGTTCGTGCGTCCCCAGCTCGGGCCGGTCGAGCAGTCGACCTCGACGAACGCGTCGCGGACGTCCATCAGCGTCGGGTCGACGAGGTGCGCGACACACACCGGGTCGTGCATCGGTGAGCCGTCGAGGTCCGGATACCGGCGCTTGTGGAAGCGCGCGTAGAAGTCCATCAGCTCCGCGACGATCTTTCCGACGCGGCCGGCACCGCGCATCCGCTCGGTGTGGTCGTCCTTGATCAGCGCGCGGTGTGTGACGTCGAGCCCGACCATGGTGGTGTCGAGCCCTTCGCCGAAGACCCGCTGTGCCGCCTCCGGGTCGGCCCAGACGTTGAACTCGGCCGCCGGTGTTCGGTTCCCCTCGCCGACCGAGCCGCCCATGAGGACGATGCGGTGCGGACGCGCCTCCGGATGCGTCGCGAACAGGAGGCCCACATTCGTCAGCGGACCGGTCGCGACGAGGACCGGCTTGTCGCTGCTGCGGTATTGCCGCCCGAGGAACTCGACGGCGTGCTCGTCCTGGGCGCGCTGCGACGGCTGTGGCAGATCCGGCCCGTCAAGCCCGGACTCCCCGTGGACGTGGGCGGCAACGTCGCGATGTCGGACGAACGGAGCATCTGCGCCCGCGTAGACGGGGATGTCGGTGCGTCCCGCCAGCTCGAGCACGCGGAGTGCGTTCGCTGTCGTCTTGTCGAGCGTTTGGTTGCCGGACACCGTCGTGACCGCCCGCAGCTCCAACTCAGGGGACGCGACCGCGAGCAGGATCGCGATTGCGTCGTCGTGGCCGGGATCGCAGTCGAGGATGATCGGCGTACTCATGGTGCGAGTATCGCTGTGACGTCGTCTGCAGTGGGGAGCGAAGGTTGCGCGCCGAGGCGCGAGGCGGCAAGCGCGCCGGCAGCGCACGCGCGCACGAGTGCCTCTCCGCGGTCCCGGCCCTCGAGCAACGACACGACGAGACACGCCGCGAAGGCGTCGCCTGCGGCGGTCCCGTCCACGGCAGCGACATGTGGCGGCGTTGCGCGCGCGATCTCGCGTCCGCTCTCGAAGAGCGCGGCGCCGTCGGCGCCGTAGGTGACGGCGACGAGCCTTCCGCGCGAAACGATCTCATGCTCGAGTCGGTTCACGATCAGGAGGTCGGGCTCGAGGTCGACCGGGCGCGCCGGCGCCGCGTTCAGCGCGAAGAAGGCCGCGCCCTCGGCGGCGGCGTGGACGACCCTGTCCGGCACCTCGAGCTGGCAGAGCACCCCACCTCCGGGCGAGGTCGGCGGCACGTGCGCGTTCGCGCCGGGCACGACGACGATCTCGTTCTCGCCCGTGTCGTCCACGAGGATCAGCGCGACGCCGGTCGCGCCGGCGCAGGCGAGCTCGAGCTCGACGCCGGCAGCGCGCAGACCCGCCAGCGCCTCGTCGGCGAACGGGTCCTCGCCGACCGCGCCGACCATTCGCACACGCGCCCCGAGCCGCGCAGCTGCGACCGCCTGGTTCGCGCCCTTCCCGCCGGGTACCCGCAGGAAGTCGTGACCGACGACCGTCTCCCCCGCGCGCGGCAGTCGCTCGACGCGCGCGACGAGGTCGAGGTTGATCGAGCCGACGACCGTGAGCTCGACAGGCATGCGCGGAGCCTATGCGGCGCAGTTCGTGACACGCCGACGGACATGTCCCACGGATTGAGAACGCTCCACAGCCGACGTCCGCGCCGGACGACGGATCCCCCGTCCCGCCCAGACCACCTCGTGCTCAAGTGCGGAGTCCCCCTGTGGACGGTTCCCCACGGTGGCTGCCACCAGACGTGGCGCGCGCAGGCTCGTCGGAACGGTGACCTTTGTGACGCCCCGGAGGCGCTACGCGGCGATGGCACGCAGGTCGTTCATCGCGCAGCCGAGCAGGTTCTCGCGCAGGTCGAAGAGGCCCGCCCACAGCGAGCTCGCGTCGATCGACGACTGCCAGCGGACCGTCGAGGCGAGCCCTTCCAGCGCGCGCACGAACACCGCCAGCTCGAGGTACGCCTGCGCAACCCGGTGCGGTGCCACCTTCACACCCGCCCGATCGAGCACCGGAGCCCAGTCGACGAGCTCGCCGGGGCCGGGCTCGCCGAACCACGAACGCCCCTCCGCCTGGTCGGCCTCGAGCTCCAGGAGATATCGCCCGAGCGGCGTCTCGAGCCCGGCGAGCGCCGTCTCGACGCGCTCCGCAGCGCGCCGGAGCGCCGCCTGCCGCCGTCCCGCCGTTCCCGGCTCCGCCTCGCCGCGCGCCCACCGCTCGAGCAGCCGGCAGAACGCGAGCGACGACACCTCGAGCGCGAGCAGCTGCCCGATCAAGCGCTGCCCCGTCCGTTCCTCGACGGCGTGCTCCGCGATCACCGCCGCCCACTCGGGGCGCGTCTCCAGCGGCACCGTCATACCTCGACCACCACCGGCAGGATCATCGGCCGCCGCCGCGTGCGGTCGTACACGAGCTGACCGATGCCGTCGTGGACGTGCTCCTGGATCAGCTTGATCTCGCGGATGTCGTCGGCGAGCAACTCCCGGACGATGTCGTGGGCCTCCTGTCGCATCTCGGCGAGCAGCTCCTCGCTCTCGGCGAAGCCGCGCGAGATCAGCTCGGGATGCGACGCCGCACCGTCGGCGAGTGTCGTGACGACGATCAGCACGCCGTCCTCCGACATGTGGCGGCGATCGCGCAGCGCCACGTCGGAGATATCGCCGACGCCGAGGCCGTCGACGAACGTCACACCCGCCTCGACCCGGTCGACGATCCGTACTCCTGTGCGCGACAGCTCGACGACGTCTCCGTTCTCGGCAAGCACGATCGACGCTGCCGGGATACCGGCGTCCTGCGCGAGCCGCGCGTGCGCCGCCTGCATCCGGTACTCACCGTGGATCGGCATCACCGCCTTCGGCCGAACGAGCGAGAGCAACGTGCGCAGCTCCTCGGCGCGAGCATGGCCGGACACGTGGACGTCCGCGTTCTCCTCGTGCAGCACCTCCGCCCCGCGCCGCGTCAGCTGGTTGATCGTGTCGTGGACGCGAAGCTCATTCCCGGGCACGGGGCGCGCGGAGAGGATGACCGTGTCGCCGCGCTCGACCTTGATCGCCGGGTGATCGTTGTACGCGATGCGCGTCAACGCGGATAGCGGCTCACCCTGTGAGCCGGTGCAGAGCACGAGCTGCTCACCCGCCGGGACGTCGTCGACGTCGGCGGGCTTCACGAGCATGTCCTCGGGCACCTCGACGTACGCGAGGTTGCGCGCGACATTCAGGTTGCGCCGCATCGACCGGCCGACGATGACGACCTTGCGCCCGCAGTCTGCTCCGACATCGATCGCCTGCTGCATCCGGTGGATGTTCGAGGCGAAGCTCGAGATGAGCACGCGACCGCGCCGCACCGGGATGATCTGCCGGAACGCCTCGCCTACGACTCGCTCCGAGCGCGTGAACCCCGGCCGCTCCGCATTCGTCGAGTCGCCGAGGAGCAGGTCGACGCCGCGATTCCCGAGATCGGCGAGGCGGCCGACGTCCGTCTTCAACCCATCGACCGGCGTGTGGTCGAGCTTCCAGTCGCCGGTGTGGAACACGCGGCCCGCCGCCGTCTCGATCGCGATGCCGATCGCGTCGGGAATCGAATGCGCCATCCGCACGAACTCGAGCCGGAACGGCCCGAGCTCGATCGGCTCGCCCTCGGGATCGATCTCGCAGAGCTCTGCCGCGCGCAACAGGCCATGCTCGTCGAGCTTCGACTTGACGAGACCGAGCGTCAGGCGCGTCGCCCAGATCTCCTCGACCCGGACCTCGCGCATCAGGAACGGGAGCGCGCCGACGTGGTCCTCGTGCGCGTGCGTCAGCACAACCGCGCGAACGGGGTCGTCGCGGAGGTAGCCGAAGTCCGGCAGGATGACATCGACGCCCAGGTGCTCGTCGCGCGGAAACGCCATCCCCGCGTCGACGACGATCCGCTGGCCTGCCGCCTCGTAGACGGTCATGTTCTTGCCGACCTCGCCGAGGCCGCCAAGGGGGATTACGCGGAGCACATCGTCCATGTGGCCCGCAGTGTAGGTAGGTCAGACGCCGACGAGCAGCCCGAGGCGCTCCAGGCAGCCGCGAACGCGCGCCACCTCGTCCTCGCTCGCATCGACGAGCGGCAGGCGATGCCCGCCGACCTGATGGCCGAGCAGCCGGAGCGCGGCCTTGATAGCGATCGGGTTTGTCACCACGCCGAGGAGGTCGTAGGCGGCCGCGAGTCCTTCGTCGATCTCACGCCCTCGGGCGACATCTCCCTCCAGCACCGCTCGAACCTGCTCAGCCACCTGCGGCCCGACGATATGCGTGTGGACGCAAACCCCTCCGGCACCGCCGAGCTCGAGAAAGGCCTGCACCAGGTTGTCGTCGCCCGCGTAGAGGTCGAGACCCGTCTCGACGATATGCCGCGCCTGTGCGAGGTCGGCGTTCGCCTGCTTCACGGCCTTCACCGTCTCGATCTCCGCGAGGCGCGAGACCGTGTCCGGCTCGATGTTCACGACGACCCGTGCAGGAATGTTGTAAACGATGATCGGCCGGTCGCTCGCCTGCGCGATCGCCTCGAAGTGCGCGACGATCCCCCGCTGTGGCGGCTTCGAGTAGTACGGCGCCACGACGAGGAATGCCGACGCGCCGAGCTCGTGCGCGGCTTCCGTCAGCCGAATCGAGTGGGAGGTCGAGTACGTGCCTGTGCCCGCGACGACCGCCGCCTGGTCGCCGACGGCCTCGAGTGCGGCCCGGATCAGGTCGAGCCGCTCTCCGTCCGACAGCGTCGGGCTCTCACCGGTCGTGCCGGCGACCACGACACCGTCCGAGCCGTTCTCCACGAGATAGCGCGCGAGCGCCTGGAACGCGTCGAAGTCGACACTGCCGTCTGCGTCGAACGGCGTGACCATTGCCGTCAGGACGTGGCCGAGCACGCTGGAAGTGTACGCGGGATACTCGACGGCCATGGCTCGGTACGTGCTCGTCCACGGCGCCTGGCACGGCGCCTGGTGTTTCGCGGAGCTCGTCCGCGAGCTGGAGCGACGCGGGCACGCCGCGGCCGCGGTCGACCTCCCCTGCGACGAGCCCGGGCTCACGCTGCACGACTACGCCGCGATCGTCGGTCCCCAGCCCGATGCGATCGTCCTCGGCCACTCGCTCGGAGCGCAGACGGCCGCGGCCGTCGAGGCCCGCACCCGCGTGTACCTGGGCGGCGTCCTACCGGTCGAGAACGCCTTCCCCGCAGCGTTCGCGGACGGCTTCGGCGGTACGGTCCGGGACGACCTCGGGCGGAGCTACTGGCCCGACGCGGACACGTGTGCAGCGAGGCTGTACCCCGACTGCACGCGGGAGCGGGCCGACTGGGCGTTCGCGCAGCTCCGCCGTCAGGCGCCGGTCGATTTGATCGCGGCGAGCTTTCAGGCCGACGACGTCGTGCTCGCGACGCTCCGCGACCGCGCGATCGATCCCGCCTGGCAGATCGCGACGGCGCACCATCACGGTGCGCGTGTGATCGAGCTCGACTCCGGCCACTCACCGTTCTTCACGCAGCCGGACGAGCTTGCCGAGGTGCTCGACGCCCTCGCCTGACGCCGAGGCGAGACGAAGGAACTCCTCCTCGTAGGGCCGGCCGGCGAGCGCGACGAGCGCCTCCGGCGCGAGCTCCCTGAGCCGCGCGAGCACGGGCTCGACGTTCCGGCGCTCGTACAGCACATCCGCAGCGAGGGCGAGGTCGAACCGCTCGCCGCACGGCGTACGCCAATCCCACACCTCCGCCGTCAAGGTGACGTTGTTCCGGGCGGCGTTCGTGCGCACGAGGTCGATCGCATCCGGTGACCAGTCCGTCGCGGTCACCATCGCCCCTTTCGCCGCCGCGACGAGGGAGGGCAGGCCGAGCCCGCAGCCGAGCTCGACCACCCGCGCCTCGCGCACGTCTGGCAGCGCATCCGCGAGCGCCCGCGCCGCAGGCCAGAGCTCCGCCCAGTAGGGGAGAAACTCGTCGACTGCGAACGCCTCCTCGTCGAGCAGCGTCTCGGGCGACTCCGGCCGCAGCAACTCGAGCCGAACGCCGGCGACCGTGACGACGTCAGAGAAGAGCGTCAAGCCCGACGGTCAGCCCTGGTGGCAGCGACCGCAGCTTTTCGAGCGCGAGCAGAACCCCGGGCGTGTACGCCTCGCGCGAGAGGGCGTCGTGACGGATCGAGAGCGTCTGGCCCGGCCCGCCGAGGATCACCTCCTGGTGGGCGTTCAGGCCCGGCAGGCGCACGGAGTGGATCGGCACGCTCCCGCCCATGCGCTCGGCCGTCAGCTTCGCCGTGCCGGACGGCGCGTCGAGCTTCCCGGAATGGTGCAGCTCGATGATCTCCGCGCGTTCGAAGTACTGCGCCGCATCGGCCGCGAAGCGCATCATCAGCACCGCTCCGAGCGCGAAGTTCGGCGCGTAAAAGACCGTTACCGGCGCCTCGCGAAATTCTTCGACGTCCCAGCCGGTCGTTCCGACGACGCTGGGGACGCCCGCAGCCACCGCGGCCCGCACGTTGCCGGCAGCTACCTCGGGCCGCGTGAAGTCGACCATCGCCTCCGCCCCGGCAAGGGTGTCGACAAGCGTGTGTCCGGCGGCTTCCAACCCCGGGCCGAGCACCGAGCCGACCTTCCCACCTCGCCCATTGAGGAGGACGTTCACGCCGCGCGTGCGAGGTCGGGCGTGATGCGCTCGAGCGCGGCGACGAAGCGCTCCTCGCTCGGCCCGATGCAGGCGGCCGACAACCGCTCGGAGGCGAGGAGCGCCGCGGCGAGGGCCGCGACCGACGCCGCATCGACTCCGTCGATCTCGGCGACGATCCGGTCGAGCGACAGCAGTTCGGAGTCGGTGATCAGCGCCTTCCCGAGCCGGTTCATCCGCGTCGACGTCGATTCCATCGAGAGAAGGATGCGCCCCTTCAGGTTTTCCTTCGCGCGCTCGAGCTCACGTTCCGGAAGATTCCCCGCCGCGATATCGCCGATCTGCTCGGCGGTGATCGAGAGCGCGTCCGCGAGATTGTCCTCACGAGTCCCGAGATAGACGCCGATCTGCCCGGTGTCCGTGTACTGCGAGACGAACGAGTAGACCGAGTAGGCCATCCCGCGCTTCTCGCGGATCTCCTGGAAGAGCCGCGACGAGGCCGACCCACCGAGGATCGCATCGAGGAGCGACACCGCAAACCGGCGGCGGTCCGACCGCGAGATCCCCGGCGCGCCGAGGCACACGTGGTACTGCTCGGTGTCCTTTCGCTGAAAGCGCAGCCGTGGCGGCGGCGGCTGGACGAGCGGCGGCCTGGAGTTGAGCCGTGACACGACGCTCCCGTTCCGCCGGTCGAGCGCGCGCTCGACCAGTTCGACGACCTGCTCGTGCTCGATGTTCCCTGCCGCTGCGACCACGATGTTCGCCGGGACATACATCGCGTCGTGGTAACCGGCGATCGCGTCGCGCGGGATCGACGAGATCACGTCGGCAGTGCCGATCACCGGCCGGCCGAGCGGGTGCTCGCCGAACACCGCCTCGGCGATCAGGTCGTGAACGAGATCCTGTGGCGCGTCCTCGTACATCGCGATCTCCTCGAGGACGACCTCACGTTCCGAATCGAGGTCGGCGAACGAGGGCGCGAAGACCATGTCCCCCATCACCTCCATCGCCGTCTCGAGGTGATGGTCCGGGACGCGCGCGTAGACGAGCGTGTGCTCACGTGAAGTCGCAGCGTTGAGCTCGCCACCAAGCCCGTCGAAGATCTCGGCGATCTCGACTGCCGAGTACGTGCCGGTGCCTTTGAAGAGCAGGTGCTCGATGAAGTGCGTGACCCCGGCTTCGCCCGCGTCCTCGTCCCGCGACCCGGCGCTGATCCAATAGCCGACGGCAGCCGACCGGACGTGGTCGAGCCGCTCGGAGACGATCCGCTCCCCCGAGTCGAGCTCGGTCAGCATCCAGTTCTGCACGGGCGTAGCGTAGACCGCGGTCAGCGCCGATACACGACGCCCGACCTCGGCTCCACGTAGAGGGTCGGGTCGGCGCGAAGGGCAGACAGCGCCCCGGCGACTCCGAGCCCGGTCGAGATGCCTCCGAGGAGCGCCGACAGCGTCGGCTCGAACGCGACTGCGAGGGCAGCAAGGACTGAGACACCCGCCGTGCTCGGCAGCGTCGCGTGGAAAGCCTGGCACAGCGGGCTGGCGACCGACGCGTCGTCAGGCGCGGCCGTGGCGTCGCCGCGGCGGAGGAACCGCGA
This sequence comes from uncultured Thermoleophilia bacterium, assembly GCA_963785875.1. GTDB lineage: Bacteria > Actinomycetota > Thermoleophilia > Gaiellales > Gaiellaceae > PALSA-600. Next base: position 175,946 of record CAWAWV010000001.1, on the reverse strand, counting down.
CCGCGGATCATTGAAGAGCGTGAAGACGATCACGAATGCGCCGCTCACAAACGCGAGCAGGGCACCCGTCCCCGGAGCACCCGCGAACCGGGCAACGCCGAGCCACAGGACGCCGAGTGCGACCCGGATCGGCGCCACATAGAGCGCGCGGTCCCGCAACGAGTGCAGTGTCATCGCGGATCGTCCGGAAGGAGCGACCAGACGATTGCATCGGCGCGTCGACCGTGCAGCCAGATCGACTTCCGCTCGCGCCCCTCGCGGTGAAAGCCGCAGCGCTCGGCGAGGCGCTGTGAGGGCTCATTGTCCGGATGCGTGCGCAGCTCGAGCCGCCCCACGCCCTCATCGAACAGCCAGTCGCAGACGAGCCGCACCGCGCGGCTCATCAGCCCGCGACCACGGCCGCCGGGCGCGGCGAGGTAGGCGACCTCGTAGTTCTCGCGGTGCCGTCTCGACGCGATCACGGCACCGATTGAGACGTCGCTTCCCGCCTCGGTGACGGTGAAGTCGAACCGATCGCCGGTTAAGCGTCCGTTGTGCGCGAGGCGGACCAGCGAGTCGAAGTCCCGGTCCGACGGAGCGCGCGGCATGTTCAGCCACTGCGCGACGAGCGGGTCCCGCATCGTGGATAGAACGACGGCGCGGTCGCCCTCCCGCAACTCGCGGAGGACGACCACGCCGTCGGTCAGCGTGGGTGGCGGCTTCACGCCGCCGACCGTACTACGAGTCGGAGCGTGCCTCCTGGCGCTCGCGGCGCGGGCCGCCACGACCACCACGACCGCCGTCGCGGCGCGGCCGCTCTTCACGCGGCTCCCGCGGCGGTGCGTCCTTCGCCCGCTCGACGAGCTCCTCCGGTGAGACGAACCCGCCGTTCTCGTGCTTCTGCACCAGCTTGAGGCCGATGCGGCCGCGGGCCTTGTCGACCTCCTGCACGACCACATCGAGGATGTCACCGCGCTGCATCACGTCCTCGATGTGATTGACGCGGCCGGGACCGACGTTCGAGACGTGCAGCAGCCCGTCGGTGCCCTTCTTCAGCTCGACGAACGCGCCGAAGTCGGTCGTCTTGACGACACGGCCCGTGTACTCGTCGCCGACCTCGGGCTCCTTGGTGAGCGCCCCGATCGCAGCGATCGCAGCGTCTCCTTTCGTGCCCTCGGTGGCGTACACGAGGATCGTCCCGTCCTCCTCGATGTCGATCTGCACGTCGTGCTCGGACTCGAGCGAGCGAATCGTCTCGCCGCCCTTCCCGATCACCATGCCGATGTACTCGGGGTTGATCTGGATCGTGGAGATGCGCGGTGCATGCTCGGCGAGCGCCTCACGCGGCTGCGAGATCGCCTCGAGCATGCGGCCGAGGATCGCGACGCGCGCCTCCTTCGCCTGCGCGAGCGCCCGCTCCATGATCTCCCGGCTGACACCGGTGATCTTGATGTCCATCTGGAGCGCGGTGATCCCGTCGGGCGTGCCGGCGACCTTGAAGTCCATGTCGCCGAGGTGGTCCTCCGCACCTTGGATGTCGGTGAGGATGACGTAATCATCGCCCTCCTTGACGAGGCCCATCGCGATGCCGGAGACCGGCTCCTTGATCGGCACGCCCGCGTCCATCAACGCAAGCGTCGAGCCGCAGACCGAGCCCATCGACGACGAGCCGTTCGACTCCAGCGTCTCGGACACGAGCCTGATCGTGTACGGGAACTCGTCGGCCGGCGGGATGACCGCCATGAGGGCCCGCTGCGCGAGCGCACCGTGGCCGATGTCGCGGCGCTTCGGCGAGCCCATGCGGCCCGTCTCGCCCACCGAATACGGCGGGAAGTTGTAGTGGTGCATGTAGCGGCGATCCGTCTCGAGCGAGAGGTCGTCGATCCGCTGGCCCTCCTTCGCCGTCCCGAGCGTCAGCAGCGTCATGATCTGCGTCTGCCCGCGGGTGAAGAGGCCCGAGCCATGCGTGCGCGGCATGACCGACACCTCGACCTCGATCGGGCGGATCTCCGTCTCGGAGCGGCCGTCGGGCCGCCGCTTGTCGACCGCGATCTTCTTGCGGACGAGGCTCTTGTAGATCGACTCGCACGCTTTCTTGACGTACGACTTCGTCAGTGCGTCCTTCACCACGGGCTCACCGTCGACCGTCGCCGGGCCTACCGGGAACGGCAGGTCGACCGTGTCGATGATCCGCTCGAAGAGCAGGTGCCGCTTCGCGGACTTCAGCTCCTTGGAGTCCTGCTCGGCGTCGGTGAACCCACGCAGGTCGGCCTCGAACTGCTCGCGCACCGGCGTTTCGACGGCGGTCGAGCGCTGCTTCTCGAGGATCTGAGCGAGTGACATGCGGGTCTGCAGCTCACGCAAGACGTGGCCGCGGTCGGAGCTCATCGTCAGCTCGCCGATCTCCTTGGCGACGATCTCCTCGACGATCGCGCTTGCCTCACGCAGGCCCTGCTCCTGGATGCGGCTCCAGATCTGGTCGCCGTACTCGCTCTCGAGCCGCTCGGTCGTCGCGGCGTCGAGCCACTTCTCCTTGCCGGCCTTTGCGCGCAAGTCCTCCTGCGCCTGGCAGAGCTTCACGATCTCGCGGTGCGCGATCTCCAGTGCCTCGAGGATGAGGCTTTCCGGGACGCGGTTGGCGCCTGCTTCGACCATCGTCAGCCCGTCCTTCGTGCCGACGACGATCAGGTCGAGGTCGGAGCTGTGCTCCGTCTCCTCGAGCGTCGGGTTGATGACGAGCTGGCCTTCGAGCAACCCCATCCGCACGGCGCCGATCGGGCCGAGGAAGGGCAGCGGCGATACGTGCAGGGCCGCCGAGACCGCGTTGATCGCGAGAACGTCGTGCGGGATCACCAGATCGGCCGAGAAGACCGTGGCGACACATTGCACCTCGTTGCGATAGCCCTTCGGCCAGAGCGGCCGGACGGGGCGGTCGGTCATGCGCGCGGTCAGGATCGCCCGCTCCGTGGGGCGCCCTTCGCGCTTGAAGAAGCCGCCCGGGATCTTCCCGGCGGCGTACATCCGTTCCTCGACGTCGACGGTGAGCGGGAAGAAGTCCGCGCCCTCGCGCGCCTCCGTCCGGCCCTGCGCCGTGCCGAGGACGACGGTCTGCCCGCTCGCGACGACGACGGCGCCGTCCGCCTGCTTCGCGAGCTTCCCGGTCTCGAACGTGATTTCGCGGCCGCCGATCTCGACGGACACGGAAACCGGCACCCCGGCGGGGCGCTCAGCTTCGACGATGCTCATATCTCTCCTATTCCTCCACTGTGCTTGAGTGAAGGGTGGAGATTGGGTCAGGTCTCGCGTAGCTCGCGAGAGCTCGCCCAAGCTCCACCCTCCTTGGACTGAAGGAGCTACCGGCGCAGGCCGAGCTCCTTGATGAGGGCGCGATAGCCCTCGAGATCCTTGCGCTGCAGGTAGTTCAAGAACCTGCGGCGACGGCCGACGAGCTTGAGCAGGCCGCGACGCGAGTAGTGGTCGTGCTTGTGCGTGCGCAAATGCTCTGTCAGCTCGTTGATGCGCTGGGTCAGCATCGCGATCTGGACCTCGGGCGAGCCCGTGTCCGTCTCATGCTTGCCGAACTTGCTGACGTGCCCCAGCTTCTCTTCCTTGGTGAGGGTCAAGGTTCTCCTCTCGATTCAGGGTCACCCGGGTCACCGCCGCCGCGAAGGAAGAACGCGCACGGCCGAGACCGGGTCGGCCAGTAGGGTAGCGAATTCCTGATGAATAGGCGATTTCACGAGACGTGCGTGTCAGCTGCCGAGGCGTGGTCGGTGCCCGCGCTCACGGTCGGCACCGCCGTCGGGGCCGACCTTTCCGTAATCGCAGTCGGGTGCGACCCCGACGCCCGGTTCCGCACCGCGTCGGTCACGAAGCCGTTTACCGCGCTCCTCGCGTGTGGGCTGCTCGACCTCGACGACACCACCGGGGTCTGGCCGCCTGACGTACGCATCAGCCACCTCCTCGCTCACACGAGCGGCTTCGATTGCGAGCTCGCGGACGCGGACATGGCGCGGCTCGGTGACGGCAGCGATGCGCTGGCCGCCGCTGTCCGTGAGCTTCCGGGGGTACGGCGGTTCGTCGGGATCGAGGAGATCTGGTCGTACGCGAACACCGGCTACTGGCTGGCGGGCCACCTGGCCGCTGTCCGCGCCGGAATGCCGTTCGAGGACGCGCTCGCCGTGCGTATCCTCGAGCCGTTCGGCCTCGAGGCGACGTCGTTCGGCGAGCCGGACCTCGCAGGTACCGGCCCGGACGTCCTCGAGGGCCCGTACCCTCGTGCCCGGCGGCCGTCGGGCGGCCTCATCTCGACCGCGACCGACCTCGCGCGCTTCGGACAGCGCCTGCTCACGGAGCCACTCTTCGCCGGGATGCGACGTCCGCGCGGGAAGCCGATCGGCGGGGTGTACGGCCTGGGCGTCTTCGGCGAGCGTGTCGGCGGCATCGAGGTCTGGGGCCATCCCGGCTCGTACGGCGGATTCCAGAGCTCGTTGCTCGTCGTGCCGGAAGCGGGCGCTGTGTTCGTCGGCCTGACGAACGCCGGGAACGGGGCAAAGGCACTCAACGAGATCGAGAACGCCTTCTTCGACGAGGTGCTCGGCGCCCGCCGCAGCCTCCCGACGTTCGTCGACCTGCCCGAGGAGCACCTTGTGCGCTACGCCGGGTGGTATGCGAACAGCGACGTCACGGCGGAGATTCGCGCCGTGCCCGGCGGGCTCGTCCTCTCCGCTGACGGCGAGGATGCGTTTCTCCGTCCGCTCGACGATCGGCGGTTCGAGGTCCCCGACGGCCCACACGTGCGCGAACGCATCGATTTCCCGCGCGACGGCTTCGCGCGCCTCGGCAGCCGGCTCGCAGCACGCGTCTCGTGATCACCCAGGCCGTCGCGGCCGGTCATCCGGCGACCGCCGAGGCCGGCGCCGAGGTTCTCGCCGACGGCGGCTCGGCTGCTGACGCGGCGGTCGCAGCCTGCCTCGCCTCCTGTGTCGCGGAGACCGTGATGACGGGGCTGCTCGGCGGCGGCCACGCGATCTACTTCGACGCGGCGTCGGGTGCCGCACGCCTGCTCGACTGCTTCGTCGCCGTCCCCTCGGGCAAAGGCGCACCGATGGATGCGCTGGCGGTGCCGTTCGGCGAGGAGCTCGTCCAGTACGCAGTGGGCGCGTCCTCGTGCGCGGTGCCGGGTGTCCCGGCCGGGCTCGATGCGCTCTGGCGGACGTATGGGCGCCTCCCGTGGGAGCGGCTCGTCGAGCCGGCATTGCGGCTTGCGCGGACCGGTGTGCCGATGCCGACCGCGCACGCGTCCTGCCTCGCAATGCTCGCCTCGGTGATGACGATGCGCGAAGGCGCGGCGATCTACGCGCCCGGCGGCGCGCTGCTCGAATGGGGCGACGTCCTGCACCAGCCGGGGCTCGTCGCAGCACTCGAGCTCGTACGCGACGAGGGCGCATCCTCGGTCTACCGGGGAACGATCGCGGACGCCCTGGTCGCCCTCGTCGCAGAGCGCGACGGCGTCCTGCGGCGAGCCGATCTCGAGACGTACGTCCCACTCTGGTCGTCGCCGGTCGAGGTGACGTTCACCGGCCGACGGGTCGCGACCCGTGCCGGTCTCAGCGGCGTGCCCGAGACACTCGCGCGATTCGATCCGTCTGGCGGCGACCTCGCGCTGCTCGCCGTACTCGACGACGATCCGACCGGGGCCGGTCACACGACGAACCTCACCGTGGTCGACGGCGACGGGTCCGCGTGCGTGCTGACGACGAGCCTTGGTCTCGGCTCCGGTGACTTCCTACCCGGTCTCGACCTGCATTTGAACAGCATGCTCGGCGAGACCGACCTCGTCCGCAAGCCGCTCCGTCCCGCTGAGCGGATGGCGAGCATGATGGCGCCCACCGTCGTATTCGACGACGACGGCCTCGAGCTCGCGCTGGGCGCCGCGGGTGGAACTCGGCTTCGCGCGGCGCTCGTCGGCGTGCTCGGCCGCATCCTTCACGACGGGCTCGGAGCCCAGGAGGCGATCGATCGCCCACGCTTTCATCCCGCGGTCGATCTCGTCAACGCCGAGCCGGGCGTCGACGAGGCATTCCTGACGATGGTCGAACGTTCAGGGCGCACTGTGCGGCGGTGGCCTGCGCTGCATCACTACTTCGGCGGCGTCAGCGCTGTCGGCCGCGCCGGCGCCGGAGCCGATCCGCGGCGCAGCGGGGCCGTGCACTCATGAACGAGATTCCGCTCGTCGGCGGTGACGTGAACGTCGTCGTTCGCATCGGCGAGACAGTCCGCCGGCCGCCCGGGCCGTCGGGCGTGCGCGCGCTGCTCGAGTGGTACGGGCACGTGGGGTTCGACGGGGCACCGCGGTATCTCGGCTTCGACGAGCGGGGACGTGAGGTCCTGTCGTACGTCGACGGCGAACCGGCGTTTGCGCCCGTGCCGTGCACCGACGACGTCGTCACGGCGATCGGGCGCCTGCTACGCCGCGCCCACGACGCCCAACAAGGCTTCGAGCCTCCGCCCGACGCCGAGTGGGACACGCACGTCACGGGCATGGACTGCGGCGAGGTGATCGGTCATCTCGACCTCTTTTGGACAAACGTCATCTTCCGCGACGGCCTGCCACACGCGCTGATCGACTGGGAGCTCGCTGCGCCGACGACACGTACCCTCGACGTCGCGCTGGCGGCGACGTACTGGGGCGGCATTCGTGCGGATGCCCAGCTCACCGACTGGGGTTTCCGCTCGAACGCCGAGGTGAGCGGCTCCGCCTCCTCTGTGACGGCTATGGCCTGACGGCGGAGCAGCGCTCGACGCTGCTCGACGAGCTGGTCGCCCAGCGCGAGGGGCGTCTCGAGCGAGGTGACTGGCGCGTAACCGGACGCGAAGCCGTGATCGCGAACCTCGAGTGGCTCGGTGAGCAGCGGGCGGAGCTCGCCGCGTCCCTCAGCTGAGCAGCCGGAGCAGCGACTCGTACGCTTCGTCGGAGAGCGGATCGCTGATCACAACGGCGTCGGGCCGGTCGCGGAGCGCTTCGACGAACGCGTCGTAGGCATCCCCAGGAGCGTTTCCCTGTTTCCCCATCAGCGCGCGCGCGCTGAACGAGCCGCCGGGCTCGCTGCGCTGCTCGAGCCGGGCGAGAACGGTCTCTCTCGGGTCGAGCAACGCGAACTCGCGGAAGGTCGCGCCGGCGGCTTCCGCGGCTGCCCGCAGCTCGTCGACGAACGGACGGCGCGTGAGCAGCTGGGGGACGATCACGTCGTACCCGGCCGCGAGGTGCGTGCGTGCCATCGCCAGCGCGATCTGCCGCGCCGCCGGTCCGGAACGCTCCCACTCGTCGAGCCATGAGCCGAGCAGCGCCCGCACCGCATCGATCTCGAGGACGAGAGTGAGCGGGTGATCGCCCGCGTACCGGCGAGCAAGCGTCGACTTGCCGACCGCCGGCGGGCCGTTGAGGAGAACGAGCCTGGCCACGCGCTCACGGGCGCGTCGCCGCGCGCGTCTCCTCGACGTCGCGGGCGATCTGCGCGATGAGCTCCGCTTCGCTCGCGAAGGCGCGCTCGTCGCGCAGGCGCCGCCAGAGCTCGACCACGAGCCGGTCGCCGTAGAGGTCGCCCTCCCAGTCGAGGAGATACGCCTCGATGCGCCGCTCGGTCCCCACCGTAGTGCGGGTTGACCCCGATCGAGACCGCGGCGCGCCGGCCATCGACGGCCCCCGCGTAGATCCCGTACGCGGGCACGAGAAGGCTCGGCTCGACTCGGAGGTTGGCCGTCGGGAACCCGAGCGTGCCACCGCGGCGGTCGCCGCCGACGACTACACCGTCGATCTCGATCGGGCGCCCGAGCTGTTTCGCGGCCGCTTCGACCTCGCCCGCCTGCGCGTGCGCGCGGATTCGCGTCGACGACACGCCGGCGACGAGCGGAACCTCGCGCGCGTCGAGTCCGAGCGAGCGCAGCAGGTCGAGATCGCCCTCCCTGCCCCGACCGAACCGGAAACCCGCGCCGGCGAGCACGACGTCGCGCGCCGATCGCATCGAGCGCGCCGTGGGCGAACTCCGCTGCCGACAGCTCGGCCGTCTCGGGCGTGAACTCGACGACGAGCACGTCCTCGACCCCGCACGCCTCCAACAGCTCGAGCCGCCGCCCCAGCGTGCAGATCAGCTCGACGCTGTTGCCGAGCGCGGTGCGCGGGTGCGGGTCGAACGTCACCACGGTCGGTCGCTGTCCCGCATGGACCGCCGCCCGGATCACAGCCTGGTGGCCCAGGTGGACGCCGTCGAACGTTCCGATCGCGACCGCGCGCGGCAGCGACGCGAGCTCGCCTGGGCGGCTGGCGACGTTCACGCGTCCTCCTCGAGTGCGAGCACGGCAGCGCGGGTGCCCACCGGCACGGCGTCGCGTGCGACCTCCGGCAAGCTCCCGAGTGCAGCGCCTGCCGACATGAGCCTTGCTTCGGCGACCGGAGTGGCGTCGGCGACGTGGAACGGCCCGACCGTGGTTCGCCGCAGCGTCGTGCAGTGGCCGCCGAGCGCCTCCGCGATCGACCGGATATACGTGCCCGAGCTGACGTGGAGCGCGAGGCGCACAGACGACGTCGCCGCAGCGTCACCGCTATAGGAGATGACGTCGAGCGCATGGACGAGCGAGCGCCGCAGGGGCATCTCCAGGTCGACGCCCCGCCGTGCCAGCCGGTACGCGCGCTCACCGCCGACCTTCACGGCCGAGGCGGCCGGGATCGGCAGCTCGATCTCGCCCCGGAGGCGCCCGAGCGCCGAGTCCACCGTCGCGCGGTCCGGCGCCGGATGCCGTACGAGGACGTCCCCTTCCGGGTCTCCAGTCGACGTCGTCGCCGTCAGGTCGACGTCGGTGACGTAACGCTTGTCCAGGCCGACGAAGCATGGTGCAAGCCTAGTTGCCGCGCCGGACAACAGAACCAGCAGTCCGGTGGCGAACGGATCAAGTGTCCCCGCGTGGCCGGTTCGTGCGCCGGTGCGGCGACGGAGTGCCGCGACGATCGCGAACGACGAGGGCCCCGCCGGCTTGTCGACCAGCGCGACCCCGACTGGTCTAAGTGCCTTCGGGACCGGCACCGCTGCTGTGCACCCCGGCGAACTCGCGGCGGAGGAACTCGATGATCCGATCGATCGGCTCCTCGGACGAGAAGCCCGCTGCCTGCGGATGCCCTCCGCCCCCGCGCTTTCGCGCGACCGCCGAGACGTCGATCTCATCGTGACTCGAGCGCAGTGAGATGCGCCGCGTCGGCCCCTCCTCGCGAGGCGGCTCGCGGATCAACGCGACCATCTCGGAGCCCTCCACCGCGCGCAAGTGATCGATGATCCCCTCCGAGTACGGCTCCTCGGCGCCCACCTCGGCGAAGTCGTCGCGCAACAGATACGAGACCACGAGCCGGCCGCCGTCGAACAACTGGGCCCGATCGAGTGCGCGCGCAAGCAGCTTCAACTTGGCGAACTGCACGGTCTCGTAGACGTGCTGGAAGATCCCGTGGATGTCCGCACCCGCCTCGACGAGCTCGGCAGCCAGTCGCAATGCCTTCGGCGTCGTATTCGTGTACTGGAAGCGCCCGGTATCAGTCACGAGACCGACGTAGAGCGCCTCGGCGATCTGCGGGGTCAAATCGACCTCGAGCTCGCGCAGCACATCTCGGATCACCTCGGCCGTCGACGACGCGTCAGAAACGACGAGATTGACGTCGCCGAAGCGCGAGTTGTCGTGGTGATGATCGACGTCGACAACGAACCGCGAGCGCGAGACCGCCTCTGTGCCCTCGGCGATCCGGCGTTCATTTGCGCAGTCGACGGCGAGCAAGACCCGATCTTCGATGTCAGGAGGCAGGTTTCGCAGGACCTCCGAGAGCCCGAGGAACCGGTACTCGGCCGGCATCGGCCCGGTGCCCGCGAGGTACATGACAACGTCCTTCCCGAGCGCGCGCAGCCCGAGAGCGGCACCGAGCAGCGAGCCGAGGGCATCGCCGTCGGGGTTCTCGTGCCCGACGACTATGAACCGCTCTTGCGAGCGAAGCACGTCGGCAACTGCTTGAAGGTCACTCGTTTGCGTCTCGGTCACTGTCGGCCGATCCTGGCTCATCGGGAAGGTCCGCCGCAAGCTCGTCGATCAGCTTCGTCATCCGAACGCCGCGCTCGACCGCGTCATCGTATGCAAAGGCGAGTGTGGGAGTCTTACGCAACTTGAGCTCGCGGTTGATGCGCGCCTGGAGAACGCCGTGTGCCGAGGCGAGCCCGGCGAGCGTCGCTCGGCGGCGCTTCTCGTTGCCCAGGACGGAGACAAACACCGTCGCCTCACTCAGGTCCGGCGTGACGATCACGCCCGTTACGGTGACGAGGCCGATTCGCGGGTCTTTGAGATCGCGGACCGCGTCCGCGACCACGCTACGTACCGCCTCGTTCACCCTCCGCATCCGGTCGCTCACGTCGAGACCGTAGTCCCCTCAGTCGTTCGGCGACACGAGGAGGCGATCGGAACGTGCGAGCACCCAGTCGCCGGAGGCGAGCCAGCGCTCGGCCCCGGCGGCGAGCTCGTCGGCATCGTGCGCCGAGCGCGCGACGCACGCCACGGTCAGCGCTGCCCGCTGCCACAGGTCGTGATGGTCGACCTCAGCCACCGCGGCGCCGAAGCGGTTACGCAGGTTGTCCTTCGCCGAGCGCACGAAGTGGCGCTTGTCTTTGAGAGACGACGCCTCCGGAAAGTGCAGCTCGACCGTGAGGATCGCGACGAAGCCGGCCGTCACGCGTGCTGCCACCGGCAACACTCGCCGGCTCCCTGGCCCGCGATCACACGGCTCGCGACCCCGGAAGCGGGCAGCGTCACCGGCGACGTCACTCGGCGGACGGCTGCTCGTCGAGCGACGTCCGCTCGATCTCGCGCGTCTCGAACGCCTCGAAGACGTCGCCCTCGCGCAGGTCGTTGAAGCCCTCGAGGAGGATGCCGCACTCGAACCCCTCGGTCACCTCGCGTACGTCGTCCTTGAAGCGACGCAGTTGGGCGACCGTCGTCTCGTGGATACGGGTGCCCTCGCGGAAGATGCGAACGTTCGCGCCACGGCGGACGACCCCGCTCGTGACCATGCAACCCGCGATCGTGCCGACGCGCGAGGCACGGAAGAGTGCGCGGACCTCGACCTCGCCGAGGATCGCCTCCGTCTCGACCGGAGAAAGCATGCCGACGAGGGCCTGCTCGATCTCCTCCGTCAGCTGGTAGATCACGCGGTAGAGACGAATCTCGACACCGGCCCGCTCGGCGACGCCGCGCACCTCGGACGAGGGGCGCACGTTGAAGCCGACGATCATGGCGCTCGACGCCGCGGCAAGGTTGACGTCGTTCTCGGTAATGCCACCAACCCCGGTGTGGATCACGTTCACGCGCACCTCTGGATGCTGGATCTTGCCGAGCTCGGACACGATCGCCTCGACCGAGCCCTGCACGTCGCCCTTCACCACGATGTTCAGGTCCTGGACGGCCCCCGTTCCGATCTGCTCGAAGAGCTTCTCGAGCGAGACACCGCCGGTGCGCTGCTTCGCCATTGCCTCACGGCGAAGGCGCTCGCCCCGCTGCTGTGCGAGATCGCGCGCGCGGCGCTCGTTCTCGACGACGCGGCCGAGCTCGCCGGCCGGAGGCGGGCGGTCGAATCCGAGGATCTCGACGGGCTCGCCCGGACGCGACTCCTTGATCCGCTCGCCGCGGTAGTCGTAGAGCGCGCGCACGCGGCCCCACGCGTCCCCGGCGACGATTGCGTCGCCGACCTTCAGCGTTCCGCGATGGATGAGCATCGTCGCGACGGGACCGCGGCCGACGTCGAGTCGCGACTCGATGATCGGGCCGGATGCGTCGGCGCTCGGGGTTCGCGCGCAAGTCGAGCTCGGCGTCCGCGACCAGCAGGATGCGCTCGAGCAGATCCTCGAGGCCCTCGCCCTGCTTCGCTGAGACGCGTGCGATCTGGACGTCCCCGCCCCACTCTTCCGGCTGCAGTCCCTCGGTCGCGAGCTCGCTGAGCACGCGGTCCGGGTTCGCGTCCGGCGAGGTCGATCTTGTTGACCGCGACGACGATCGGCACCTCCGCAGCGCGGGCGTGCGAGATCGACTCCTTTGTCTGCGGCATGACGCCGTCGTCGGCGGCGACGACGAGCACCGCGATATCGGTCACCTTCGCGCCGCGGGCGCGCATGGCCGTGAACGCCTCGTGACCCGGAGTGTCGAGGAAGGTGATGAGGCGGCCGTTGTGGTCTGCCTGGTAGGCCCCGATGTGCTGCGTGATGCCGCCCGCTTCGGTCGCGACGACCCGACGTCTGGCGGATCGCGTCGAGCAGCGTCGTCTTGCCGTGGTCGACGTGGCCCATGATCGTCACGACCGGCGGCCGCGCCTGCAAGGTCTCCTCGGCGTCCTCGAAAGTCTCCGGCTCCGAGTCGTCGTCCTCCGCATGCTTGATCGTCACCTCGCGCTCGAGCTCGGCCGCGATCACCATCACCTCGTCATCGGTGAGCGACTGCGTCGCCGTCTTCATCGTCCCGAGGTTCATCAAGAGCTTGATGATCTGCGGCATCGCCACGCCGAGCGCCTGCGAGAAGTCGCGCAGGGTGACGCCGGACTCGACGGTCGCTGGCCCGGTCGGCGCGATGACCTCGCGCGGCTGGCGCGGGCCGCGGTCGGCCGGACGGTCACTCGGCGCGCTGGCGCTGGCCGCTTCCGGGGCGCCCACCGCCACTGTCGATGACGACGCGACGCCGCCCCTTCGGGCCGCCGCCGCGCGGTCTGATCGGTCTGTTGGGCTTGCCGTTGGCCATTTCGTCAGGCTCCAGTGTAGAGACGGGAGAGAGCAGGGTCGACACGGACAGTCTTGCGCAGGATGCGGTTGAACGCCCTGCGGGACGACCGCGCGCTCGAAGCACGGGAGGCGCCGGCACGTGTACGCGCCGCGGCCCGTCGCTTGCGCCGAGCACGAGCGACCCACGTCTCCTCGTGAAAGCGGTTGAGCTCGTCTTTCGCGGCGCCGGCGGCCGCAGCCGGCACAGCGCGCGAATCGGGCTACTCGTCGTTCGACCGTCACCTCGATCGGAGCCTCTCCCGGGCCCGGCCGCGAACTCCTCCGGCTCAGGATTGCCAAACGCTGCGGCATCCTCGGTCACGGCTTCCGGCTCCGTGACGCTCGGCGACCGCCTCGAGCTCGGGCTCGCTCGCCGCGACGATCGGGTTGTCCTCGTCGTCGGTCTCGTGCGCCGCCAGCTCCTGGTGCGCGGGCACGCCGCAATACTTCGAGCCGGGCAGCGACGCGTTCGGGCAGCGCTTCCCGTTCGAAAGCACAGCTGCGCAGCGACCCGAGAAGTCGCCCTCCTCCCCGTCCTCGCCGCCGAAGGCCGCGTCGGCCTCCTGCTGCGCGAACTCGCTGTCGGAGGTGATGTCGATCTTCCACCCGGTCAGCCTCGCTGCGAGGCGGGCGTTCATACCCTCCTTGCCGATCGCGAGCGCCAGCTGATCGTCGGGCACGACGACGGTCGCCTCGCGTCCCTCGTCGTCGAGGTAGACCTCGCGGACGCGGGCCGGCGAGAGCGCTTTGGCGACGAACCGCGCCGGCTCGTTGTTCCACGGGATGATGTCGATCTTCTCGCCGCGGAGCTCGGACACGACCATGCGCACGCGCGAGCCGCGAGGGCCGACGCACGCGCCGACCGGATCGACTCCCTGCGCGTGCGACTCGACTGCGATCTTCGAGCGATAGCCGGGCTCGCGGGCGACGCCGCGGATCTCGACGAGCCCGTCCGCGATCTCCGGCACTTCGAGCTCGAACAGCGTCTTGATCAGCTCCGGGTCGCGGCGCGACAGGATCACCTGCGGACCCTTCGTCCCGCTGCGCACGTCGCGGATGACGGCCTTGATCCGTGAGCCCTGCTCGTACCGCTCGCCGTCGACCTGCTCGGGGCCGGGCAGGAGCGCCTCGACCTTTCCGAGGTCGACCAGGATGTTCCTCCGGTCGCCCGTCTGCTGGACGATGCCGGTCACGACCTCGCCGACGCGGTCGATGTACTCGTCGTACATCATCTCGCGCTCCGCCTCGCGGATCCGCTGCAGAATGACCTGCTTCGCGGTCTGCGCGGCGATTCGGCCGAAGTTGTCGGGTGTGACGTCGTCTCGCTTGATCAGATTGCTCGGGAACCTCGCGTCCAGTCGAGTTCGAGATCCTCGTCGGAGAGCAGCGTGTGGTTCTTCTCGCCCGCTCTCCTCTTCGAGGCGTTCGAGCTCGTCGATTGCGCGCTCGCGCGCCTCGTCGATCAGCCGCTCCTCGAGGTCGGCCGGGCATCTCGATCGAGAACACGCGGAAGTCCCCGCGGTCGTCGAGCTCCACCGTGGCATGCCGCGTCGCCCCCGGCGTCTTCTTGTACGCGGCGAGCAGCGCGTCCTCGAGCGCCGCGACGAGCGTGCCGCTCTCGATTCCCTTTTCGCGCTCGATCTCGCGAACCGCGTCAACGATCTCCTGGCTCATGCCTCGTTCCCTTCATCGATCAGGTTGGCCCGCACGATCTCGTCGTACGGTATGTCTGCTGCATCCGGTCCGGTGCCGGATCTGGACCGACCGTTCCCCGGCGGCGAGCACCTCGCCGCGCGCCTTGCGCGTCGTCGTCTTCACACGCACGCTGCGGCCGAGGGCGCGCTCGAAGTGCGCGCGCGTGCGGAGTGGACGCCGGAGCCCGGGCGACGACACCTCGATGCTGTACTGGTCGAGGTAATCCCGGAGCAGCTCGGTTACCCGCTCGCAGAGCGCATGGTCGACACCGTGCGGGTGGTCGACGTAGACGCAGAACCGCTCCTTGCCCGTGAGCTCCAGCGCAAGCACCTCGACCCCGGGCAGGGCCGACTCGACCGACCGAGCGATCTCGCGCTGCAACTCTCGTTCCTTCTGATGCGGTGTCGTTGCCACCGTCGAGGAAAACACCCCCATCTACGAAAAATGGGCGCGTCGCGCCCACCTCGAAAACTGCTCGAACTGTGGTCGCGAAAAGGTAGCAGACTACGGCTCTTCTCCCCGCAAAAATAGGGCGCGGCGCGCAAATTCTCTCCCCTTGCGCGGCCGCGCCCTGACGTAGTTATCGACGGCGGGCCGCTCGGACTTTAGGCGCGTTAAGGTGCCTCCTTGACCACGCGGGAAGCCACGTGCCATTGCGGGCAACTTCGCCTCGCCGTCGAGGGCGAGCCGCTTGCCGTCTCCATCTGCAATTGCCTGGCCTGTCAGCGGCGGACCGGGAGCGCCTTCGGCATGCAGGCCGGGTTCAAGGCAGAGCAAGTGAGCATCGAAGGGCGCTTCGACGACTACTCACGGATCTCGGACGAGGCCGACCGGAAAGAGCACGTCTTTCACTTCTGTCCCGACTGCGGCTCGCAGGTCTTTTACACCGAGCCCGACGACCCGGAGCTCATCGTCGTGTCGACCGGCGCCTTTGCCGACCCGTCGTTCCCGCCCCCGACGGAATCGGGTTACGACTGGCGGCGGCACACGTGGATCGGGCTGCCCGATTCCGTCCGGCGGTACGCGCGCGAGCTCTGGGACCCGGCCCGGCCGCTCTACGAGGCGGGAAGCTACGCCGACGCGGCGGAGATCGGCCGTGGGCTCGTCGAGCAGCATCCCGGCGAGGCGTTCCTCCACTTCAACGTCGCATGCTGCGAGAGCCTCTCCGGGCAGACCGCGCAAGCCGTGGCTCACCTTCGGCAGGCAATCGAGTTGTGGGAAGGCTTCCGGGAACTGGCAGCGCAGGACTCGGACTTCGACCCGATCCGCAGCGAGCCGGCGTTCCAAGCGCTCGTCGAAGGCTAGTTCACCTCGACGACGATCGTCACCGGACCGTCGTTCACGAGCTCGACCTGCATCTGCGCGCCGAAGACACCCGTCTGGACCTCGAGGCCGAGGCCGCGCAGCGTGTCGCAGAACCGCTCGTACAGAAGCTCCGCGAGCTCGGGCCGCGCAGCGTGCGTGAACGACGGCCGATTGCCCTTGGCCGTATCGGCGATCAGCGTGAACTGCGACACCACGAGCGCGGCGCCGCCCGCATCGAGCAGGGACTGGTCGAACTTGCCGTCGGCGTTCTGGAAGACGCGGAGCCGGGCGATCTTCGCGGCGAGGCGGACGGCATCGGCGTCGTCATCGGCGTCCGCGATGCCGAGGAGGACGACGAAGCCCGGCCCGATCGCTCCGCCGGGGGTGGCCGACGCACGCGCGACGCGCTGGACGACCGCTTTCAATCGAGATCCAGGATGCGCGACGAGTAGGTCTCGGAGCCCGGCTTCATCGAGCTTGCGAGCTTGTAGTGACCGTTCGCCTCGGCCGTCTTTCCCAGGCGCTCGAGTGCACGGCCGAGCGCGTAGTGCGCGTAGTGATCCGTCGGTGAGAGGTCCTCGACGATCGTGCGGAACTCCCGTTCCGCGTCGCGCCAACGCGCCAGGCGGAAATAGGCGATGCCGAGCGCCTCACGGATCGACGCCTTCGTGGGTTCGAGCCGCTTCGCCTTCTCGAGCGGAACCGTCGCCTGCGCCGTCAGGCCCGAGCGGAGCCGCTTCTGGCCCTCGCGGAAGAGGTCGTAGGCGTTGCTTTCACTCATGCTCCGCTCCGGCACCTGGCCAAGCCACCGCTTCTACTGCAGGAGCCTTTCGACCTCGTCGAGGATCGCGCCGGCGATGCGGTGCTTCGACGCCTTGCCGACAGTGCGGTCACCGTCCCGCGTCATCAGGACGACCTCGTTGTCGGTTGCGTCAAACCCGATGTCGCCGCGGCTGATGTCGTTGTAGACGACGAGATCGGCGTTCTTCGTCTCGAGCATCGCGCGCTTTCGGTCCCGGCCCTCGTCGCCGTGCTCAGCGCCGAATGCGACCAGCACCTGCCTCGCACGCTTCTGCGCGCCGAGCAGCCGCGCGATGTCATCGGTCGGCGCGAGCTCGAGCGTCCAGCCACGTTCGTCCTTGGGGCGCTTGCCGGCAAGCGCTTTGGCCGGGCGGTAATCGGCCACCGCTGCCGCGAGGAGCAGCACGTCGACGTCCGGGAGCGCGAGCGCCGCGTCGCGCATCGCCTCGGCCGTCGGCGTCGGGATCGTCTCGACGCCGTGCGGTCCCGGCAGCGCGACGTTCGCTGCGAGCAGGATCACGTCGGCACCGCGACGGCGCGCCTCCTCGGCGAGCGCAACGCCCATCCGGCCTGACGAGCGGTTGCCGAGGTAGCGGACGCTGTCGAGTGGCTCGCGGGTGCCGCCGGCGGTGACCAGCACGCGACGACCGGCAAGTGGGCCGGGAGCGAGCAACTGGGCGACCCGCGCTGCGATCTCCTCCGGCTCGGCGAGGCGGCCAACTCCCCACTCGCCCTCGGCCATTTCCCCTTCGTCAGGACCGATGAGCTCCACGCCTCGTGCGACGAGCGTGCCGACGTTCGCCCGCGTCGCCGCGTTTGCCCACATACGCGGGTTCATCGCGGGCGCGACGAGCACCGGCCCACGGTGCGCAAGGGCCGCTTCGGTGAGCACGTTGTCGGCGATGCCGTACGCGAGCTTCGCGAGCGTGTTCGCCGTGCACGGTGCAACGACGAGCAGATCGGCTTGTGCCAGGTGCTCGTACACGTCGTTGCTTCTCGGGCGACGGGCGAGCGCGAGGAAAGTCTCCTCGGCGACGAATCGCTGGGCGCCCGCTGTGACGAGCGGGATCACCTCGTGCCCCTGTTTCACGAGCAGGCGTGTCAGCTCGCACGCCTTGTAGGCGGCGATCCCTCCAGTCACTCCGAGCAGGATCCGGCTCATAGAGACCTCCAACTCGGTTCCGGCGACGCCGGCAACCGAGTTACTTCTTCGCGCCGGCGGCGTACTCGTAGACGATCTTGCCCTCCGCGGTCTCCTCGAGGGCCATCGTCAGATAGTTCTTGGAGCGCGACTGGATCAGCGGCGGCGCGAACTCGTCGAACGTCCCCTCACCGAGCTGGTGGTGGTAGTTGTTGATCTGCCGCGCGCGCTTGGCGGCGACGATCACGAGCGCATAGCGCGAGTCGACCTGTTTGAGAAGCTCGTCGATACGGGGATGAATCATGGTCGCACCATGGTAGCTGGACTTCCTAACCGGTCGGCGACGATCGCCGCCAGCGCCTCCGCGGCCTGCGTACGGTCGTCGTTCTCGACCATGTGATCGAAGTCGGCGGCCTCGCCGAGTTGCTCGCGCGCCTTCCGGAGGCGGTCGTCGATCACGCCCGAGCTCTCGGTCGCACGCTCGCGCAGGCGACGCTCGAGCTCGTCGACCGGCGCCGTGACAAACACCGTCACCGCCCCGTCGACCCGCCGCTTGACGCGCTTCGCACCTTCCGTCTCGAGCTCGAGGAGCGGCGCTTTGCCTGACGCCCGGAGCCGGTCGATCTCGCTCCGCAGCGTGCCGTAGCGGTTCCCCACGAAGTCGACCCATTCGAGGAACTCTCCTGCCTCGATCCGCCGGTCGAACTCAGCACGGTCGAGGAACCAGTAGTGGACACCGTCCTCCTCGCCCGGTCGCTGCTCGCGCGTCGTCGCCGACACCGCGAGCGCGAGCTGCTCGGGAAACCATGGCAGAACAAGCTGGATCAGCGTGCCCTTCCCCGCACCGGATGGCCCGGTCACGACGAAGACGGGACGCACCGTGGCGCTACCGGTGGTTGAAGAGGCCAATCAGCTCGTGCCGCTGCCGGTCGGACAGGCCGCCGACCGTCTTCGACTGGCTGATGCGGCACTGGTTGAGCAGGCGCGCCGCTTTCACGCGACCGAACTTCGGAACCGCCATCAGCATGTCGAACACCTTCGCGGTCGAGACGTACTCGGGCGGCTCGCCGAGGATTTGTTCGATCGAGACCGAGCCCGATTTCAGATCCTTCTTGAGTTGTGCACGCTTGACACGGATGTCATTCGCTCGCTTGAGCGCTTCCATCCTCTGGTCGAGTGAACGGACGGGAGCTTGGACCTGTGTCTGCGCCGGCACCATGAGCGCAGCATCCTACCAACCTACGCGCGACGTGCAACCCTCAACGTTTTGCTGAGTTTACCGCGTTGGCAACAGTGTGGAGCGCGACGCCGCGGACGTCCTCCAGCGTGTCGAATCCGAGCGTCTTCAGCTCGTCGGCGAGCTCGTCGCGCACGCGTGAAGGCGCATCGGGGTCCGCAAAGAGAACCGTCCCGAGTGCGACGTGCGTCGCACCGCACGCGACGAACTCGAGCACGTGACGTCCGGTCTCGACTCCTCCCATGCCGACGATCGGCAGTTGCGTCGCACGCCGGGCGGCGCGCACCGCAGCGAGCGCGACCGGGCGCAACGCCGGGCCGGAGTAACCGCCGGTACCACGCGAGAGGGTCGGCCGCAGACGCGCGTCGAGCGTGGCGCCGCGCAGCGTGTTGACGAGCGAGAGCCCGTCCGCGCCGGCCGCTTCGATCGCTCGAACGGTCTCGCCGATATCCCACGAATGGGGAGAAACCTTGGCATAGAGCGGCTTTGCGGTCACTTCGCGGCAGGCTCGAACGATCTCCGCTGCGGACTCGGGTGCCTCGTCGACGTTCGGGCAGGAGAGGTTCAGCTCAATGCACGCAACTTCGTCGCGCGCTAGTTGCTCGCACGTCTCCGCATACTCGCGCGCGGTAAAGCCACCGACCGACACCCATATAGGTCGGTTGAGCTCTCTAGCCAAACGCGGCAGCGTTTGGCCGATGAAGACTTGCCGTCCCGGGTTCGCCAACCCGATCGCATTCAGCATCCCGAAGTCGGTCTCGGCGATGCGAACCGGTGGATTCCCCTCCCGCGGCTCCGGCGTGACGGTCTTGGTCACGAACGCGTCGAACGACCGGGCGACGGACGGTGCCGTCAGCGCGTCGAGGCACCCAGACGCGTTCACGAGGAGCACAGAACCGGTCCTTCCACGCACAACCTCTTCAGCTCGCCGTCGATCTCGACGACGCAGCCGTAACACGCGCCGTACCCGCAGGCCATCGGCGCCTCCCACGCAAGCTGCGCGTCCGGTGCGAGAGCGCGTACGGCTTCGAGCATCGGTTCGGGACCGCACGCGAGCACGTCGCGGCCGGCGGGCATCGCGTCGGTGACGAGCACTGGGTCGATCACGACCTCCGCGTTCGGCATCAGCGCCGCGGCTTCGGCGTGGCGCTCGGATCGGAAGCCGAGCACGGCGGGCGGATGTTCAAGGGCCTCCGAGAGATACGGCAGCGGTGCAACGCCGATGCCGCCGCCGACGAGAAGCGGGCGCGCCACGTCCAACCGGAAGCCGTTCCCCAGCGGGCCGAAAACGTGCAGCTCGTCGTGCGGCTCGACCGCGGCCAGCGCTCTCGTCCCAGGCCCGATCGGGTCGAGCAGGAACGCGAGCTCCCCCCGCGGTGCGAGGCAGAGGGACATCGGGCGCGGCAGGACGCGCCCCGGTGCCTCCAGCATGAAGAACTGTCCGGGGATCCCTGGAACGAGTGATCCCCGCGTCACCCGGAGGAGTGCGTAGGCACCGATCGCCTCGACGGCGACAACGTTACGACGCTCGCGCCTCGGCCTCGACATCGATCCGTTCCTGGAGCGAGAGCGCCGTCTCCGCCCGTGCGTTAGCGATCGCGTGGACGGCCGCGGTTGCCGCGGCGACCGTCGTGATGCACGGCACCCGCGCCGCGAGCGCCGCCTCGCGGATCAGGTACCCGTCCGAGCGCGGCTCCGGGCCGCCGCCGGGCGTGTTCACGACGAGGTTGCAGCGCCCGCGCCGGATGAGGTCGACGACGCTCGGGACCGGACGGCTTTCGCTCACCTTCCTGACCTCGAGGACCTCGAGCCCCGCGTTCCGCAGCGTCTGCGCGGTTCCGCCGGTTGCGTAGAGGACGAAACCGAGCCCGACGAACGCTGCCGCCACCGGGATCGACGCAGCCTTGTCCGCGTCACGCACCGAGAGGAACACGGCGCCGTCGCGCGGCAGCGGCCGGCCGGCCGCCCGCTCGGCTTTCGCAAGCGCGGTCGGAAGGTCGGCGGCGCTCGTCATCACCTCACCCGTCGAGCGCATTTCCGGCCCCAGCACCGGGTCGGCGCCGGGGAAGCGGGCAAACGGCAGCACCGCGGCCTTGACGCTCACCTGGCGCGGAGGTCGTTCGGCCGGGAGCCCCAACTCGCCGATCCGCGCGCCCGCGGCCAGGCGGCAAGCGGCGGCGACGAGGTTGACGCCGGTGGCCTTCGACGCGAACGGCACGGTGCGCGACGCCCGCGGGTTCACCTCGAGCACGAACACGTCGTCGTCGGAGACGGCTAACTGGACGTTGAGCACCCCCACGACGCCGAGCGCAGGCCCGAGCCGGCGGACGATCTCGTGAATCGTCGTCAGCGACTCGGGCGTGAGCGACTGTGCCGGCAGGACGCAGGCCGAGTCGCCCGAGTGCACCCCGGCCTCCTCGACGTGCTGCATCACGGCGGCGACGTACGTATCCGTGCCGTCGCAGAGCGCGTCGACGTCGATCTCGATCGCGTTCTCGAGGAAGCGGTCGACAAGCGTGGGGCCTTGGACGCCGGCGAACGCCTCGCGAACCTGGTCGTCGTCGTGACACACCCGCATGGCGCGGCCGCCGAGGACGTATGACGGCCGCACGAGCACCGGGAAGCCGATCCGTCCTGCGAGGTCGACTGCCTGTGCGCCGCTCGCCGCGATCCCCCACTCCGGGCACCGGATCCCGAGCTCACGCAGGACCCCGCCGAAGCGCTCGCGGTCCTCCGCCAGGTCGACCGCCTCGAACGGCGTCCCGAGGATGCGGAAGCCGGCCGCCTCGAGATCGCGCGCGAGCTTGAGCGGCGTCTGCCCGCCGAACTGGATGACGACGCCTTCGGGCTGCTCTCGTTCGCACACCGCGAGGACCCCGGCGGCGTCGAGCGGCTCAAAGTAGAGACGGTCGGACGTGTCGTAATCGGTCGAGACCGTTTCCGGGTTGCAGTTCACCATTACGGCCTCGTAGCCGAGCGATCGGAACGTCTGCACCGCGTGGACGCAGCAGTAATCGAACTCGATCCCCTGCCCGATCCGGTTCGGGCCCGAGCCGAGGATGACCACCCGCTTCGCTCCGGGCGCCGGAGGAGCCTCGTCGCGCTCACCCCAGGTTGCGTAGTAGTAGTTCGACCGCGCCTCGACCTCGCCCGCACACGAGTCGATGCGCCGGTAGACGGGCCTCTCGGTCTGCTGGCGCGCCTCCTCGGCGGCGATGCCGACGAGCTCGTGCCGGAACCACGGGTGGAGGTTCTCCGGATGCCAGTCGAACGGCCCTTCGAGACCGCGGATCGCCTTCACGAACGCCTCGAGGAACGACCGGCCGATGCCCATCGTCTCGCCGACCGCCTTCATCTGCGTTCCGAGCGTCGCGTCCGCTCCGGGGAACTTCTCGAACGCGAAGCGCGGGATCTTGACGACGACGTAGTCGAGCGTCGGCTCGAAGCTCGCAGGCGTGGTGCCGGTCAGGTCGTTCGGAACCTCGTCGAGGGTGTATCCGACCGCGAGCTTCGCGGCGACCTTCGCAATCGGATAACCCGTCGCTTTCGACGCAAGCGCCGACGAGCGCGAGACGCGAGGGTTCATCTCGATCACCCGAATGTCGCCGCTCACGCGGTCACGCGCGAACTGGATGTTCGAGCCGCCCGTGTCGACGCCGACGGCGCGGATGACGGCGATCGCCGCGTCGCGGAGCTCCTGGTACGCCTCGTCCGAGAGCGTCAGCTGCGGGGCGACCGTGACGGAGTCGCCTGTATGCACGCCCATCGGATCGAGGTTCTCGATCGAGCAGACGATCACGACGTTGTCGGCGCGGTCGCGCACGACTTCGAGCTCGAACTCGTCCCACCCGCGCACCGACTCCTCCACGAGCACCTGGCCGATCGGCGACTCGGCGATCCCGCGCTCGACCTGCCGCACGAGCTGCTCCGGCGTGTCGGCGAAGCCGCCGCCGTGCCCGCCGAGCGTGAACGCAGGCCGCACGACGGCCGGCAACGACACGCCCTCGAGGTCCCCGGCGGAGGTGACGATGCGCGATGTCGGCACCTTCAGCCCGACCGACTCGACCGTCTCCTTGAAGAGCTCGCGGTCCTCGGCGCGCGTGATCGCCTCGATGTTCGCTCCGATCAGCTCGATGCCGAGCTCACGGAGGACGCCGGCCGCGTCGAGCTCGCGCGCCAGGTTGAGTGCTGTGCCACCGCCCATCGTCGGCAGGAGCGCATCCGGACGCTCGCGCCGGAGGACGCCGGTGACGCCTTCGAGGTCGAGCGGCTCCAGATAGGTGCGGTCGGCGAAGCCAGGATCGGTCATGATCGTCGCCGGGTTCGAATTGACGACGATCGTCCGGTAGCCGTCCTCGCGCAGGACCTTGAGCGCCTGGCAGCCCGCGTAGTCGAACTCGGCCGCCTGCCCGATCACGATCGGGCCCGACCCGATCAGGCAGATCGAGCCGATGTCGTTGCGCCTAGGCATGCCGCTGGGCGCTCACGCGCTGGCGGAGCACGGCAGCGCGTGCCGGGTTCAGTGGCATGCCGAGATCAGGCAGCTGTCTTCAACTCCTCGACGAAGCCGCTGATGATCGACGCCGCGTCGTGCGGGCCAGGCGACGCCTCGGGGTGAAACTGTGCCGAGCGCGCGCGCAGCTCGGGGTAGTCCAGGCCTTCCACCGTGCCGTCGTAGAGCGAGCTGTGGGTGACGCCCGACTCGTCGCCCGGCGCGACGGCGAAGCCGTGGTTCTGCGAGGTGACGAGCACCCTCCGCGTGCGGTGGTCGAGCACGGGATGGTTTGCCCCCCGATGTCCGAACGGCAGCTTGAACGTCTCCTTGCCGGTCGCGAGCGCCAGCAACTGATGCCCGAGACACACGCCGAGCACCGGTACGCGGCCGAGCAGGTCCTGCAGCGTTCGAGTCTCGTCCCGGAGCGGCGCCGGATCGCCAGGCCCCGGTGAGAGTAGGACACCGTCGTAGCCTGCGAGCGTGTCTGCGTCGACGTCGTGAGGGAACACGTCGACCGCCGCGCCGCTCAACTCGAGCCGCCGAAGGATCGAGCGCTTACACCCGAAGTCGACCACCGCGATTCGGGCTACCCCCGAATCGCTGAACACGTACGGCTCCTTGGTCGACACCTGAGCGACCAACGCGGCCCCCGCCATCGCAGGCTGCTCGCGGACGGCGCGCAGCACTTCTTCGGCATCGTGATCGCCCGTGACTGCGGCGGACCGCATGGCGCCGGCGTCACGTAGATGAAGGACGAGCGATCGCGTATCGATGCCGGTGAGCGCGACGACGCCCTCGTCGTGGAGCCAGTCGGTCCACTCCGGCCCGCGCGCCTCGCGCATCACAACCGCGGTCGCATGGGCGCGACGCGACTCCGATCGCCGTTCATCGACGCCGTAGTTGCCGACCATCGGCGCCGTGAAGCAGACGATCTGCCCCTCGAAGCTGGGGTCGGTTGCGACCTCCTGGTAGCCGGTCATCGAGGTCGTGAAGACGGCTTCTCCGAATGCAAATCCGTCGGCGCCAACCGACTCGCCGGCGAAGACCACCCCGTCCTCGAGAATCAACAACCCCTTCATTCGTACGCGATCCGGCCGGCGGCGATCGTCACCATGACGCGCCCGTCGAGGCGCTCGCCGAGGAGCCACGAGTTCTGCGATCGAGACCGGAGGCGGTCGGCGCGGACGCGCCACGATGCGGCGAGATCGAGCAGGGTCACATTCGCCGCGGCGCCGACGGCGATCCGCGGACGCTCGAGACCGAAGATCACTGCCGGTCCGGCGGACATCCGCTCGAGCACCGTCTCGAGCGCCAGCACGCCCGGTTCGACGAGGTAGGTGTACAGCGCCGAGAACGCCGTCTCGAGCCCGACTACGCCGAACGGCGCGGATTCAAACGGCACCTCCTTCTCCTCGAGAGAGTGCGGCGCGTGATCGGTCGCAACGGCGGAGATCGTGCCGTCCCGCAGCGCTTCTACCAGCGCAGCGCGATCTTCCGCGCTGCGCAACGGCGGGTTCATCTTGACGTTGGGGTCGAGCGTCCGGACTGCGTCGTCCGTCAGGCAAAGATGGTGTGGCGTCACCTCGCCGGTCACGCAGACGCCTGCCGCCCGTCCGCGGCGCAAGTGGTCGACCGATTCACGCGCAGATAGGTGCATCAGGTGGAGCGACTGCTCGGTGTCGGCCGCCAGGTCGACGTCGCGGCCGACCATCAGGCTCTCGCCGAGCGACGGCCAGCCGCCCAGACCGAGTTCCACGGCGACGGCACCAGCGTGGGCATGACCGCCACGCGTCAGCGTCTGCTCTTCGCAATGGACCGCGATTGTGCGGCCGGTGATCGCGTTGTACTGCAGCGCTCGGCGCATGAGGGCGGCAGCCGCGACCGGGCGGCCGTCGTCCGTGAACCCGACCGCGCCCGCATCCGCCAGGGACCCAGCTCTGCGAGCTCCTCACCAGCCTGCCCCTTCGTGATCGCGGCAAAGAAGCCCACAGGAACCTGCGCCTCGGCTTCCGCTCGCGCGCGGAGGCCGCGGATCAGCTCCGGATCGTCGACGATCGGCTCGGTGTTCGGCATCGCCAGGATTGCGCAGTAGCCGCCTGCAGCAGCAGCAGCCGTCCCAGACTCGATCGTCTCCTCGTCCTCGCGTCCCGGAGTGCGCAGATGCACGTGCGGGTCGACGAACGCGGGAACGAGCGTCTTGCCGGCCGCCTCGACGACGCGATGCTCGTTCGTGTCGAGCCCCTCGCCGATCTGCGTGATCACGCCGCCGTCGATGCGCACGTCGAGGACGGCGTCGACTCTTTCAAGCGGATCGAGGAGGCGCGCGCCTCGCACGACGATGTTCTCGTGTCCCGACGGTCCTGCGAGCATCAGGCGACTCCCACCGCGGTCTCGACCGCGACTGGGCCGGCGGTCAGCAGGTCGTACAGCACCGCCATGCGAACGACGAGGCCCGCGCGGACCTGGTCGACGATGAGCGACGCCGGCGAGTCGGCGACTCGCGGGTCGAGCTCGACGCCGCGGTTCATTGGCCCGGGGTGCATGACGCGCTGTCCGGCTCCGACGCGTTCGGGGGTGATCCCCCAGCGCGCCGCGTACTCCCGGAGCGTAGGCACGAAGCTCGCACCGGCGAGCATTCGCTCGCGCTGCATGCGAAGGACGTAGATCACGTCGGCGTCGGCGATCGAGGCGATGTCATGCGAGACCGGAGCGAGCCCCGCCGGGACGAGCGTCGCCGGGCCGACGAGGATCGCGTCGGAGCCGACGAGCCGCAGCGCCTGGACGAGTGAACGCGCGACACGTGAGTGTGCGACATCGCCGACGATCGCGACGTGCAACCCGTCGAGACGGCCGAACGCCTCGCGCAGTGTGTAGAGGTCGAGCAGCGCCTGGGTCGGATGCTGGTGCTTTCCGTCGCCGGCGTTCACGACACGCGCCTGTGTGTTGCGCGCGACGACGTTCGCGGCACCCGCCTCGGGATGGCGGACGACGATCACGTCGGGGTCGTAGGCCGAGAGGGTGAGCGTCGTGTCCTTCAGCGACTCCCCTTTGTCCACCGACGAGCCGGCGGACTTGACGTTCAGCGTGTCTGCGGAGAGGCGCTTCGCGGCCAGCTCGAACGAGGACGAGGTCCGCGTCGAGGACTCATAGAAGAGGTTGATCACGAGGCGACCCCTGAGGGTCGGAAGCTTCTTCGTTTCGCGCTCCTGCGACACCGCGAACGAGCGAGCAGTCGCGAGGAGCCGCTCGACGTCGTCCCGAGTCAGGTCCGCGACCGAGAGCAGATGGCGGCGCTCCCGCCGGGGAGGCACGAGTCGCCTGGGACGACGCGCAGTTCACTCATCGCTGCCTCCTTCCGCGACCAGGACGACCCGGTCGATCTCGTCGACCTCGTTCAACTCGACCTGGATCCGGTCGCCGCGCGAGGTCGGCAGGTTCTTGCCGACGTAGTCGGGCCGGATCGGCAGCTCGCGGTGGCCGCGATCGGCGAGGACCGCGAGTTGCACCCGATCGGGGCGCCCGTACTCGATCAGCGCGTCGATCGCGGCGCGGATCGTCCGACCGGTGTAGAGCACGTCGTCGACGAGGATCACCGTGCGCCCCTCGAGCTCGAACTCGAGCTTCGTGTCGCGCACGAGCGGCTGCGGCCGCCGCGGCGCGCTGGCGGAGCGGACGTGGACGTCGTCGCGGTGGAACGTGATGTCGAGCTGGCCGAGTTCGAGCGTTACGCCCGAGCGCTCTTCGACGAGCCGACGCAGCCGCTGGGCGATCGGCACCCCGCGCGTGTGGATCCCGACGAGCACGACCGATTCGAGATCGTCGTTTCGCTCGATGATCTCGTGCGCGATCCGGGAGAGCGTCCTCGCGACTTGCTCGGCGTCCAGCAGAACCCGGTGCGCAGTGCTCGCGGCAGGGTGAGACATTCGACTCCTTTCCGGCCTCGCTGGACCGGGTTAAAGGGGGACGTGCCGCCGCAGCATACGCGGACCGGCCGGACGTCGGTCGATCATCTACATTCCGAGATCGTGGACGGGAAGCTGCTCGAGCGCTACGCGAAGCTGATCGTCGAGGTCGGCGCCAACATCCAGCGCGGTCAGCAGATACTCGTGATCGCAGCGCCCGCCTCCGCTCCGCTCGTTCGTGCGGTCGCGGCTCGGTGCTACGCGCGGGGTGCGCGGTTCGTCGACCCCTGGTACTTCGATCCGTACGTCAAGCGGATCAGGGCCGCGGAGGCGGACCCGGACACACTCGAGTTCGTGCCGCGCTGGTATCCGAAGCGGCTTCTCGAGGTGGGGGCGGCGCACGGTTCACGCATCTCGATCTCGCCGAACGCACCGCCCGGTCTCATGGACGGCGTCGATCCGGCCTTGGCCGGGCGCGATCAGCTTCCGTCGCTCCGGGAGCACTTCGACGTGATCAACGCGAAGACGACGAACTGGTGTGTCGTCCCGTGGGCGACGGAGACGTGGGCCACAGTCGTGCACCCCGAGCTTGCTCCCGCTGATGCGCTCGCGAAGCTGAATGAAGAGCTCGTCTACCTGCTGCGCCTCGACGAGCCTGACGCGGGAGCCGCGTGGCGCGAGCGAGGGCGGCAGCTCCAAGAGGTCGGCGGCCGGCTGACCGAACATCGCTTCGACGCGCTGCGGTTCGATGGCCCGGGCACCGACCTGACGATCGGTCTCCTCCCCACCTCCCGCTTCGCCGGCGGAGGCTCGACGACGGTCGACGGCATCAAGCACATCTCGAACCTACCGACGGAGGAAGTCTTCACGTCGCCCGATCCGGCCCGCGCCGACGGCGTCGTTTCGGCGACGAAGCCGCTCGACGTGAGCGGCACGCTCGTGCGCGGCTTGCGTGTCCGCTTCGAGGCCGGGCGCGTAGTCGAGATCGAAGCGGAGTCCGGCGCCGACGCGCTGCGGACCCGCTGCGCCAAGGACGAGGGTGCCTCACGTCTCGGCGAACTGGCGCTCGTCGACCGCGAGGGACGGATCGGGAAGTCGGGTGTCACCTACTTCAACACGTTGCTCGACGAGAACGCCGCCAGCCACCTCGCGCTCGGCAACGCCTACGCGACCACCGTCAGCGAAGAGGATCGCGCGCGCATCAACACGAGCACGATTCACATCGACTTCATGATCGGCTCCGACGAGGTCGCCGTGACCGGGCTCCGCCCGGATGGGACCGAGGTACCGGTGCTACGCGGCGGGAGCTGGCAGATCTAGCACGCTGCCCTCGCGCGGCGGGCGCGCCCCTCGTCTCACGTGCCGTGGCTCGCCGCGCTCGGCAAACGGGACCTCGATCACGTCGTAGTCGCGCGGCGCCACCGTCGCCGGAAACACCGTCTGGGCTTCCTCGAGCAACTCGGGCCCGAAGTAGCGCGGGGAGAAGTGCGTGATGGCAAGGAGCTGGACGCCGGCCGCGGCGGCAATCTCTGCCGCCTGCCGCGCGGTCGAATGGAGGGTCTCCTCGGCGCGGTCGCGCTCCTCCTCGGAGAACGTCGCCTCGTGGATCAGGACGTCAGCGCCCTCTGCCAGCACTCGAACCGTCTCGACGGGGGCTGTATCGCCCGTGATCACGATCCGCCGTCCGCGCCGAGCTGTGCCGATCACAGCGTCGGGCGTCACGACGTTGCCGTCCGGCAGGGTCACCGACTCCCCGCGCTGAAGCGCACCGCGCTCAGGCCCGAACGGGATGCCGAGCGCATCTGCTGCTTCGGCGTCGAATTCCCCCGGCCGGTCGGGCTCGTCGACGGCATAGCCGACTGCGGAGACGCCGTGGTGCACGGGGAAGACGAGGATCCGGTAGCCGTCGCGCTCGAGCGCCTCCCCGGGCCGCACCTCGATCGTCTCCAGCGGGTAGGGGACCCTGCCGAAGACGCGGCGAAGGTCGCCGAACAGCTCGCGCAAGCCGGGCGGGCCGTGCACGGTGAGCGGCGCCTCGCGCCCGCGAAGCGCGAACGTCTTGAGAAGGCCGGGTAGGCCGAGCGTGTGGTCGGCGTGGTAATGCGTGAGGAAGATCTCTTCGAGGTCGGGCAGGCCGAGCGACGACCGCATGAGCTGCCGCTGCGTGCCTTCGGCACAGTCGAAGAGCAGGCGGTCGCCGCCGCGGCGGACGAGCAGTGCCGTTGGTGCGCGCCCGGCCGTCGGCGCACTCGCCGACGTGCCGAGGAAGACGATGTCGAGGTCCACCGCGCATTGTCGCAGCCGCTTGCGCGGCCCGGCGCTACGGAAGCACGAGCCGCTGCCCGACCGAGACGTCGGCCCCCGGCAGGTGGTTCGCCTTCTCGATCCGCCAGATCGCCGCGCGTGGATCGCCGCCGTAATGGCGTTGCGCAATCGACCAGAGCGTGTCGTAGGGCTTGACCGTCACCACCTGCTTTCGGCCGTGTGCCTGGGACGAGTGCGCGGTCGCACTCCAGACGAGCACGGCTACCGCGACCAGGATGAAGATCCGAACGAACATGTGTTCGCCATGCTAGCGAACACCTGTTCGGTCTGTCAAGCCGAGGGCGTCGACGAGCGTGCCGGCCCCGAACCGCACCGGATCGGTGGCCGGCAGGCCCGTCTCCCGCTCGGTGTCGGCGATCGCTCGTCGCGCGCTTTCCTCGTCGAGGTCGCGCGTGTTCAGTGCGACTGCGTGCACCTTGGCCGGCCGCGCGAGCAGGCTCAGCCGCTCGTGCAGGTCGACGAGCTCCTGAGAGCGGCGGGATCGGGTAGCGCTCGTCGCCGTCGACGAACCGCTCGTCCGCTTTGTGGCAGAGCACGTACGCGTGCGGCGCCGAGCCGTGAATCAGCCCGAGCGTGACGCCCGAGTAGGCGGGATGGAGCAGCGATCCCTGGCCTTCGACGAACAGGACCTCGCCCCCGCGCCGGACACCCTCGAGCACGAGTTGCTCGGCGGCACCGGCGATGAAGTCGGCGACGACGGCGTCGACGGAGATCCCCCAGCCCGCGATCGCGATGCCGGTCTGACCGGTCGGGACGAACTCGCTGCGGATCCCGCGCGCCTGCGCCTCGCGGTCCAGCTCGAGCGCGACCGTCATCTTCCCGATTGCACAGTCGGAGCCGACCATCAGGATCGACGTCGCGCCGTGTGTGAGGTTCTCGCCCGTCGGGACGTTGAGGCCGGGCGGCGCCTTGCGGAGGTCGCGGAGCTCGACGCCGTGCTCGCGCGCGAGGGCGCTCAACTCCTCGTCGGAGGTGAGGAACTCGTGCAGGCCGTTCTCCACGTCGAGCCCCGCGCGGATGCAGTCCTCGAGCAGCGCACGCCACGCCGGCGGAAAGCGGCCGCCCTGCGTCGCGACGCCGACCAGTGCGACCGTCGGCTCGAACTGCATCGCGTCGGCGACCGTGCGAACGAGCGGGAAGCCTTCGTGCGCTATCGCATCGCTCTGCGAGTCGAGCACGCAGACGACGTCCTGCGGCGCGTAGCGGATGACGCCACGTGCGGTCTTGCCGAAATGCGGGTCGTCCGAGCGCCCCTCCGCGAGGACGAGCAGGCTACGCGGGCGCAACGCCGAGGCCCGGCCGGTCGGAGGGGACCTGCACGCCGTCGACGAAGTCGACACCGGGCCACGGGTCATCTGCGAGGAGCAGGTTCCCGTCGAGGTCGACATGGTCCATGAGGCTCGCGATGTGCGCGCCCGGGGCGATGCCGAGGCCCGACTCGACCATGCAGCCGAGCATGACCCCGAGCCCGAGCGCGCGCGCCGCGTGCACCATCCGCACCGACTCGCGGATCCCGCCTGCCTTCGCGAGCTTGATGTTGATCCCGTGCGCGCGTTCTGCGCAGGCGGCGACGTCGACGAGCCCATGGCAGTCCTCATCCACGTAGATCGGGATCGGCGAGCGGCGCTTCAGCTCCGGCCCACCGGGATCGCCGGCCGGCAGCGGCTGCTCGCAGTACTGCAGCATCGCCATCCGGGGCAGGTAGTCGAGCGCTTCGTCGAGTGACCAGGCCTCGTTGACGTCGCACTGGAGTGGCAGATCGGTTACCGAACGCACTGCGTCGACGCGCTCGGCGTCGAGACCGTCGCCACCGCCGAGCTTCAGCTTCAACCGCTTGAAGCCGCGGCCGAGGATCTTCTCGGTCCGGCGCGCCATGTCGTCGGGGTCGCCGAGCCAGATCGTCCACGACGTCGGCGGCCCGGAGCGGCGCAGGCCGAGCAGCTTGTACACCGGCTGCCCGACGAGCTTGCCCTGCAGGTCGTGGAGCGCGTGGTCGAGCGCGGCGCGCGCTGCGTCCTCGCCCGGCGGCAAGCGATCGAACAGCTCGTCGAGCGCGAACGGGTCGTCGCCGGGGTCGATCTGCTCGAGCCATGAGATCGCCGAATCCGTCGACTGGTCGTAGTGCCCGAGCGGCGCCGCCTCGCCGAAACCCGTCACGTCACCCTGACGGAGCTCGACCTGCACCACGTGCGCTTCGTCCTCCGACCCGCGCGAGATCGTGAACGTCTCCGCGAGCCGCACGGTCGCTTTCCGAGCGCGCAACTCCACGGGGCTACACTAGGCAATCCCCAGCGCCCGTAGCTCAGGGGATAGAGCGTTCGCCTCCGGAGCGAAAGGTCGCAGGTTCGATTCCTGCCGGGCGCACTCTTTCCGGAGCCCACGAAGCTCCGAGCCAGGACGCCGCCGCCGGCCCTCCGCCAGGGTCCAACGGGCGAGAAGCGAACGGCCGGGTCGCAGTGGTGACGAGATTACTCGCGCGAGGCGACGTTCCGGAGTGCAGAGACCATGGGGTCGGACACCTTGCTCAGCATCCGCACCACCCACGCGACGTGCGGCCGTGCGGCGATCGTGACGACCGCCGCCGAGACGGCCCCGATCACAGCACTCGTTGCCACGTCGATCGGGTAGTGCACGCCGACGAGAAGGCGCGCGGCGGCGACTCCGATCGCAGCGAGCACGAGCAGCGCGCCGACACGCCGGTAGAACACGAGCACCGCGAACGCGGCCGCGAACGCGACAGTCGCGTGATCCGATGGAAACGAGTTGTCGGCCACGTGATGGACGAGCAGGACGGTGTTCCGCGGGTGGTCGACGAACGGCCGGTCGTGATGCCACAGCGAGCCCGCGACCACATTCAGAAGCAGTCCGAGCACGACCGAGAATGCCGCCGAGGCAGCGGCGAGCTTTGGCTTCAGCGCCCCGCCCGGACGAGCGAAGAACCAGAGGCAGCCGGCGAGCGCAACGATCGCAAAGATCGCGACCGAGTTGTACGCGAGCGCCGTGTCCTGAACACCGTCGCGATGGCGTCCGAGCTCGTTGACGGCGTGGAACAACCCCCAGTCCATGGAGGGGAAGGGTAGCCTCTCGCCGCGATGGCCTTTCGCCCCGAGAGCACGCTGAACCCGAAGACATTGCGCCGTGAGGCGGTGCAGCTCGCAGTCGTCGCCGCCGTCTCCCTCGGCGTGTTCTTCACCGGCGTGCGGGCGCTGCAGATCGTCGTGGGGATCGTCGACGTGTTCGCCTGCGTCATCACGGCGATCGCCGCCACCGTTGCATGGCGCGTCGGCGGCCGCGGGACCTCAGTCGGGCTCTACGCCGTTGCGGCGCCGGTCTTCGCGGCGCTCGCGATCGCGAACTTCGCCTAACGCCCGCGCCGCCACTCGTCCTCGGTCGGGAGCCGTCCACCTTTGCGCTCGGCGACCACGCATTCCAGGTGCGCGTGTCGCCGCTTCGACACGTCGCCCTCCGGCGCGACGAGTGCGTGCTCGCTGGTGGCGTGCAGCATCCCGTCGCAGAACGGGCAGACGTAGCTCGCCGGCTTCAGGCTCCGCGCGGGGCGCATCGTCCACCAGCGTGGCTCCACCCAACCGACGATACCCGTGCGCGGATTGAGCGGGAAACGGCAGTAGAATGGAGAACATGCCAATGATTCCCGTGGTTGAGGACCCGCTCAGTACCGATGCCGAGCCTGCCTCGCATCCGGCGTGCGCGCACACGGGACACGGCTGTCGCCGTGGCGGCTCCGCCTGCCCGGCCCGCTGAGCTCACCGCCGCCGGCCTGACCTGGATTCACCTCGACAGCCCGTCGCTCGAGTGGGCGCAGGAGCTCGCCGAGCACTTCGGCTGGCATCCGCTCGATGTCGAGGACGTGATGTCGAAGCGACAGCGGCCCAAGGTCGACGACTACGCGGACGAGGGCTACCTGTTCGGCGTCCTCCACTTCCCCGTCTACGACCGCGCGATCCAGCGACTGAACGCCGCCGAGCTCGACGTCTTCGTCGGCCCGGACTACCTCGTCACACTGCCGGCGGTCGAGCTGCTGCCCGTGACGCGGCTGTTCGAGCGCTGCAGCGACGACGAGCAGTTCCGCGAGGCGCTCTTCTCGAAGGGCTCCGGCCGGCTCCTCTACGAGGTGCTCGACGACCTGTTCGACTACTGCTTCCCGATCCTCGACAAGATCGGCCACAAGCTCGACTCGCTCGAGGACGACGTCTTCGAAGGCCGCTCCGAGGAGGTCGTTCGCGATATCTCGAACGTCAAACAGGAGATCATCAGCTACCGGAAGATCATCAAGCCGGAGCGCTCGACGCTGCGGCTCCTCGAGCGCCACGTCGAGCGGTTCCTACCCGAGGAGCTCGAGCTCTACTTCGACGACGTCGTCGACGCTGCCGAGCGCATCTGGGACATCCTCGACAACTACAAGGAGGTGGTCGAGGCGCTCGAGGACACGAATGAGTCGGTGATCGGCCACCGTCAGAACGATGTCCTGCGGATCCTGACCGTCTTCTCCGTCGTGCTGCTGCCGCTGACGCTGATCACCGGCTTCTTCGGGATGAACGTGCACTTCCCGGGCTACGAGACCGTGTGGGCGTTCTGGGTGATCTTCGCCGGCATGGTCGTCTCGCTCGCCGGCCTGCTTACGTTCTTCCGTTACAAGCGCTGGCTCTGAGGACGCCGGTCTGCCCGATCGGCTGACCGCGTCGTCAGCGCCGTGGGGAGAATCTGAGTGACCCTCGGTGCGACCGAGCTCGACGGCCCGACGTGTCGTCGACAACCTTGACGGCCGTTGCCACGTAGCCACCTTCTACCTCGGCCGCCTGCCGCTCGAATTCGACCACGGTGCCGGCGCATCTATCACCCAGCTCGTGGCCTGGTGCGAAACCGCCAACTTCTACGAGCAGGCGCTCGCCGTCCTCGGTGCGGACGAAGCCGTGCTCCTTCGCCGGATTGAACCAAAGCATGGCGCCGCGCATGTGCCCGCTCAAGCCGCCGGATGCCCCGCGCGGAGTGGTCGCGAGCCGTGCCAATCCGCCAGTGTCCCGCTGCAGGTCGTCGCCGAGGTTCATGCAGCGACGGTCCAACGACGAGCGCAGTGAGACGAGGCGTCGAAGAGTTCCGCCGTGCCGGTTCGCGGCCGGAGGTGAACAAGTTTCGTCAGTCCGGATGCGGCAGGCTGCGAATGTCCCCAGCGGGTCGCTGGGCCAACCAAGGCCGAGGGATACTGCCGCTCGGCAACGGGTGCAAACCCGTGCAGGGGCTGGCCAGAAATCGTCAGCTCGAAAGACTGCTCGATCCGCGCGCTCATCGTGAACCTCGATCCGCGGCAAGAACCCGCTTTGCGGAGGCGTGAGATAAACCTGCAACGCCCGGCCCAGAAAGGCCACGCAAACGCCTCACGTCGACTCCTAGTCGTAGCGTAGCTTGCTTTCGGCCGGAGTGACCCACGCTGATGGAGAACCAGTAGTAACCGCGTGGAACGACGGCGAGGGCGTATCCGCGCCCGGCGGTGCGATTCACCCGCGGACCGTCGGGCTCAGGTGGTTCGCAGTGAGGGGCCGAAAGATCACTCGTTCGAGTGAGTTAGGTCCTCTGCGCGGCGGGAACAAGCCATGGCGCACGGTCGGGGTGCGAGCTATAGGGAACTCGCCTTCCTGGTCGTCGGACGAAGATCGCGGAGGGGGAGCCGTCGCCGCAGCGGCTCCCCCTCCGTCGTTTCTGAACCGACTAGGCTGCCGCGATGCCGAAGCCGCTGTGGGCACCATGGCGCCTCGAGTACGTGCAACACGCCGACGAGCTCGACCGCTGCATTTTCTGCGAGCCAGAGCAGGAGTTGCTCGTCCACCGCGGTGCGTACGCGCTCGTGATGCTGAACAAGTTCCCGTACTCGTCGGGCCACCTGCTGGTCGCCCCGGTTCGCCACTTGGCAGACTTCGGCGCGCTGAGCCTCGATGAGGCAGCGGAGGTGCATTCCCTCGCGGCGCTCGGCATCGAGGCACTTCGTGCCGAGTACGAGCCGCACGGGTTCAACCTCGGCTGGAACATCGGCCGCGTCGCAGGGGCCGGGATCGAGGGGCACGTCCACCAGCACGTCGTGCCGCGCTGGAACGGCGACACGAGTTTCATGCCGGTGCTCGGCGACGTGAAAGTCCTGCCTGAGCATCTCCTGCGCACTGCCGAGCGGCTTCGCCCTCACTTCGCGTGACGCGCCTTGCGCCACGCCGTCCTCGCCTCGCGATCGCAGGCGGCCTGTCCGCGGCGCTGACGGCGACACTCGTCGCGACCGGCGCGCTCGTGACCGTCGACAAGCTCGCGGTCGCGCACCTCATGCCGTGGCTCGAGGTGCGGCACCACCCGTTCGTCACGCTTGGCTCGCTCACACTCCCGCGCCTCGAGTCTCCCGCTGTCAACGCTGCGCTCGAGCTCTGGACGTACCCCGCGGCGCTCGCCCCGTCGCTCGGGCTGGTGCTCGTCGCCGCCTCACGATTGGCACGCGCGGACGGGATCGTGTGGTGCGCGTTGTGGTGCGCAGGCAACGCGGTCGAGCTCGCAGGGAAGCTCACGCTCCACAAGCCGGCCCTCTACCACAATCACGTGCACGTCAGCGCGTTCGACACCTCGCTGCCGAGCGGCCACACGATCCGCGCGCTCATCGTCGCGGGCGCCCTCGCCGCCGCATGGCGTTCGGGGCGTGCCGCGTACCTGTGGGCGGCGACGGTGCCGTTCGCCCTCGTCGCGACCGGCGCACACACGCCGACTGACGTCGTGACCGGAATGCTCGTCGCGGTCGCGCTCGCCGGATGGGTGTCTCCGGCGGCGAACGTTCGGGCAGCGTAAAACCGCGCGCGCCTCATCCAAACGGGCGATTGCCCGTGAGACTCGTCTCGCGCACTGTCAGCTCAGCCAGCACTGTTCGCTGGCCTGCGGCCATGACAGTCGTCCGGACCAACAGCAGCGCTGCGACGCAGCTCCTCGTCGCGTATCTCAGGGAGGCCTCCGACATCGCGGTCGAACCCGTCGGCACGCGCGAGGTGCGCGTGAGCCTGCTCGGATCGTACCGCGAGGATGCGATGCGGCTGGCGCTCTACCTCAGGTTGCGCGCGTGGGAAGAAGGACAGCGTGCGAAGGGGAACGACGTGCGGCTCGACCTGGACGCCGCGGCCTAAGTAATGCCACGCCGTTGCCGGGTGATGGGTGCGTGCGCTGCAAGGACGCAGGGAGTGCCGATAGTAGAGCTATCGGCGCAACCGAGGACGCCGTCAGCGTGCGTGCCCAGCGCGTTCCGGCGACCCGTGCTCAATGCGTTAGGGGCTCTAAGCGGCTGCCCCGCTGCTACCCCAGCACGCGAAAGACGCCGTAGCCGAGCAGCGCGAGCCATGCCGCCTGAGTCGAGACGAGCACGAACACCAGGGCCGGCCCATCAAGAGAGCGGCCGTGGGCACCGTGAACGGCGCTCGCCGGCCCGGACTCGGCCGGCACGACAGAAATCTCTTGCTCGCTTGAGCGCCCCGCCACGTTCGGGAGCGCAATGCTCTGTACGACCATACAACCTCTCCCCAAATCGACAACCGGCGCCGGCTCTCCCAGCCTCCGCCTGCCCCCGATCGTGCGTCCCGCAGGCTACGAAGTCAACCCCGTTTTACCGGGTCCTGACGTCCGTACTCGGGAAGCCGGACGAAGGTCCTGGTGGAACCGTCTCGCGGCGGCGCGGCCCTCGAGAGTTACCGCTGTCGTTCCGAAAGCGGCAGTGAAGCGGGCGATGGGGCTCGAACCCACGACCCTCAGCTTGGGAAGCTGATGCTCTACCAACTGAGCTACGCCCGCGTGCGGCGATTCTAGCCCGCGCTACCGGTCGTCCGGCCCGAGCGAGATCGCACCGCCCGAGGCGGACGGCACAAGCCGCCGCGACCGGCCGATTGTCAGGCGACCGCCGCCGGGCGAATCGTTGCTACATCGGACCACCGATTTCAAGCTCAAGCGCGCCTAGGCTGCCGACAATTCGTGCTCGCGTTCGGGTGTGTACGTCGCGGTGCACGCGGCGGCGTTCATCGCCGCGCGGTGGTAGTACGCGCGTTGGGCCGCCGCGACGCCGTCGGGCTTTCCGCCCCAGGCCTTGAGCGCAGGCGCCTGCAACGCCCTGCCGTACGAAAAGGAGAGCCTCCACGGATGTGGCCCCAGCCTGTTCATCGCGTTCAGGTGCGCGGTCGCATCTTCGTCCGACTGTCCGCCCGAGAGGAACACGACCCCGGGCACCGCAGCCGGAACATGGTTCAAGAGAACGTCCACCGTCTCCCGGGCCACGTCGTCGATGGTCGCCCGGGACGAGGCGTTGTACCCGGAGAGGACCATGTTCGGCTTCAGGAGCGAGCCGGGGAAGTCGACGCGCTGATCGTGCAGCTCGGTGTAGACCGCCTGCAGGACGCGGCCGGTCACGCGGCGGGCCTGTTCGATCGTGTGGTCGCCGTCCATCAGCACTTCGGGCTCGACGATCGGCACGATCCCGGCCTCCTGGCACAAGGCGGCGTACCGTGCGA
Organism: uncultured Thermoleophilia bacterium; assembly: GCA_963785875.1. Lineage (GTDB taxonomy): Bacteria > Actinomycetota > Thermoleophilia > Gaiellales > Gaiellaceae > PALSA-600. The sequence goes on along the minus strand of CAWAWV010000001.1, from coordinate 137,708 downwards.
GCGCGTGGGCGTTCGTCCAAATGCAGTAGTCGCTTGGCGTTCCGGCACCGATCGAATACGTCGCCCGCCATTTCGCGAACCGAGCGCCGAGGCCGCGATACTCCTCGAGCCGTTCCCGGAGCCCGTCGAGGCCTTCCGTGATCGTCTCACCTTTCGCGAGAGGCAGCGGCTTCGCGCCGAGGTCCACCTTGATCCCGGGGATCACTCCCTTCGACTCGAGCAGCTCGGGAAAGGGCGTGCCATCCGCGCTCCGCTGGCGAATCGTCTCGTCGAAGAGGATCACGCCACTCACGAACTCCTCGACACCGCGGGTCGTGAAGAGCAGGTCGCGGTAGGCGCGGCGATTCTCTTCGGTCGACTCGACGCCGATCGAGTCGAAGCGCTTCTTGATCGTGCCCCCGCTCTCGTCGGCGGCGAGGATGCCGCGGCCGTCGGCGACGATCGCACGCGCAGTGGTGCGCAGACTTTCGTGGTCGATCCCCATCAGTACTCCCTTCCCGTGAACTGTGTCAGCTTGCTCAGTTGGTGGCGCGCCTCGATCCGGCGGACGGTGCCGGAGCGCGAGCGCATCACGATCGAATCCGTTATCGCCCCGTCCCGTACGTAGCGGACACCGCGAAGGAGGGCGCCTGTCGTTACTCCCGTCGCGGCAACGAACACATTGTCGCTCCGCACGAGATCGTCGGTCGTGAGAACGCGGTCGACGTCGTAGCCGGCGTCGGCGAGCGCCTGCCGCTCGTCGTTGGACCGCGGCCAGAGCCTCGCCTGGATGCCACCGCCGACGCACTTGAGCGCGCACGCCGAGATCACGCCCTCTGGCGTGCCCCCGACGCCGTACAGCATGTCGACACCCGTCTCAGGCCGCGCCGCCGCGATTGCGGGAGCGACGTCGCCGTCGCGAATGAGGTTCACGCGCGCGCCGGCCTCGCGCAACTCGCCGATCAGCTCGTCGTGGCGTTCGCGCTCGAGCACCGTCACGCGGATGTCGTTCACGCGCCGGCCCTTTGCCTTCGCGACAGCTGCGACGTTCTCCGCGGGGGATGCGGTGATGTCGATCGCGTCGATCGCGTCCGCACCGACCGCGATCTTGTCCATGTAGACGGCAGCGCCGGGAAAGAACAACGAGCCGCGCTCCGCGGCCGCGATCACCGCAATCGCGTTCGGCTGCCCGAGCGCGGTCAGGCGGGTTCCTTCGAGCGGATCGACCGCCACATCGACGTCGGGGCCGCCGCCCTCACCGACCGCCTCGCCGTTATAGAGCATCGGGGCCTCGTCCTTCTCCCCCTCGCCGATCACCACCACGCCGGCCATGGCGACGGTGTCGAGCATCGCCCGCATGGCGTCGACCGCGGCCTGGTCCGCGGCGATCTTGTCGCCGCGGCCGATCCAGCGGCCGGCGCCCATTGCCGCCGCCTCGGTGACGCGCACGAGCTCCAGGGCGAGGTTCCGGTCGGGACGGACACTGCTCATCGGCCTCGGATCCTAGAGTGAACCGAGTGCGGCTCGACTGGGAGATTGCAAAGCGCGGCTGGCGCCGCTACGCCGCCTATCCGTGGGCCACCGCGGCCGGGGTGTTCACGAACACCGTCTTCGGATTCCTGCAGGCCTACATCCTGCTCGCCGTCTACCGCCACCGCGCCTCGATCGGCGGGTTCGACTCGGCCGACGCGGTCACGTACGTCTGGCTCGCCCAGGCGATGATCATGACGGTCTACATCTTCAGCTGGTGGGAGCTCGCGTTGCGGATCCGCGACGGCTCGATCGCCACCGACCTCCTGCGCCCGCTCGATCCTCAGCGCTACTGGCTCGCCTACGACCTCGGGCGGGCGCCGTACCATCTCCTGTTCCGAGGCCTCCCGCCGTTCCTCGTCGGTGCACTCGTGTTCGACCTGCACTGGCCGTCGCCGCTCGACGCCGTCGCATTCAGCGTCAGCCTCGCGCTCGCCGTCGTCGTCAGCTTCGGGTTCCGCTTCATCTACAACTCGGTCGCGTTCTGGCTGCTCGACTTTCGCGGTGTCGTCACGGTCTCGACGACGATCGTCATCTTCTTCTCCGGCATGGCGATCCCGATCCGCTACTTCCCGGAGCTGCTCCGCGAGATCTGTTACGCACTGCCGTTCGCGTCGGTCATCCAGACACCGATCGATGTGTGGCTCGGGAAGCGGTCGGGGCTCGACCTCTTCGGCGTGCTCGCGCTGCAGCTCGCCTGGGGAGTGGCGCTCCTCGGTTTGGGCAAGATCGTGCTGGCGCGCGCGACGCGGAAGCTGGTGGTGCAGGGTGGTTGAGCCGATCCTCGTCTGGCGTCGGCTCGTCGGCGCGCAGGTGCGCTCACAGCTTCAGTACCGCACGTCGTTCGCCCTCGACGTCGTCGGTTCGTTCGCGATCTCGTTCATCGACTTCCTTGTCGTCCTGACGATCTTTCGCAACGTCGCCCGGCTCGAGACCTGGAACGTGCACGAGGTCGCGTTCCTCTATGCACTCTCATCGATCACGTTCGCGTTCACCGACCTGCTGATCGGACACCTCGACCAGTTCCCGCAGAAGATCCGCGACGGCTCGTTCGACATCGTCCTCGTCCGCCCGCGCGGCACGCTGTTCCAGATCGTTGCTTCGGACTTCGCGGCCCGCCGCGTCGCGAAGGCCCTGCAGGGCGCGGTCGTGCTCGCCTACGCCCTCGGCGGGCTCTCGATCCACTGGACGGTCTGGCGCGTCGTCGTGCTGCTCGTCTCGCTGCCGAGCGCCGTCGTCATCTTCGCGTCCGTGTGGGTCGTCGGCGCGTGCATCGCGTTCTGGACGACTGACGGCGGCGAGTTCACGAACGCCTTCACCTATGGCGGCACCGCGATGGCGCAGTACCCGTTCGAGGTCTACGGTCGGTGGCTGCGGCGGCTGCTCGGCTACGCAATCCCACTTGCCTTCGTCTGCTATTTCCCGGCGCTCTTCGTGCTCGGGAAGGGTGACCCGCTGGGGCTGCCCCGATTCCTGGACTTCGCCTCGCCGGCCGTCGCCGTGGTCGCTGCGCTCACCGCCGGCCTCGTCTGGCGCTTTGCCGTGCGTCACTACCGGAGCGCCGGCGGATGATCGAGGCCGCGGGCCTCACGAAGCGGTTCGTCGTCCGTCGCGGCCGCTTCCGCCGCGAGCGCGTCGTCGTCCAAGCGGTGAACGACATCTCGTTCCGGGTCGAGCGCGGCGAGCTGCTCGGGTATCTCGGGCCGAACGGCGCCGGCAAGTCGACCACGATCAAGATGCTGACGGGGATTCTCGTCCCGACGAGCGGCCACGTGCGGGTCGCCGGGCTCGAGCCGTCCCGACAGCGCATCGAGCTTGCCCGCCGGATCGGCGCCATGTTCGGGCAGCGCATCCAGCTGTGGTGGGACCTGCCGCTCCGCGATTCGTTCGACCTGCTGCGCCACATCTACCGCGTCCCGGCCGACCGTCACCGTGAACGCCTCGAGCGGCTTCGCGGCGTGCTCGATCTCGATCCGTTCCTCGCGACGCCGGTCCGTCAACTCTCGCTCGGCCAGCGCATCCGCGGGGAGCTGGCCGCCGCGATGCTGCACGGCCCCGAGCTGCTCTTCCTCGACGAGCCGACGATCGGCCTCGACGTCGTCGCGAAGCAGCGTGTCCGCGACTTCCTCATCGAGATCAACCACGAGGACGGCGTCACGGTCATGCTGACGACGCACGACCTCGGCGACATCGAGCGGCTGTGCGAACGGCTGCTGGTGATCGACCACGGCTCGTTGATCTGGGACGGCGCCATCGCGGACCTCAAGGCGCATTACGGGGGCGAACGGATGCTGATCGTCGACCTGGAGCAACCCGCGCCGCCGCTCGAGATCGAGGGCGCCGTGGTCGAGAAGGTCGACGGTCCACGCCAGTGGCTTCGCTTCCGCGGCTCGGCCGCCGAGCTCACGGCCCGCGTCGCGCAGTCGGCTCGCCTCGTCGACCTGCAGATCACGGAGCCGGACATCGAGGAGATCGTGCGGCGGATCTACGCGGGTGGCGAAAAGGTGTCAGACACCACGGGTGTCTGACGCCCGCTCACATCCGCTCGGGTGCCTCGACCCCAACGAGGTCGAGGCAGCGAGCGATCACGTGCTGCGTCGCGCGGCAGAGGCCGAGCCGGAACGCCTCCTCGGGCGAGCCGAGCACACGACACTCGTGGTAGAAGCGATGGAAGTCGTCGGCGAGGCGGATCGCGTACGCGGGGATCAGCTGCGGCCCCCGCCGCTCCGCCGCCTCACGCACCGTCACGGGGAAGTCGGTCAGCCGCTTGATCAGTTCCCGCTCTTCGGCCGCGAGCTTGTGCCGACTCGACACAAACTCGCCGGCAGCGCCGGCATTCCGCAGGATCGCGGCGATGCGGGCATGGGCGTATTGGACGTAGTACATCGGGTTCTTGGCTGATCGCTCCGCGGCCAGGTCGACGTCGAACTCGATTGTCTGGTCGGGGCCGCGGTTCACGAGATACCACCGCGCCGCGTCGACACCGACCTCGTCCATCAACTCGTCCACGAACACGACGTTGCCGGCCCGCTTCGATGCCTTCGACGCCTCGCCTCCGGACGTCAGATGTACGAACTGGTACAGCAGCACCTCGACGCGGTCGGGGTCGTAACCGAGCATCCGGGCGATCGCGCCGTACCACTTCGCCGTCGCGTGGTGGTCCGCGCCGAGGACATAGATCGCGCGATCGAACCCCCGGTCGAGCTTGTCGGCGAGATACGCGACGTCGGCGGCGCGGTAGGTCGGCGTGCCTCCCTTGTCGGCTGAGCGGACGAGCACCCAGTCCTGCTCGTCGCCGTGCGCGGACGAGCGCGCCCAGAGCGCCCCACCCTGCTCGTAGGTGTCGAGCCGCGGGAGCAACTCGGGCAAGCGCTTCTCGAGCTCGCTCTGGAGCGACCAGCTGTCGAACTGGATGCGGAAGCGCTCCATGGTCTGCTCGATCGACGCGAGCATCTTCGGCACCGGGTCGCCGGGCGACTCGGCGAGCTCCTTCACGTAGTCGCCGTGGTAGCCGTCCTCCGGCACCGGCTCGCCGCGGCGAAGCGCGTCGATGGACGCCCGGAATCGCTCCATCTGCGCGCCGGCGTCGTTGTAGTAGTACTCGCGTTCGACCGTGTGACCGCCGAAGGCGAGGAGCCGCGCGACGCAGTCCCCGTAGGCCCCGTTTCGCGCCGCCGACACGACGATTGGCCCCGTCGGGTTCGCCGACACCATCTCGACCTGGATTCGCTGCGGTTTCACCGACCAGCCGCCGCCGTAGCCGTCCCCGACCTCGCCGAGCGCCTCGAGAAAGAACCCGTCGGCGAGGCGCAGGTTGATGAACCCGGGCCCGGCGACCTCCGCCGACTCGATCCCGTCCGCGGCCGCGATGCGGGCGGCGAGCTCGTTCGCGAGCTCGCGTGGCGGGCGTCCCACGTCCTTCGCCGTGCGCAACGCAACGTTCGTCGCAAAATCCCCGTGTGAGGCGTCCTTCGGCCGCTCGAGCGGGACCTCGACGCCGATCGTCTTCGAGAGGCGCGCCTGGAGGCGCTCTACCGCTGGAGCTGGCACGGGAGAAACCTAGCGAGGGTATCGTCAGGAGGGATGGACGACGACCCCACCGAGCGCCAGCTCAACATCCACATGGATCCCGCTCTCCTCGCGGGCGTCTACGCGAACTTCGCCAACATCACGTTCTCGGACTACGAGTTCACGCTCACGTTCGCGCGCATCGACCACGAGGTCGAGGACGGCGACGTGCCGGGCGTGGTCGTCACTCGCGTCAACATGTCGCAGCAGTTCATGAAGGAGCTGCTCGCGGCGATGCAGGACGCCTACTCGAAGTACACGACCGTCAAGGGGATCCAGGATCTTCCCGAGGCGGAAGGCCACGGCTAGCCCGCAGCCCGCGCCTTCCAGGCCCGCGCCATCGCGATCCGCTGTGCGAGCGTCGGATGGTTCTCGAGCCAGAGGTAGTCGAGGAGCGGCGGGTTCGGTTCCTCGAGACTCGTCTTTCCGAACTGCTGGAACAGGCGCGTGTCGGCGCCTGGGTCGCGCGTGGCGTTCAGCGCACGCCAGTCGGCCTCCGCTTCGTAACGCCGGGAAACGGCGTTCTGCAGCGGCGCGGTGAGGAGCGCGAGGACGGTCAGCACGAGGATTGCGTACGGCAGGTTCGCAGGGTCGCCGACCCCGCCGCGACGGCGCGTCGCCAGCGCGAGCAGCCACAGTGTCGGCAGCACGATGAGCGCTGTCCAGCCGATCGCCTTCGGAATGTGCCCGCTGCGCACGTGGCCGAGCTCATGCGCGATGACGACGTCCTGCTCGTCTCGCGAGAAGCGCTCGTCGAGGATCGTGTCCCACAGGACGACGTGTGTCGACGGCCCGAACCCGACGGTGAACGCGTTCGCCTGGTCGGTCCACGACGATACGTTCTGAACGCGGACGGGCGTCCCCTGCACCTGCTCGATCCGTTCGAGGCGGACGACATCCGCCGCGAGGCGTGGATCGCCAAGGGAGTGCGAGCCGGCCGAAAGGATCCAGCCGGAGACGAACGCGAAGAAGGCCGCGAACACGACCACGATGGGTGAAGCGACGAGCCACCAGCGGCGAAAACGGCCGGCGAGCCCCACGAGCAGGACGATCGTCGCCATCGCGAAGACCGCTTCGGGCCCGAGGGTGGACCACTGCGCGGCAAGCCACGCGAGAACGTCGAAGGGACCGAGGCCCCAGTGATGTTGCCACCACAGGCCGGCGAGACTGAACGGCAGGCCGACGAACCAGAGCGTGACGAGCAGCACCATCCCGGCGACGATCGCGCTGCCGATCCGCCCGAGGCCCATCGAGCGGACACGTCGCGGCAGAAGCCGTACGAGGATCGCGAGCGCCACGAGCTCGACGACGATGCTGACGACGAAGAGTCCTTGCTCGCCGCGGTTGTAGCTACGCGCTCGCGCGAGCTCGTGCGCGGAGAAGAAGCGTCGCTCGTCGAGCCCGGCCAGGTGCAGCGACGGAACGCTCGTCCTCGACAGCAGCCACGCTCCCACGCACCAGGCGGCGGCTGCCGCAGCTAGCGTGGCGGCCCTCGCCATGCGCATCGCGGTCATCTCTGACATCCATGCCAATCTTCACGCACTGGAAGCGGTGCTTACCGACGTCGACCGTGAAACGGTCGACGAGCTCTGGTGTCTCGGCGACATCGTCGGTTACGGGCCGAAGCCAAACGAGTGTTGCGACCTCATTCGCGACCGCGCCACGATCTCCCTCTGCGGCAACCACGACCTCGCGGCGCTCGGTGTTCTCGACGTCGCCGAGTTCAGCGGGGACGCCGCAGCGGCGGCGCGCTGGACCTCCGGCGCCCTTGGCTCCGAGCAAAGGACCTGGCTCGGGTCGCTTTCCCCGCTCGCCCGGCGCGAGGAGGCCGAGCTCTATCACGCGAGCCCGCGCGACCCGGTGTGGGAGTACGTGCTGAGTGAGGATGTGGCGCTGCTGGCCCTCGAGGCGACGACGGCACCGCTCGTGCTCGTCGGCCACACCCATGTCGCACTGGCACTTTCGTGGGACGGCCGCCGAATCGAAGGCGGGCTCGCTCCCGGCGGCGTGGCCGTGGCGCTCGAGGGCCGCCGCCACCTCGTCAACCCGGGTTCGACGGGCAGCCGCGCGACGGCGACCCGCGCGCGGCGTGGCTGCTCGTCGACCTCGGCGCCGGCAGGGCAAGCTTCCGCCGCGTGCCCTACCCGATCGACCAGACGCAGAAGGAGATGCGCGATGCCGGCTTGCCCGAGACGCTCGCTGGCCGTCTCGCTCACGGTCTGTAGCGCGCTCGTCACCGGCTGCGGCTCGAACAGCGGCCCGAAGCTCGAGCACGTCGACGGCGCGGCGCTGATCTCCCTCGCGCACCGCATCGCGAGCGAGGGCGCGTGCGCCCAGGCGCGCGACATCCCGCGCCTCCGCGATCACGCGATCGCGCTCGTCAACGCGGGCAAGGTGCCGGGCGAGCTACAGGAGCCACTGATGAGCGCCGTCGGCGCACTCGGAGCCGAGCAGCCGCTGTGCCTGCCGGCGGTGACGACCGCGCCTGTCACGCCTCCCGCCCGTGCGCGCGGCGACAAGCGGCCTCACGACCACGGCCACCACGGGCGGAAGCACGACAAGTGAGCGTGTATCGCGTCGACGGTGAGCTCGGTCGCGGCGGGATGGCGGTCGTGTACGCCGGTTATCACGAGGGTCTCGAGCGTCCGGTTGCACTGAAGGTGCTCGCGGAGCATCTCGCCGACAACCCGGAGTTCCGCGCCCGCTTCCTCCGCGAGGCGCGCATCGCCGCGCGGCTCCACCACCCGCACCTCGTGCGCACCTACGACGTCACCGAGCACGACGGCCGGCCGTGCATCGTCATGGAGCTGCTTCTCCCCGGAACCCTCGAGGGCGCACGGTTGAGCCGCGGCGAGGCGGCGCAGGTCGCGCACGCGCTCGCCTACGCGCACCGCCACGGGGTGGTGCATCGCGACCTCAAGCCGGCGAACCTGCTGCGCAGCTCCTCCGGCGAGGTCAAGATCGCCGACTTCGGCATCGCGCGCGCAGCGGAGGAGACGATGCTCACGCAGGCGGGCACCGTCCTCGGCACCCTCCGCTACCTCGCGCCCGAGCAGGCGGAGGGCCGCCAGGTTGGCCCGGCGGCAGACGTCTACTCGCTCGGTGTGGTCCTCCAGGAGCTGCTCGACGACCCCGACCGGGCGCTCGTCGCCTGGTGCCTCCGCCTGGACCCGCGTGACCGGCCGACGGCCGCGGAAGTCGCCGCGGCGCTCGAGACCGTGTTGCCAAGAGGTGTCAGACACCTAAAGGTGTCTGCTGACACCTTGCCGTGGCTCGCGGCGGTCGCCCTGGCCGCAGCGGTCGCAGCGACAATCGTCTTCGCACTCCACCGCGACGCGAAGCCCGCGGATGTGACGCCGGTTCCGCACGCCACGACGCCGGCCCAGGAGGCGCGCAACCTCGAAGCCTGGCTGCACCGGTATACGGACTAGACGACGTCTGCGTCGGCGAGGACATCCGCACCGAACGTGATGCCCTGGCGGGCGAGCGCGACCTGGACGTCCTCGCGGGCCTTGAAGATCCGCCACTTCACGGTGGCGAGCGTGATCTCGAGCGAGTCGGCGATCTCGTTGTACGAGAGGCCGACGACGTCGCGGAGCAGCAGCGCCATCTTCAGGTCGACCGGAAGCTGCTCGATCGAGCGCCACAGCGCGTCGATCTCCTCGATCCGCTCGACCGGCTGGTCGACGACCTCGAGCTGCGGCGCGTCGTCGAGGTTGACCGGCGTCGACGGCCTGCGCTCGCGTGCTCGCAGCTCGTCGAGCACACGGTTCTTGGTCACCTGGAAAAGCCACGTCGTGAACTTGCAGCGGAGCGAGAACTTCGGCAGCCCCTGGAAGACACGGAGGAACACCTCCTGCGTCAAGTCCTCCGCGAGCGCCCGGTCACCGTTCGTCAACCGGAGCACATAGTTGTAGACCGGCGTCTCGTACGTCCGCACGATGATCGCGAACGCGCGCTCATCTCCGCGCTGGGCTTTCCGAAGGATCGCCAGGTCGGGCTGAGGGAGCGACAAGGTGCCGGAGTATATCCCCGCTTTCGGCGGGATTCCTCCCCCTTACCGACGATTTACGAGCGAGCGGCCCGTCATTTCCCCTGGTTGACGGATTCCCAACAAGTCGAGCACACTCGGCGCGAGATCGGCGAGCTCGCCGCCGTCGCGCAGCTGGGCTTCCCGGTCGGTGAGGACGAGCGGCACCTGGTTCGTGGTGTGCGCGGTGTGCGGGCTGACGCCGTCGTCCTCGAGCATTTTCTCGGCGTTCCCGTGGTCGGCGGTGATGAGCGAGACTCCGCCGAGCTCGCCGACACGATCGGCGACCCGCCCGAGACACCGGTCGGCGGTCTCGCAGGCGCGGATCACGGCGGGAATCGAGCCGGTGTGGCCGACCATGTCCGGGTTCGCAAAGTTGACGACGCAGAACGCGTAGCCGTCACCGATCTCTTCGACGACGCGGTCGGCGACCTCTTCTGCCGACATCTCCGGCTTGAAGTCGTAGCTCGGCACATCGCGCGGGCTCGGGACGAGAAGCCGGTCCTCGCCCGGCCAGACGTCCTCCCGTCCGCCGTTGAAGAAGTAGGTGACGTGGGCGTATTTCTCGGTCTCGGCGACGTGCAACTGCTTCCGGCCGTTGTCCGCGAGCGTCTCGGCGAGCGTCCAGGGCACGTCCTGCTCGGTGAAGGCGACCGGCGTAGCGAGATCCGAGGCGTAGCGCGTCATGGTCGTGGTGTCGAACCCGTTGTCGAGCAGCAGCCTGGTCAGCTGGCGCCCGCGGTCGGGACGGAAGTTGAAGAAGATCGCGGTGTCGCCCTGCTCGAGGGCCGGTGCTCCCGCGACGACGATCGGCTCGATGAACTCGTCGGTGACCCCGGCGTCGTAGCTCGCCTGCACGGCCGCGACCGGATCCGCCGCGCCGGCGCCGACACGGCCCACGATCGCGTCGTATGCGCGCTGCGTCCGCTCCCAGCGCCCGTCGCGGTCCATCGCGTAGTACCGGCCCGTGACGGTCGCGATGCGATCCTGCGGCAGGAGCGCCAGGTCGCGGACGGCAGAGGTTGGAGACACATCTCGACCGTCGGTGAAGGCGTGGATCCACGTCTTCTCGGGGGCGAAGCGCAGGAGCGCCTGCAGGTGGTCGATGTGCGAATGGACGCCTCCGTGCGACACGAGCCCGAGCAGGTGGACACGCCGGCCCCGCTCGAACGCGGCGCGCAGCACCTCGTTCTCGAAGAACGAGCCATCCGCGACTGCCTGGTTCACGCGCACCAGGTCCTGGTAGAGCCGCCTTCCGGAGCCGATCGTCAAATGCCCGACCTCGCTGTTTCCCATCTGGCCGTCCGGCAGGCCCGCGGCCGCACCCGACGCGTCGATCCTTGTGTGTGGGAACTCGCGCCACAGCCGGTCGAACACCGGCGTCTCCGCCAGGTCGACGGCGTTTCCCGGGCCGGGAGGCGCGCAGCCGAAGCCGTCGAGGATGACGAGGGCGACTAGGTCGAAGCCGCGCGGCATATGGCAGTGAACGAGTCGAGGTCGAGTGACGCGCCGCCGACGAGCGCACCGTCGATCGCCGCTTGCGCCAGGAGCTCTGCGGCATTCTCGGGTTTCACGGAGCCGCCGTAGAGCATCGGGACGTCGATCAGCTCCTTGATCGTCTCGTGCGCCTCCTGCGCCATCGCAGGGGTGGCGGTGCGCCCCGTGCCGATCGCCCAGACGGGCTCGTACGCAATCACGAGGTTCGGGTCAGCCTCCAGCGCGGCGACCTGCCGGCGGAGGACTGCATGCGTCGCCCCCGCGTCGCGTTGCTCTCCCGTCTCTCCGACGCACGCAATCACGTGGAGACCGGCGTCCAGGCAGTGGTGCACGCGGCGCGCGACGAGCTCGTCCGTCTCGCCGAACCAGTGCCGTCGTTCCGAATGGCCGACGATCGTGCCGTAGACGCCAAGCTCCAGCAGCATGGGCGGCGACACCTCGCCTGTGAATGCGCCTTCGGGGTCCCAGTGGCAGTTTTGCGCGAAGACGCCGATCTCGGTCCCGGCGAGCGCCTGCACCGCCGCCGCCAGCGAGACGTACGGCGGGCAGACGACGACATCGACGTCCGCCGGCAACGGTTGCTCGCGAAGCGCACGACAGAAGGAACCGGCGTCGCTCGGCCCCTTGAACATCTTCCAGTTGCCGGCAATCAGCGTCATCCGGGAATTGCCTTCACGCCCGGCAGGTCCTTGCCTTCGAGCAGCTCGAGCGACGCGCCGCCGCCGGTCGAGATCCAGGAGATGCGGTCCGCGACGCCCGCCTCCTGGACGGCGCGCACGGAGTCACCGCCTCCGACGACCGTGAACCCATCGCAGTCCGCGACGGCCTGTGCCACCGCGACCGTCCCGGCCGCGAACGCAGGCCACTCGAAGACGCCCATCGGCCCGTTCCAGAACACCGTGCGCGCCGCTGCGACCCGCCGGGTGAACTCGCGCCGGGTCTCCGGACCAATGTCGAGTCCGAGCCACCCGTCGGGGAGCGCGTCGAACGGCGTCACCTGGGTCTCCGCTTCGGCTTCGAAGGCGCTCGCGGCGACGACGTCGACAGGCAGGATCGCCTCGAACGTGAACGGGTTTCCCGCGCGCACGTCTTCCGCCATCTTGCCGCCGATCAGGACAGCGTCGGCCTTCGCACCGAGGTTCTCGAGCGCGCCCAGCTTGTCTTCGACCTTCGCGCCGCCCGAGACGATCACGAACGGGCGCTCGACCTCGCCGAGCAGCCGGCCGAGATGCCGCAGCTCCTCGAGGAGAAGCAGGCCCGCGTAGGCGGGAAGCAGCTCAGCCGCGCCGACGGTCGACGCGTGCGCACGGTGCGCCGAGCCGAACGCGTCGTTCACGTAAAGATCGCAGCCCGCGACGAGCTCGCGCGCGAACTCGGGGTCGTTCTTCGTCTCGCCGGGGTTGAAGCGCGTGTTCTCGAGCACCACCACTCGATCGTCACCGACGAGCTCGCGAACACGCGCCCGCACAGGGCCCATCGCGAACTTCGCCCGATCTTCGTCCGTCTTCGGCCGGCCGAGGTGCGAACAGACGCGGACTTCGCGGGCGCCCCGATCGAGCAGCAGGTGGATCGTCGGCAGCGACGCCCTGATCCGCGTGTCGTCGGCGACGCGACCGTCGTCGAGCGGCACGTTGAGATCCGACCGGACGAGTACCACCTTGTCCTGAACGTCAGCCGTGTCGACTGAACGGGGGAGCCTCAAAGGAGCTTCGAGACCAGGTCGACGAGCCGGCACGAGTAGCCCCACTCGTTGTCGTACCAGCCGAAGACTTTCGCGAACGACCCGTTCGCCATCGTCAACTCGCTGTCGAACGTGCACGACGCAGGCGAATGGATGATGTCCGTCGAGACGAGCGGCTCCGTCGAGTACTCGAGGTAGGGCGCGAGCGGTCCGCTCGCCGCGGCGGCCTCGAAGGCCGCATTGACTTCGTCGACGGTCACGTCCCGCCCGAGCGTCACGACAAGGTCGGTGACGGAGCCCGTCACCACAGGCGCCCGAACCGAGATCCCGTCGACCTTGCCCTGGAGATGTGGCAGCACCAGACCGATCGCGCGGGCCGCACCGGTCGACGTCGGGATCAGGTTGATGGCGGCGTTCCGCGCGCGCCGAAGATCCTTGTGCGGACCGTCCTGCAGGTTCTGATCCTGCGTATAGGCGTGAATGGTCGTCATGTACCCGCGGTCGATCCCGAAGGCGTCGTCGAGCACCTTCGCCATCGGCGCGACGCAGTTCGTCGTGCACGACGCGTTCGAGATGATCGCGTGCTTCTCCGCGTCGTACGCGTCGTCGTTGACGCCGAGCACGAGCGTGATGTCCGGGTCCGTAGCGGGAGCGGAGATCACGACCTTCTTCGCTCCCGCGTCGAGATGCTTCTGGGCGCCCTCACGCGACGTGAAGAAGCCGGTCGACTCGATCACGACGTCGATCTCGAGGTCGCGCCACGGCAGGCTCGCCGGGTCGCGCTCCGCGAGGCCCTTCAGGGCCGAGTCGTTCACCTTCAGCGACCCGCCCTCGACCTCGACGTCCCCATGGAAGTGGCCGAGCGCCGAGTCGTGCTTCAGGAGGTGCGCCATCGTCGGGACGTCGCCGAGGTCGTTGAACGCCACGATCTCGAAGTCCCCGCCGCGGTCGAGCGCAGCGCGAAAGAAGTTGCGGCCGATGCGGCCGAATCCGTTGATCCCTACCCGTGTCTTCGCCATGCGGCGGACTCTAACTACGCGGCGATTCCGTAGATGCCTACCAGCTTCTCGCGTAGGTAGCGGACGTACGGCTCCGGATCGATCTTCGAGGTGCCGACGACACGCTCGAGCGTCTCGGCAGGGGTGAACTTGCGCCCGTGGCGGTGGAGGTTCTCCCGGAGCCAGTCGCGAAGCGGCGAGAAGTCGCCGGCCTCGAACGCGTCGCCGAGGTCGGGCAGCTCAGCGGTGATCCGGTCCCAGATCTGCGCCGAGATCAGGTTGCCGAGAGCGTACGTCGGGAAATATCCGATCGAGCCACCCGACCAATGCACGTCCTGCAGGACCCCGGTCGTGTCGTTCGGGACCTCGATCCCGAGGTACTCCCACATGCGCCGGTTCCACTCCTCGGGCAGCTGCTCGAGCGGAAACTCATCCGCGAGCATTGCCTGCTCGAGCTCGAAACGCAGGATGATGTGCAGGTTGTACGTCGCCTCATCGGCCTCGACGCGGATCAGGGACGGCTCGACGGCGTTCACCTCGCGGTACCAGCTCTCGGCGTCGTGCCCGGCGAGCGCCTCGGGGAACAGCTCCTGTGCGCGCGGGAAGAAGCGCCGCCAGAACGGCTGCGACCGCCCGACGAGGTTCTCCCACATGCGGCTCTGCGACTCATGCAACCCGAGCGACACCCCGCGCGCGAGCGGCGACCGCTCGAGCGACGGATCGACCTGGTGCTCGTACAGGCCGTGCCCGAACTCGTGCATCGTCCCGAAGAGGCCCTCGAGGCCGTCGGTGAAATAGCGGGTGGTGATCCGGATGTCGGTCACGCCGGTGCCGGAGGCGAATGGATGCACGGTCGGGTCGAGCCGCCACGCGTCGTCGGTGAAGCCGAACTCGCGCACGACCTCGAGCTCGAAGACCTTCTGTGCGTCGATGTCGAACGTCTTTTCACGCTTCTCCACCTGAGACTGCTCGGCGACCTCCTTGACGAGCGGCGCCTGGTGCTCCTTGAGGTGGTCGAAGATGCGGCGCACCTCGGCCGTCTTCATGCCGCGCTCGTAGTCGTCGAGAACGATGTCGTACGGCTCGTCGCCGGCCTCGAAGCAGTCGATGTAGCGCTTGCGGAGGTCGAGGTTCTTGCGGAGCACGGGCAGGAACGAGGCGAAGTCGTTGTCGCGGCGCGCAGCGACCCACACCGGGTTCGCGAGCGCCGAGGACCTCGACATCTCCGCGCGCAGGTCGGGTGGCACCTGGCTCGCCTTTTCCCAGTCGCGGGCGGCAACGCGGATGAGACTCGCCTCGAAGGAGTCGTACTCGTGCTGCTCGCCGAAATCCCGCAGGTCGTCGATGAGGCGGCCGACGTCGGCCGAGATGAACTTTGTGTGGGCGATCCGGCCCACCGTCGCGAGCTGCTCCGCACGAATTGCCGCCCCGCCGGGCGGCATCAGCACATGCTGGTCCCAGCTGAGGAGCGCGGCCGTCTTCCACAGGTCTGAGATCTCCGCGAGCCGCTGCCGAAGGTCGTCGAACGCCGCTTGGCTCATTCGCTCCGGCGCCAAGCCGCAGCGCTCCTCGTTGCCAAGCCGGCAATCCCGCTCCGCGCCGAGTCCGTCTGTTCGCCTCCGTCAAGCCTACGGCTCATTAGAGAGAAACATATATCAGTGCTCCTCCGCGCGGACGCGGTAGGCGGCACCGGGGGGAGGCTCCGAGGACGACCCTCCCCCCGGTCGACCGGGACGCGGCTACGACGGTGGACGGGGTCTGTATCCACCGTCCGCTGAGCACCGGCTCCGCCACTTGTGAGTATGGGTGACGCCTCATTTGCGGCGCCAGAGGATTTGCAACCGTGCACGAGCTAGGTTTCGCGCAGCCTCGTTACTGCTTGCAGCCGACGGTACGCCGCCGACTTCGTGAGCGGCGGTCGTGCCTTGGCCGCAAGCTCCGCGAGCGACGCCGAGGGGTGCCGAAGTCGCAGCTCGGCGATCTCGACGAGGTCGGCCGGCAGAGCGTCGAGGCCGATCGCGCGGATCGCCTCGAGCTGGTGGTGTGCCGCTCTGGCGACACGTTCGAGGTTCGCCTCGTCGGCGTTCGCGAGCCGGTTCGCGTCGGCTCGCAGAGACGACAGGATCGCGTGCTCCTCGAGGACGAGCGCCGTGTCGCCTGCTCCCGCGAGTGCGAGCACGGTGCCGATCGCGTCGTGCCCCTTCGCATACGCGAGCGCATGACCGCGGCGCTCGGCGACCGCGAGGCCGCCTTCCGGCCGCCGGGCCACGTCCTGGACGAAGCGGGCCCCTTCGAGCGTCCCGGTGCGGATCTCGAGGTGCGGATCCCGAGGGCCCGAGAGCGACCCGGCGCCGAGCAGCGCGCCGCGCAGATATGCGCCCCGGCAGCAGGATCTTCCAACCACGCGCTTCGGCGGCACCGCGAGCGGCGCGCCCGACGCCGAGAGCACGCCGGCCTCGCGCAGCATCGCCAGCGCCTCCGCATCCACGGTGACGTGGAGTTGGTAGCGGGTGGCCCGCTCGAACGCGCGCCGCGAGTAGGTGCGAATCTCCGAGCGCACGCCGAGATCGCGGAGTAGCGCGAAGGCGCGGCGCGCGATCGCAGAGCTGCTGAGGTCGAGGTGGACGGCTACCGATCCGCCGCGCAGGTGCCAGGCGCCGGAGGAATGGAACAGCGCGGACAGCTCGGCGAGCCGGCAGCAGCGGCGCTCCGGCGCGATCTGCGCGAGCTCGTCGCGGAGGTCGTCGGAAAGGCTCAGAGTTGCTGCTCCCGGCGGCGCCCACGCCGCCGCCTCCGCTCTTTGGTGAGCTCCGTCGAGCCTACGCTCACAACGAAACCCCTTCGAGCTCGAGCAGTCGCCGTTTGTAGTCGACACCCTGCGACCCCCAGCTGCCGATGCCGGTCGAGCTGACGACGCGGTGGACGGGCAGGAACGGTGCGAGGTCGCAGCGGGCGCAGAACGTCCCGGCCGCGCGGGCCGCCCGCGGGCGCCCGGCGAGCGCCGCCAGCTCGCCGTACGTGACGACCTCGCCGCGCGGGATCGCCCGCAACGCGCGTGCGCAGGCGCCGTGGAACCCCGCCGGCAGCACGAGCGGAACGTCGCCGAAGTCGTCCGTCGCGCCGTCGAACCACGCGGCGAGCCGTCCGGCCAGCACATGTTCAGGGACAGTCCCTGGGCTCGTCCGCCGTGGCCGGGGCAGCTCGCTGTGGAAGACACGTCCCTGCTCGTCGAGCCAGACCTCCCCCACACCCCAGTCGGGCGCGTCGTATTGCACCAGCGTCGGTTTCACGGGAGGAATGATGTAGCTTCGCGCGCGTGACGCGGGCGACACTGCCGGCTCTCGGCTACCTCTACGTCGCGCTGGCGCTGCCGGCCGTGATCGTCGGTCCCGGCCATCAACGGCTGCAGGCGACGCTCCTCACCGGCGCGGTGTTCGCGTACTTCTGGTTCATCGCGAGTCTCGGCGCCAAGGTCTTGCGATTCGCGCCGGACGGCTTCTTCGCGAGCGTCGTGGTCCTCGCGGGGGCAGCGTACGTCGCATTGGAGGTGATCGCCGTCCTCGGCGACCGGCTCCTCGCCGGCCCGTCGGCCGCCTGCGCGGCGACGACCATCGTCGGGGCGTCGCTCGCGGCGTGGCGCGCACGCAAGATCCCTCGCTGGTTCGGTCAAGCTGGTGTGCTGGGCGGCGTCGCGGTGCTCGTCGTCGGCGCAGTGGAGGCCGGCGCCGGCTGGACGCTTGCAGACCGCTCCGTGTTCGCGTCGTCGCTCGGCTTCATGATGTGGGTGCTCGTCACCGCGACGTACCTCCTGCGGCGCTGAATCACCGCGTTCTCCGGGCGCCGACCAGGCCGCGCGCGCACGTCCACGGCCGTAAGGTACGCCCATGTCCACGCACGCGATCTTCCGCCCACCCGTGCCGGTGAACGAGCCGATCCGCGGCTACGCGCCCGGGTCGCCCGAGCGCCAGCGGCTCCAGCGGCGCCTCGAGCAGATGCGAGACGAGCGGATCGAGATCCCGCTCGTGATCGACGGTAAGGACGTCACGACCGGCGACCTGAAGCCCGCCGTGATGCCGCACGACAAGGATCACGTCCTCGCCGACGTGCACCAGGGGACGGCCGACCACGTGCAGCAGGCGATCGACGCGTCCGCCCAGGCGTGGCAGGACTGGTCGCGCTGGCCGTGGGAGGAGCGTGCCGCTGTGCTTCTGCGCGCCGCCGAGCTCCTCGCGGGGCCGTGGCGCGACACGCTGAACGCGGCGACGATGCTCGGACAGTCGAAGACCGCACATCAGGCCGAGATCGACTCGGCCTGCGAGACGATCGACTTCTTCCGCTTCAACGTCGAGTTCATGACGCGGGTGTACGCCGAGCAGCCGGAGTCGTCACCCGGCGTGTGGAACCGGATGGAGTATCGCCCGCTCGAAGGGTTCGTGTTTGCGGTCTCGCCGTTCAACTTCACGGCGATCGCCGCGAACCTGACGACCTCGGCGGCGCTGATGGGGAACGTCGTCGTCTGGAAGCCCGCCGGCACCGCGATGGTGTCCGCCTACTACCTGATGCGCCTCCTGCAGGAGGCCGGGATGCCCGACGGCGTCATCAACCTCGTCTACGGCTCCGGCGCAACGATCGGCGATGCGGCGCTCTCGAGCCCGCACCTCGCCGGCATCCACTTCACCGGCTCGACCGCCGTCTTCAACGGCATGTGGCGGAACGTCGCCATCGAACATGGAGCACTACCGCAACTACCCGCGCATCGTCGGCGAGACGGGCGGCAAGGACTTCATCGTCGCGCATCCGTCTGCGGACGTCGACGCGCTTGCGACGGCGATCGTGCGCGGCTCGTTCGAGTATCAAGGGCAGAAGTGCAGCGCCTCGTCACGGGTCTACGCGCCGTCGAACCTTTGGCCGAAGCTCCGCGACCGCCTGCAAGAAGAGGTCGCGACGATCCGTATGGGCGACGTGTCCGACTTCCGCAACTTCATGGGCGCGGTCATCGACGGCTCCTCGTTCGAGACGCAGTCGGCCGCGATCGACGAGGCGAAGGCGGACAAGGAGACGAACATCGTCGTCGGCGGCGGCTGCTCGGACACGCACGGCTGGTTCGTCGAGCCGACCGTGATCGAGACTCGGAACCCCGAGTTCAGGACGATGCGGGAGGAGCTGTTCGGCCCCGTCGTGACGACGTACGTGTACGACGAAGACAAGTGGGACGACACGCTTCGGCTGATCGACCGGACCGCGCCGTACGGCCTCACCGGCGCCGTGTTCTCGGAGGACCGGGCCGCGATCGATGACGCGAAACAGAAGCTCCGGTACGCCGCAGGGAACTTCTACGTGAACGACAAGCCGACCGGCGCGGTCGTCGGGCCAGCAGCCGTTCGGCGGCGCACGCGCGTCCGGCACGAACGACAAGGCCGGCTCGATGTGGAACCTGATTCGCTGGGTGAGCCCGAGGTCGATCAAGGAGACGTTCACGCCGCCGCGCGACTACCGCTACCCGTTCATGGAGGACGGGAGACTAGGAAACCGTGAACGTCCAGGCGACCGCGGTCGCCTGGGTGGCTGTGCGCGCGTAGGCAATCGCGGTGTGCTTCCCGCGGGCGAGCGGTGACGGCCGGCGCGCCGTAGATCGTCCCACGGGTCGGGGTCAGGCCGCCGCCCTTCTCGAGCAGCTCGACGCCGTCGACCCACAGCGCCGACTCGGCGAGCTCGCCGCCCGCGCTCAGCGCCGCCGCAACCTGCGGGGTGCTCGCGTTGCCCTTCGAACCGGGCTGCGGACCGAGGATCTCGGATCTTCACCGCTCCGCGCCGAGCGGGCCGCCACGTGTCGCCGACGAGGTGCTGCGCGGTCGCCTGGCCGTCGTCGACGACGACAGCCCACTCGCTCCCCTGGAACACCACCTTGCCCGGGCCGGGCTGAGGCGGGCTGGACGGCGGTGTGGCCTTCGACGAGCCGCAGCCGGCAGCGATCAGCGCGAGGACGAGGAGGCAGACGAGCTTCGCCACGCCCGAAGGGTAGTCAGTGCGACGGCGGCGCCCACGAGAGCGGGCATCGCAAGCACGGCCCCTGCGACGCGAACGCCGAACGCCTCCGCGAGCGCACCGTCGACGAGGCTCGCAACCGGGCGCAGGCCGAGGAACGCGATCGACCAGAGCGCCATGATGCGGCCTCGCTGCCACGGCTCGACGCCAAGCGCAAGCCGCGTGGTCGCAGCCGTGTTCGAGCCGAGGTACCCGAAGCCGGCGAGCGCGAGCAACGGCAGGCCGAGCGGTAACCACGGCGTGATCGAGAACAGGAGGATCCCCACACCGAGCGCTCCGAGCGTCATCGTCATCCGCAGCCGCGAGCCGGCGACGCGCCCGGCGACGAGGAACGCCGCCGTGACCGCGCCCGCACCGAAGCAGGCGACGATCACTCCCGCCCAGGTGTCCGTGTAGCCGAAGGCGTGTGCGAACGCCGGCGACTCGGTGTTCACCGGGTCCGAGCCGAACCCCGCCACCATCACCACGAGCAGCGCCAGCACGAGCCCAGGTCGGTCGCGAAGGATCCTGAAGCTGTCGCGGAGTGAGCTTCGCTCCGCGCGCTCCTCCAGCCGCGGACGAGCGAGGAGCAGCCCGCCGACGAGCAGGAGGTACGACGCAGAGTTGATCGCGAACGCCCACGGGATCCCGAGCGTCGCGATCACGCCGGCGGCACTCGCAGGCCCGATCGCCCGGGCGAGGTTGAAGGTCATCGAGTTCAGCGCGACCGCCTGCGGCACGTCCACTTCGTCGACCAGCGCCGCGATCAACGACTGCTGCGCCGGAATCGACAACGCGCTCACGATCCCAAGAGCGCCGGAGAAGCCGATCACGACCCATTCGGTTGCTGCCCCACCCCACGCCAGCCCGGCAAGCACCGCGGTGAGCGCGGTCGACGTCAGCTGCGTCGCGAGCAACAGCCGCCGCCGGTCGAGCCGGTCGGCGAGCCCGCCCGCCCACGGCGACAGCACCAGGACGGGGACGAACTGGCAGAAGTTGAGGACGCCGAGCAGAAACGGCGAATGGGTCAGCCGGAAGACGAGGATCGACGCGGCGAGGTTCTGGAACCACGTGCCGCTCGCCGACGCCGCATTGCCGACGAAGTACGGCGCGAAGCTCCGCGAGCGGATCACCCGCCACGCCGCCGACGGTCCGGTTTGTGCTCCGGCGCCGGTCAAGCCTATGCCGCGGGCTCAGGCACGCCCGGTCCGGTGCAGCTGCGCGTAGATCCGGCGCGCCGTCTTGGGTGGCACGCCGGGCACGCCTTCGAGCTCCTCCTGCGTCGCCTCGACGACGCGCTCGGCCGAGCCGAAGTGCTGCAGCAGCGCGCGCCGCCGCACCGGGCCGACGCCGTCGAGCTGGTCGAACATCGACGCACGCGCCGCGACGTCGCGGCGCTGGCGGTGGAACGTGATCGCGAAGCGGTGCGCCTCGTCGCGGATGCGCTGCAGCAGCTGCAGGCGCCGGCGAGTCGCGCGGCAGCAGGATCGGCTCGCTGCGGCCGGGAACGAAGACCTCCTCGATCCGTTTCGCGAGCGAGATCACCGCGACGCGCGGCAGCTCGAGCTCCTGCATCGCAGCGAGCGCGGCCGAGAGCTGACCCTTGCCGCCGTCGATCACGACGAGGTTCGGCGTCGCGACGAACGACTCGTTCCACTCCGCCGAGCCGACGTCGGCCGCCGAGCCGCGAGAACCGCCGGGCGATCACCTCGCGCATCGCGGCGAAGTCGTCCTGGCCGTCCAGCCTGCCGCACCGTGAACTTGCGGTAATGCGATCTTCTTCGCCACGGCGTCCTCGAAGACGACCATCGAGCCGACGATCTCCTGGCCCTGGATGTTCGAGATGTCGAAGCACTCGATGCGGATCGGCAGCGACTCGAGGTTCAGCGCCTCGCGCAGCTCCTCGAGCGCCTCGACGCGGCGCGCCGCTTCGTCTCGGCGACGAACGTCTCCGAGTCGAGGCGCGAGCTGCGGCGTTCTGCTGCGCGAGCTCCTGCAGCCGCCGCTTCTCGCCGCGCTCGGGCGCGCGCACCTCGACGCGCGAGCCGCGCAGCTCGGAGAGGAACGCCTCGAGCGCGGACGTGTCGCCCGCTCCGCGCGGCACGACGAGCTGCGGCGGGATCGACGGCGCGACGCCGTAGTACTCGAGGCAGAACTGCTCGAGCACCTCGCCGAGCTCCTCGCCCGCCGCGTTCTCGAGGTGGAACGAGTAGCGGTCGACCATCCGCCCCTCGCGCAGCGGGAACACCTGCACGGCCGCACGCTCGGGCCGACACCGCGATGCCGATCACGTCGAACGAGCCCGCCGCAGGCCGCTCGACCGCCTGGCGCTCGGCCAGCCGCTCGATCGGCGCGCAGCCGGTTGCGGTAGCGGGCCGCGTCCTCGAACCGCTCCTCGGCCGCCGCCTCTCGCATCTGCTGCTCGAGCCGCCGGCGGATCGGCCGGTCGTCGCCCGACAGGAACTCGATCACCTGGTCGATCACCTCGCGGTAGTCCTCCTTCGAGATGTAGCCGACGCAAGGCGCGTGGCAGCGCTCGATGTGGAAGTCGAGGCACGGGATGCCGCTGTGCCGGCCGGGCTGCGGCCCCTCGCACGGCCGGTAGCGGAAGACGCGGTTCAGGACGTCGAGCGTCTCGCGCACCTTCTTCGCGTTCGCGAACGGGCCGAAGTACCACACGCCGCGGCGATGGCGCTCGCGCGTGAACATGACGCGCGGGTAGTCGTCCTCGACCGTGACGGCGATGTACGGGAACGACTTGTCGTCGCGCAGACGGACGTTGAACGGCGGCCGGTGGCGCTTGACGAGGTTCTGCTCGAGGTGCAGCGCCTCGACCTCGCTGCCGGTGACGATCGTCTCGATCGTCACGGCCCGGTTCGCCATCGCGCGAATGCCCTGGCGCGTGTCGCTCGAGCCCGCCTGGAAGTACTGGCCGGACGCGCGGACGCAGCGTCTTCGCCTTGCCGACGTACAGGACCTCGCCCGCCGCATCGCGGAAGAGGTAGACCCCGGAAGCTGGCCGGCATCCGCTTCAGCTGCGCTTCGATTTGCTCGGACGCCATCGGATCCTGAGGGTACTCTTGGCCCGTCGTGCGGGGCCTTCTCGTCGCGCTGGTGGCGCTCGTCGTGTGCGCGACCCCGGCATCTGCTGGCGGCCCGTACATGCTGGTCGGTGCGGCCGAGGACGTCGCGCGGACCCAGGATGCCGCATTCGCGCGCGCCAAGATGCTGGAGGCGAAGCTCGTCGGCTTCGACACGATCCGGGTCACTCAGACGTGGGTGAAAGGGCAGACGGAGCTCGGCCCGAACGACCGGATCCAGCTCGGGAATGCGATCGTCGCCGCCGAGCTCAGCGGGATCCGCGTCGTCCTCTCGATCTTCCCGTTCGGCTCGAGCGTGACGCCGCTGACAGATCAGGACCGCGCCGATTTCGCGGCGTTCAGCGTCGACCTCGCGGACCGGTACCCGCTCGTGCACGACTTCATCGTCGGCAACGAGCCGAACCTGAACCGGTTCTGGCTTCCGCAGTTCGGCCCGAACGGTGAGGACCTCGCCGCGCCCGCCTATGAGCAGCTGCTCGCCGTGACCTACGACGCACTGAAGGCCGTACGCCCCCACTCGACGATCTACGGCGGCGCACTCGCCCCGCGCGGAGTGGACAAGCCGGGCACGGGCCGGGACACCCACTCGCCGACGGCGTTCCTAACCGATCTCGGCGCCGCCTACCGCGCGAGCGGCCGCCAGGTGCCGATCATGGACGCCTTCGCGTTCCATCCGTACCCGGAGAGCTCGCGCACCGGCCCGAACTTCGCGCACCCGAACTCGACGTCGATCGGCCTCGCCGATTACGACAAGCTCGTCGCGCTCCTCGGTGCGGCCTTCGACGGGACGGCGCAGCGCGGCTCGTCGCTCCCGATCCTCTACGACGAGTTCGGGATCGAGACGACAGTGCCCGGCAGCAAGGCGCCGCTGTACACCGGCGCCGAGCCCGCGACGACGCGCCCGGTCGACGAGGCGACCCAAGCCCAGATGTACAGCGAGGCGATGCAGATGGTCTTCTGCCAGAAGACCGTGATGGGACTGTTCCTCTTCCACGTGCAGGACGAGGCGGCCCTTGCAGCGTGGCAGTCGGGCGAGTACTACGTCGACGGCACCCCGAAGTCGTCGCTCCCGACCGTCACGGCGGCGGCTGCGGCCGTGCACCGAGGCGTCGCCGCGTCGTGCCCGCAGTTGCAGCTCACACCGAGGCTCGTCGTCCGGGCTTCGAAGCCGGGCAAGACGGGCATCAAAGTCAGCCTTACATGCTCACTCGACTGCTCCTACACCGTGTCGCTCGACCGGCGCCGCCAGAGCGGCACCGCTGTCGGTCGCGTCGCGGCCACGCTCGTCTTCAAGGGCGCGCTGCCGCCGGGACGGCATGTCGTCTCCGCGCGCGCGACCGCGGTGTTGAACGCGGGTCGGCCCGCCTCGGCCCGGCTGTCGTTTTCCTCGCGCTGACGGCGGCACTCAGCGCCTGCGGTGGCAACGGAAGGGAGCTCACAGTGGGCGCGGTCGACGACGCCGCAAAGTGGGCCCCCGACGCGAGACGGCCGATCGAGCTCGCACAGCAGGCAGGACTTCGAGCGGTCGTGCTGAGCGCAGTCTGGACGTCGGGCGCGTCGGCAGCGGGCGACCTGCCACCCCTCCGGCGCGCCGTCGCCGCCGCGAAGGACGAGGGGGTCGACCCGCAGCTCGCCATCTACCAGCTCAGCTCCTCGACGCCGCTCGACGACGCATCCCGGAGCGCATTCACGGCTTACGCGGCCGCCCTCGTCCGGGCGCTTCCGGCGGTGCGGACCGTGTTTGTCGGCAACGAGCCGAACCTCAACCTGTTCTGGGCGCCGCAGTTCGACCCGGGCGGCGGTGACGCCGCTGCGGGCGCCTACGAGCAGCTGCTCGCGCGTGCGTACGACGCGCTCAAGAACGTCGACCCGAAGCTGGTCGTCGTCGGCGGCGGGCTTGCGCCGCGCGGCGGGGACGACCCGAACGCGGCGCGCGCGACGCACTCGCCGACGACGTTCATCAAGGATCTTGGCGCCGCCTACCGGGCGAGCGGACGCACGCGGCCGTTGATGGACATGTTCTCGATCCACGTCTACGGCGAGTCGCCGAAGATCCCGCCCTCGTTTCGCCACCCGCAGACGACGTCGATCGGGATCGGCGATTACGACAAGCTCACCGCCCTCCTCGGCCTTGCGTTCGACGGCACCGCCCAGAAAGGGTCGAAGCTCCCGATCGTGTATGGCGAGTACGGCGTCGAGACCGACGTCCCGCCGGCGCGGGCGCCGGGCTATACCGATGACGAGGTCGTGCCGACGGCAGACGCGGAGACGCAGGCACGCGACTACCGCCAGGCGATCGAGCTTGCCGCGTGTCAGAAGAACGTGCGCTCCCTCGACTTCTTCCACGTGCTCGACGAGCGATCACTCAAGGGCTTGCAAAGCGGGTTGTACTACGTCGGCGGCGAGGCGAAGCCGAGTGCCGAAGCCGTCAAGCAGACGGCGGTAACCTGTGACTCGTGAACGGCGAGTACGTTGCCTACACCTTCTACCGCGTCGATCCGGCGTGGCGGCGTCTCCCGGTCGAGGAGCGTGCCGCCGCGAAGGACGCCTTCGCCGAGGTCGTCGAGGAGCGCGCCTCCCGGTTCGAGCACTTACGGGCCTACTCGCTGACCGGTGTGCGGCCCGACGCCGACTTCTTCCTCTGGAAGATCAGCGAGCGTTATGAGGATTTCGGCGAGCTCGGTGCGGCGCTCAACGCGACGCCGCTCGCCGGCTGGCTCGAAACGCCGTACAACTACCTCGCGACGACGCGTGCATCGCAGTACACGTCGGCGCGGAAGGCACGGAAGGTCGTCCCGAAAGGGAACCCGTACCTCGTCGTGTACCCCTTCGTGAAGGTTCGACCGTGGTACTCGCTGCCGGAGGCAGAACGCGCCAGCGCGCGATGGACGAGCACATCGGCATCGGCCGCGAGGAGTTCCCCGGGATCCACAACCACACCACGTACTCGTTCGGCATCGACGACCAGGAGTTCATGACGGCGTTCGAGTGCGACGAGCCGGCCGACTTCATGCACCTGATGCTTCGCCTCCGCGACAGCGAGGCGTCGCGCTACACGGAGCGCGACACTCCGATCTTCGTCGGTCAGCACCTGCCGCTACGCGAAGCGCTCGACCGGCTCGACGGAATCAGCGTCGTGTCGCTCCGGCATCGGCTGAGCCGACGCCTGCGCTCGGCTCCGTCAAGCCCACGCCGATGTCGTTAGTCGCTCCGGCATCGGCTGAGCCGACGCCTGCGCTCGGCTCCGTCAAGCCTACGCCGATGTTAGAGAACCGAGCGCCGCCCGCGCCACGTCTTGACACCGACGTAGACGCAGATCGCCGCCACGATGAGAAACGCGAGGATGTCGCGGCCGTTGATCCCGATCGCGGCGTACCACGCCGACATCGACGAGAAGCAGCGCAACGGCGGCATAGAATACCCGTGATGAGCGCGTCGGCCACGTCTCGATCTCGCGGCGGCCGAAGTCGCGCCAGTAGAAGTACGCGACCACGCCGATGACGATGAAGAAGGCGAAGCGGAGCAGCGTCGCGGCAGTCACCAGCGCCGTCTCCTGGTTCAGCAGGACGATCGCGAGCGCGACGACGCGAGGATCCCGAGGTTGCGAGACGAAAGGCGTCATGCCGTCATGAAAGCGCGAACGCCGAGGGCGGCGGCGACAAGAGTCGCGACCGCGAACCACAGGAGGCGTGCCCGCGGCTCGGTCGGCGCGTAGAGCCAGGGGAGAGCACGGCGAGCAGCGCGAACGTCCCGTAGGCGTAGTGGAGGTGGTCCTCCGCGCGGTGGTGGTCGGAGAGCAGCAGCAGGCCGAGGGCGACCTGCGCGACGAGAAGCGTCTGCGCGAGCGCCAGCAGCTGCGCCACGATCGATCCTGCGCGGGCGCGCCGCGCCCAGAACGCAGCAGCCGAGGCGAGAACGCAGACGGCGATCAGCAGGAATGCGTTCACGTGGTGGGCCGTTAGCATCGCGCAGGAACGCTACCGGGAGGTTCGACGTGATCGAAGAAGGAAAGCCCGCGCCCGACTTCGCTCTCCAGAGCGACGCCGGCGAGACGGTCAGCTGTCCGACCTGCGCGGGAAGCCGGTCGTCCTCTACTTCTATCCCAAGGACGACACGCCCGGCTGCACGACGCAGGCGTGCGGGATCCGCGACGCCTACGGCGAGTTCGAGCGGGCCGGCGCGGTCGTGCTGGGCGTCTCGCCCGACGACGAGGCTTCGCACGTCAAGTTCAGGAAGAAGTACGACCTTCCGTTCACGCTGCTCGCCGACCCCGACCACGTGGTCGCGGAGCCGCTACGGCGTGTGGGGCGAGAAGAAGCACATGGGCCGCACCTACATGGGCGTCGTCCGCTCGACCTTCGTGATCGCGGAGGACGGGACGGTGAAGAGCGTCATGCACGACGTGAAGCCGGCGACGCACGCCGACGACGTGCTCGCGGTGCTAGCACCGCTAGAGGGACGGTCCTCTCGTCGCGCTCGGCGGCGAAGTCGTCACCCAGCTTCTCGCGCAGCGTCTGCGCGAGCTCGCCGCTTTGCTCCAGCTCCTCGACGATGTCGGCGCCGCCGACCAGCTCGCCCTTGACGAACACCTGCGGGATCGTCGGCCAGCCCGAGATCGCCGTCAGGTCCTCGCGGATCTGCGGGTCCGGCAGGATGTCGACCGCCGTCATCGGCGCGCCGGCACGGCGAAGCGCCCGCAACGCCCGCTCGGAGTTGCCGCACATGATCGAACGTCGGCGTGCCCTTCATGAACAGCGCCACGTCCGAGCTCTCGATGACGTCCTTGATCTTCTCGGTGTAGCTCACGGTCTCAGGTTGCTCCCTTCGTCTTGATGCGAAGCTCGTGGATGGTCCCGTCGCCGAGCGGCACCGACAGAGCCGTCGTAGACCCGCCGGTGCTGCTCGACGAGCGACAGGCCGTGAGAGCGACGGCGCGGTCACGATCACCTGGAAGTGGTCTCCGCCGCCGGTGCGGTCGATCACGCGCGAGCTCGGTCGCGTCCGGAAACGCGTGCTCGAGCAGACGCCTGCAGCGGCTGCGTGCTCACGGCGGCGATGGTAGCGAGCGTGCAGGGTGCAGCACGGCCGGGGTCAGTCAGCCGGGGTACACTGAGGCCCCGCGCGGATGTGGCGGAATTGGTAGACGCGCACGGTTCAGGTCCGTGTGCCCTTAGGGGCGTGGAGGTTCAAGTCCTCTCATCCGCATAGGCATTTCGAGCGTCGTACCGCCCGTCGGCCGCCAAACGAGCGGCCCCCTACCAGGCTTCGCTTCGCAGCGCTGACCGAGTAGCCAGGGGAGAAGTCGCTCGAGCCGTGGCCGGGACTTCGGTCGCGAGATCCTGGGCGACGTCGGCCGGCTGGCCGGATTCATGCTCGAGGCAGTGCTCGCCCATCGTCAGGATCAGGCAATCGGGGTGAGCGCAAGGGTGAACGATCGGCATGCCAGACCGCAGCATGAGCCGAGCCGCATCCACGCGCAACTCAGCGAAAGGACTGTTCTGAACAGCTCAGCCGACGAGTCCAGGTTCCGAGGCCGCCGCTTACGAGAAAACGACGACCCACGCCGCGAAGATCAGAACCACAAGCCACGCCACCTGCGTGAGCACGATCGCCGACACGACGACACTCCGGATCATGTGCTCCCTCCAGGCCAGCTGCGGCGGCCCCAAACCCATCTCCGCACCGTTTAGCCCGACAAACTCGTCGATGGCTGACTCGACAACCCCCATTCCTCTCCCCCTTCGAAGCGAGCTGACCACTGTTTGCATGTACCGACCTGAGCAGTGCGCAATCCGTCCTGGTGGCGCTTTTGCGTACGCCTTACATCGAACGTGAGCGGCGGAGTCGCTGACCGCGCCTGATCGACGGTCACAGGTTCGCCCTTTCCAGCCGGCCGCCGTCGCAAACGATCGGCCGCGTCGATCAGCGGGAGACCGGCCAGGATCATGGCGACGACTACGAGAACGAAGATCCAGCGGAGGATGACCATGACCCCAGTGTCCTCGCAGCGCACGAGATCGGGGTTGCGGTCGTGAAACGAAGGTGTGTCGAGGCTGTGAGATCGACAGCTCACCGCACGGGCGCTACGCAGGCGGCCGCTGCCCCTCGTCCGGCGTTCGGTAGTCGACCGCACACGTCGGGCAAATCCCGTGCGTCGGCGCCGCCTGTCGCACAGCCCGACGTTCCGGCCGCCAATCCCCACGACCGGCATAGACCCGGCCGCACCAGGCGCACGAACGGGTTAACTCGTTTTGCCGCCGTTCCCTGAGCACCCACGCACCGTGCCACGTCGCGGCCCGAGCGTCTATGGGCCGGCGGCCGATTGGTCGCTGTCGTCAGCCCAGTCAGCTGAGCGGCCGACGTACCAGCCCGGACTCTCCCCGCCCGCATCCGGGCTGGCAGATCGGCCGCGGTGCGATGATTCCCGGGGCAAGCCACTTCGCGAACGCGCTTTACCGAGCCCGTACAAAGGGCTCGCAGGAAGTGACGGCGTCGTCTCGGCGACCCTGGGCTGTGGCCGTACGCATCGCCCGCCAAGCAGGTAGGACGACGGGGATCGACCCCGAAGAAAGGTTGCGGGCATCCGTGGCTCACGGTCCGAGGGGGAGCCGGATGCCGGCCGCGGCGGCGGCGGCGGCCGAGCTCTCCCCCGGTCGCCGCCCCGCCGCGTAAGTGCCCCTCGCCGCGGCTACGATGCGGCACTCTGAGACGCCTTCTCACGATCCTCGTGGTGTCGGCGGCGTCTGTGACCGCGCTGTCGGGGGACGGGTTCGGACGTGCACCCGTGCCCACCGCCGAGGTCGTCGTGACGCTGAAGACGCCTCCGCTCGCGGTGTTCGGGCGCTCGCTCCTCTCGGCTCGCCACGTGAGCTACCTACAGCGGATCGAGGCACAACAGGCGGTCGTGACCGCGCGGATCAAGCACGCGGTCCCTCGTCGCTGATCCGCTGGCGGTACAAACTGGTCGCGAACGGGCTCGCCGTCGTCCTGCCGCGCTCGGCGATCCCGACACTTGCGAAGGTTCCCGGCGTCGTCCACGTGTGGCCCAACGTCCGTTACCACGCGCTCGCGACCAAGCTCGGCCCGCAGCAGATCGGCGCGGACAAGCTCTGGGGGGCGAACTTCGACACGGCCGGGAACGGGATGAGGATCGGGATCATCGACGACGGCGTCGACGCGGCCCATCCGTACTTCGATGCGAGTGGCTTCCAGTATCCGCCCGGTTTTCCGAAAGGACAGACGCGATACGCGACGCCGAAGGTCATCGTCCAGCGCACGTTCACGCCGCCGTCGCCGACCTGGAAGTACGCGTCGACGCCGTTCGACCCGACCGGCTCCTTCCACGCAACCCACGTCGCAGGCATCGCCGCCGGCGACCACGGAGTTCCGGGAGCCGGATTCACGCTCTCCGGCGTGGCGCCGAACGCATACATCGGCAACTACAAGGCACTCACCATCCCCACGCCCGGGTTCGGGCTGGACGGGAACAGCGCCGAGATCGCCGCCGCGATCGAGGCGGCTGTCGCCGACGGGATGAACGTGATCAACCTGTCGCTCGGCGAGCCGGAGGTAGAACCGTCGCGGGATCTCGTCGTGAAAGCGATCGAGGGCGCCGCAGCGGCGGGGGTCGTTCCGGTCGTCGCCGCCGGCAACGATTTCGACGACTTCGGCTACGGGTCGGTGTCGTCGCCCGCGAACGCGCCCGACGCGATCGCTGTCGCCGCCGTCACCTCCAGCAACACGATCGCCGGCTTCTCGTCCGCGGGCCCCACCCCGCTCACCCTCGAGCAGAAACCCGACGTCGCCGCGCCGGGCGTCGATGTGTACTCGTCGCTGCCTTCGAACCAGGGTGGGCTGTGGGGCCCGCTCAGCGGTACGAGCATGGCGGCGCCGCACGTCGCCGGCGCCGCGGCGCTTCTGAAGGAGCGCCATCTGACCTGGACGGTCGCGCAGATCAAGTCAGCACTCGTGCAGACCGGCGATCCCATCGCCAACGTCCCCGTCACCCGCGCCGGCGGCGGCGTGGTCGACCTGCCCCGCGCAGATGTTCCGCTCCTCTTCGCATCGCCGACCGGCCTGTCGTTCGGGGCGCTCGCCCAGGGCGCAGTCGTCAGCCGTACGGTCACGCTCAGCGATGCCGGCGGCGGCCAGGGGGACTGGACCGTGACGGTCGTGACGCAGGGCGCCTCCGGCTCGGTAGCCGCGCCGCCGGCGGTGACGGTGCCCGGCGACCTCACAGTGACCGCGACCGGAGGCGCCTCCAGCGGCGATGAGAGCGGTTACGTCGTCCTCACCCGCGGCTCCGACATCAGGCGGATCCCCTTCTGGTTCCTGACGACCGCATCCGCGCTGGCGGGCGAGCCGAAGCTGCCGTTGAACCGCCCGGGCACGCACACGGGCACGACGGCGGGTGCACCGGCACTCGTGACTCGCTATCGCTATCCCACTGGCGGAGACGTCGCCTACCCGGGTCCTGAGCGCGTATATCGGATCCACCTTCCCGCCGGCGTTGCGAATGCCGGCGTCGCCGTCCTCGCGGGAAACGTGTTCCCGCACATCACGCTCGAGGGCTCGGAGGACCGCCTTGCGGGCTACACCGCGTTACCGCTCGACCTCAACCCGTACCGGACGACGTTCGGCGCGCGACGACGCATCGCGGCAGTGGTGCTTCCCGCCGGCGGCACTTATGACGTCGTCTTCGACAGCACCCGCAGCGGCGGGGCCCCGTTCACGTTCCGTTACTGGGTGAGCGACGTGACTCCACCACGGCTCCACATTCGCTCGACGCGCGGATCGATCGTCGTCGCCGCCGCCGACACCGGCTCCGGGGTCGACCCGGCCTCGATCACGGCGACGCTCGACGGGAAGAAGGCCGCCGTGCATTTCGGCTCCGGCGCGATTCGCATCCAGGCGGCCAAGGGGCGCCACCGCCTGGTCCTCAGCGTCGCGGATTACGAAGAGACGAAGAACATGGAAGACGTCGCGAAGATCCTCCCCAACACCGTGACGCTGCGTGCAACTCTGCGGGTTCGCTAGTCGCGGTTCGCGCGCGGGTCGTACGTCGGCAGGTTTGCCAGATCGCGCTCGACCGACCGCTGGAACTCATCGGGATCGAGCTCGGGCTCGACCACGCGCAGATGCCGCTTCTTCGCGCGTGGCTTCCGCTGCGGCAGCAACCTGCGCCCCAACAGGCGCGGCAACTCCGCCACCGCGAGCAGCGCGACTGCGGCTGCGAGCAGGACGAGGGCGATCACGCTCACTGCCCGACAGGATAGACGGCCGTCCGCGAGAATCGGCGACCGTGATCAGATGTGGTGTCGTTCTCGCCGGCGTCGCACTCGCAGGGGCGGGTTGCGGCAGCGACAGCCGCTCCAAGGCGCCTTCCACGACCGCCCTCCGACCGATTGTCGTCGAGCGCCCCTCCTCCGGAGATCGAGTCGACGGTCGACGGCTCGCCTCAACACGAGGTCAACGTCGACGTCGAGGTCAGACCTTGATCTGCTGGGCGAGCACCCACAGGCCGGCCACGGTGTAGGCGACCATCAGGCCGACCAGCGGCAGCTGCACAACCAGCGCGCGGGCCCGCGTTGATGAGCGCAGCGCCAACCGGTGTGCAGCGAACACTGCGACGACGTGCCCGAACACGATGAGCACGACCTGGATCCACCAGACGACACCGGCGGGCGCCACCGCTTTCGTGGTCGCGTACTCACCCCATCCGAGCGGGTTCCAGCTGTGACCGAAGGGATCGACGATCACCGCCGGCGTGTTCTGGCCGGCGATCAGCAGGTACGCGAAGTAGTGCGCCGCGAAGTAGACGCCGCGCAATCGGGATCAACGTCGTTGCGAGCGCCTCCGCATTGCGACGCGTGATCGCGAGATAGGCCGCGACGAAGATCGCGACGACGGCGACCATCGAGAGCGTCTGCAGCACGTCGACGTGATGCGCGAGGAATGACCACCGCTCCCAGAACCATTGCTGAAACCCTCCGAAGCGATCGGTCTGCGACCAGCCGTCGAAGACGACGGTCGCGAGCGCGGCGAGCACGAACGCACCGCCGCCGACCGGCAACCGCGGGTCGGTGCGGAGTCCTGCCCCGTAGAGCCGGAGGCGCGCCGATCGCTCCACCCAAGGCGTCGCCGACCACTCTTCAGGCGCGAACGGGCGCAGCTCGAGTGGCGAGAAACGCGAGAGCGTGCGTGCGAAGACGCTGAACAGCTCGACGTTCGCGAACCACGCCTCGGCTCCGTAAAGGGCACAGCCGACGAGGGTGCCGATCAGATAGACGACGAGGATCGCCGCCAACGGCCGCGGCTCCTTCGCCGGCCCCCAGATCAGCTCCAGCCACGACCAGACGAGAAGCAGCCCGACAGCGGGCCACTGCCCCAGCCATTCGGGATACCGGATGGGCTCGACCCCGTTTCGCGCGAGCAGGCGATCGAGGGCGCGCCCCGCGACATTCAGCGGGGACACTCGCTCCCACACGTTGCCGACGAGCCACGAGATGATCCCGAGCCCGACCCAGAAGTCGACCCAGGTCAGGACGAGGACGGGATTCTCGAAGAACTCCTGCGACTCGTCGGTCGTCGAAAAGAGGCCGCCGGCAAGAGCGAGAACGACGAGTGCGACGCCGATCAGCGTGAGAATCGGCCCGAGTCGGCGCACATATCGGTAGATGTCAGGCCCACGACGCTCGATCGCGTCGCCTTCGGTGACCGCCAACGCCGCCGCGGGCGCGGAGAGGAGAACCGCAGCACCTCCCGCTGCGACGTACAGCCAGATCGGCAGTGGGAACTTGTAGTTGATCGGGGCTGCGTGCGCGAGCAGACCGGTCACGTGGGAATACGGTAGCTACAATGCCGCGCGCCGATTGGTCCCCGGTAGCTCAATTGGCAGAGCATTCGGCTGTTAACCGAAGGGTTGTTGGTTCGAGTCCAACCCGGGGAGTTGATGACGTACGAACAGGCCCAGGACGCCCTGCTCGCGCTCGCCCGGCAGAACGGTGGGCTCATCACGGCCGCGGACGTCGAAGCGGACGAGGCTCTCGCCTCCGACCAGCCGACCGTCTCGGCGGCCGCCCGCGCGTTCGCGGGATCGACGAACGTCTTCGCCGTTCCGCGCGACGACGACGGCTGGTTCCCGTACACCGAGATCCGCATCACGGTTCTGTAGCCGGACCTCCGGCCAGGGCTACACCCGCGGGTCAGTGGGGGCGTCGCCCGCGGATGCCCGGGACTATGTAAGGCATGCGGTTCGCCCTCGTGCTGTCGATCGTCGCTTCGGCCCTCGTGTGCGCTGCTTCCGGCAACGCGGGGGCAGCACCCGCGTCGACGCTGCGAGCTGACGTCGCCGAATGGAGCGTCGTCCCGTCGACGGGCGCGGTGCAGGCCGGCCGCGTGCGCCTGGTCGTGCGCAACCTCGGGGCGTCGCCCCATCAGATCACGATCGCGCGGACTGCGACCTTCGGCGCACGACTGCAGCTTGCCGGCGCGCGCGCGGTTGCCCATTCGATCGCCGCGACCGTAGTGGTGCCGCCAGGTCGGACGGTCACGCTCGCCGTCTCCCTCAAGCGCGGCTCGTACGTGCTGTTCGACAACCTTCCGTGGAGCTACTGGAAGGGCACGTCCGTCGCGTTCAGCGTCCGATAAGCGCGGACATTCGTTCCGACAGCTTGCGCAACTGATCTTGCAACTCTTTCGCCCGTGTGCTCTCGGCTGTCTGGAGCTCGCGCAGCATCTCCCGCTCACGCAGCCGCCACAGAAGCTCCTCACCCGTCGCGATGCCGATTCCTTCGGCCGCGGCGCGTGCGTCCAGCTCCGCTAATAGCGAGACGCCTTCGGAATCAAGCGGCGTGCCGTTGACGATGTGGTCGCGGATTTGGCGGTGCATGGGATCGTAGAAATGCTCGTCGGTCAACTGCCCGAGCAGTGGCCGCAGCTCCTCGTGAGCCAGGGCGCCGGCCAGCGCATCGCGCTCCAGGCGAGTACCTGCGTCGACCACGCGGGTTGTGCTCGCCGCCGCTCGCGCAGTCGGAATTGCACCAGCCCGGAACTGAACCGTCATCCCGATCCGATCGGTGACGAGTCGCTGGGCTGCCAGCTTGTCCGGCCCCTCCGGGAATCCGTCGAGGATCTCCTTCGCCTTACGGAAGCCCGCCTCACGATCGTCGGCGTGCTCGAGCTCGAGCCGCACGCGGTACAGGACATACGGCTCCGCATTGCGAAGGTGCGCCTCGAACCCTGCCGGCTCATCCGCAGGGTCGACGCCGGGCGGCAGCGCGACGACGTTCACATCGAACTGCTGCGCGACGGCGAGCTCCATCCCGCGCAGCGCCGCCGACTCACCCGCGGCGTCGCCGTCGAACGCAAGCCACAGGCGCTTCGTCAGACGGCCTAGCTCGCGCAGCTGCTGTTCGGTGAGCGCGGTGCCCATACAGGCGACAACCGGCTCGAAGCCCGCTTGGCGGAGCGCGATGACGTCGGCATTTCCCTCGACGACGCACGCGCGGTCTTGCTTCGCGATCGCCGCGCGAGCCTTGTCGAGACCGTAGACGACAGCGCTCTTGTGAAAGAGCTCCGACTCCTGCGTATTCACGTACTTCCCTCGCATCGGGTCGTCGTCGTAGAGCTTCCGCGCCTGGAACCCGAGCACGCGCCCGCGCGCATCGGTGAGCGGGAACATCAGCCGGCGCTGGAAGTAGTCCTCGCCGCGCGGGCGCATGAGCCCGGCGGCCAGCAGCTCGTCGCGAGTGAACCCCTTCGCCATGGCCTTCCGCGCGAGCGAGTTCCCTCCCAGCGAGAGCCCGAGCCTGAACTCACGCGCGATCTCCTCGGAGAAGTCGCGGCCCTTCAGATAGTCGCGCGCGAAGGATCCGACTTCGGTCTCCCAGAGCGCGCGCTCGTAGAACGAGGCGGCGTCGTCGAGCAGCTCCTGAAGCCGAGCGCGGCGGTTGCGCTTCTCCGCCTGCTCGGGTGACACATCCTCGTACTCGAGGTCGATCCGGAAGCGCTCTGCGAGCCATTCGATCGCACCGGCGAAGTCGAGCCCCTGGGTGTCCCTGACGAACTTGATCACGTCGCCGCCCTGGTGGCAGCCGAAGCAGTGATACAGGCCGAGGCTCGGGTTGACCGAGAAGCTCGGCGTGCGCTCCTCGTGGAACGGGCAGCGGCCGACGAGGCGCGCGCCCTGCTTACGCAGTGAGGTGCGTTCTTCCACCACCGCGACGAGGTCGGCGGCCGCCTTGACCGCTTCGACCGAGGTGTCCTTGATCCGGGCCACTAGATGCGGTCAGCGTACGACAGTGCGAATCGGTCGGTCATCCCCGCGATGAACTCGACGGACGCTCCGTGCTCGAAGATTCGGCGGATCGTCGCCTTCGCGCGCTCGTGCTCCGGGCGTGTCTCCGGGCCGAGGTAGACGCGGTCGAACATGAACGAGCGGAGCGAGAGCATCGCCTCGCCGATCTCGTCGCCCTGGACGATGTCGCCCGCGGCGGCGGAGCGCTCGACGAGATCGTGGACGAGGGTGTCGATCCGCTGGCCGCCCGTTGGGCCGAGCACCGCGATCTCGTCGCGCGGCAGGTCACCTTCCTCGAGGATGCCGTAGCGGATCGCGTCGTCGATGTCGTGGTTGATGTAGGCGACGCGGTCGACGATACGCACGATCTTGCCCTCGAGCGTGGTCGGCTCTCGCGACCCGGTATGCGTGAGGATCCCGGCGATCACCTCGCGGGTGAGGTTCAGCGACTCGGCGATCCGCGCCGACTGCTCGTTGTGGCGAAAGCCGCCGCGGTCGCGAAGCAACTCGTCGAGCGCCGCCTCGCCGGCGTGCCCGAATGGCGGATGCCCGGTGTCATGGCCGAGCCCGATCGCCTCTGTCAGGTCCTCGTTCAGCCGCAGCGCGCGCGCGACGACGCGCGCGATCCCGGTGGTCTCGAGCGTGTGGGTCATGCGCGTGCGGTAGTGGTCGCCGGCAGGGTCGATGAAGACCTGCGTCTTCCCTTTCAGCCGCCGGAACGGCTTCGAATGGAGGATGCGGTCGCGATCGCGCTGGAACGGGGTCCGGACGCTGCATTCGTCCTCGTCGTGCGGCCGCCCAGCGGTCTCATACGAGCGGACCGCAAGCGGCGACAGCGCGAGCTCCTCCTGCCCGCCGATGCGGGCGGCGAAGGCGTCGGCGACTCTCCCTGCAACGTCGGGCACGAAGCCACGTTAGATGATGATCGGGACAGTGCCTCCGTCGACGGACCAGGCCGCGCCTGTCACGTACGCGGCCCGGGCGGACAGGAGGAACACGATCACATCAGCGATCTCCCCCGGCTCGGCGAGGCGCCCGAGCGGCCGGCCCGCTGCGACTTTCGCCAGGACCTCGTCGCGCTCGCCCTGCTGCTCCGCCAGCCCGCCCGCGCCGAGCCAGGCGTCGGTTGCCGTCGGCCCCGGCGTCACGGCGTTGCAGCGGATCCCACCGGCTGCATACAGGTCAGCGACGAGCCGCGAGAACGAGAGCAGCGCCGCCTTCAGCACCGAGTAGTCGGGCATTCCGGCCGACGGCCGTTTGGCGGAGGTCGACGACACGTTCACGATCGCGGAGCCGGACTGCATGTGCGGAAGCGCGGCGCGTGTCGTCCGCACCGCTGTCATGAGGTTGAGCTCGAACGACCGCTGCCAGTCGTCGTCGCTGAGCTCCGCGAGCTGGCGAATCTCGGTGCCCCCGACGTTGTTGACGAGGCCGTCGATCCGGCCGTACCGCTCGACCGTCGCGGCCACCAGGCGATCTGCCGTGCCGCGCTCGGTCAGGTCGGCCGCGACGTGCAGCTCACCCGGCCCGCTTTCGCGCCGTCCTGCCGTGACGACATGCGCGCCTTCGTCGGCGAGGCGCCGCGCGACCTCGAAACCGATGCCGCCGGTCGAACCGGTGACGAGACAGACTCTGCCTGCTAGACCGAGGTCCACGGGTCGCTACGGTAGCGGCCCGATGACAACGCTCCTCCTCGCACGCCATGGCGAGACCGACTGGAACCGCGAGGGCCGCTGGCAGGGCTGGGCAGATCCGCCGCTCAACGGGACGGGACGCGCGCAGGCGCACCGGCTCGCGGCCGAGTTGCGAGCGATCGCTTTCGACGCCGTCTACTCGTCCGATCTTCGCCGCGCGCACGAGACGGCAGTGATTCTCGCCGCACCACACGGGGTTCCCGTCATGGCCGACGCCGGCTTGCGCGAGATCGACATCGGCTCGTGGTCGGGGCTCACACGCGCAGAGATCGCCGAACGCTTTCCCGACGGCCGGCGACCGGACGGCGAGACGCACGACGAGCACGGAGCGCGCGTTCGCGAGGCGGTCGTGAGGATCGCACGGGACCATCTCGGCGGTCGACTTCTCCTGGTCGGACACGGCGGCACGATCCGAGCGATCCACGACGTGATCAGCGACGTGCCGTACCACCCGGTGCCGAACTGTCACGTGCTCGAGGTGCACTTCCGCGACGACCAGTTGGTCGAACCGCAGGCGTGATCACGACCCGCGAGGTGCTGTAGGGTCGCGTCGCTTCCCTTCACGCCGAGGAAAGGGGTCAGGTGTGCGCGCAACGTTCAAGTACCTCGTCGCGCTCTTCTTCGCGGGGGTCGTCGCTCAGATCGGGCTCGCGGGGGTCGGCGCGTTCCATACGGTCAGCAAGAACGCCGACGGCCCACTCGCGAAGGAGAAGGCGGGCGACTGGTTCGGCCCGCACGCCGCAGTCGGCTACCTCCTCGTCCTCGTCGCGCTGCTCCTCGTGCTTGTCGCATTCGCAGCCCGTGACGCGCGGCTACGGCGAGGCGCCGGACTGCTCTTCGTGCTGATGATCATCCAGGTGCTCCTGGCGTGGCTCGGCGGCAGCGTCTGGGCGCTCGGCTTCCTCCATCCCATCAACGCGCTCGCGATCTTCGCGGTCTCGGGAATGCTCGCTGCGGCGGAGTGGCGGCCGGCTCGCTCCCGCCCGGCCGGCGTGACGTAGAGCACGGCGGCGACGGGCGGCCCGGCAGGGAACGGATATCGTCCCGGAGCGTGGAGGACTACACCAACAAGTACAAGGGCGAGCAGGTCGAGATCGCGCTCTTCGGCGGCGAGTACCAGGACGGCGTTCTGACCGCATACTGCTATCTCGAGGACGTCGCGCACGTCGAGCTGAACGGGCACATCCTGATCCCGCTGCAGAACGTCGCCTCGCTGCACTGCTCGAGCCGCTGCGACGCACCGGAGCCGGACTGGCCCCCGCGCGGGCTCGCCGAGGACGACACCGACACCTCCGACGACGACTCTTAGGGAGAGGCGGTGCAAGACCGCTTCCTGATCCTGCGCAACGTGCTCAAGTGCTGGACCCTCCTTGCCGTTCTCGGCGTCTTGCTCGGCGGGCTCGGCTGGAAGCTCGGCGGCTACCGCCTCTCGATCCTCTTCGCGGGCTCGATCGTGCTCCTCGCGGCAGCGATCTACACGTACGCAGACCGGATCGTCATGGGGATGCTTGGCGCGCGCGAGCTCGTCCAGGGCGAGGCGCCGGCGCTCTACTCGACGGTGGAGCGGCTCTCGCTCGCCGCGAGCGTCGTCAAGCCGCGCCTGTATGTGCTCCCGGACAGCTATCCGCGGGCGTTGTCGGCGGGGCGCGGCGCCGGCGGGGGCGCCGGGATCGCCCTCTCGGTGGGGCTGATGGGCGTTGCCTCCCCGGCGGAGTTGGAGGGCGTCGTCGCGCACGAGCTTGCGCACATCCGCCATCGCGACGTGCTTCTCCAGACGGTCGTCGTGATCGTCGCGATGTGCGTCGTGGAGCTCTCCCGGGTCGGCGGCGCGCTTCAGCGTGCGCTCCTCTTCGTGCTCGCACCGGTGGCCGCGTCGTTCGTGCACCTGATGCTGTCGCCGCGGCGCGAGTACGCCGCCGACCGCACCGCCGCGCAGCTTTGCGCGTCCCCGCATGGGCTGGCCGACGCGCTGCTTCGGCTCGAGCAGGCCATGGAGCTCGTCCCGTTCGAGGCAGCGCCGGCGACGGAGCCGCTGTACACGATGAACCCGTTCGCCGAGAAGGGTCTCGGCGCGCTGTTCGACTCGCACCCGCCGCTGGGCGAACGGGTGAAAAGGCTGCGAGCACTTGATCCGGAGTGGAGAGAACGCCTCCGTGCCGCGTAAGAAGAAAAGGTGTCTGACACCTACTGGTGTCAGACACCCTGGAAGAAAATGGGCGGCGTCCTACTCTCCCGGGGGCTTGCGCCCCGAGTACCATCGGCGCTAGCGGGCTTAACTTCTCTGTTCGGAATGGGAAGAGGTGTTTCCCCGCCGCTATGACCGCCCAATTGTCGAGGTCGCGCCTGAGCAGCGCACCCTCAAAACTCCATAGCTACGGACGAGTCCTTCAAATCAAGACCTCGAGCAATTAGTACGGGTCCGCTGAACACATTGCTGTGCTTGCACGTCCCGCCTATCAACGTGGTGGTCTCCCACGGCTCTTACTCTCTCTAGGAGATGGGAGGCCTCATCTCGAGGTGGGCTTCCCGCTTAGATGCTTTCAGCGGTTATCCCATCCAGACGTGGCTAATCAGCAGCGCTCGTTGGCAGAACGACTGATACACCAGAGGTCTGTTCGTCTCGGTCCTCTCGTACTAGAGACGACTCCTCTCAAGCCTCCAACGCCCATGGTGGATAGGGACCGAACTGTCTCACGACGTTCTGAACCCAGCTCGCGTACCGCTTTAATGGGCGAACAGCCCAACCCTTGGGACCTACTCCGGCCCCAGGATGCGACGAGCCGACATCGAGGTGCCAAACCCTTCCGTCGATGTGGACTCTTGGGAAGGATAAGCCTGTTATCCCCGGAGTACCTTTTATCCGATGAGCGACGGCACTTCCACTCGTTACCGCCGGATCACTATGGCCTGCTTTCGCACCTGCTCGACCTGTCGGTCTCGCAGTCAAGCTCCCTTATGCCATTGCGCTCTACGCACGATTTCCAACCGTGCTGAGGGAACCTTTGCGCGCCTCCGTTACATTTTAGGAGGCGACCGCCCCAGTCAAACTACCCACCAGATACTGTTCCCGCCCCGGATTACGGCAGCGGGTTAGAAGCCCAGAACACGAAGGGTGGTATCCCAAGGTTGGCTCCACCGACACTGGCGTGCCGGCTTCAAAGCCTCCCACCTATCCTGGACAACCCGTCCCGAACTCCAATATCTAGCTGTAGTAAAGGTTCACGGGGTCTTTCCGTCCAACCACGGGTACTCGGCATCTTCACCGAGACTACAGTTTCACCGGATCCCTCGAAGAGACAGCGCCCAAGTCGTTACGCCATTCGTGCAGGTCGGAACTTACCCGACAAGGAATTTCGCTCTAACGTCTTATTCGGCCATGTCCTTTTCGGACAGGTCGAACGGGAATGGCACTCCTTTGATGCCGTTCCCCTGCATGTCGCCATGCAGATGGGACTATCTCATGACCCTGTGTCCAGGGTCTCTGGCGTATAGTCTCTGAGGATTCTGATCAGTTCCGGTCTGGGTTTCCGCCGGTTCATCGTCTGAGCAATCTCCACGATCTCGAGCAGCCCGGACGGCGTGAGATGCCGCCCTCGTGAGACGAGGTCGACGCACACCGCGAACTTCTCGAAGTCGCTTCGCTTTGCCGAACGGAGCGGGTACTGACGAAAGAACGGTATGACCGTCTCCCGCAGATCCTCACGCCGCTCGATGATGAACTGGGCCAT
This sequence comes from uncultured Thermoleophilia bacterium, assembly GCA_963785875.1. Taxonomy (GTDB): domain Bacteria; phylum Actinomycetota; class Thermoleophilia; order Gaiellales; family Gaiellaceae; genus PALSA-600. Next base: position 96,081 of record CAWAWV010000001.1, on the reverse strand, counting down.
GTGCTCGCGATGGTTGTCGTGGCGCCGATTGATGAACACGCGGCCACATTCGAAGAAGCCCTGGAGCTCTTCGAGAACGCGGACGCTGCTCTCTCCTTGCGAGACGACGAACCGCGGCGAGACCTGGTAACCGAGCTTGTAGCCTCTTCGCCCCACACGGTCAGGTTGCCGTGGGAAGCCAATCGAGAAGCATCCTTCTCCGTCTACAAACCCAACTACCCAGCCACGGAACTCGATCAGCCTTTCCTGCTGGTTTTCCGCACCCGTCACGTTGTCACTCTAGACATCACATCGGATGGCAGGAGTAGTGCGGGATACACCGGGTTTTCCAGCATATGGCCAGATGCGCACCGCGCCATTACTGACGCGGGGGGCAACGAATCGCCTGAGAACAGCTGCACACTGTCTTATTCAGGCATGTCACCTTAGGACGGTTATAGTTACCGCCGCCGTTTACCGGGGCTTGGATTCGAAGCTTCGCCCGAAAGCTAACCTCTCCTCGTGACCTTCCGGCACCGGGCAGGCGTCAGCCCCTATACGTCGTCTTTCGACTTCGCAGAGACCTGTGTTTTTGGTAAACAGTCGCTTGGGCCGTTTCACTGCGGCCACCTCGGGCTTGAATCCGCGAAGGATTCTCACCCTACCGTGGCGCCCCTTCTCCCGAAGTTACGGGGCCATTTTGCCGAGTTCCTTTTCGAGGGTTCTTCCGATCGCCTTGGTATTCTCTACCTGCCCACCTGTGTCGGTTTTGGTACGGGCACGTCCCACCTCCCTAGACGCTTTTCTAGGAGGCATGGCTAAAGCCACTTCGCGCTGAACGCGCTCGGCATCCCGTCTCAGGCTTGCTGAGCGACGGATTTCCCTATCGCTCGCCCTACGCGGTTACCCCAGGTCGACCATCGCCTGGGTTGGCTGCACCTACCCCGTCCCGCCATTGGTGATAGCGGTGGGGACGTGGTACTGGAATATCAACCAGTTGTCCATCGCCTACGCCTTTCGGCCTCGGCTTAGGTCCCGACTAACCCTGAGCAGATTAGCTTTACTCAGGAACCCTTAGGCATTCGGCGGACATGTTTCTCACATGTCTTTCGTTACTCGTGCCAGCATTCTCACTTCCCAAGCCTCCACGGCTGGCTTACGCCGCCGCTTCGCTGGCATTGGGAACGCTCCCCTACCACTCCATCCGAAGATGAAGTCCGTGGCTTCGGCTCCATGCTTGAGCCCCGTTACATTGTCCGCGCCCGACCACTTGACCAGTGAGCTGTTACGCACTCTTTGAATGGTGGCTGCTTCTAAGCCAACATCCTGGTTGTCTCTGCAATCGGACATCGTTTCCCACTTAGCATGGAATTAGGGGCCTTAGCCGACGGTCTGGGCTGTTTCCCTTTTGAGCACGAAGCTTATCCCCCGCACTCTGACTCCCGCACTCTGGAATTACGGCATTCGGAGTTTGCCTGACTTCGGTAAGCTGGTAGGCCCCCTAGGCCAAACAGTGCTCTACAACCGCAATTGAACGTGCGAGGCTATACCTAAATATATTTCGGGGAGAACCAGATATCTCTGAGTTTGATTAGCCTTTCACTCCGATCCACAGGTCATCCGCCCAGTTTTCAACCTAGGTCGGTTCGGTCCTCCACGGGGTCTTACCCCCGCTTCAACCTGCCCATGGATAGATCACTCAGTTTCGGGTCTACCGCCCACGACTGAACGCCCTGTTCAGACTCGCTTTCGCTACGGCTCCGTTTCCTTAACCTTGCCGTGGACGAGTAACTCGCTGGCTCATTATGCAAAAGGCACGCCGTCACCGGACAAAGCCGGCTCCGACCGCTTGTAAGCACACGGTTTCAGGTGCTATTTCACTCCCCTTCCGGGGTACTTTTCACCTTTCCCTCACGGTACTAGTTCACTATCGGTCGCCAAGGAGTACTTAGCCTTGCGGGGTGGTCCCCGCGGGTTCCGACCGGGTTTCCCGTGCCCGGCCGTACTCAGGTACTCGAGAAGTGAGGCTGCAGTCGTTTCGGCTACGGGGCCATTACCCTCTGCGGCGTGCAGTTCCATGCACTTCGCCTACGACAGCAACTTTGTAACTCACCGACCCGCCGGCAGACGGATCAACTCGAGCCCTACAACCCTCCCGTGACAACGCCTGCCGGCTATCACATCACGGAAGTTTGGGCTCTTCCCTTTTCGCTCGCCACTACTCAGGGAGTCGAGGTTTCTTTCCTTTCCTCTGGGTACTTAGATGTTTCAGTTCCCCAGCTTGCCTTCGCGCACCCTATGTATTCAGGTACGCGATCCCAGCGCATTACCACTGGTGGGTTTCCCCATTCGGAGATCCCGGGGTCAAAGGTTGGTCAGCACCTAACCCGGGCTTATCGCAGCCGCCCACGTCCTTCTTCGGCTCTTGGCGCCAAGGCATCCACCGTGTGCCCTTAGTCTCTTGATCGTGAAGAACTCATATATCGCAGCTATGGAGTTTTCAAGGTGCGCGCGAGCTCGAGCCCGCCCAACGAGAGACAGCCGGCCGAAGCGGCCGGTCTCTCAAAACTCAACAGCAAACGTCTTCTCACGTCGAGGTCGACGTTGATCTAGGCGAGCCAGGATTCCGGACGGATCAAGCAACGCCGATCCATCGACGGCCTGGCAGCGCCCCAGGAGTAATTGCCCCTGGGATCCCTAGAAAGGAGGTGATCCAGCCGCAGCTTCCGCTACGGCTACCTTGTTACGACTTCACCCCAATCATCGACCCTACCTTCGACGGCTGCCTCCCTTGCGGGTTAGCCCACCGGCTTCGGGTATTGCCGACTTTCGTGGTGTGACGGGCGGTGTGTACAAGGCCCGGGAACGTATTCACCGCGGCAATGCTGATCCGCGATTACTAGCAACTCCGCCTTCATGAAGGCGAGTTTCAGCCTTCAATCCGAACCGGGACCGGCTTTTTGGGATTCGCTCCCCCTCACGGGTTTGCAGCCCTTTGTACCGGCCAATGTAGCACGTGTGTAGCCCTGGACATAAGGGTCATGCTGACTTGACGTCATCCCCACCTTCCTCCGATTTGTCACCGGCAGTCTCCCATGAGTCCCCGTCTTTCACGCTGGCAACATGGGACAGGGGTTGCGCTCGTTGCGGGACTTAACCCAACATCTCACGACACGAGCTGACGACAGCCATGCAACACCTGTGCACGAGCCCCGAAGGGCTGCCGTATTTCTACGACATTCCCGTGCATGTCAAGCCCAGGTAAGGTTCTTCGCGTCGCGTCGAATTAAACCACATGCTCCGCTGCTTGTGCGGGCCCCCGTCAATTCCTTTGAGTTTTAGCCTTGCGGCCGTACTCCCCAGGCGGGGTGCTTAATGCGTTAGCTTCGGCACAGAGGGAGTCGACACCCCCTACACCTAGCACCCATCGTTTACGGCGTGGACTACCAGGGTATCTAATCCTGTTCGCTCCCCACGCTTTCGCGTCTCAGCGTCAGTACCGTACTAGAGAGCCGCCTTAGCCACGGGTGTTCTTCCTGATATCTGCGCATTTCACCGCTACACCAGGAATTCCACTCTCCTCTTCCGGACTCTAGCCAGATGGTTTCCATCGGCGTCTCGAGGTTGAGCCTCGAGTTTTCACAACGGACCTACCTGACCGCCTACACGCTCTTTACGCCCAATAAATCCGGACAACGCTTGCCCCCTACGTATTACCGCGGCTGCTGGCACGTAGTTAGCCGGGGCTTCTTCTGGAAGTACCGTCACCCTCTGGGCTATTAACCCGAGTGGCTTCGTCCCTCCTGAAAGGGGTTTACAACCCGAAAGCCTTCTTCCCCCACGCGGCGTCGCTGCGTCAGGCTTTCGCCCATTGCGCAAGATTCCCCACTGCTGCCTCCCGTAGGAGTCTGGGCCGTGTCTCAGTCCCAGTGTGGCTGATCGTCCTCTCAGACCAGCTACGGATCGTCGCCTTGGTGAGCCGTTACCTCACCAACAAGCTAATCCGCCGCGGGCCCGTCCTTGGTCGGAGGCCGAAGCTACCTTTTCCAACCGCCCCGAAGAGCTGTTGGGCCATCCGGTATTAATCCGAGTTTCCCCGGGCTATCCCGGTACCAAGGGTGGGTTACCCACGTGTTACTCACCCGTTCGCCGCTTTCCCCAGGCCCGAAGGCCAGGTTCTCGCTCGACTTGCATGTGTTAAGCGCGCCGCCAGCGTTCGTCCTGAGCCAGGATCAAACTCTCCGTGAAGAATGGTTCGCCGGCCGAAGGCCGGCAATCCTTTCACTTTGAGCTCTTGCTGCTCAAAGGTCATGCCCCGAAGGGACGACGAGGTGTTGATGTCCTGCTCCAGACACTGCGCTGTTGAACAGCAGTTGGACCAGGTCTCGACACTCGAAGAACGTTCGCTGTTGAGTTTTCAAAGACCGGTGCCGCGTCGTCTGACGGCGTAAAAAAGCCTCCGACTCGCGCCAGAGGCCTCCGTGGTGAACGAATCGTATCGGATACGAGTCGGGCCGGGAGGCTCCTTGGTCGTCGAGGTTGCAGGGACTGTCGCTACGCCGCCCTTTCGGACGGCCGGAGAAGTATAGCGCCCCGGCCTAGGGTGTCAACCGAGCGAAACGGCGCTTCCCGACCTGGAGCAGCGCGCCGGCGAGCGCTTCGCGCGACAGTCGAGCTCGGCGACCGGCGTCGCCGTCCAGCTTGACGCCGCCCTGCTCGATCAGCCGCCGCGCCTCGGAGGTCGAGCGCCGACGCCCAGCGCGTCGACGAGCAGCGCCGGCAGGTGCACCGGATCGCCGTCGGGCAAGCGAACTCGGGCACGTCCTCCGGCGCGCCGCCCTCGCGGACGACGCGCGTGAAGTGCTCCTCGGCCGCGCGAGCGCCGTCCTCGCCCCATGACGAGCGCGCGACGATCGAAGCGCGCGAGCGCGAGCTTCGCTTCGAGCGGGTCGCCGTCCGGCAGCGGCTGCTCGACGACGAGGCCGTACCACTCGCTCGAGCTGGTCGTCCGAGATCCGCATCGTCCGGCCGAACATCTCCTCGGGCGGCGCGGTGAGCGGGATGTTGTTGCCCTGCGACGAGCTCATCTTGCTCGCCGTCCCAGGAGAGAAGCAGCGGCGTGGTCAGCACGACCTGCGGCTCGAGGCCGTAGTGCGGCATCACCTCGCGGCCGGCCAGCAGGTTGTAGAGCTGGTCGGTGCCGCCGAGCTCGACGTCGGCCTCGATCGCGACCGAGTCGTACGCCTGCATCAGCGGGTAGAGCAGCTCGGAGATCGAGATCGGCTCCTGCGCCTTCATCCGCTTCGCGAAGTCGTCGCGCTCGAGGATCCGCGCGACGGTGATCGTCCGGGCCAGCCGGACGACATCGGCGTAGGACAGCTTCGCGAGCCACTCGCCGTTGTACCGCACCTCGGTCCGCTCGCGGTCGAGGATCGACCATCGCCTGCTCGAGGTAGGTCCTGGCGTTCGCGTCGATCTCCTCGTCGGTCAGGATCGGCCGCTCGGCCGAGCGCCCGGACGGGTCGCCGATCCGGGTCGTGTAGTCGCCGATGATCAGGACGCCGTGTGGCCCTCGTCCTGGAAGGCGCGCATGCGCTGCAGCGGGATCGCGCGACCGACGTGGATGTCGGGCGAGGTGACGTCGATCCCGAGCTTCACCCGCAGCGGCCGGCCGAGCTTCAGCTTCGCCTCGAGGCCGCCCGCCGGCAGCACGTCGACGGCGTTCCGCGTCAGGTCGGCGAGCCCCATCGCGGGGCTAGACTACCCCGGTTCTGGCGCTCTTTCGGAGAAAGTCAGCGCCGGCCCAAGCGTCGGCGCATCCGCAAGCTCAGACTCCTCGCCCTCCTCGCCGTCCTCGGCGTCGCTGGGCCTCGGCGGCGTTCACCTTCGGTCTGCTGACCGCGGTCGCGGCGCAAGATCCCGCAGCTCGACCCAGCGCGACAGCAGACCGCAGGCGAACACCTACGTCTACGCGAGCGACGGCCACACGGTCCTCGCGATCCTGCGCGGGATCGCAGGCGCGCATCATCGTCCCGTCCGGCGCGCATCTCGCCGTGGCTGAAGCACGCGATCGTCGCGATCGAGGACAAGCGCTTCTACGAGCACCGCGGCGTCGACGTCCGCGGCATGGCGCGCGCGCTCTGGGCCGACATCATCGAACCGCGGCACCGTGCAGGGCGGCTCGACGATCACGCAGCAGTTCGTCAAGAACGCCTACCTGACGAGCCAGCAGACGATCGCGCGCAAGCTGATCGAGGCGGCGCTCGCCTGGCAGCTCGAGCAGAAATGGTCGAAGGACCGGATCCTGACCGCCTACCTGAACACGGTCTACTTCGGGAACGGCGCCTACGGCGTCGAGCAGGCGTGCAGGATCTACTTCCACCACCGGCGCGCGCACGCTGAAGCCGGCCGAGGCGGCGCTGCTCGCCGGGATCCCCGAGGACCCGAGCCTCTGGGACCCGGTCGCGCATCCGAAGGCGGCGAAGGCGCGCCGCAACCTCGTGCTGAAGCTGCTCTACCTGCAGCACTACCTGACGCACGAGCCAGTACGTGAACTCGCTCGTCTATCCGATGCCGGACCCGCGAGAGCGTGTCGCTCCCGTCGACGCAGGGCATCGCGCGCGCCGTACTTCGCGAACTACGTCAAGGACCAGCTCGTCCAGCAGCTACGGCGCCGAAGGCGCGCGTTCGGCGGCGGCCTGCAGCGTGACGACGACGCTCGACCTCGGCCTGCAGAAGATCGCGCGCGAGGCGATCGCGAAGGTCCTGCCGCCGACGGATCGGGCCCGACCGCCGCGCTCGTCGCGCTCGACGCGCAGCATCCGGGCGCGGTGCTCGCGATGGTCGGCGGCGCGAACTACCACCAGAACCAGTTCAACCTCGCGACGCAGGGCGAGCGCCAGCCGGGCTCGTCGTTCAAGCCGTTCGTGCTCGCGACCGCGCTGCAGGGAGAACATCGCGCCGTCGAGCGATCCTCACCTCGTCGAAGCAGGTGACGATCAACGCCGGCGGCCGGCTGTGGGACGGTCAACAACTACGAGGGCGAGGCGCTCGGCCCGATCGACCTCACGCAAGGCGATCGCCGTACTCCGACAACTCGGTCTTCTCGCAGCTGACGGCGATCGTCGGGCCCGAGAAACGTCGCGTCAGACCGCGCACGAGCTCGGCATCACGACGCCGCTCGCAGGCGTACTTCGCGATCGGGCTCGGCGCCGAGCCGGCGACGCCGCTCGAGATGGCGCGCGCGTACGCGATCGTTCGCCGACGGCGGCAAGCGCATCGACGGCTCGATCTTCGGCAACGCAGCCGCGCGCGGTCGAGACGATCGACGTCGGCGGCAACCGGCGACGTCAACCGAGCCGGTCGCGCACGACGTCCTCAGCTCCGACGCAGGCGGCGACGCGTCAACCAGCTGCTGCAGGGCGTCGTCCAGTACGGGACCGGGACGGCGGCCGCGCTCCCCGGCCGGCAGGTCGCCGGCAAGACCGGGACGACCGAGAACTACGGCGACGCGTGGTTCGTCGGCTACACGCCGCAGCTCGTCGCCGCCGTCTGGGTCGGCTACCCGGACAAGCTCGTGCCGATGCTGACCGAGTTCCACGGCCACGCGGTCGCCGGCGGCACCTTCCCGGCGCTGATCTGGAAGGCGTTCATGGAGAAGGCGCTCCCGTACCTGAAGCTGCACGCCGGAGCGTCTTCGCGGCGCCCCCGTCGCTGTACGCCTCGCCGGTCACGGTCGTCAACCGCGGCGGCGTGCTCGAGCGCGACAACGGCGTCTGCAAGAACACGTACAGCTCGAGTTCTACGGCGGCGAGCCGTTGCGGCCGACGGCAACGCGGCACCCGCCGCGACCTGCAAGCCGAACGAGGTCGAGATCCCCGACGTCGTCGGCCGCTCGCTCGCCTACGCCGCGAAGACGCGCCTGGACGGGCCAGCCGCTGACACCGCACCGTCGTCTACAAGCCGGCGAAGACCGGCGAGCGCGTCGGCTACGTCGTCGGCCAGTTCCCACGCCGCGGCACGGCCTCGGCGTACGACAAGATCACGCTGATCGCTGGCCAAGTCGCTGCACGGCGTCGTCCCGCGCGTCGTCGGCATGCGCGTCGCGCGCGCCAAGGCGAAGCTCGAGCGCCTGCACCTGAAGGTGCGCGTCGAAGGGCGGTGACGCCGGCACGGTGACGGCTCAGTCGCTGCCGGCGTGCACCGCGGCGGCGCCGGGGCGTACGATCGTGCTCACCCTGCGGCAGTGAACGGCCGGCTGACGAAGCGCGAGCCGGCGAGCCCGTAGCGCCACGGCCGGTCGGCGGCCTTCGTGATGCCGATCCGCGTCCCGGTCACGATCTCCACCGCGCGGGCGCGCGGCGCGAGCTCGAACGGCGGCTCGTCGAGCGGCAGGCCGTCGTGCTCGCCGCGTCACGCCGAGCGCCTGGCAGAGCCGGCCCGGCCCGGAGCAGAGGAGCGCGGGTCGTCGACCCCCCGCCGCAGCCGCATCTCGTCGAGCCCCTCGCGTCGGCTCGAGCGCGCGCACGAGCACGGCGCCCGCGACGCCTTCGTCCCCACAAACGATGTTCAGGCACCAGTGGATGCCGTACGAGCGGTAGACGTAGGCGTGCGCCGCCGCCGAGGAACATCGAGGCGTTGCGGGCCGTGCGCCGGTTGCCGAAGCCGTGCGCAGCGGGATCCTCGTGGTCGTAGGCCTCGACCTCGACGATCACCCCGCCGACGCCGTCGACGTAGCAGCTCGCGCCCCGATCAGCTCCGGCGCGACCTCATGGGGGCTACGCGTCAGATCGAGCGGCGTCATAGCGGAGGAACTTCGGGAGCGCGAGCGCGGTTACGACGCACCCGCGCGATACAGGCAACGCCGCCGGAGACGATCGAGAACCGGAGTGACGTGAGCGATGCGAGCACACCCGCCTCGAGGTCGCCGAGGCTCGGGGCGCTGGCCACCTGCATGAACTCGATCCCGAGCAGCCGTCCGCGGAGGTGATCGGGCGTCGAACGGAGCAGCATCGTGCTGCGAAGCACGGCGCTGTAGAAGTCCGCGCCGCCCGCGACGCGCGAGCAGCAGCGAGCGCCGGCACAGAGCGTCGTGGCCAGCCCGAAGCCCGCGATCGCGGCGCCCCAGAGGCACGCCATCACGGTGATCCCGAGCCCCATGCCGGCGAACGTGCGAGCACCAGCCTGAGAGGAGCGAGCCGGCGAGCGCACCCGCATACGGGCGCCGCGTAGAGGTAGCCGACCGTCGTGCGCGTCCCCGCCGAGCCGGTGGAGCGCGATCGCCGGGAAGAGCGCGCTCGGCATGCCGAAGACCATCGCGTTCGTGTCGACCGCGAAGATGCCGATCAGTGCCTGGCGGCCCTTCAGGAACCGGAACCCGTCGACGATCGAGCGGAAGCTCGGACGGTCGACATCCTGAAGCGGCGGGAGCTTCGGGAGCCACCAGATCACGAGCAGCGACGCGGCGTAGGTCGCCGCGTCGATCCCGAACGTCCACGGGACGCCCGCGATCGCGATGATCAGGCCGCCGACCGCAGGGCCTGCGACGCTCGAAAGCGAGCTGTACACGCTCGACAAGGAGTTCGCCGCGGCGAGCTCCTCGTCCGGAACGAGGCGCGGCGCGAGCGACGCGAGAGCCGGCCGGCCGAAGCTGTACACGGCGACTGCAAACGCCTGCAGGACGAACAACGCCCACACCCGCGGGCTCGGGAGCAGCGCGTTCAGGAGGAACAGCCCGGTGACCGCAGCAAGCCCTGTCTCAGTGACGAGGACGACCGTCCGTCGGTCGAGGGCGTCGGCGAACGCTCCGCCGACGAGCGGGACGACCAGGAGCGGCACGAGCGAGGCGAGCCCGAGCAGGCCGACGAGCGCGGTCGAGCCGGTGAGCTTGTACACCTGGAACGGCACGGCGACGACCGCGATCTCCGCGCCGATCGTCGAGACCATCTGGCCGAGCCAGAGGTTGCGAAAGTCGCGCCGCCGAAGCGGGCGCGTGTCGACGTGCAGCCTGCGCCAGTTCAACTAGAAGAGATTCTCTTCTTGTGCCGCCGGGCGAGACCGCGGCGGCAGCACACCCATCTCGGCGAGGATCGCCCGCTCGCTGCGGGAGGCGATGACCGCGTCGGGGATTCCCTCGACCCAGACGCGCGTCCGCGCGCCCGAGCCACGCTCGTCACCCGGCAGCGGCTCGATGCCGAAGATCCGGTCGGCCCGAACGTACTTGCCGAAGCCGAGGAACACCATCGGGTGTCTGACACTCACGGTGTCAGACACCATTCAAGGCACTGCGGAGCGCCTCGACGACGCGCTCCTGGTCCGGGCGCTCGAGCCGGGCGTGGAACGGCAGCGCCATCGTGCGCGCGCTGCAGTCCTCGCTCACCGGCAGCATCCCCTCCGAGAAGCCGTACCGCTCGCGCATGTACGACTGCAGGTGGATCGACGGCAGGTACGGCGCGGTCGCGATCCCCTGGGCCGAGAGCTGCGCCATCACCCCATCGCGGTCGACGCCCGCGGGCAGCTTCACGACGTAGACGAACCACGAGCGCACGTGGTCGTCGTCGTCCGGCGAGCGGCGTCTCGACGTCGACGCCGCGCAGCAGCTCGCCGTAGCGCGCCGCGACCGCGCGCCGTGCCTCGAGGATGCGGTCGAGCTTCTCGAGCTGGCCGATCCCGAGCGCCGCCGAGATGTCGTCGAGGCGGTAGTTGTAGCCGAGCCGGCCGTGCTGCAGCCAGCTCGACGTCTCCAGCCGGCCCTGGTTGCGGAGCGAGACGAGCAGCTCGTGCTCCTCCTCGTCCCGGTCGTGACGGCGCCGCCCTCGCCGGTCGTCATCTGCTTGTTCGGGTAGAACGCCCAGACCGCCGGATGGCCGTGCGAGCCGAGCGGCTTGCCCTTGTACGTCGCGCCGAGCGCCTCGCACGCGTCCTCGATCGAGCGCGATCCCGTGCTGCTCGCAGAGCGGGATCAGCGCGTCGTACTCGGCGGGGTAGCCGAAGATGTCGACGGCGACGAGCGCCTTCGTCCGCGGCGTGATCGCGGCCTCGACCGCGGCCGGGTCGAGGTTGTACGTGTGCGGGTCGATGTCGGCGAACACCGGCGTCGCGCCCTCGTAGATCGCGCAGTTCGCCGAGGCGACGAACGAGTACGGCGACGTGATCACCTCGTCGCCCGGCCCCACGCCCGCGAGCCGCATGCAGAGATGCAGCCCGGCCGTGCCCGACGAGACCGCGGCGCAGTACGGCGCGCCGACCGCGTCGGCGAGCAGCGACTCGAACCGCGGGCCGGTCGGCCCGAGCGAGAGCCAGCCCGAGCGCAGCACCTCGAGCACGAGCTCCTCGTCGCGCTCGTCGATCCACGGCGCGCTCAGGTTGATCCGGTCGGTTGCGACCTCCGTCACGAACGGGCGAGCTGCGGCACGGGCTCGAGCCAGTGCGCCCAGCGCTCGCTCTGGCCGCGCACCGTGTCGAGGTACGCCTTCTGGATCTGCAGCGTCACCTCGCCGACGCCGATCTCGTAGTCGTCGATCGAACGCAGCGGCGTCACCTCGGCGGCGGTGCCGCACATGAACACCTCGTCGGCGAGGTAGAGGTCGGAGCGGATGAGCGCCTTCTCGACCACCGTGTAGCCGAGGTCCGACGCGATCTGCTTGACCGTGTCGCGCGTGATCCCGGGCAGGATCCCGGTCGCGAGGTCCGGCGTGTAGATGACGCCGTCGCGAACGATGAAGATGTTCTCGCCCGAGCCGTCGGCGACGGTTCCCTCGGGCGTGAGCAGGATCGCCTCGTCGTAGCCGGCGTTGTTCGCCTCGGTGACCGCGAGCATCGAGTTGAGGTAGACGCCGGTCGCCTTCGAGACGTGCGGGACGATGTTCGGCGAGACGCGCTGCCAGGACGAGATCTTCGCGCGGATGCCCGTCTTCAGGCTCTCCTCGCCGAGGTACGGCCCCAGGGCCAGCTCATGATCACGGTCTCGACCGGGTTCCCGCGCGCGGCCACACCGAGCTCGCCGTAGCCGTAGAACGCGATCGGGCGCATGTAGCACTCGGGCAGCCCGTTCGCGCCGATCAGCTCGTTGCACGCGGCCTTCAGCTCGTCGACCGAGTACGGGATGCTCCATGTAGAGCAGCTGCGCCGAGTTGTGCAGGCGCTGCATGTGCTCGCCCAGCCGGAAGACGGCCGGCCCCTTCGGCGTGTCGTAGCAGCGGATCCCTTCGAAGACGCCCGAGCCGTAGTGCAGGCCGTGCACGCCGACGTGGACCTTTGCGTCGGCCCAGTCGACGAGCTCGCCGTTCATCCAGATCTTCTCGGTCTCCTGCACCGTGCGCGCTCCTTTGTCTCGGCCGCCTGGAGCTCCGAATTCTACCCGCGGCCGACGAGGTCGACCGTCGCGCGCCCCGGCGAGACGGAGCGAGCTCGGTCGGGGGCGAGCGAGGCCATGTGATGCGGCGTCCCGGCCCCGATCCAGACGACGCTCGTGCGCGAAGAACGACCGGTCCATCAGCGTTTGCGATACCTCGCGCTGCGGGAACGGCGCCACGCCGCCCGGCTCGAAGCCGGTCGCGTGGACGACCTCGCCGGCCTTCGCAACACGCACGAGCTCGGCGGCGCCGGTCGCAGCGGCGACCGGCGTCTCGTCGGCGCGCCGGTCGCCGGGGACGAGCGCGAGCACGAACGCGCCGTCGCAGACGAAGACGAGCGTCTTCACGATCTGCGCGAGCTCGCAGCCGACCGCCTTCGCGGCGTCGCGTGCGGTCGGCGTGCCTTCGTCGAACTGCTCGATGCGTGCGTCGACCGCCGCCGCGCGCAGCACCGCCGACACGCGTTCGACGGGATCGGGCCAAGAAACGGCTCATCGATCAGGTACGCGTCGTCCATGCCCTCGCGAGCTGCGCCGAAGCTCCGGCGGACGGCTCGAGTCGATCGACAGCGCCATCAGCGCCTTGCCGCCCGCGCGGTTCCGCGAGACCGTCATGTTCGCGATGTTCACGCCGGCCGCACCGAAGAGCGTGCCGATGCGGCCGATCACGCCGGGAATGTCGTCGTAGAGCAGCAGCGCCATGCGGGACGCGAGCTCCATCTCGAGCTCGAAGCCGAGCGCGCTGACGAGGAAGTGCCGCGACTCCGTGCCGATCGTCGTGCCGGCCACCTGGATGCCGTCGGCCGACACCGCGACGAGGTTCGTGTAGTCCCGCGACGAGCGGCGCTTCTCCTCCACGACCTCGATCCCGCGGTCGGCGGCGACCATCGGGCGCGTTGACGTAGTTGACCGGCTGGTCGGTGTGCCCCTGGAAGACGCCGTTCAGCGCGGCGACCGTGAGGAGCCGCGTGTCGTACTCCGCGAGCTCGCCGTAGACCTCGATCGCGATCCGGCGGACGTCGCCGCCGGAGAGCTCCATCGCGAGGTGCCCGAGCTTGGCGGCGAGCGGCACGAACGGCCCGAGCACCTCGAGGTCCTCCGCGCCGACGGTCGGGATGTTCACCGCGTTCGTGACGAGCCCGCCCTCGAGCGCCGCCACGACCTGCTCGGCGACGATCACCCCCGCCCGGTCCTGCGCCTCCTCGGTCGATGCAGCGAGATGCGGCGTGACGACGACGTTCGGGGCGTGCAGCAGCGGGCCGCCGTACGGCTCGGTCGAGAACACGTCGATCGCGGCGCCGGCGACCTTGCCGGACTCGAGCGCAGCGATGAGCGCCGCCTCGTCGACGCAGCTCGCCGCGCGCAGCGTTGACGATGCGCACGCCGTCGCGCATCTGGGCGATCGCCTCGGCGTCGATCGCGTTGCGCGTGTCGTCGGTCAGCGGCAGATGCAGCGTCAGGAACTCCGCGCGCTCGAGCACCTCGTCGAAGCTCGCGCTGCTCGACGCCGAGCTCGCGGAAGCGCTCGGCCGACACGAACGGGTCGTAGGCGACGACCTTCATCTGGCAGCCCGAGCGCACGGCGGGCGACCTGGCGGCCGATGCGCCCGAACCCGAGCACGCCGAGCACCTTGTCCGCGAGCTCGACCCCGCCCCACTTCGAGCGCTCCCACCGCCCTTCGCTGAACGCCGCGTGCGCCTGCGGGATGTTGCGCGCGAGCGCGAGCAGCAGCCCGATCGTGTGCTCGGCCGCCGAGACGACGTTCGACTCGGGGCGTTCGCGACGACGATCCCCTGCCGCGTCGCAGCGTCGACGTCGACGTTGTCCACCCCGACACCGGCGCGCCCGATCACCTGCAGCCGCGTGCCCCGCTCGATCACGTCCGCACGTGACCTTCGTCGCCGAGCGGATGACGATCGCGTCGTAGTCGCCGATCATCTCCTCGAGCGGCGAGCTCTCGTCGACGTCGACCTCGAACTTCGCTGCAGCAGCTCGACGCCCGGCGTCCGCGATCTGCTCACGAACCAGTACTTTCATGACTCCGGCGCCGGCCAAGCCGCCGCCTCCGTCAGCTGACGCTGCTCCGTCAAGCCTACGCCGGGTTCCCGTCTGACACCGCGGGGCTTTCGAACGCCTCGAACGCGGCAGGCGACCGCGACGCCGCGCTCGATGTCGGCGCCGAGCTCGGTCAGCGACAGCTCGACGGCCGCGAGCGCGCTCGCGATGTCGAAGACGTCGAACCAGCCGATGTGACCGATCCGGAAGATCTTTCCCTTCAGGTGCTGCTGCCCCGGCGCGAGCGTGACGCCGTGCCGGTCGCGGAGGTGCAGCAGCAGCTCGTCGGCGTCGATTCCCTCCGGGGCACGGACAGCGGTCACGACGGCGGCGGTGTCGTCGTCGGGCGAGAACAGCTCGAGCCCCATCGCCTTCACGCCGGCGCGGGCTGCACGGCCGAGACGGACGTGCCGCTCGAATGCCGGCCTCGAGCGCCTCGTCGAGCAGAAGCCGGAGCGCGACGTCGAGGCTGCGGATCGGTCGACACGGCGGGTGTGAACGCCGCGTCGAGCGCATCCTGCGCCTTCTTGTTGCGGGGCCAGTCGAAGTAGAAGCTCCGCGACGGCTTCGCCTGCGCGAGCACGTGCTCGGGGACCGAGACCATCGCGAGCCCGGGCGGCGCCATCAGCGCTTTCTGCGAGCCCGAGACGACGACGTCGATCCCCCAGGCGTCCGTCTCGAGCGGAACCGCACCGAGCGAGGACACGGCATCGACGACGAGCGTCGCGTCGCCGACCGCCTCCTTGATCGCGCGCACGTCGGAGACGACGCCGGTCGACGTGTCCGAGTGCTGGCAGAACACGATCTCGGTTCCCGCCTCGCGCACGGCGGCGCCGACCTCGCCTGGGTCCGGGCGCTCGCCCCACTCGTAGCGGATCGCCTGCACAGTCGAGCCCGTGCTGCTCGCAGATCGCGATCCATCGCTCTCCGAACGATCCGTGACTGACGACCGTCACGCGATCGCCAGGCGACGCAGAGGTTGGCGACCGCGGACTCCATCGCGCCGCTCCCGGAGGCAGTGAAGAGCAGCACGTCCGCATCGGTGCGGAAGACGTCCTTGAGCCGGCCGAGCACGCTCGCGTAGATCTCGCGAAAGTCGGCGCCGCGGTGGTGGACGATCGGCTCCGCGCCGGCCGCGAGCACGGCAGGCGGGACGGGCGTCGGACCGGGCGTGAAGAGGTACCGCTTCTCCACGCCTGGAGCGTAGCGTCGAGGGGAGACTACCCCGGTGAACGCCCTCCTCTCGTTCGGAGCCGCGCTGCTCTCGCTCCGTCTTGCGGGGTTGCTCGTGCGCACCCGGCGCTACGCCTGGGCGGCCGGACTCGCCTCGTTCGCAGCCGCCGCCGCGGCGATGGCCTGGGGTGCGGCGCACGGCTGGGACGCCTACGGGTTCCGCGTGTACTACCTCGCCGGCGCCTTGCTCTCGGCGCCGTTGCTCGGCATCGGGTCGCTGCAGCTCCAGCGGCGGCGGTGGGCGGCACCCGTGGGACTGCTCTGGACCGGCGTCGCCGTCGGGCTCACGCTCGGGCTACACGTTCGCGGGACGTTCTCCGGCACGCATGTGCCGCGCGCGCAGGACCACCTCGACCTCCTGCCCCGCGTGCTCGCGATCGCAGCGAGCTCACTCGGCACCGCCGCGGTCGTGGTCGTCGCCGCGCTCACGTTGCGGCGACGACCGCTCGGGAACGTGCTCCTGCTCGCGGCCGTCGCGTCGGCGGCAGCTGCGTCCGCGCTCACGCAGACCGCAGTCGCAGCGGCCGCCGCGTGCTTTGCGCTCGCGGCGGCGCTGCTGTACGCGGCCGCCACCAGGTAGCGGCCTCACGCCTCCAGCAGCCGCTCGAAGAACGAGCGGTAGCGCTGCAGCGTGATGCGCAGATCCTCGGTCGAGACGTCCTCCCCGCTCGACCACTGCCGCTCGAGCTTCGATCGCGCGCTGTCGAAACTCTCGGCGAGATCGCGGAGCAGCTCGGCGACCAGCGAATCCGCCTCGCTGACAGTGTCGCGCGGGTCGTCGACGAACCGCGACTGAAGCCCGTGCCACCGCTCACGCAGCTCGTGCTCGCGGCCGGGCTCGAAGAGTGGCTCCAGCCGTTCATGCTCGTCGGTCCCGCCGGCCGGCTCGTCGCGGGCGATGGGGGCATCGGCATCGTCGGTGACCAGGTCACCGGTCTGAATGCGTTCGTCGGTCATGACCGCGCCTCCGCCCGGCCGGTCTCCTGGACCAGCGAGTCGAACAACGAGCGGTAGTGCCGAATCGCCCGGCGCAGCTCGTCGGTACCCGCCTTGCCGCGCTCGTGCGCGACCGCGATCCCGTGCCCGGCACGGTAGTTCTCGACCACGTCCGGATGGTCGACCGAGAGGTCCGCAGCGCGCGTGTCGAAATCGTCCACCGGATACCCACGCACGCGCATCACTTCCTGGATGAGCCCGTCGGCATCCTGTACCGCAGCGTCGGGCTCGTCGACGAACTTCGCCTGGACGTCCTGCCAGCGTGCGCGATAGCGGTCACGATCGCTCGGGTCGAGGGGGTGCAGGTCGAACTCCTCATGCCGCGCCTCACGTGACTTCAACTCCGCCTCCGCCTGTCGTTTCGACGGTGCGTCGGCCGCGACGCGGTCGTACTCCGGCCCGAACCGCCCGCGCAGCTCGCGCGAACGCCGTGTGCGTAGGGCCGACGCCGCGACGGCAGCGATCACGAGGATCACTCCGACGACGATCACAACCCAGAGCCAGCTCGGCATTGCGTTCTCCTTCCGTTCGCTTGTTCGTTCCTGGTCAACGGACGAAGGCCGTCGGCAGGTGCGCACCAACCTGCTGAGGGGCTCTAAGCGAACGTCGCCGCCCGGAGCTTGTTCAGCGCGTCGAGCGCAGCGACCTTGTACGCCTCGGCGAACGTCGGGTAGTTGAAGACCGATTCGACGAGGTAATCGATCGTGCCTCCGAGGCCCATCACGGCTTGCCCGATGTGCACCACCTCGGTCGCACCGGCGCCGAAGGCGTGAACTCCGAGCAGCTTCCGGTCGATCGGGGAGACGAGCAGCTTCACGAGGCCGTGCGACTCGCCGAGGATCTGTCCGCGCGCAAGCTCACGGTAGTGCGAGATGCCGATCTCGTATGGGATCGATGCGGCGGTCAGCTCCGGCTCCGTCCGGCCGACGTAACTGATCTCAGGGATCGAGTAGATCCCGATCGGGAGCGGCGCCTCCCCGCCGCGCGCCTCCACACCGAAGAGGTGGCAGGCCGCAAGGCGCCCCTGCTCTGCGGAAGCCGACGCCAGGCTCGGGAACCCAACGACGTCGCCCACCGCGTAGACGTGGGCGACCGACGTCCGGTAGCTCTCATCGACGGGGATGCGTCCGCGTGTGTCGGGCGCGAGACCGGCGTTCTCGAGCTGAAGGTCGGCGACCGCGCCGACCCGCCCGGCCGAGTAGAACACGACGTCGGCGGGGATCACCTTGCCGCTCGCGAGCGTCGTCAGGGTCCCGCCCGCGCGCGTCTCGACCTTCTCGACCCGCTCGCCGAACCGGAAGACGACGTTGAGCTCGCGCAGGTGGTAGCGCAACGCCTCAGTGATCTCGGGGTCGCAGAAGTCGAGCATCACTCCGCGCGCGTCGACGACCGTGACGCGCGAACCGAGCGCGGCGAACATCGAGGCGAACTCGACACCGATCACCCCGGCTCCGACGATCACGATCGTCGACGGCACTTTCGCTAGGCGCAGCACGATGTCATCGGAATCGAGAACCGTCGCGCCGTCGAATTCGATCTCGGGCGGGTGCGCCGGCGTCGAGCCGGTGGCGATCACGACTCCCTTCGCCTGCACGCGCCGCTCGGTGTCGTCGCGCCCGTCGATCGCGAGCGTGTGCGCGTCGACGAACCGCGCGCAGCCGTCGAGCACGGTCACGCGATTCCGGAGGAGCTGGTCGCGAATCACCTGCCGCTCCGCCTCGACAACGTGCCTCGTACGGATCGCGATGTCCTCGACGGAGACGCTCTCCTTCAGCCGGTAGCTCTGCCCGTAGATCGCCCGCTGGTTGAGCCCGGTGAGGTAGAGGATCGCCTCGCGGATCGTCTTCGACGGGATCGTCCCCGTGTTGACACACGCGCCGCCGAGCGAAGTGTGCCGCTCGACGAGCGCGACGCTCTTACCGAGCTTCGCAGCCTGGATCGCCGCTTTCTGCCCGGCCGGTCCCGACCCCACCACGACGAGGTCGAACTCCACCATCCAGGCAGCATGGCACTTCTAGCCGAGCAACGCGCGAACCCGCTCGTTGACGACGCGCGGGTCGGCCTGGCCGCCGGTCTCCTTCATCACCTGGCCGACGAAGAAGCCGAGCAGGCCCTCCTTGCCGCCGCGGTACTGCTCGACCTGCGCCCGGGTTCGCGGCGATGACCGCGTCGATCACCGGGTCGAGCTCGCCGACGTCGCGCGACCGCCTTCTGCTCGAGGTACGGCGTCGGCGCTGAAGCCCGCGTCGCCCGCGTGCGCGAGCGCCTCGTCGAACGCGGCGCGCGGGATCTCGGCGCGGGCGGCGACGAGCTTCGCGAGCTCGCGCGGCGTCGACCGCTCCCGGGTCGACGCCCGTCGCGACGAACGCGTTCGCGAGCACGTTCGCCGCCTCCTTCGGGTCGGCGCCGGCGTCGACGACCGCCGACCACAGCCGGTCGAGCCCGCCGGTGACGAGCACGTCGGCGTCGTAGAACGAGAGCGTCTCGGCGATCCGCCGGATGCGCGCGCCGGGCAGCTCGCCGATCTCGCGCGCGCAGCCGGTCGACGAGCTCCGCCGGCGGATGCACCGGCACGAGGTCGGGCTCGGGGAAGTAGCGGTAGTCCTGCGCCTCCTCCTTCGAGCGCAGCGGGCGGCGAGTCCTCGTTGCGTCGGGTCGAAGTGGAGCGTCTCCTGCTCGACCTCGCCGCCCGCCTCGTAGATCCGGATCTGCCGCGCGATCTCGCGCTCGATCCCCTTCGCCGCGAAGTTGAACGAGTTCATGTTCTTCAGCTCGGTGCGCGTGCGCAGCTCGTCCGAGCCGGCCGGGCGCACCGAGACGTTGACGTCGAAGCGCATCGAGCCCTTCTCGAGCTCCGCGTCCGACAGGCCGAGCTCGACCACCGTCTGGCGCAGCAGCTGCAGGAAGCGCTTCGCGTCGTCGGCGGAGTGGAGGTCGGGCTCGGTCACGATCTCGACCAGCGGCGTGCCGCCGCGGTTGAAGTCGACGAGCGTCGCGGTCGCGCCGTGGATGCCGGCCCGACGCGGCGACGTGGACGTTCTTCGCCGCGTCCTCCTCGAGGTGCGCGCGCGTGATGCCGATCGCACGTCGCCGTCGGCCGTCGGCACGACGAGCCTGCCGTTCGCGCAGAGCGGCTCGTCGTACTGGCTGATCTGGTACGCCTTCGGCAGGTCGGGGTAGAAGTAGTTCTTGCGGTGGAAGACGGCGCGCTCGGCGATCGTGCAGTCGAGCGCGAGCCCGAGCTTGATCGTCTCCTCGATCGCCCGCCGGTTCGGCACGGGCAGCGCGCCGGGGAACGCGAGGCAGACCGGGCAGGTCTGCGTGTTCGGCCCGCCGCCGAAGCCGTTCGCGGCAGCGGCAGAACATCTTCGTCTCCGTCTTCAGCTGGACGTGGATCTCGAGCCCGATCACCGGCTCCCAGGCGTCGGCTCATCGCAGCCGCTCCGGGACGACGTCGAAGCCGATCGCCTGCTCGAGCGCGTGCGCGACCCGGAAGAGCGTGTTCTCGGAGAACTGCGGGCCGATCAGCTGCAGCCCGACCGGCAGGCCGTCGCGAGAGGCCGCACGGGATGGACAGGCCCGGCAGGCCCGGCCATGTTCGACGGGATCGTGAGCACGTCGGTCAGGTACATCGCGAGCGGGTCGTCGACCTTCGCGCCGAGCGGGAACGCGATCGTCGGGCACGTCGGCGAGACGAGCACGTCGAAGCGCTCGAAGAGCGCGTCGTGCTCGCGCTTGATCACCGTGCGCACCTTCTGCGCCGTGCCGTAGTACGCGTCGTAGTAGCCGGACGAGAGCGCGTACGTGCCGAGCATGATCCGGCGCTTCGGCTCGTCGCCGAAGCCCGTCGTGGCGCGTGCGCATCACCATCTCGCGGAAGTCGTCGCCGTCGGCGCGCAGGCCGTAGCGGACGCCGTCGTAGCGGGCGAGGTTCGCCGAGGCCTCGGCCGGCGCGATCAGGTAGTAGCAGGCGAGGCCGTAGTCGACCGAGAGCGGCAGCGCGCACTCTCCGACCTCGGCGCCGAGCGACTCGGCGAGCTCGATCGCCGCGTCGACGGCGGCCTTCACGCCGGGCTCGATCCCCTCGACCTCGTTCAGCTGCCTCGGGACGCCGATGCGGACGCCCTTCAGGTCGTCGCCGTCCGGCAGCTCGACCGGCGGCACGTCGACGGTGGTCGAGTCGTTCTCGTCGCGGCCGCTGATGATCGAGTAGAGGAGCGCGTAGTCGCGGACGTTGCGCGCGACCGGGCCGACCTGGTCGAGGCTCGACGCGAACGCGACGACGCCGTAGCGCGAGACGGTGCCGTAGGTCGGGCGCAGGCCGACGTTGCCGCAGAACGCGACGGGCTGCTTGATCGAGCCGCCGGTGTCCGAGCCGAGCGCCCACGGCGCGAGCCCGCGCCGAGACCGCGGCCGCGCGAGCCGCCGCCCGAGCCGCCCGGGACGCGCGTCGGGTCCCACGGGTTGTGCGACGGGCCGTAGGCCGAGTTCTCGGTCGACGAGCCCATCGCGAACTCGTCGGTGTTCGTCTTGCCGAGCACGCGCAGGCCGCGCGCGCTTGCAGCGTGCGACGACGGTCGCGTCGAAGACCGGCACGTAGCTCTCGAGGATCTTCGAGCCGGCGGTCGTCGGGATGCCCCTCGTCCAGATCACGTCCTTGAGCGCGATCGGGATCCCGTCGCCGCGCGGTCGTCGGCGCAGCGTGCAGGAACGCGTGCAGCTCGCCGTCGCGCTCGTCGATCGCGGCGCGGTAGGCGCCCGAAGAGCTCGCGCGACGACGCCTCCCCGCGTCGAGCAGGCTCGTTCGCCTCCTCGGCCGTGAGCCGCAGCGTGTCGATGCTCATGCGGGCGGCGTCCGGAAGTAGTCGTCGTCGCGGTCGGGCGCGTTCGCGAACACCTCGTCGAGCGTCAGGCACGTCGCCGCGGCACGTCCTCGGCCCAGGCGTTCGCGATCTCGAGCGGATGCGAGGTCGGCGGCACGTCGGAGAGGTCGAGCTCGGAGACCTTCGAGACGGCCTCGAGGATGTCCGAGAGCTGCTCCTGGAAGCGCGCCACCTCGTCGTCGGTCAGCTCGAGCCGCGCGAGCCGCGCGACGTGCAGCACCTCTTCTCTGTGATCCGTGCCATCCCATCCATCCTCCCACTAGCGACGAACGAGGCTCCTTTCGGAGCCTCCGTCCGACTTCAGGTTCCGAAAGGGTCTAGAGCGCCTGTGACGTTCGCTGCCTGCAGGCCCTTGTCGCCCTGCACGACCTCGAACGAGACGCGCTGACCCTCGGTCAGCGACTTGTAGCCGTCACCGCGATGGCGGAGAAGTGGACGAACACGTCCGCCTCGCCGTTCCACGCTCGATGAAGCCGTAGCCCTTCTCGTTCGAGAACCACTTGACCGTGCCTTCAGCCACTACGACTACTCCTTGCTGGATGACTACAAGTCCGCCGTACCGACGGAGCGCGCGCAACATTAGCACGAATTGCCCTAGCCGGATATGCAAGCTCCCCGCGCCGGTAGCGGGCACAGCGGACGGCGTTCTCGAGCAGGCAGGCGATCGTCATCGGCCCCACGCCGCCCGGCACCGGCGTCATGAACGCGGCGACCTCGGCGGCGCCCGGGTCGACGTCGCCGACGAGGCCGGCGTCCGTGCGGTTGATGCCGACGTCGATCACGACCCCGCCGGGCTTGACCATGTCCGGGCGCGACCATCGCCGGAACGCCCACCGCGGCGACGAGCACGTCGGCGTCGAGCGTGTGCCGCGCGAGGTCGCGTCGTGTGCGAGTGGCAGATCGTCACGGTCGCGTTCGCCTGCATCGAGCAGGTGCGCCATCGGCTTGCCGACGATGTCGCTGCGCCCGACCACGACCGCGCGCGCCCCGTCGAGCTCGATTCGGTGCTCGCGCAGCATCGCCATCACGCCGAGCGGCGTCGCGCGGCACGAGCGTCGGCCGCCCGAGAAAGAGCTGGCCGGCGTTGAACGGGTGGAAGCCGTCGACGTCCTTCGCGGGAGCGATCGCGCGCGAATCACCGCGCCTCGTCGATCTGGTCCGGCAGCGGCAGCTGGACGAGGATGGCGTCGACCTCGTCGTCGGCGTTCAGCTGCTGCGACCTTGGCGAGCAGATCGTCCTCGCTCGTCTCCGCCGGCAGCCGCAAGTCGCGTGGCGTCGATGCCCGCCTCGACCGCCGCCTTGTGCTTGAGGCGGATGTAGACGTCCGAGGCCGGGTCGTCGCCGACGAGCACCGTCGACGAGCCCGATGTGGCCGATCGCCGCGACCTCCTCGGCCACCTGCGGCGCGGATGCGCTCCGCGATCGGCTTGCCCTTGATGAGCGTCGCTGACATGTGTGCGAGTCTATTCGCCGCATGCGCTGGCCACGGAAGAACGACGCGGCTCGATCGAGCACGCCGCGAGGCGATGGGCCTCGACGACGGCCTCGTCACGTCGGTCGACCTCGAGCCGTTCGCCGGCGCGGCGGAGTCGCTCGTCGGCGTGGCGGTGATCCCTGTCTCAGCGGCGCCGCTCGAGATCGAGCTCGGGTCGTACGAGCTGACCGACGACGGCGCGTCGACGAGACCGGCCGCAGCGTGGAGACGGTGCACGTTCCGCTCGCGCACACCGAGGGCGGCCTCACCGCGTCGATGACCCGCGGCGCGCTCGCGGCGGGTCCGATCCGCACGTATGTGCTGCACGACCGCATCACGCGCGCGTCGTGCTTCGTCTGCGCGGACGCGGGCGAAGCGGTCGCGCTCGCGCGCGTGGATCGACGCCGAGCTGCCGGCGATGCGCGACGTTGCTCGAGTCGGCCGACCGACCCCGCGCTCTCGAAGCGTGCGAGGCTGCGCGGCGTCGAAGACGCACGTCGTCGGACCGATGTGCCACGTGCTCTGGCAGTGGACGACCGGCGACGCGGTCGGCCCGAACATGATGACCCGCAACTCGTACGCGCTGAACATGGGGTACGTGATGCAGCGCGCGCCGGTCAAGCCGGAGCGCGCGATCCTCGAGGCGAACATGGGCGGCGACAAGAAGCCGTCCGCCGAGTACTTCCAGTCGGGCCACGGCAAGACGGTGCTCGCGGAGGCGTTCCTCTCCGACGAGCAGATCCGCCGCGTGCTCCGGACGACGGCCGCCGATCTCGAGGCGCTTTCGTGGGCCGGGACGCACGGCGCGGTCGCGAGCGGGATGCAGTCGGTCGCGTTCACGCCCGGCCTCGGCGATCGCCGCGATCTATCGCCGCGACCGGCCAGGACCTGGGCATGGTCGGCACGAGCTCGATGGCGCACGGCACCGCGCCGGCGCATCGAGGGCGGGCTGCAGGCGACGATCCGCTTCGGCGGGCTCGAGGTCGGCACGGTCGGCGGCGGCACGACGCTGCCGTCGGCGCGCGACTGGCTGGCTTCGATCGGCTGCGCCGGCTCCGGCAAGGTCTACCGGTTCGCCCAGATCGTCGCGGCCGCCGCGCTCTGGCTCGAGATCAGCGCGTCGGCGGCGATGGCGACCGCCGGCAGCGAGAACTTCTTCCAGGCGCACCACGAGCGCGGCGGACTGCGTTGATCGCACTCGTCTTCCGCTACGAGGTGCGCGACCAGGAGGCGTTCGAGCAGCGCTTACGGGCCTGAAGGCGAGTGGGCGCAGTTCTTCCGCGACGGGCGCGGATACGTCGGCACCGAGCTGCTACACGACGTCGACGAGCCCGACCGGTACCTCGTCATCGACCGCTGGGAGTCGATCGAGGCCTACAACGCGTTCCTCGCGGAGCACCAGGCGGAGTACCTGCGGCGGTCCGACGAGTCACGGTTCCACTACCTCCAGGAGCTGCGGTTCGGGACGTTCGAGAACGTCTGGTCGGGCTAGCCGCGCAGCACTTCGCCGACACCGCGGAGCCGCGCCGTGAGCAGCGTCTGGGCGCGTGAGCTGTCGAGCGTCACGTTCGGCGCTCGATTTGCGCCGGGTCGGCACCGAGCAGCACGGCGAAGTCGAAGCGCGAGACGTCGTCGGCGCGGCCCAGGTGAAAAGCAGGCCCGGCGCGTCGAGCGCGAGCAGCTCGAGGACCGCCTGCCGCCCGCGGCTCCCGCGGAAGACGAGATCCCTCGAGACGTGCACGAGCCGGCAGCCGGCGCACGCGAAACAAGCTCGCGCCCGAGACACCCGCACCCGCCGGTGACCAACAACCGTTGCATCGCTGACGAATCCTTACCTCGACTGGAGACCTTGTGACCGACCCCGACTTCGCTACCGGCTCCTGGCCCACCCGGGCCCGCGACACTCTCGTCCACGCGGCTCCGCCGCCGCTTGCCTCGGCGCCCCCGCCGAACTCCGCGCCGGCCCGCCAGTTCGGCGCCGGGATGCTGCTCGGGATCGCGGCGGTGGTCTTGCTCGCGCTCGCCGGCGCGGCGATCACGTACTTCCTCGCACACCGCGACTCGGGTAGCCAGGTGACAACGGTGGTGGTGCGATCGACGGCTCCGACGGCGGGAGGTGCGACCCCGCTTGCGGCCGCGAAAGTCGCGGTCCCGTCGCTCACCGGCCGCTCGCTGGCTGAGGCGCGCGGAGCACTCGAGAAGCTCGGTCTGAACTCGGAGACGACCCACACGACGAGCGACCGCCCGACCGGGACGGTCGTCGACCAGGCACCGAAGCCGGGCCTGCGGGTCGCGCGGGGCTCGGCCGTCACCCTGTCCGTCGCGCAACCCGCCGAGACGCCGATGACGACCGCACCGACGTCGACCGCGTCCGCACCGTCACAGCCGGCGAACGCAACCGTGCCCGACGTCTCGGATCAGAAGGAGGCGACCGCCGTCCAGATGCTGAACCAGGCCGGCATCCTCGCGAGCCTCTCGTTCGTGCCGGGCCGCGAGCCACTCGGAACGGTGAAGGCGGTTGCGAAGCCGGCCGGGGCGACGGTGCCGTACCACGCCCACGTTCAAGTCAACGTGTCGATCGGCCCGGGCGACACGGCGACCGAGCAGGTCCCGAGCGTAATCGGGCAGACACTGCAGCAGGCGCTGACGTCGATCAACGGCGCCCAGCTGCGGATGATCTACGTGAAGCTGCCGGTCACCTCGCGGAGCCAGGCGGGGAAGATCGTGCAGCAGTCTCCGCTCGGCGGCGGGCGCGCACCGCAGAACGCCCAAGTCGTCGTGTTCCTCGGCGCTTTCCGGGGCTGAGGACGAAGATCAACAACTGGCTCCGGGCTTCGCCCGGCAACCAGGTTCCTTGGTAGCGGCTACGCCGCTACCAGCCTCGGCGCTCGAGCAACTCGCTCGGGTCGAGCGACTGCGTCGAGATGCCGACCATGGCCTCGCCGAGACCGGTCGAGACGCGGGCGATCACGTCCGCGTCCAGGTAGTGCGTGGTCGCCTCGACGATGGCGCGCGCTCGCTGCGACGGGTTCCCTGACTTGAAGATGCCCGAGCCGACGAAGACGCCGTCGGCCCCGAGCTGCATGCAGAGCGCCGCGTCCGACGGCGTGGCGATTCCGCCCGCGGTGAACGTCACGACCGGAAGACGACCGTTCTCTGCGACCCAGAGCACGAGCTCATAGGGCGCCTGCAGCGTCTTCGCCTCGGCGTAGAGCTCCTCGGAGCGGAGTGACTGCAACCGGCGGATACCACCGAAGACCGAGCGCATATGCGTGACGGCATTGACGATGTCGCCGGTCCCGGCTTCGCCCTTCGTGCGGATCATCGCCGCGCCCTCTGCGATGCGGCGGAGCGCCTCGCCGAGGTTCGTGCAGCCGCAGACGAACGGCACGGTGAACTGCCACTTGTCGACATGGTGCTCGAGGTCGGCAGGTGTCAGGACTTCGGACTCGTCGATGTAGTCGATCTCGAGCGACTGCAGGACCTGCGCCTCGACGAAGTGGCCGATCCGGCACTTCGCCATCACGGGGATCGTGACCGCCTCCTGGATGCCGCGAATCATGTCCGGGTCCGACATGCGGGCGACCCCGCCGTCACGGCGGATGTCGGCAGGCACGCGCTCGAGCGCCATGACGGCACAGGCACCGGCCTCCTCGGCGATCTTCGCCTGCTCCGCGTCGACCACGTCCATGATCACGCCGCCCTTCAGCATCTCGGCGAGGCCGCTCTTGACCCGCATCGTCCCGATCTCGCTCATCACCGGAATGCTACCGGGAGAGAAATGCCTCGACGGCGCCGCTGAACGCCGTCGGCTGTTCCAGATGGAGCATGTGCCCCGCGTCATCGACGATCACGAGGTCGGACCGCGGGATGCCGTCGGCAAGCACCTGCGCGGCGGCGGGCCCGCAGATGAAGTCGTCGCGGCCGGTGATCACGAGCGTCTCGGCTTCGATTCGCCCGAGGTCGGGCCGCAGGTCGAACGGCGCTGCGTTGAACTGGCGAAGCGGCTCGGGATTCATCCGCTCGACCGCGACGAACGGCCGGTAACGCTCGTCCCAGCGGGAGAAGTAGAGCGGCGCCATCGCGTTCCACATCGCCGCGCCTTCTTCCGGCGTCCCGTAGTCGCCTGCCTCCTCGCGCGCGAGCGCGGCCACGGCGGCGGCGTGCCACGGCTCGCCGGCGCGACTCTCGATCGTTCGTTTCGCCTCGACCTCCATCTCCGGCGTGAACGCCGCCAGGCCCACGGTGAGGACAAGCTTCCGAATGCGGGACGGATGCGCGATCGCGTAGGCCGCCGCCACGAGACCGCCGTGCGAGAACCCGAGCAGATCGAGCTGCTCCTCGCCAAGCTCGTTCCGTACCTCTTCGACGTCGCCGACATAGTCGGCGAGCACGTACGTCTCGGCCTCGGCGCTGCCGCCGGTACCCCGAGGATCCAGCAGCACCAGCGTTCGCGTCGCGTCGAGCCCGCCGAGATCGTGCAGCTCGGTGCCGTCGAAGCCCGGCCCCCCTGGATGGCAGACGAGAAGCGGCCCATTCCCGCGTCGCGTCGTGTGGAGCTTCACGCGAGCTCGCGCCGGATCACGGCCGCGACCGCCCGCAAGGCGACCTGGGTCTCGTCGAGGCGAGGCTCACGCGTCGTTAGCCGCTGCAGTGCGAAGCCGGGCACCAGGAACATGTGCCACATCCGTCCGGAGGAGCGTTGCACGAGCCGCCACAGCTCCATCGTGAAGGCCAGCGACAGGACGAGCACCACGAGCGGCGACCAGAGCTCCGGCCCGAGCGGCAGCAGCCGGTCGGCCGCAAAGGTGACCGGCAACGCGAGCGCCGCGAAGTTCGTCCCGCAGCGTGGCGAGATCCGCGACGGGAGAGCGCTCCCCTCCCAGGCGGCGGCGAGGCGCCGCTCCTCCGCTGCGGCGATCGCCCGGTGCTCGGCGCCGTGGAGGTGCAGTGTGCGCCCGCGAAGGATGGTGACGAGGAGGAGGGCCGAGAGTGCGACCGCGGCGACGGTCGACCAGGGGCCGCCGACAACGCCGAGGCCGAGCGGTGCGGCGAGCGCAGTCGCGATCAGCAGGCGTTCGCGGCGCTTCGCGACACCGTCTCGCCTGAAGAGTGGAGCGAGCGACGCATAGAGCCGGACAATCCCGCGCGCGAGCGGCACGCGCTGCAGCAGCTCGGGCGGTTGCGGCATCGACCCTTCGCGCAGGGAGCCGTCGACTCCCGCGAACGCCCAGTACCGCTCACTCACGATGACGACGCCGTTCGGGCGCGCCATCCCGCCCAGGCGCGGCAGCGTCTGCGCGTTGTCGGCTAGACGAAAGAGCCCTGCGAAGTCGCCCACACAGGGGTTCTAGCGCACGAAGTGGCCGCCCCGCGTGGGCGGGACGGCCCAAGGCTCCGTGCCGTAGGACCTACCAGACGCCGCGAGAGAAGAAACCGAGCAGCGCGAGGACGAGGATGACGATGAGGATGATCCAGAGGAGTCCCATGTGTTGTCCCCCTTTCGTTTGGGACTACAACGAGCCGGGGCATCGCCCGGTTACGGGAGCGGGAGCAGCCGCTCGATCGTAGGGCTGACGCCGAAGCGGTCGCGTAGCTCGACGTACTCACCCGCGGCGCGATCGGCGCGCGACTGCGATGGCGCACGCTCCGCGCGCAGCATCACGTTCTTCGCCGTGTGCTCGGCGGAGACGAACTCCATGACCTCGACGCGGTAGCCCGCGATCTCCAGCGCCGCAGCGCGCAACGCGTCGGTCACGAGATCGGCTTGCCGGCCGAGCAGCAGCCCATGCCGAAGTAGGCCGTCCTTCTCGCGCGTCGCGATCTGAGCTGCGAGCTCGTGATGGCAGCACGGAGCGAGGACGATCGCGTCGGCGCCAAGCCTCACTCCGGCGGCGATCGCCTCGTCGGTCGCGGTGTCGCAGGCATGAAGCGACACGAGGAGGTCGATCGGCTCGTCGCTTGCGTAGTCGGCGATCGCCGACACCTCGAACCGCGCCTCGTCGTAGCCGAGTGACGCCGCGATGTCGCGCACCGTCTCGATCACCGTCGGGTTGACGTCGATCCCGACGAGCTCGACCCGTGTGCCGGTCTCCCGCCCGTAGGCGACGAGCGCCAGGCTCATATACGCCTTTCCGCAGCCGGCATCGACGACGCGGATGCGCTCGCGCTCCCAGATCGGCAGTGGTCGCAGGAGCTCGACGTAGTGCTGCACTTGCCGCTCCTTGTCGCGTGAGATCCGCGTCGCGCGGAACAACGGGTGATCGGCCGGCAGCGGGTGGCGACGACGCCGGTCGTGACGGCCGCTCGGTGCCTCGTCTGACGACGGCCGTCCGCGTGACACCAGCCACCGTCCCTTCTTCGTCCGGCGCGCGTGCAGATCGCCGTCGGGGGACAGGAGGTGCACGTTGCGCGCGTCGGCGAGCAGTGCGTCGAGCCGCTCCGCCCACGCCTGTCTCTCGATGGTCTCCGTCCGCGGCCCGTCGACGACCTTGACCGCCGGGCCGCGCGTCAGGTCGACCGGCGTGGCGGTCACGCCGTCGACGACGAGCTTGCGCCAGCCGTCCGCGAGCGCTCGTTCTCGAAGCTCCTCCATGGTGCTGAGTGTGCCAGCGGAACGACCGTCAGCTCGGGCGGGGGCCGGCGGACGAACGACGCCAGGACGCGGAGATCGTCAGCGGCTTCGGGAGCGAGGGTCGGCTCCGCCCGCGCGACGTCGGCGAGCGCAGCCTGCCATTCGAGACCGCTCGTTCCGATGAACGGCCTGATGCAGACGACGTGCCCCTTCGCGACGTAGATACCGCGGCGGGTGCCCTCCTGCTCGCCGGGCACGACGAGACACACCGAGAGGTCGCGCAGCCGGCGCATGCGCTGGACCTCGCTGCACGGCGGTCTCAAGCGCCTCGATCCGGTCGCGCAATCGCGCCGCATCCTCGAACCGGAGCTCGCGTGACGAGGCGTCGCAGCTTCGCCCGCAGCTTCGGCAGCGCCTCGTCGAGCGTGTCCCACTCGACGCCCTGGAGCGCGCGGGCTGCGAGCTGCGCGGTGCGGCGGCTCGACAGCGGACCGAGCTCACCCGGCTGCGTCGTGCAAACAACGGAGTCGCCCCTCCGACGCAGGTAGAGGTAGCGGTCGGGACGCACCGCACGGCGGTTCGCGGGCGGTCTCAGCTCCCTGATCAAGCGCAGCTCCTCGAGCGCCGCCTCGACCTCCGAGCCACGCGTCCGCCACTCGACGCGCTCGAGCGCACCGAGGGCCGCCTCGACGGCGGGACGCTGCCGCTCCGACCGGAAATAGGAGCGGAGTCGCGCCCGGAGGTCGCGCGCACGCCCGACGTAGAGCACCTGGTCGTGCGATGTCGCGGAAGAGGTATACGCCGGGCCGCTGCGGCGCGCCGAACGCGAGGCTTCGTTTCCGGTGGACGCGCCGCGGCCGGGTCGCTGCCAGCTCGACGAGGTCGGCGACCGTGCGCGCGCCGCGCTCCTGCGCCATCCCGATCAGACAGAGCAGAATCTCCGCCGTCGCCTCCGCGTCGGGCAACGCACGGTGGCACGGTCGCGCGTCCGTCGCGAAACGGTACGAGAGCGCAGCAAGGTTCGCCGGCTGCCGGCCGAGCAGGCGGCGAGCAGAGCCCGACGGTGTCGACGACGGTGGCGGCAGACACGGCGACCCGTCGCGCGCATCGTCTCGTTGTCGAGGAACGCCATGTCGAAGCGCGCGTTGTGCGCGACGAGGACCGCGTCGGCGGCGAAGCCGAGGAACCGCCGCACCGCCGCCTGGACAGGCGGTGCCCGGCATAGCTCGGCGTCGCGGAGCCCTGTGAGGGCAGCGATCGCGGGTTCGAGGCGCGCGCCCGGGTTGGCGAGCGTCTGGAAACGCTCTTCGAGTGCGAGCGCACGCACCCGCACAGCGCCGATCTCGCATGGTCGCGCAGCGCCCGGCCGGAGCCCGGTCGTCTCGAGGTCGAAGACGACGAACGTCGCCTGCTCGAGTGCGAGCGCCTCGCTCGGCGCGCTCTCGACCGCGACGAGGTCGCCGGCCCAGCGAAGGCGTGCGTCTGCGCGTACCGCTTCGTCGAGCAGCGACCGCGCCGAGCCCGACCGGGAC
This sequence comes from uncultured Thermoleophilia bacterium, assembly GCA_963785875.1. Lineage (GTDB taxonomy): Bacteria > Actinomycetota > Thermoleophilia > Gaiellales > Gaiellaceae > PALSA-600. The sequence continues at coordinate 65,001 of CAWAWV010000001.1, read as the reverse complement.
CTGCGCGCCGAGCTTGAGGACGAGGCGCGCCGCCTCGTCTGCCGGCACCGGCCCGCGTCGCTCCTCGACGAGCTCGACGAGTCGGTCGGCGGCGTCGAGACGGAGTTGCATCCGTCCGATGCTAGTGCGAACATATGTTCGTGTCTAGGTGGTGGTCCGACGGGCGAGTGCCAAACCGGTCAGCAGCTCGCGCACCACCCGTTCCGCCACGAGCGCGGTGATGTCCGCCGAGCCGACGCCGGTGGGGATTACCTCGACGACGTCTGCGGCCGCCAGCTCGACGCGTGAGGCGATCTCGCGCACCGCCCAGAGGAGGTCGATCGACGTCATGCCGCCTGGCTCCGGCGTGCCCGTCCCCGGCGCGAACGCCGGGTCGAGCACGTCGACGTCCACGGTCACGTAGACCGGCCCCGCCCCCAGGTGCGCCAGCGCCCGCTCGACCACCTCGCGGATGCCGAGCTCGCGCACGTCGTGCATGAAGAAGGACGCGATCCCGCGCTCGCGCTGCCAATCGAACTCGGCCGGCCCAGGCCAGTACCCGCGGAGCCCGATCTGCGCGTATCGGCTGCCGGCGATCGTTCCGGCCTCGACGAGCCGGTACATCGGCGTCCCGTGCGAGCGCTCGAGGCCGAACACCTCGGTCCCCGTGTCGGTGTGGGTGTCGAAATGGATGAGGCCGAGCGGCCCGCGCCGCGCAGCGACCGCGGAGGCGCACGGCTCCGTGATCGAGTGATCGCCGCCGAGCGTCACCGGCAGGACGCCGGCATCCACGACCTCGCCGACGAGGCGGGCGATCGCCTCGTGCGAGTGGACCGGGTCGGCCGGAAGCACCGGTGCGTCGCCGTAGTCGACGATGCGGAGCTCGGCGAATGCGTCGATCCGTGCCTCGAGGTGCGGCCCCGGCGGGCACGACGCGGCGCGGATCGCGCGCGGCGCGAACCGGGTTCCCGGGCGGTCCGAGACGAGGTCGTCCATCGGCGCCCCGACGATCGCGACGTCGGCACCCTGTAGGTGCGCGGATTCCTGCGCGATCGGCGCGCCGCCGAAGGAGAGGAAGCCCGCGTAGTCGGGCTTGTCGGGCAGCGGCCGCCACCGCGCGAGCGGGTCGATCGTCACGTGCGCAGCCCTCCGACGATCGTCGCGGTCACCTCGCGCTCGGCGGCGGTGACGGTGGCGGCGTCGTCCGGGAGCTGTCCGAGCACCCAGCCGGTCAGCACCTCTTCGAGTGCGCCGTACAGCATCCAGGCGGCGAGCTGCGGGTCGAGGTCGGCGCGGAAGGTGCCGGCGGACTGGCCGCGCCGCACCATGCGCTCGAGCGTCGCGAACGCCTGCCCGATCTCGTCGAGCTCGTCCTGAATATGGGGGTTGCGGGTGACCTCGCGCACGAGCAGGCGCACGAGATCGGGGTCGTCGCGCCACGACCGAAGGACGATCTTGACGACGAGCTCGAGTTGCTCTGCCGCGTCCTCGCCGCTCTGCTCGGCGAGCGCGACCGCGGCGAGCAGCCTCCCCCACGCCTCGCGGAAGACGGCCTCGAGGACCGCTTCCTTCGAGGCGTAGTAGTGGTATACGAGGCCGTAGGCGACGCCGGCCTCCTTCGCGACGTCGCCGACACGTGACGCCTCGTAACCCTGCGCGGCGAAGACGCGGACCGCGGCGTCGAGGATGCGGCGCGGCTTGTCGTCGGCCGTCACGCACGCACCCTACTCCGGAGACCCAGAGGGGACCTCAAGCTGCAGCGGGACGGCGCCGATACCGCGCGCATGGGCGCCAACATGACCGTCGCCGTGGAGCTCACCCGGCTGCGCGCCCGCGTCGATGCGCTTGCTCACCGCCGGGTCGCCGCGCTGGAACGGTTGGCACCGCTTCCCGACTCGCCGAGCCGCCGCCAGCTCGAGGCAATGCGGTTCGAGCTCGCCGAGCTCGAATGGCAGCTCGCGGGTCTCGACGCCGCGTTTTAGAGGCTCTCAGCGGCGGGCGGGCGGCGTCGCGTCCGTTCGGTTGCCCGAGAGGTCGTAGGCGGAGACGCGCCACCGGTGGAGCCCGGGACGGAGCGCCGCGCGGAACCCGGTTGCGGCCGGTGGCAGGATCGTCGTGCGCCCGTCGACGGTGAGCGAATACCCCTCGAGCTCCGGGTCGCTCGCCGGTTGCCACGCGAACTTGACCGTCGCGACCCCGCGCGACCGGAACGCGAACGCCGGACCGCGGACCGTGAACGCCGACGGCGGCGTGCTATCCGGGTCCGCGAGCGCCGTGAGCGCGCCTGTCGCGGAAAGCAGGCCGTTCGCTTCGACCTTCCCGTGCAGCGCCGGGACCTCCGTGTTTGCGCCGACGATGACTGCCCGCCGGACCTGCGCCGCCGTCGCTGCCGGGTCGGCTGCAAGAAGGAGTGCCGCAACGCCCGACACGGCCGCTGCCGCCGCCGATGAGCCGCCGAGGTAGCCGCCCGTTGCGCTACCCGGGTAGTCGCCCCAGAGAACGGCGCCGAGCGAGGCGATCTGAACGTGCCGCGCTCCGTAGTTGGAGTCGGCGGCAAGCGTGTTCCGCGTCGTGAAGTTGGCGACGGTCAGAGTGTTCGTGAGCCCGAAGCCGTCGGGGCTCTCGGTGTAGCGCGGATCGTCGAGGTCGACGCCGTCGTTGCCGGCCGCGATCACGACAAGCGCTCCGGCCCGCTGCGCGTCGGCAAGCGCTCTCGCGATTCCGGCGATCGGCGTGTTGAGGCCCCCGAGGGACAGGTTGATGACCTTCGCACCCCTGGCCAGGGAGTACTCGACGCCACGCACAACGGCCGCGTCGGACCAGTCTTGACCGGACGAGCCGCCCAGCACTTTCACCGGCAGCAGCCTCGCTTCAGGAGCGATCCCGACATAGCCGCCGTTCCCGGCCGGCGCCCCGATCACGGACGCGATCACCGTGCCGTGGCCCGCGCCGTCGGAGGTGTCGTCGTTGCCTGCGTACAGGTTCCGACCCGGCAGGAGGTTCGGCGCCAAGTCGGCGTTCCCGCGGTCGACGCCGGTGTCGACAACCGCCACGGTCACCCCGGCGCCGCGCGTGCGCCGCCACACCGGTAGGACGTCGAGCCCCGGGACGGCGGTCCCGTTCAGCGCGCGCGCAGTATCGCCGCCGAGCGGGAAGCTCTTCAGCAGCCAGAACGAGCAGTAGCGCCCGTTCGCCTGAGCGTCGGCGCTGCCCGTCTGGACGAGGCCAGGCGCGCAGTAGTACCAGTACGCGCTGTCCGAGCCGGCGGATCCGCGAGGTCCCGGCACGCCCTGCTCCTGCGCCGATGCACGGGCACCGCCGAGCGCGAGGGCGATCGCCACCAGGAGAGCCGGAAGTGTGCGGTGGGTGAACCGGGCGTCCATCTGGGGGAGGCATCGGCATCCGCCTGCCTCGCTGAGAGTGTCTTTCCCGCATCGGACATCCCCCGAACGAGGCACGACCAACCGCCGCGGACGCTGGACTTCCGTCCGGCGCCCGGCGCGAGCGCCCCTCTCACGATGAGAGCTACAGAACACAAACTCGCGCTCAAGCGTCACCAGGGGATGGAGGCGTAGCGAGGAGGGAGATTGAATCGACATGCGTAAGCTGCTCGTCCTTGTCATTGCTGCGCTTGTGACCTCGGTTGGGGTTGCGGGAGCGCAGTCGAACGACCAGGGCCGCCGGTTGGCAGGTCCCTTCTGCATCGCGAAGACGAGCGTCTCGCCGTTGAAGGTGAAGAACGTCTTCGGGAAGATCGTCACGGTGCCGCGCGCGGGCATCGTCCGCTCGATCGGGATCGGCATGAAGTGCAACGGGAACGAGAATCGACGTTTCGGCGTCCCGGTGAAGGGTGGAGCCGGCGCGCAGGGCGCGGCGGGTCCCATCGGCCCGGCCGGCCCGCAGGGAGCCGCAGGGTCTGCCGGCGCGAAGGGTGACACCGGCGCGACGGGTGAAGCCGGCGCGAAGGGTGACACCGGCGAAACCGGTCTTCAGGGTCTGCAGGGCGAGGTTGGCCCAGCCGGCGCGAAGGGTGACACCGGCGCAGCCGGTGCTGCCGGTCCTGCCGGCGCGAAGGGTGACACCGGCGCGAAGGGTGACACCGGCGCGACCGGTGCTGCCGGTCCTGCCGGCGCGAAGGGTGACACCGGCGCAACCGGTGCTGCCGGTCCTGCCGGCGCGAAGGGTGACACCGGCGCAACCGGTGCTGCCGGTCCTGCCGGCGCGAAGGGTGACACCGGCGCAACCGGTGCTGCCGGACCTGCAGGTCCCGCCGGCGCCCAGGGCCCGGCTGGTCCTCAGGGCCCTGCCGGGCTCAACGGGGTCATCACGGTCGCGGGCGGCACGGCCTCCGGCGACAAGCAATTCACCGTGAGCTGCCCGGCGAACTACTTCGCCATCAGCGGCGGGTACCTCATCCAGGGCTCCGTCAAGGCGTCGTACCGCTCCTCCTCGACGGGCAACCCGACCGGAACCACGGCCTGGACGATCATCCAGAGCTCGGGAGCGGATCTCTCGGGCACGGTGTACGTCTACTGCGCACCGTCGTCGTAACAACGACGCATCACTCGAACGGTGCGGCCGCCTCCTGGGCGGCCGCACCATTTCACGAGCCGATCCAGGCACCGCACGGCGGCCGACGGTCACTGGAGATCGACCAGGCGGCACCAGAGATGCACGTCCCTCCGCAAGTGCTCATTGCGCGAGGACGCGCTCACGACGCGGCTCGCCAGGCTCAGACCAGAACTGACTGCACCGCACGGGGAGTCACGGCATGATCTGGTCGATGGAGAGGCGCATTACCGGCGGGGAGCTCCGACGTATGCGGGAGCTCGCCGCGCTGGGGAACCTCACCGACGAGCGCGTCCTCGACCCAGCCGCCTGGCTCGACAACGTCGAGATCATTCACATGACCGACGTAGTCGAGATGCAACAGCTCCTCTCGCTCGCCGCTGACGAGATCGAGCGCCTTCGGTCGCGGGCGCCCGAGAGCTTCGCCCGCTCGACCTCGCAGGAGTCGATCAGGGCTTCGGCGCTGGCCTAGCTGGTTGGTGCCGTCCTCGAAGGGCCCGCCTGGATTCGAACCAAGGACCAAGGAATTATGAGTTCCCTGCTCTAACCGCTGAGCTACGGGCCCGCCCGGCCGAGAGTACCGCGGTGGCGGGCGGCCGTTGTGGCGGCCGCCCGCGCGCGGCCCAGGTCACAGAGCGCTCGGCTCAGAAGCCCGCGCACTGCCCGGAGGTCGCTCCGGTGACGACGTTGTCGTCGCCGCCCGAATCGCCGACCTGCGGGGCCGGGTCGTTGCCGGAGCAGCTCAGGCTCCCGTGGATCGTGTTCGTCACGACCTCGTTCCCGTCCGGGTCGACCAGCGTGTTGTTGTTGAACGTCAGGCTGCCATTGACGGTGTTCCGGATGAACCCCTGCCAGAACCCGTTGTAGCCGGAGACGGTCACCGACCCGTTGATCCGGCTGTCCTCGACCGTGTTCCACGTGACATCGAACGGCCCGCCGAACGGCCCTGCGCCGCCCTGAAGCGCGACTCCGCCATTGATCGTCGAGAAGTGGATCTGGACGGAGGCTGCATTGAGCGAGCGGACACCACCCGAGATCGTCGCGTTAACATCGGGCGACTCCTCGCTGCCGAACACGAACGTCGCGCCGGCACCCACGTCGAGACCACCGCGAATCGTCAGCGGCCCCTCCCCGATGATGCAGACCGCCCCGTCCGGGACGCTCACGTGCCCGTACGTCCCGGGTGCGAGCGTCGAGGTGCACGTGGCGCCCGAACCTGCGAACGATGGAATGCCGACGGCCAGCGTGCAGAGCACGGCGACGCCGACGGCGGTTGCTAGACGAATCAATCGAACCCTCCCCAGGTTGCTGTCCGAGGGATGTTCCCGATCGACCAATCTTCACTCAAGCCTCCCGTGGGCTCACGGCTGGGGCCGCCGACCGTTAGACTCGCCGCGATGAAGGTCTTCCAGGCGGAGCGGCACTTCACGACCACCGGCGGCCTCCACGTCACGGACATCACCGACGAGGTCGCGGAGATCGTCCGCGAGTCCGGCGTCGTCGACGGGATCTGCTGCGTCTACTCGCCGCACACGACCTGCTGCGTCCGGGTCAACGAGTACGAGCGCGGCATGTTCGAGGATTTCGGCACGCTGCTGCGCCGACTGGTCCCGCACGAGACCTACTACGCGCACGACGACTGGGACCGCCGCACCGAGAACATCTGCGAGGAGGACATGGAGGCGGCGAACGGCCACGCGCACTGCATGTCGATGATCCTCGGCTCGGCCGGGGAGTCGATCCCCGTCGGCGAGGGCGAGCTCTGCCTGGGCACGTGGCAGCGCGTGCTCTTCATCGAGCTCGACCGCTCGCGCCCACGCCGCTGGATCTGCAAGGTCGTCGGCTCCTAGCTGGTCAGGCCGCGCGGATCGCGGCGATCTCGCGCCGCTCGGCGAGCCGGCGCAGCGCTTCCCGCTCGAGCTGGCGCACCCGCTCGCGCGTGATGCCGAGGATCCGCCCGATCTCCTCGAGCGACTTCGGGTCCGCGGTCGCCGCCGAGCCCGTAGCGCAGGCTGAGTATCTGCTGCTCGCGCTCGGACAGCTCCGCGACGGCGGCGTGCAGCGCCTTCTCGGTCAGCTCGACCTCGACCTGCTCGTCCGGCGTCCGCCTCGTCGCTCGCGAAGAGCTCGCCGAACGACGCCGACTCGTCCTCGCCGATCGGCTTGTCGAGCGAGGCGACCGCCCGCGCGGCCGAGCGCACCTCACGCACCTGCTTCACCGGCAGCTTCGCCTTGTCCGCGAGCTCCGTCGTCGGTCGGGGCCCGCTCGAGCGTCGCGACGAGCTCGCGCTCGGCCCGCGAGATCCGCTGCTCGCGCTCGACGATGTGCACGGGGATGCGGATCGTGCGCGCCTTGTTCGCGACGCCGCGCTGGACCGCCTGCCGGATCCACCACGTCGCGTAGGTCGAGAACTTGAACCCCTTGCGCCAGTCGAACTTCTCCGCGGCGCGGATCAGGCCGATGATCCCTTCCTGGATCAGGTCGAGGAGCGTCAGCCCGTGACCCTGGTAGCGCTTCGCGATCGAGACGACGAGGCGCAGGTTCGAGTTGACGAGCAGATCCTTCGCCCGCTTGTCGCCTTCCTCGATCCGCTTCGCGAGCTCCACCTCCTGTGCGGCCGTGAGCAGCGGATAGCGCCCTGCCTCGTTCAGGAAGAGCTGAAGCGAATCGGTCGTCGCCGACGCGATCTGCTGCGTTCGTGTAGGCGACGTCCTCCTCGATCGCGCGTGGAGCAGTCGTCGGTGATGTCGATGCCGTGCGACTCGAGCCGCTCGAGCAGGCTCTCGATGCTCGTCCTCCTCGAGCTCGAGCCTCGCGACGATCTCGTAGAGCTCGCGTCATGTGGACGCAGCCGTGCTCGTCGCCGTGCTCGACGAGAACGGCGATCGGGTCGTCTGGCCATGCACGTCGCCTATCCCCGCGCGACCAGCGCCGCCTAACGCCCGGTTTCAACGAATGCTTACAGCGGGGGCACCGTCGCTGCACACGCCGGTCCGGAACCGTGGCCGGCGTGCTCCTCGCCGACCTCCACCCGCTCGCCCCCGGCCGACGCCCCGGCGGCTCGGTCACCGGCTGGATCTGGCTGACGGTCGTGCTCGCCGTGATCGTCGCGCGGCGTGGCATGTCTCGCGTCGACGGCACGGCCGGGTAATCATCGAGCCGCCATGTGGTGGCTCTGGATCCCGCTCCTGATCATCGGCGTCGTCCTCGTCGTCTTCCTGCTCTCCTCGTCCTGCGGGCGGTATCCGGAACGGCGCGCTGCTGCGGCCCATGATCGCGAGGCTCTCGCGGATCGGGTTCATGCGGCGGTTCTTCACGCGCGTCAGCACCGCGGCGATCGAGCGCCAGAATCCGGAGCTCGCGAGCGCGCTGAAGAAGATCAACCCCGTCGCTGCGAACCCGAACCCGCAGGCCGTCCAGAAGGCGATGAGCCGCCTCACGCCCGCGGAGCGCCGCGCCTACATGGAGGCGGCACAGGAGCAGGGCGCCGTTCCCGGACTCGCGCGAACCGGCAGATGCGGCGGCAGGCCGAGCGGATGCAGCAGCAGGCGCGCGGCGGCCGCTCCGCGCGAGCGGCAGCGCGCGCAAGCGCAAGCGCTAGCTCTTTGTGCCGTAGGCGGAGAAAAGCAGCCGCCCGTGCTCGCAGACGGCCGTCGGCGGCAGCACCTTGGCCCGTCGTCGTCCCGCCGCCCTGCGCCGATGACGCGAAGACGATACGCGGTCGGCTCGCACCGGCCTCCGCGCCTGCTCGCCCACGCCCGGGACGTCGGGCGAGAAGCGCGCGGTCGCCCGCGTCGTCGCGCCGGGCGCGAGCCGTGACGAGGATCGCCGTCAGCGCGCCCGGGAACGCCGCCCGGACGTGCGTCGGCAGCCTTTCCCGCCGTGCCGAGCAGCCGCCCCTGCGGCAGACCCGTCATGGTGCACTGCGTCTTCGACACGTTTCGCAGCCGTGAGCTTGTAGGTGATGTTGCCCGCGCCCGCGCTGCCGCGGACGACGGAGAACGATCCTTTGAGCTGTGCCCCCGAACACGACGCGTCGCTGCGCGCCGCTGCGGTCGACGAGACGACCGCGGCGAGGACCACGGCAAGGAGTGTGATCAGACGCTTCATGTCCGTCCTACGTCACGGTAGCGCGGAGTCGTCACAAGTGCTTGTAGAAGAACGTCGCGTCGCAGAAGCTGCCGTCGGGGTCGCGGGCGTAGTCGGGCACGGTGCCGAAGCGGGTCCAGCCGAGGCGCTCGTAGAGCCGGTCGGCGGCGCGCTCACTGACGGTGTCGAGGATGAGGAGCGTCTTCCCGTCGGCACGCGCCTCCTCCTCGAGCCGCTCCATCAACGCGCGTCCTACTCCTCGGCCCCGGGCGCGCCGGTGCACGAGCAGCTTTGCGACGTCGGCGCGGTGCTGCGAGTTCGGCGGCCAGGCGTGGACGAGCTGCACCGTGCCGACGACTTCGCCGTCGACGTACGCGGCCAGCAGTACGCGGGTCCCGCCCTCGAGCTCCGGGAGAAGCGACTCGTAGAACGCGCGCGCGTCATTCACCCCGAAGCCGGCCATGAAGCTGACTGAGTCGCCGCCTTCGACGGCGTCGTGGAGCACCCCCGCCAGGACGTCGAGCGCCGCTCGTATCTCGGTCGCGTCGAGCCGCCTCACCTCCACCGCCACGGCTCGATGCTAGAGGGTCCCGCCGTGTGACAATGCCCGCCGTGAGCCTGCCGCATCTCGACGTCGTCTCGCTCACGGATGGCGGGATGGAGACGACGCTGATCTTCCACCACGGTCTCGATCTTCCCCACTTCGCCGCGTTCACCCTGCTTGCGAGCGAGCAGGGACGCACTGCACTCTCCACGTACTACGACACGTACCTCGACGTGGCCGAGGAGCACGACCACCCGATCGTGCTCGACACTGCGACGTGGCGTGCGAATCCCGACTGGGGCCAGCTGCTCGGCTACTCCCCCGACGCGCTTGACGAGGCGAACCGCGACGCGGTCACCCTCGTGCGAGCCGCTGTCGCGCGACATAACGCCCGCGTCGTCGTCAGCGGCGCAGTCGGGCCTCGCGGCGACGGCTACGTCGCCGATCAGCTCATGAGCGCGGCCGAGGCGCAGCGGTACCACGAGCCGCAGGTGCGCTCACTCGCGAATGCCGGCGTCGACGTCGTCTCGGCGCTCACGATGACGTACGCGGACGAGGCGGCCGGCCTCGCCCGCGCAGCCGCCCAAGCCCGCGTCGCCTCGGTGATCTCCTTCACCGTCGAGACGGATGGGAGGCTTCCGTCCGGCCAGACGCTGCCCGATGCTGTCGCCGCAGTGGACGCCGCGACCGGGCACGCACCCGCGTACTACATGGTCAACTGCGCGCACCCGACGCACTTCGCGCATGTCCTCGACGGTTCGCCCTCGCTCGAACGCATCCGCGGCGTGCGCCCGAATGCCTCAAGGAAGAGCCACGCCGAGCTCGACGAAGCGGAGGAGCTCGACACGGGCGACCCGGCCGAGCTCGCCGCGCACGTGGCGTCGCTGCGGTTCAGCCTGCCGCACCTTTCGGTCTTCGGCGGCTGCTGCGGCACAGATCACCGCCACATCGCAGCGCTCGCCGCCGCGGTCTCCGGCTAGAGCTCCGCCTCGATCCGCTCGAGCTCGTGCTCGAGCTCGGCGAGCTCGCGACCGCCCGCCATCATCCGCACAAGCTCCTGCCGGTCGATCTCCTCCTTCTTGAACGTGCCGATGCACTGCCCCCGGTTCAGGATCACGAACCGGTTGCCCACCGGGTAGGCGTGGTGTGGGTTGTGCGTGATGAAGATGACCGCGACGCCACGGTCGCGGGCCTGGAGGACGTAGCGCAGCACGACACCCGCCTGCTTCACACCGAGCGCGGAGGTGGGCTCGTCGAGGATCAGCACCCGCGCTCCGAAATGCACCGCGCGGGCGATCGCGACGGACTGCCGCTCGCCGCCCGAGAGTGTCCCGACGGGCTGATCCGGGTCGCGGACGTCGATACCCATCTCCCCGAGCTCCGTCCGGACGGTCGAGCGCGCCAGCGTGGCGTCGAAGAATCGAAACGGCCCGACCTTCTTCATCGGCTCCGCGCCGAGGAAGAAGTTCCGCCAGATCGACATCAAGGGCACCATCGCGAGGTCCTGGTAGACGGTCGCGATGCCACGCGCGCGCGCCTCGCGCGGAGATGCGAACCGCACCTCTTCCCCGTCGACGAGGACGCGCCCGTCGTCGTGCTGCTGCGCACCCGACAGGATCTTGATCAGGCTGGACTTCCCCGCTCCGTTGTCGCCGAGAATGCAGGTCACCTCGCCGGGATCGACGTGCATCGAGACGCCGCGCAACGCCACGACGTTCCCGTAGTACTTCGTCACCTCGTCGGTCTCGAGCAGGTGCCCGGCGGCCCCGGTCATCGGATCCTCTGCGCTCGGGCGCGGATCAGCGTGTTCAGGATGACCGCGACGAACAGGATCGCCCCCTGGAACGTGAACGTCCAATTGCTGTCCCACTGTGCGTCGATGATGCCGAGCTGCACCATTCCGAGCATCGCCGCGCCGAAGGCGGTGCCGATCACGGAGCCGTATCCACCCGTCAACAGGCAACCTCCCACCACCGCGCAGATGATGAAGATGAACTCGAGCCCGATTCCCTCCTTCGACTGCATCGAGCGCAACTCGAGCGCCTCGATGATCCCCATCAGCGCCGCCGTTCCCGACGTCATCACGAAGAGCAGGATCTTCGTGCGCGCAACCGGGACGCCGACATTGCGTGAGGCCGCCGGGTCACCACCAGCCCCGTAGATCCAGTTGCCGAAGCGTGTCTTCGCGAGCAGGAAGGCGCCGACGAGCGTCAGCCCGATCCACCAGAGCACCTTCATCTTGAACGCCCAGTGCGTCAGATCGCCCGCGAACACGCTCCGCGCCGAGCCGAAGCCGGGAGCGCTGTCGATGTTCTCGATCGCAGTCGTGCCCGTCAGCTTCAGGGTTCCCGCCGCGTTGACTCCCTGCAGGACGAAGAAGGTGGCGAGCGTGACGATGAAGCTCGGCAGCCGGGTTCGGACCACCGTGATGCCGTTGACGAGACCGACGGCGACACCGAACAGCAGCACGACCACGATCGCCGGCCAGATGTTCAGGTTCGCGTGCGTCGTCAGATAGCCGAGGAGGAGGCCCGAGCTGCCGATCATCACGCCGGCGGACAGGTCGAACTCGCCGCCGATCATCAGGAGCGCGACGGGGACGGCGACGATTCCGTACTGCGCCGCCTGGTCGGTCCACCCCGCCGCAATCCCGGGGTCACCGATCCAGTTGACGGCGCGTGCGAAGTAGGCGAAGACGAAGAACACCGCGAGCGCGCCGAGGAACGCGCCGATGTCCGGCCGCGTCAGAAGCCGCGCAAGCGGTGTCGTCGAGATCAGGCGCTCGTCGACGCCGTGGGGTGAGTGTGTTGCGGTCCCGGCCATCGCGGGAGGCGGGGCGGGCGGCCCGCCCGCCCCGCGATCTCGTCGTGCCGCGCTGGCGTCAGCGCGTTCCCTTGGCGGCGAGGGCGGCAACCCTGGCCGCGTTCGCCTTGTTGATGATGCCCGGCCCCGTCAGCACGGGTGCGCCGTTGCCGACCGTGTTCAGGTTGGTCACGAAGAGCACGGCGAACACGACCGGGAGGTACCCCTGGAGGTACTGCTGCTGGTCGATTGCGAACAGCATGCGGCCCTTCTGGATCTCCTTGATCGACCCGCCGACGTCGAACGTGCCCGCCTTCGTGCCCTTGGGGAGCACGTCGAGGCAGGGGATCGTCACATCGGGGTCGAGCCCGAGGAACGCGTCGAGCTTCTTGTCCGCGGTGAACGCCGCCTTCACCTTCGCTTTCGTGCCGGGGATGTCCGACTTCGCGTTCGGGATCGTCAGCACCTTGACGGCACTGCCGCCGAGCACCTTCTTGACGCCCGCTGCGCGTTGGGTCAACCCGGAGTTGCTCGCCTCGTGGATCACGACCAGCACCTTCTTCGCGCCGGCCGCCTTGAACTGCTTGCCCGCGCCCATCCCTGCGACGTCCTCCGTCTGCCCGACGTGCACCTCGTACGTGGGCAGGGTGTCGAACGCTCCGAGCCCGGAGTTGACCGTGATGATCTCGATCCCCTTCTTCGACGCCCGCGTGAGTGGGTCCTTGAGGGCGCTCGCGTCGGGGACCGACGTCGCGATCACCTTGGCGCCCGCGGCAATCGCCGCGTTGAGCCCCGCCACCTGTTTGGCGACGTCGTTGTTCGCATACACCTGCGTCACGCTCACGCCGCGCCCCGCCAGGTCCTTCTTCGCCTGGTCGACTCCCCGCTTGAACACCGACCAGAACGAGCCGGTGTCACCATGGGTCACGACCGCGACGTGGATCTTCGCCTGCGATGCGCCGAACGCGACAGCGGGCACACCGAGGGCACTCAGGCCGGCGGCAGCGACGCCACCCTTGACGAGGAGGCCTCGACGGGAGACCGTCAGGCGCTCGAGATCGTTCTCGACGTCCATCGTGCGTGTCTCCTTCCCTGGGGGATCTCTCGAGTCGATTCTCTACCGCGGAGCGCCCTCTTCGCCAGTGGATGCGGTGTCGACGAGAATCGGTCGGTGTTCGGCCCTCGAGCGGTCGGCCGCGACCGCGGCGGCCAGCGCGGAACGTGCCGCCTCGAGCGGACACGGGCTTGGCCCGCCGCCCCGCACGGTTGCAACGAACGCGGCCAGTTCGGCGCGGTAGGCAGCCTCGAATCGCTCGAGGAAGTCGGCGGGGCCGGGCACGGCCGGGGTCCCCGGCGCGTGGAGGGGCAAACGACCGGCGAGGCCGACGGCGAGGCTGTCGCCCGTGCCGAAGACCTCGAGCCGCACGTCGTAGCCGAGCGGGTCGTGGCGCGTCCCGGTGACGACGGCGAGCGCGCCGCTTTCGAGCGTCAGCACGGCGGCAGCGGCGTCGACGTCGCCGTGCGCGGCGAACCACGCTGTTTCGCGCACCGCGCCGGCGGCGTACACCTCGACGATCTCCTGGCCGCTGACGAAGCGGATCGCGTCCAGATCGTGGATGTGGAGATCCCGGAAGATGCCGCCGGAGCCGGCGATATAGGCCTCGCTCGGCGGCGCGGGATCGTGCGTCGCCGCCCGCAGCACGAGGAGCGTCCCGATCGTGCCCGCCGCGACAGCCTGCCGCGCGGCGAGATACTCGTCGTCGAAGCGCCGCTGGAATCCGACCTGCACGAGGATCCCTGCACGGGCGACAGCCGCGATCACGGAATCGAGGACGTCGAGCTCGAGCGCGACCGGCTTTTCGCAGAACGCCGGCAGCCGGGCCTCTGCGGCGAGACGCAGGAGCGGAGCGTGCACGACGGTAGGCGTCGCGATCACGAGCGCGTCGACGCCCGCCGCAAGCAGCTCGTCCACTGTCGCGACGTCGCCGCGGCCCGGCTCCACGTCCGCGACCGTCACGCGCTCGACCTCGGGAAGCGAGGAGAGGGTGCGTGCGTGGAACGCGCCGATGCGCCCTGCGCCGACCACGCCGATGTGCATCAGCAGTCGACTATTTCAGAGGCCGGCGGGATGGAGCGTAGGATCCGGTCGTGCAGCAACCTGTCCGCGCCGCCGAGCTCATAGGCGCACTCTCGCTCGCGACCGACCTCGGGACGGGGCAGCCACTCGAGCACGCGCTGCGCACGGCGGTGCTCGCGGTGCGCCTCGCCGACCTTGCCGGTGCTTCTCCTGAAGAGCTCCGCGACACCTACTACGTCGCGCTGCTCCATGCATCCGGATGCACGTCGAACGGGCACGAGGCGACCCAACTCTTCGGCGAGGACATCGAGCACCGGGCCGCCTTCTTCCTGGTCGACCCGGCCGACGTCAATCAGGTGGTGGCGTTCTACCGTGCTCACGTCGCGCCCGGTCGCCCGCCCGACGTGCGCGAGCAAATCGTCGAAGCGGCGCTCTCCAGCCCGGAGCGGGCGGCCGACTCGTTCGCGGCGATGTGCGAGGTGGCGCAGCGGTTCGCCGGCTGGCTGAGCCTTGGCTCAGGGATCGAAGCATCACTCGAGTTCGTGTTTGCGCGCTGGGACGGACGGGGCTGGCCGCGGGACATCGGCGGTGACGCCCTGCCGCTCCCGGCGCGTGTCCTCCATGTTGCCCGAGACTTCTCGCTCTTCCTTACCGCCGCGGGACGCGCTGACGCGCACGCGGTCCTCGAGCGTCGGGCAGGCGAGGCGTACGAGCCGCGACTCGTCGAGCTCGCGTTGCAGAGCTTCGACGGCGTACTTGCCGAGTTGCGCGAGGCACGGATGTGGGACCACGCGCTCGAGAGCGAGCCATTTCCAGCGATCCACCTCTCGGACGAGGGGATCGATGCCGGCTTCGGTGCCGTCGCCGCGCTGACGAACCTCAAGTCGCCGTGGTTCCGCGAGCACTCGACCAACGTGGCGGACCTCGCCGAGGCGGCCGCCTGGCGGCTCCAGTTGCCGGCGGACGCCGTCTCAGTCCTTCGCCGCGCCGCGCTCGCGCACGACCTCGGCCGAGTCGGCGTGTCGAACGCGATCTGGGAGAAGCCGGAGCCACTCGGGTTCGGCGAGTGGGAACGCGTGCGTCTGCATCCGCATTTCACCGAGCGGGCGTTCGCGCAGTCGCCGACCCTCGCGCCGATCGGCGTCCTTGCCGGCTCGCATCACGAGCGGCTCGACGGATCCGGGTACCACCGCGGCGTGCGGGGGCCGGCGCTCGGCCTGGCGGCGCGAGTCCTCGGCGCCGCGGACTGCTATTCGGCCATGCGCGAGGCGAGGCCGCACCGGCCCGCGCTCGACCCCGAGGCCGCAGAGGCGGAGCTGAAGCGTGAAGCGACGGAGGGACGGCTCGATCGGGACGCCGTCGATGCCGTGCTCGCCGCCGCGGGCCATCACGTCTCCAGGCGCTCCCGCGAGCTGCCGGCCGGCCTCACCCGGCGCGAGCTCGAGGTGCTCCTCGCGCTCGTAGTTGGTCAATCGAACCAGGGGATCGCAGACAGCCTCGGCATCTCCGCCAAGACCGTCGGACACCACGTCCAGCACGTCTACCAGAAGGCGGGTGTTCGGAGCCGTGCGGCCGCGACGGTGTGGGCGTTCGAGAACGAGCTCGTGCACGGTAATCAGCAGTAGGGCATTCGCCCGATGTGCGCCGGGTGGCAAGCGGCCACACTCGCTCGGACAGCTCGTGCCGACGAGCGGCGCGACGGGAACAGGAGGAAGACCAAGTGATCCTCGCAACGACCACGGTCGAAGACCTCGACCAGTTCGTGAAGATCTACGGGACCGCAGGCGCCGAGAAGCGCAAGCTCCACGGCTCGAAGGGCTCGACGGTGTTCCGCGACCCCAACGAGGAAGACCGGGTCTGGGCGATCTTCGACTGGGACCTGGAGGGTTGGGGGAACTTCGCCTCCGATCCCGAGGTCCCGGCGATCATGCAGGAGGCGGGGCACAAGTCGAGGCCCCAGGTGACCGAGCTCGTCGGTCGGTTCGACGCCTGACGCCTGCCCGACCGCGGCGGCCGCCCCACGGGCGGCCGCCGTCACACCGGAGCGACAGGAGGCAAGCGATGCTGGATCACGTCGCAATCGTGCGCCGCGGCTACGACGCGTTCAACTCAGGAGACGTGGAGACGCTGGCCGAGCTGTTCGACGAGAACGCCGCGTGGCACACGCCGGGGTGCGGTGCTCTCGCCGGCGACGCGGTCGGCCGCGACGCGGTTCTCGCCCGGCTCGGCCGCTCCACTCTCGAGACGGACGGCACGTTCGAGGCCAGGCTCAAGCGCGTGCTGACCGACGAGGACGGCTGCGTGATCGGGATCCACCACAGCGTCGCGGAGCGCCGCGGACGGCAGCTCGACGTCTATTGCTGCATCGTCTTCGTGCTCGACAACAGCCGGATCGTCGACGCTCGCGAGCACTTCTACGACCTCCCCGCCTGGGACGAGTTCTGGTCGTAACTGCCCTGCTCTAGTCGTCCTCCCGGCCGGCGCGGGGAGTGGTCTCCGTGACGGAAGGTGCCGGAGGCCGCGGCGTCACGATGACGCGATTCGTCGCGATCGGGCTGAGCCGGCCGACCGGGTCGTTGCGGTTGCCGCCGTACACGAGCAGGAGCGCATTGGCTGCGATCACGGCCGCGAGCGCGACGGCGACCGACACGATCAGCCACTTCATGCAGCCAGCTCCCGTCGAAACGAGCCGATCGCCGCCGCGCTGTTGCCGGCGAGGGCAGCGAGAAGGTTGCCCTCGCGATCGACGTAGCGCGCAGTGAACGCCTCCTCGTCGCCTTCGATCACAACCGCATACCACGTGTCGGCATGGCCGACGTGTTGCAGGCGGAGGCCGAGCTGGTCCGACCAGAAGAAGCCCGGCTCGTCGTACGGCGACGGTGCGCCGACGATCGCGGAGGCAACGGCCCGCGCCTGGCCGGCCGCACTCGTCCAGTGCTCCGTGCGAACGTGGCGCTCGAGTGACGGCCGCCACCAGGCTGCGACGTCGCCGCATGCGTAGACGTCGGGTGCCGATGTGCGTCCGCACACATCGACGTCGATCACCTCGCCGACACTGCCGATTCCGACGACGACCACATCCGCAGGGATGGTTTCGCCGTTCGTCAGCAGCACCTGCTCGACGTGCCCGCCGCCGGCAAACCCGCGGACGCCCACGTTCAGCCGCAGGTCGATTCCGTATGCGCGATGACGCGAGGTGAGGATGCCACCGATCTCGGGGCCCAGGATGCGCTCGAGCGGTGCGGACTGTGACTCGACCACGGTCACAGAGGACACTTTGCCGCAAAGCGTCGACGCGACCTCGCCGCCGATGAAGCCGGCGCCGACGACCACGACATTCGACCGCTCGTCGAGCTCGTCACGGAGCGTGAGCGCGTCGTCGAGGGTGCGCAGATGGTGGACGCCGGGCGGCCCCGAGATCCGGCGCGCCCGCACACCGGTCGCGAAGACGAACGCGTCCCAGTGGATCCGCTCGTCTCCGACGATCGCAGTTCGCTCCACTCGATCGACATGGGTGACGGCTGTCTCGAGGAGGAGCTCGATGCCGTGCTCCTCCCAGAAGCCCGGCGGGCGAAGCCAGGCGTCGTCTCGGTCGCCGCCGAGCAGCTCCTTCGAGAGCGCGGGGCGTTCGTACGGCGGGTGCGGCTCGTCTCCGGCCACGACGATCCGTCCATCGTGGCCGAGCGAGCGGAGCGTCTCGGCGGTGCGGGAGCCGGCAAGGCCGGCTCCCGCGATCAGGACTGTTCCCGTCATGCCGCCTGCACCGCCTCCACCTCGGACACGAAGATCGCGCCCATCGGACAGGCGGCGGCCGCTTCGACCGCTGCGGGGTCGGACGTCTCCGCCGTGACCACCGCCGCCATCCCCCCTGCCTCGAGCCGAAAGAGGCCCGGGGCAAGGTCGACGCAGGCGCCGAAGCCGCTGCAGAGGGTCGGGTCGATGGTGATGCGGTACGTGCTCATGGTGCTACTCCTTTCGTGACCGCCGGCACCGGCCGGCGGGGTGGTGGAACGAGGGCGCGCCAGGCTGTCGCGGCGACGACGGACCCGAGCGCCGCGAGGTAGAGCCCGGTCGCCCAGGGCTGCGTCGTGTCCGTTCCCGCGGCAATCCCGTGGATCGTCGCGAGGCCGAACAGCGCGTAGGTGAACCAGTGGAGGCGGCGCCACAGCCGCGTGCCGATGCGCCGCCGCAGCCAGAACGACGCGGTCACTGCGACGAGCAGCCAGGCGGCGACGACACCGGTCGCGACCGCGGCCGGGCGGTAGGTGACGAGTCCCGGGACCAGCAGTCCCGCGAGGTTGACCTTGACGGTCGTGTCGAGCACGAGCGACCCGCCGTGCAGCACGAGCGCGCCGAGCCCCGTCAGGGCGAGCGTCTTGTGAACCTCGGCGACGTTAGGCGCACGCAGCCTCTGGAACGGGCGCGACTTCAGTACGAGCCCGGCGAGCACCGAGAGCGTGAGCACGACGTAGGCGGTGAGACCGCTCGCGCGTGCAAGGAGCCAGAAGGTCGGATCGTGGTGCATCAGCCGAGCCCGCCTGTCACGAACGTGCGACCGTCGATCGTCGTGAGCACAGCGGCGACCCCGGCGGCCAGTGCTTCGTCGAGGCCGCCGATGAAGGTGGAGGTTGCGAGAACCTCCGCCTCGACGGCGTCGGAGCCGACCGCAGTCACACGGAGGAGGTCGGACGCGGCGGGCTTGCCCGTTGCCGGGTCGATCAGGTGATGCTGCTCGACGCCGCCGCGGCGCCACCGCCTGCGCTCGTTCCCCGACGTGGCGATACCGCCGCGGGTCAGGCCGAGCGTGAGCTCGTCGGAGACGGCAACGGGCCACGTGCCCGCACTCGGGACACCACGCACGGCGATGTCACCGCCGGCGCTGACGAGGCAGGGCCCCGCCAGCGAAAGCAGGGTTGCGACACGCTCCGCCGCGTAGCCCTTGCCGATGCCGCCGAGGTCGAGCCGCGTCCCGGGCTCGAGCGTGACGCGCCGGCCCTCGACGGCGACGCCGCCGGCACAGCGGGCCGGCCGGGAAGCGCGGGGAGCGTCCGCCGGCACGTCGTCGAACGTCCGGTCGTAACCGGCGCCGACGAGCGCGTCGTGCACGGTGGCGTCGAAGCGGCCCCTCGAGAGCACTCTCGCGTCGAGGGCGCGCGTCACCACATCGGCGAGGTCGGCCGAGACGTCGAGCTCGCCGGCCTCGTTGAGGCGCGAGAGCTCCGAGGTCGGGCGAAACCGCGACATGACCTGTTCGAGCCGCTCGAACTCGGCTTCGGCGGCGCCGAGCTCAGCAGAGGCTTCGTCGGCCTCGACGAAGAGCTCGATCGTCGTGCCCATCGCGGGAAATGTGTGCTGCACCATCACGAAACCTTCGTGACGACGAGCGGCGGCAACGTGACGACGCGCGCGGCAGGAGCCGTCACCGCGACGCTCGGCGGGTTCGCTGCCGCCTTGTTGCGGCTTGCGAGTGCTCTGCGGTAGACCGCCCAGCGCAGGGCGACGATCTTCTGCGCTCGCACCGACTCAGCCTGGATCCGCTGCTGGCGCGCGGTGAGCGCGACGAGCCGTGGATCCTGAGCCGCGGCCGGTTTCGCCGCCCAGGGATGGGCTACGACGCCCGCCCACGCAAGGAAGAAGGCGAGCACCGCTGCGACGAGCGCGTACAGGCGCGCGACGTGGCTAGTCATCGAAGCCGCCTCCGCTGTCACCAGATTCGGTCTCGTGCTCGCCACCCTGGCGATGGATGACGCGGACGATCGGTGCGGGCCGACGGTAGATCACTGCCTGTGGTGCCTGCGCCGGCGCCGGGGCCGCGACCCGGGCGGCCGGGATCGCGGGCGGCCGGCGCCGAAGCTCGGCCCGAAGTGCCGCCTCCGCGCGGTCGAGCGCCCGGGTCTGGCTCAGGTACTGGTTCGAGCTGACACGCGGCGCTGCGTTCCGAGCGAGTTGCTGCGACCGTAGCGCCGCGAACGTTCCGGCGATCACGGCAACGCCGAGCGCCAATGCGATGAGAAATGCCTGTGTGCGTTTCATGCCGCTCACGCTAGGACGCGGCGCGACAAGGTCGGGCCAGCGCTGCGCACAGCTTTGGCCAAGAATCGGTAAATCCGCCGATGCACGTTGTGGGGCAGGTGCGACGATTCGCACATGGACGTCCTGCTCGTCGAGGACGAAGATTCGATCGCCGAGCCGCTCGCGGAGGGTCTTCGCAAGGAAGGATTCAGCGTTTCCCGCGTCGCGACGGGCGCGGCGGCGCTGGCGGCACCGTCGGGTGACATCGTTCTGCTCGACCTGCGGCTACCGGACACCGACGGCTTCTCCGTCTGTCGCGAGCTCCGCGAGCGGACCGATGTACCGATCATCATCGTCTCCGCGCGCGGCGAAGAGGTCGATCGCGTGATCGGGCTCGAGCTCGGCGCAGACGACTACATCGTCAAGCCGTTCGGCCTTCGTGAAGTGATTGCACGCATCCACGCGGTGGCTCGGCGAACCGGAGGGCGGCAGAGGTCCGGCGCGAACGAGATCGTCGCCGGGCCGGTACTGATCGACGTTCGAGCGCATCGAGTGCTCGTCGGCGGTCGCGAAGTGCATCTGACGGGCAAGGAGTTCGACCTGCTCGTCGTGCTCGCGAACGACGCCGGCACGGTCGTCGATCGTGGGCGCATCCTGCGCGAGGTCTGGAACACGACGTGGTACGGGTCGTCGAGGACGATTGACGTTCACGTCGCGGCGCTGCGGCGCAAGCTCGGCGACCCAACGTTGATCGAGACCGTGCGCGGGATCGGCCTCCGCATGGTCGCGTGAGTCGTCGGCTGCTCGCGAGCTATCTGGCGTTGACGTTCGTCGTGCTCGTCGCGCTCGAGGTGCCGCTCGCGATCGTGAATGCGCGGAACGAGCGCCAGGACCTGACGGCAAAGGTCGAACGGGACGCGTTTGCTGCGGCATCGCTCGCGGAGGACGCTCTCCAGTCCGGCAGGAGTGCGCCAGAGCTACAGAAGCTTGCTCTGCGTTACCGCCGCGACACCGGCGGTCGCCTCGTGATCGTGGACCGGCGCGGGCAAAGCGTGGCCGATTCGCACCCGACGACGCCGAACGAACGTAGCTTCACATCGCGTCCCGAGATCAAAAGCGCATTGAAAGGCGCTGTGTCGACGGGAATCCGGCCGTCGGAGACGCTGCATCAGAACCTGCTTTACGTCGCCGTGCCGGTTGCCTCGAGCGGCTCGGTGTTCGGTGCGGTACGGATCACGTACCCAACCTCGACCTTGGACCGCCGTGTGAGGCGCTACCGCCTCGCTCTTCTGGCAGTCGGCCTGATCGTGCTCGCCGCCGCGGCACTCGTCGGCGAACTGCTTTCTCGTTCCTTCACACGTCCGCTGCATCGGCTCGAGGCGGTCTCGGCGCGGATCGGCGGTGGCGATCTGGCGGCGCGCGCCTCGGAGGGTGACGGCCCGCCGGAGATTCGCCGCCTCGCCGCCGAGCTGAACAGGACGACCACGAAGCTCGCGGCACTGCTCACGTCGCAGGAGCAGTTCGTCGCCGACGCGTCGCACGAGTTGCGCACGCCGCTGACGGCGCTCCGGCTGCGACTCGAGAACGAAGACACCCGCGCCGCACTCGTCGAGGTCGAACGGCTCGCCCGGCTGGTGGACGAGCTGCTCGCGCTCGCCCGCGCAGACGGTGCGGCCGGCGCAGCCGAGGACGTGTCTCTCGACGAGGTCGTGAAACAGCGGATCGAGCTGTGGGAGCCGCTTGCGACGGAGCAGGGTGTGCGACTCGTCGCGGCCGGCGAAGGCGGCCGTGTGCACGCGGGCCGGGCCAGGGTCGAGGAGGTTCTCGACAACCTGCTCTCGAATGCGATCGACGCCTCGAGCCAGGGTGCGACCGTCACCGTAGAGGCGCGCGCGCCCGAGTTGCACGTGATCGACCAAGGCCGCGGGCTGTCTTCGGAGCAGCGCGTGCGGGCCTTCGATCGATTTTGGCGGGCGAGTTCGGCCCCGGGGTCTGGCCTGGGCCTCGCGATCGCACGCCGCCTCGTCGAGCTCGACGGTGGGACGATCGAGCTGGCCGAAGCAGCGTCCGGCGGCGTCGACGCCGTCGTTCGCTACGCCGGCCGTTGAGAGAGAGGCGATCCGCAGAACCCCGCACGGGCATCCGGGCCGCCACCGATGGCCCCGCGCTCGTCTCGACCTACATTCGAGTTGTCCGGAAGGAGGACGTGGGTGCCCGATGCGCTGCCAGTTCCGCCCGCGGTGGGAGCGGCGTCGAGAAACGGCGCCGAGCACGCGCCGGGGCCAGGTCGTCGCCAAGTCCTGGCGCTTGCGGCCGTCCTCACTGCGACGGTGCTGACGATGGCCGCCGCGGTCGCCGGGCTCACACGCAAGGCGAATCCGGCGCCGCCGTCCACTCCGACCGTCAGCCAGGTGATCGGGGAGCAACCCCCCGCCGTCCCACGTGTGGAGCCGGGAGACTGATCGTGCGCACGATCTGGGCAACGGTGTTGTCAGTGTGGGCGCTCTGTGCCGTGGTCGCGTTTCTCGCCTGGACCCGGCCGCAACCCGCGAGCGCCCCGTCCCAGCAAGCGGTTCCCAGCGCCGTCGTCGTCAAGGGAAAGAACGGCACGAGCCGGCTCGTTCTGCTGCCCACAACCGGCACGGCGGCGACGCACGCAACAACGCGGACGTCGCCGCCGCCCGCGGGATGACGCCGGTGCTCGCCGCGGGCGTTCCCGCTGCTTGGCTGATCGCGCGTGCCGCCGGGCTCGTAGCGTTCGCGCTGCTCACCGTGTCCGTGACGCTCGGCCTGATGATGAGCACGCGCCTTCTGCAGCCACGCCGGCAGAAGGACCTCCTGGGCTGGCACCAGACGCTGCTGTGGATCGCGCTCTGGATGCTCGTGCTGCACGGCGGCGCGATCCTGCTCGACCCGGTTCTGCATTTCGGAGTGACTGCCGTGGTCGTCCCGGGTCTCGCGCCGTGGCGGCCGGTGACGATCGCGGCGGGCGTCGTCGCAGGCTATGTGATGCTCGCGCTCGCGACGTCGTTTCGAGCTCGACGTCGAATCGGTCAGCGCAGATGGCGTCAGTTGCACTACGCATCGTTCGTCGCCTTCTTCCTTGCCCTCGGCCACGCTCTCCACGCAGGCACCGATCTGCAAGGAACGACGGGGCTCGTCTTCGCGGGCCTCGCACTCTCGCCGGTGCTGTGGCTCACGTTCGTACGCATCTTGACGCCGGGGAGGAGGCCTGCTCCACCTACGGCGAAGCCGCGGCCGGCGCAGGTGCCGGCCGTGAAGCGCGCGCCGGCGCGGCGCGGGCGGACGCCGGTGGGGGCAGGCAGCGCATGATCGGCGAGCGCCTCGTCCGCGAGTCGTTCTTCGGGATGGGAACGGAGTGCTCCGTCGCGGTAACCGCACGCCCATCGGAATTCCTCCGCGCACGCGCCGCCGTTGTCGCAGGGCGGGCGGAGATCCGGGCGTGCGAGCACGCCCTGTCCCGATTTGGATCGGCGAGCGGGCTCTCGCGCCTCAACCGCCACCACGGTTCCTGGCTCAGTATCGACGACAGGCTTCTTGGAGCGCTTCAGGCTGCTCTGAGGTTGCGCGCCGAGACGAACGGAGCCTACGACCCCACGATCTTGCCCGCACTCGCCGCGGCCGGGTACGACCGCTCGTTCGAGGACCTCGACGCTCGATCTGCCCGGCCGTTGGACGATTGGCACGCAGGCACTGCAATCGAGCTCGACGCTGTCGCGGGCCGCGCACGCCTCGAACCCGGTACCGCCGTCGACCTCGGCGGAATCGGCAAGGGTTTCGCCGCAACACGCGCGCTGAACGTGATGCATGAGGTATGGCGCGGACTTCCGGGAGCGCTCATCGATCTCGGCGGCGACATCGCCGTCCGGGGCTGTCCACCCGACGACGGACTGTGGCAGGTCGCGGTTGCCGACCCACGGTCGCCTGACGCAACGCTCGGCACGGTCTCGCTCTCCGAGGGCGCCGTTGCGACTTCGGGGCGCGACCGCCGTCGTTTTGGATTGCACGGAGAGCTGCACCACCTGATCGATCCGGAGACGGGCAAACCGGCCGAACGAGGGGCGCTCGCCGTCACCGTCGTGGGGCGCGACGCGACAGATGTCGAGGGTTATGCAACCGCACTCGCCGTCACCCCGATCGCGGATGCCTCCGCCCTACTTGCGGCGAGACCGTCGCTCTCGGCGCTCCTCGTTCCCCTCGCGGGGGAACCGATCTCGATCGGTGACTTGCCGCTGCTGGCGGATCCCCGATCGATGGAGGTGATCACATGAACCGCGTCGCGCTTCTGACAGTCGCGGCGTCGCTCGCGCTGGGCGGCGTCTCGCTCCTGGCCGCCTGCGGAGGAACCACGAACGCAACCCAGCAGAAGGCACAGGCTGCCGGCACGTTCGTCCGTCAAGTCACGCTCGAGTTCTCGCGCGGCCAATCGGGCCGCTTGTGGGACCAGCTGCTCCCCTCCGACCAGGCTGCCGTCTCACGTAGCCGCTTCGTCGAGTGCCAGGCGAATGCTGGTTGGAATCTGAAGAGCCTGAAGATTCTCGACGATTACGACGACGCAGTGGCGGTTGGTGCGAAGTCCATCAGTGCGACGGCGGTCACGGTGCGTGTCACGTCCGATGACGGCATCACCACCGCAACGATGCACGCAGTTCCCGTCGGGAGCGGATGGCGGTGGATCTTGCAGCCGTCGGACAGGCAGGCATATCTGAACGGAAAGTGCCCGCGGAGCGGCTGACCACCAAGTCCAGAGCGTCGACGGCTACGGGGTTTCGGTTCGCGGACGCTCATCCGGCTTCAGGTCGGGCAGTAGTTCGGAGACGACCATCCACAGCATTGCGCCGGCCGCGAGGCCGAGGCCGAACGGCAACACAGCGTGGAACTGCTTGACGAACAGATATGCGACGGGCGCGATCAGCGGCTGTGGCAGGCTCGAGAACACGCTCCACAGGGCGGCACTGCGAACGCTGGCGCCGCGGGGGACAAGGACGACGCTGATCGCAAGACCCTCCGGAATGTTGTGCAGCGCAATCGCGAGCGTCATGAGAATCCCGAAGCGGTCGCCATCACCGTAGGAAACGCCGACGCCGACGCCTTCGCTGAACGAATGCGCGGTCATGACGCTGACGATCACGAGCGCCTTCAACGCGTCTGCACCACGAAGCCGGCCGAGCACGAGATCGTCGTGCGGGCCGACCGAGCGCCGGAAGAACAGAAGCGCGAGTCCACCGACCGCGGCGCCGGCCACTGTCGATGTGCCGCCGAGCGTGAACCCCTGCCAGAGGAGGACGCCGCTCGCCGCAGTCATCAACAACGCTGCGGCCCCACTGCCGACCCGCACCATCTTCTCGGCTTGGTTTCGCGAGACGAACCACAGCGGAAACGCGCCAAGCCCGGTCGCAACGGCCGTGATCGCGGCGGCGGCGGTGACCGTCCAGAGATTTACGGGCACAGTTTGAGTCTTCAGACGATCGCAGGAGACCGCATCCGCGGAGCCACGTATACCGCGCCACGAAGCCAGTCGCCGCGCACGGCGACACGTCGCTCGAGGCGATCGACGTCCGCAACGCCGAAACCGCCGAGTCGACCCGGCTTGATCTTCACGCCAGAGGATGTTGACAGCGCGATCGGGACGTGCCTCCTCGAGACAAGCGTCCGTGGCGTTTTCGCCTGCGGCGACGCCCGATTCAGCCCCGTGAAACGCGTCGCGGTAGCAGTCGGCGAGGCATGGCGATCGCCTTCGTCCACCAGTTCCTCAACGCAGGGGCAGTCAGCGAGTGAATGGACCTGAGGGGAGTTCTCTCAAACCCTCCCGAGCCACTCCGGGGGTTGATCGCCTCAAAGGAGCCGGGTGACTGGTTCGAATCCGGATGACGTGCGTTATGCGAGAGGTTCGAGGGCCTGCCGGACGAAGTCTTCGAGGCTTCCGGCGGCCGCGTTGTGCCGAGCAGAGGCGAGGTGCTCGGGAGCGAGCTCGGCCTCGAGGGCCTCGAGCGCCGGGCGCGCCGCGATGGCGTACGAGGGAGGCAGCTGCTCGTGCCCAAGTGCGAAGGTGAGAACCGTCGCGGCCCGCTCGCGGTCGCCCGCTTCGCGAAGAACGGCGCCGATGCCGCTGAGCGCGAGCAGCTCGAGCGAAATCGCCGCCGAGGCGTGCGCCTGCTCGAGCGCCGTCCGGAACGTGCGCTCTGCCTCCCCCGCCCTCCCGAGTGCAAGCGCGCCAAAACCGATCCGGCAGAGCGCGGCGGTCATGCCCCAGCGGTGGTTGACCTCCTTAAACGCCTCGTAGCCAGCGCGACCGAGCCGCAGCGCCTCCTCGTAGTCGTCCATCCCGTAGGCGCTGAAGCTCGCGCGGGTCAGCGCGTAACCGGCGCCGCCAACGTCTCCGACACTCGCGAACAACTCTTTCGCCTCCATCTGCAGGCGCATCGCGTCCGCGTAGTGCTCCTCGGCGTCGGCAAAGACGCCAAGCTTGCTGAGAGCGTAGGCGAGTAGTTGCGGGTTGCCGAGGCGCTCAGCCTTCGCGCGAGCCGCCTCGAAGGAGGCCCTCGCATCCTCGAGATCATCCATCAGCAACTGCACGAAACCGAGCCACATGAGCACCGCCACCTCATCCAACCCGTCGCTGGCGGAGCGCGTGACGGCGACGGCTTCCTCGAGGTAGCCCGCGGCCTCCGGATAGACGTCCTGGTAGCAGGCGTTCGTGCCGAGGGCCAGTAGGCACCACCCGAGCTCCCACGCCATGCCAAGCTCGCGAAGGCGGGGCAAGCACTCGAGGGCGAGCCTGTCGAGCTCCTCGTCGTAGCCGAGCGCGCTCCCGAGGTACGTCCGATACGCGACGGCCGCGAGCGTCACCGGCGACGCAGGACCGCTGCCGCCGGCCACGGAGACGAGGCGCCCGAACGTCTCGGCGCCGTCGAACCAGCTGTGTGCGAAGAAGAACTCGTTCAGCCCGGCCAGTACCTCGCGTGCCTCGCCCTCGGTCCACTCGAGGACGGCCCACTCGGCGGCGCCGCGCAGGTTGTCGAGCTCGCGTCGCAGCTCGTCGCGCGCCCGTGCGACATCGCTGCTGAGCAACGCGCCCCGGCGCTCGTCCAGCGCCCCCAAGTAGTGGCGGGCATGCCGCTCGCGGGCCACTGAGAGCGCATCGGTCGATTCTGCGGCGAGCCTCTCGGCCGAATACTGACGCAACAGCTCGTGCACCTCGTAGCGGCCGAAGTCTGAGCGTCGAACGAGCGACTTCGACACCAGATCGGAGAGCACGCGCAAATCAGCGTCCGCGACCGCGGCGGCCGCGTCGCGGCCGTAGTCCCCGCGGAGCACCGAAAGCCGCGCGAGGACACCTTGTTGCTCGCCGGAGAGGAGCCTCCACGACTGGTCGAACGCGGCGCGAAGGCTGCGATGCCGAGCCGGGACGTCCCGCATCGCTGTCGCGAGGAAGTCGATGTTCTGCTCGATCTCATCCGCGATCTCCGCGCACGAGAGCACCGACACCCACGAGGCCGCGAGCTCAATGCCGAGGGGCAAGCCCTCGACCAGCCTGCAGATGCGAAGTGCATCGATTCGCTCATCGTCGTCCAGCGAGAAGCGCGGCTCGACCTGCGTCGCGCGCTCGACGAAGAGGCGGAGCGCGCCGGAGCCCCCGTTCCCGTTCTGCGCGAGGCCGAGGCCGTGGACGTCGAGCACCCATTCGCTCTGCATGTTGAGACGCTCACGCGACGTCGTGAGCAGCTCGACCTTCGGCGCACGCTCGATGATCTCCCCCAACAGGTCGGCGCCTTCGACGAGGTGCTCGAAGTTGTCGAGCACGAGCAGCGTCGACCGCTCACCCAGGTAATCGAGGAGCTGTTCCTGCGCCGAGACGCCACCGCGTGCGCCGTCCGCCGCGAACTGAATCGACTCCGCAACCGCCGTCGCCAGGAAATCCGGCGATGCCACCGACACGAGCGGGACAAAGTGCACGCCGTGCGGGTAGCGCTCGATCCGGCGCGCCGCGGCCTCCAGCGCGAGTCGCGTCTTGCCCGCCCCGCCCGGCCCAACCAGTGTGAGTAGGCGGCAGTCGGGATCTCCGAGCAACCGGTCGATCTCGTCGAGTTCGGTGGCGCGCCCGACGAATGACGTGCGTGGAGCCGGCAGGTTCTTCATGCCCGCTTCGATCGTCTTCAGCAGGGGAAAGTTGCCGGGGAGTCCGTCGACCTCGAGTTGATAGATGCGCTCCGGCGCGCTGAGATCTTTGAGTCGGTGCACACCCAGGTCGCGGACGTCAGCGTCCACGAGCGCACGGGTTGTCTGCGACAGGAGTACCTGACCGCCGTGGCCGACGGCCGCGATCCGCGCGCCCTTGTGCACATCGAGGCCCACGTATCCCTCCTCGGCAAGGCGCGGCTCCCCCGTGTGGAGTCCCATGCGCACGCGGATCG
Source organism: uncultured Thermoleophilia bacterium (assembly GCA_963785875.1). Classification (GTDB taxonomy): domain Bacteria; phylum Actinomycetota; class Thermoleophilia; order Gaiellales; family Gaiellaceae; genus PALSA-600. The sequence continues at coordinate 36,493 of CAWAWV010000001.1, read as the reverse complement.
GCCCGTCGGCAAGCGCGCGTTGGCAATCCGCCGCAGCGGCGACCGCGTTCGACGCGCCGGCGAACGCGACGAAGAAGGCGTCACCCTGCGTATCGACCTCCACGCCCTCGTGCTCGGCAAATGCGACGCGGAGGCGCCGGCGATGCTCCTGCAGGGCCTCCCCGTACTCATCACCGAGTGAGTGCAGCAGCCGCGTCGAGCCCTCCACGTCGGTGAAAAGCAACGTCACGACGCCAGTAGGGAGATCGCGCACCATTTGCGGACGATCATGGAGTGATGTGACTGCCCTGTCCAGCGCCGGGCCGATCGCGCCAGGTCGGGCGCGAGGAAGTCGTCCTCGCCCTTCCTCTCAGAAAATGGAAATGGAGGCGGCGGGAATCGAACCCGCGTCCGCGGACGCACCGATGTGAGCGTCTACAAGCTTAGGTCGCCCTTGAGTTTCGCCCGGCGGCCGGTGTGCGACCGACCAACCGACGGACTAGCCCTCCTGCAGTGTCGCGCCTCCGACGAGTGGCTCTTCTTCGGCGCCGAGCCCGCTTTCTGATGCCGCTCCCGGGACGCGGGCCCGCCCGGGGCGACACGCTAGCTAGTCGCTTTGACTAGGCAGCGAGTGCGAGGTTGTTTTCCGCACTTGCGTTTGTTTCCGGTGGTTTAACGAGGCCGACCGGAACCTCGGCTTGCAGCTCAACCGGAGAACCGACCACGTCGAAGCCATGGCGCCCCCGTATGTTTTTGTTGCCCACAGTGTAGCCCGGTTCAGCGGTTGTGGGCCTTCAGCGCCCGCTCCATCTGCCGTTTCGCGTCGCGATCCGCGACGTCGCGCCGCTTGTCGCGCTGCTCCTTGCCGCGCGCGACGGCCAGCTCGACCTTTACCCGGCCGTCCTTGAAGTAGAGCCGCGTCGGAACGATCGTCAGCCCTTTCTCGCGCACCTTGCCGTACAGCGAGTCGATCTCCCGGCGATGGAGAAGCAGCTTGCGGGGGCGCATCGGCTCGTGGTTCGCGCGGTTGCCCTGTTCGTAGACCGCGATCTCGAGCCCGTTCAGCCAGGCTTCCCCGTCGCGGATGTCCGCATACGCCTGCGCCATCGTCGTCCGCCCGTCCCGCAGCGACTTGACCTCGGTCCCGGTCAGCACGAGGCCGGCCTCGACGCGTTCGAGGAGTTGATAGTCGTGCCGGGCCCGGCGGTTCTCGGCGATCGCCTTCTCTGCCATCCCGGCCGAGAGTAGCGTTGAGGGTCGGACCAGGGTGATTCCGGATAGCCCTGGGGCCTCGACCCAGGCAACCTCGAGACATGAGCGAACACACACTCCACACACCAATGGTCAAGCGCCTCGAGCGCAGCCGCGACGCCAAGGTCCTTGCGGGCGTCGCCGGCGGGCTCGGGCGATACTTCGACCTCGCCCCCGCGGTCTTCCGCCTGGGGTTCGTCGTCCTGACGCTGCTCGGCGGCGCCGGGATCCTCGTCTACATCGCCGCCGTCCTGGTGATGCCCAAGGAAGGTGAAGAGTCCTCGATCGCAGAGGACATCCTCCGGAAGCGCCGGGATCATCCGGCGCGCGTCGTCGCCCTCGGCCTGGTTGCGGTCGCCGTCCTCTCGGTCCTCGCCCGGGCGGACACCTGGCCGAGCGCAGGCACCGCCTGGTTCCTCGTCCTCGTTGCGGGTGTGATCCTGCTGTGGACGAGCCGCCGCCGCGGAATCGTCGTCGCACTGACGACGTTCCTCGTGCTGATCGTGGCCACGGCGCTTGCCGCCGTCGCGGTTGCCTTCGCCTGGTTCAACGTCAGCCTCGGCGACGGGGTTGGCGACAAGACCGAGATCCCGGCCACGATCGCTGCGGTGCCGGCCCAGTACCAGCTCGGGATCGGGACGTTGCGCATCGACCTGTCCAACCTCCCGACGAATCAACCCGTGCACGTCGACGCGAAACTGGGAATCGGTGACCTCCACGTGATCGTCCCGCATGACGCGTCGGTCGCGATCACCTCGAACGTGAAGGCCGGCCGCATCGACGCGCTTGGAACCCACGACGACGGCCGCAACGCAGCGGTCGACACCGGCGGCGGCCAGCTGTCGATCGACGCGGAGGTCGGCGCGGGCCACATCGAGGTCGTCCGCGCCTCGTGACCCAAGTTCCCGTCCTCCCGTTCCAGCGAAGCGAGCGCGACCGCGTCGTCGCCGGCATCTGCGGCGGCGTCGCGGACGCGCTCGGCGTCGATCCGACGCTCGTGCGCCTCGTCTTCGCCATTCTCTCGCTGGCCGGCGGGGCCGGGATCCTCCTCTACTTCGCACTCTGGGTCTGGACCGGCGGGCGCCACCCCATCGTTGCCGTCCTCATCCTTGCGCTCGCGACGATGGGTCTCCTGCAGGCGCTCGGCGTCCCGCTTGCGGTCGTGCTCGGCGCCGGACTGATGGTGGGCGGCGTCGTTCTGCTCGCCCGCCGCGGCGCGACACTACGGCCCGGCGGCTCCTTCTTCATCCCCGGCATCGCCCTCGCCATGGCGGGCGCGGTCGTGATGCTCGACCACCTCGGCTCGTCACGCCACTTCGTCGCCCCCGGCGCGCTCGCAGGCGCGCTCGTGCTGGTGCTCGGCCCCTGGGTCTGGCAGCTCGGGTCCGAACGGAACGAACGGATCAGGCTCGCCGAGCGCGCCGCCATGGCCGCCAGGATTCACGACTCCGTTCTGCAGACTCTTGCGCTCGTGCAGCGCGATGCCGACGACGCACCTCGCGTCCGCGCGCTCGCGCGCCGCCAGGAGCGCGAGCTCCGCCGCTGGCTCTATGGTCGCGGCTACGACGGCGCCACGACGCTCGCGGATGCACTTGCCGACGCGGTCGCCGACGTCGAGGAGGCACACCTCACGCGCATCGAGCTCGCGACCGCCGGCGACACCGACCTCGACGAAGCCCTCGGCGAGCTCGTGCTCGCCGCGCGCGAGGCGATGGTGAACGCCGCGAAGCACGCACGCAGCGACGAGATCTCCGTGTACGCCGAAGTCGAACCGGCGGCGGTCTCGGTCTTCGTGCGCGACCGCGGCGTCGGGTTCGATGCCGCCGTCGTCGGGGCAGACCGCCGTGGGATCGCCGACTCGATCGAGGCGCGCCTGCGCCGCGCCGGCGGATCGACCACGATCACGTCGTCGCCGGGGAACGGGACGGAGGTCGAACTGACGATGCCGAAAGGAGGCCAATCGTGATTCGCGTCGTGCTGGTAGACGACCACGAGCTCTTTCGGGCGGGCGTCCGCAACGAGCTCGCGGGCCTCGTCGACATCGTCGGCGAAGCGGGCACGGTGGCCGAGGCGGCGCCGCTCATCCGCGACCTCGACCCGGACGTCGTGCTGCTCGACGTGCACCTCCCCGACGGCGGCGGCGAAGCGGTGATCGCCAACGTGTCGCCGGAACGGCCGGCGGTGAAGTTTCTCGCGCTCTCGGTCTCGGACGCGGCCGAGGACGTGATTGCGGTCATCCGCGCCGGCGCGCGTGGGTACGTGACGAAGACGATCTCGCGCGACGAGCTCGTGGACGCCGTCCGACGCGTCTCGGACGGCGACGCCGTGTTCTCCCCGCGCCTCGCCGGGTTCGTGCTCGATGCATTCCGCACAGGTGAGCCCCTCGGTACCGACGAAGAGCTCGACACGCTGACACCGCGCGAGCGCGAGGTGCTGCAGCTGATCGCGCGCGGCTACCTCTACAAGGAGATCGCGGCGCGGCTCCACCTCTCCGTGAAGACGATCGAGGCGCACGTGTCGAGCGTGCTCCGCAAGCTGCAGCTCTCAACCCGGCACGAGCTGACCCGCTGGGCGCAGGAGCGACGCCTCGTCTAGGGGTCTTGTGGCCCTCCGCGCCACCTAGTACGTTCACGCGGTCAGGTCATCTGAGGAAGGAGTCATGCGGCATGGTTGGCGTCAGGAGAGGTGCACGCTCCGTGATGAAGTGGTTCTCTGCGCTCTACATCTTGCTGATCGTCGTCCAGGTGTTCCTGGCCGGGTCGGGGATCTTCGGTCTCTACAACATCAAGCACTCGGACGACTGCGACAAGTCAGGCGCACACTGCATCGCGAACTCGAAAACCCTCGATCCGCATCGGGCACTCGGGTTCTTCTTGACGGGGCCTGGCGCGCTCCTCTTCCTGATCGTCGCGCTGCTCGCGTGGCATCCGACGACGCGCACGCGTGTCGTGTCGATCGTCCTCCCGTTCCTGCTCTTCATCCAGATGATCCTGCCCGGCTTCAACCGCTGGATCGCCGCGCTGCACCCGGTGAACGCGATGCTGCTGCTCGGCCTGTTCATCTGGCTGGCGTACACCCTCCGCCGGGAGCAGCCTGCGGTCGCGACGGCGCCGGCGCCGCTCGCGACAGGCTAGACGCCCGAACGTGTGAGAGCCTTTCGCGATGCGGAAGGCTCTCACCGCGGCCGGCGTGCTCGCCGCGGTCGTCATAGCGACCGTCGCCGTGCTGCTCCACCGGGGATCGAAGTCGACCGAAGCCGTTCCGCCCGCACGGGTGCACGCGACGCTCGCGCCGGGGGTCCTCCCCCGCCCCGGCATCCACCGCTACGTGCAATCCGGGTTCGAGGAGGCGAAAGCGGGGCCGCTGAAGATCCACCGCGCCTTCCCGCCGCGCGCAGTGCTCGTCGTCTCGGGATCCGGGACCGTCGTCCAGGAGGAGTGGCGCTACTCGAAGCAGCACCTCGAGGCGACGCGCACAAGCGTGACGCCCTCCGGACGCTACTCGGTGTGGCAGCGCACACGGCTGACGATGGTGATCACGCAGGACGAGGCGCACGCCGCGAAGCCCGTAACGCTGTCGCGACCGAATCACCTGCGAGTCGGGCAACACTGGGTGCAGGACTACACCGTCGGCGGCGTGCACAGCGTGTCGCGCAACCGTGTCACCGGCCGTTGCGGCGCCGGCTGTTTCGTCCTCGTCGCCGACTCGACCGTTACCGGGACCCATCGCGGGACCGAGCGCGACGTGACGTGGGAGTCGGAGACGACCGGGCTCACCGTCCGCGAGACGCTCGACCGCCACATCGGCGGCACGTTTCCGTACCGCATGCACCTCGTGCTGCAGCTGATCCGCTGACCGATCAGCGGTTGGGGATCGTCAACTCGCGGCCGGTGTAGAACCCGGAGCGCTCCTCGAGCACGTACGGCGCCATCGCCTGACGCCGCTCGCTCTCGACCTCCGACAAGCGGTAGCGCTCGCGCGACTCGGGCGAGTCCCAGATCGAGACGCCGACCACCTCCGTGCCGTCAGGCGAGTAGCACTCGTAGGCGCGCAGCATTCCGTCCGGGAACTCGCGCGGACGCCACGACCGGCTGAACTCCTCGCGCGCTCCGGGCTTCAACCTCCGCGTCGTGATCCAGACGTGGGCGGTGTCGAACTCCATGCCTGCCTCCTCTCGCAGTTGGTACGCAGGCCGATCAAATCACGCGGGCGAGAGCTCCACTTTGCCTTCGTTGCGAGCGACCCGCTCGACGCGGATCGAGATGCTGTCGCCAAGGCGGTAGGTGCGGCCGGTTGTGCGGCCGGCCATCGCCGTGGCGAGGTCGTTCAGCTCGAAAAACTCGCCGTGCAGCCGGCGCGCGGGGAGGAAGCCCTCGAACACCTCGCCGAACCGCACGAACAGCCCGGACGCGATCACACCGATGATCTCCCCCTCCCACGCCTCGTCCCAGCCGAGATCGTAGAGGCGACGCTCGAGCAGCCACGCCAGGCAGATCGCGTCGGCGGCGTACTCGATCTGCGCCGCCTCGCGCTCACGCTCGGATGTGTGCTCGGCTAGGTGGGGCAGATCCTCCGGCAAAGGATCGTCCGCGAGGCCGAGCTCGCGGAGGAGCGCGCGGTGGACCACGAGATCCGGATACCGCCGGATCGGGGAGGTGAAGTGGCAGTAGGCGGCGCTCGCGAGGCCGGCGTGCCCGAGGTTCTTGGGGTCGTAGCGCGCCTGCTTCAACGCCCGCAGGACGAGCGACGGGAACGCCTCCCGTCCGCGGCCCGCCTGCGCCGCGTACGTGGTGACGAGCTTCGACGCCTCTCCGGTCACGGTCGCCGCGAGCTGCGGCGTCAGCGGATTCGGCACCGGCGGCGTCGGCACGCCGAGATCGGCGAGCTTCGCGATCAGGTGCTCGACCGACTTCGGGTCCGGCGGCTCGTGCACGCGGTACAGCGCGGCACGGTTCCGGGAGGCGAGGAACGCGCCGACGCTCTCGTTCGCGAGGATCATCAGCTCCTCGACGAGCATGTGCGCGTGCGGCTCGCCCTCGAGCCAAGCCTCGGCAATTCCGCCGTCGCCGTCGAAGCGGAACGCCACCTCGGGCGTCTGCACCTGGAGTGCGCCTCGGGCGAAGCGGCGCGCGCGCAACGTCGTCGCAAGCTCGTCGTTGAGCTCGAGCTGATCGAGGATCGGCCCGGGCGCCTCGCGCCGTTGCGCCTGCCCGTACGTCAGGCGCGCGTCCGAGCGGATCACCGACCGGTAGAACGTCGGGGCGCCTTGCGGCGGAATCTCGACCGTCACGCAGAGCCGGTCCTCGGCGGACGGAGGGAGCAGAGGTCGTCGGCGAGCTCGTGTGGCAGCATCGGCGCGACCGCGCCGGGCACGTACGTCGAGAACGATCGTGCGCGCCGCTCCTTGATCGAGTGGCGTGCCCGGGCCGACGAACCAGGAGACGTCGGCGATGTGCACCCACGCACGGATCCCCTCCGCTTCGCGCCGGAACGAGAGCGCGTCGTCGAAGTCCTTGGCCGTATCCGGGTCCACCGTGTACGTCGGCAGCTCACGCAGGTCGACGCGGTTCAGATCCTCGGCGGCAGGCGGATCGTGGGGCTCGAACGGCTGCCGGACGCCGCGCTCGACGAGGAGTGCTTCCAGGACGTTCTCGATCCGAGCGGACGATCCGAGCGCCTGCTCGACATGGGCGCGGCCCTTCCCCGGCCGTACGACCGCCAGGTCGCCGGGCCCGAGGTCGCCGAGACCTTTCGACTCGAGCACGAGCGGCACGCCGGGGGTGAAGTACGGCTCGCCTAAGACGAGCTTGCCGCGACGGCCGATCTCGACTACGAGGCTGTCGGAGATCGCTAGACCCGAAGGAAGCGGCGGATCGTCAGGCCCGAGCCGACCGCACCGAGCCCCAGGCCCGAGGCCAGGAGGACCAGCGCAACGAGCGGGAACGCCATCGCGTGCACGTCGGCGTCGCCCGACAGGTGCGGCAGGATCGCCGGCAACGCCACCGTCTTGCCGAGGACGAGGAAGAAGATCGCGAGAAGCGCCCCGGCGATGCCGCAGATGAGACCCTCGAGCATGAACGGCCCGCGCACGAACCAGTTGGTGGCGCCGACGAGCTTCATCACCTCGATCTCGCTTCGACGCGAGAAGATCGAGAGCCGGATCGTGTTCGAGATCAGGAGCACGGAGGCGACGACCAGCACGAGCGTCGCGAGTGTGAACACCACCTCGATCACGTGGGCAACCTGGAGGATTCGGTGCGAGAGCTTCTTCCCGTCGGTGACCTTGCCGATGAACGCCGGCTTGTTCGTTCCCGTCAGCGAGTCGAAGAGCTTGTCGACGTTCTCGCCCTTGTTCGGCGTCACCCTTGAGCGCGTTCGGGAACGGATTTGCACGTGAGGTTCTTGACCATGTCGGGATAGCGCCGCGCCATCTCCTTGTAGGCCTGCCGCCTTCGAGACGTATTTGATCCCGCCCGCCTTCACGTATGGGCTCTGCTGCAGCATTGCGCACGTAGTCGTTGCGCTGCTGCGTCGTCGCCGAGTCCGTGAAGTTGACCTTGACGACGAGCTCGCTCTTCACGTGGTTCGACCACGACACGGTCCACGTCCCGAGCGCGATGAACAGGCCGAGCAGGAACATGCCGATCAGCACGGTCATCGTCGCAGCGATCGTCGTCGACAGGTTGGCGCCGAGCGACCGCCACGCCTCCGAGAACAGGAGTCTCGAGCGCCCCGTCATTCTCCGACGTACCCGCCGCGGCGCTCGTCGCGCGCCAGACGGCCGCCCTCCAGCTGGATGACGCGCTTCCGCATCTTGTCGACCATCTCGCGGTCGTGGGTGACCATCAGGATCGTCGTCCCGGCGCGGTTGATCCGGTAGAGGAGCTGCATGATCCCGACCGACGTGTCGGGGTCGAGGTTGCCGGTCGGCTCGTCGCAGACGAGGAGCGGCGGATGGTTGACGAATGCGCGCGCGATCGACACCCGTTGCTGCTCGCCGCCGGAGAGCTCGTCGGGAAGCGAGTTCATCTTGTGCGCGAGCCCGACCATCGCGAGCACCTCAGGCACCTTCTTGCGGATCGACGCGTTCGACTCGCCCTGCACCTTCAACGCGTACGCGACGTTCTCGGCGGCGGTGCGGCGCGGCAGCAGCTTGAAGTCCTGGAACACGCAGCCGATGTTGCGGCGCAGCATCGGCACCTTCGAGCGCTTCAGCCGGCCGAGCTCGCGGCCGCCGACGACGATCTTGCCTCGCGTCGGCTCGAGCTCCTTGAGCAGCAGGCGGACGAGCGTCGACTTGCCGGAGCCGGACGCGCCGACGACGAATACGAACTCGCCCTTGTCGATGTGGAACGTGACGTCATGGAGCGCGGTGACGTCGGGCTCGTAGACCTTCGTCACCGACTCGAAGACGATCATCGACGACGCCGACGGCGGCGGCGGCGACGCCAGAACGGGCTCGTCGATCACGGCTGTCGCCGTTGCCTGGGGGAATGTGAGCTCGGGTTCCTGCACGTCGGATGTACGTGGACGCCGCCTATCGAGGCGTCCGGGTGCGAAGATGCTGCAAAGTGTAGCCCACCGCCTAGACGCCCCTCCCGGCGGCTCGGGCGAGCAGGTACTCGCGGATGAACGGATCCAGCTCGCCGTCGAGCACCGCCTGGGCGTTGCCCATCTCGTAGCCGGTGCGAGAGTCTTTGACCATCTGGTAGGGGTGCAGCACGTAGGAGCGGACGGACTCCCCGCCGAAGCCGGTGTCCGCCGAGCCGCCGCGTTCCTTCGCCAGCAGCGCCTCTCTCTCCTCCTCCTGGCGCTCGACGAGCCGCGACTTGAGGACACGCATCGCGGTCTGCTTGTTCGCCGACTGGGAGCGCTCGTTCTGGCACTGGACGACGATGCCGGTCGGCAGGTGGGTGATGCGGACCGCGCTGTCGGTCTTGTTCACGTGCTGGCCACCAGCGCCCTGCGCGCGGTATGTGTCGATCTTGAGGTCGCCCTCGTCGATCTCGACTTCGCCGTCCGCCGCGCAGGAGCGGGGCCACGATCACGGTCGAGAACGCGGTGTGGCGCCGGTGCGCCTGATCGAACGGCGAAAGGCGCACGAGCCGGTGCTTGCCGCGCTCGGCCTTGAGAATCCCGTACGCGTTCTCACCCCCGACCGTGAACGTCGCCGACTTCAGGCCCGCCTCCTCGCCCGGGCTCGCCTCGAGCAGCTCGATCGCGAACCCGCGGTTCGCCGCCCAGCGCTCGTACATGCGCAGCATCATCTCGGCCCAGTCCTGCGCGTCGGTGCCGCCTGTTCCCGACTGCAGTGTCACGACGGCATCGCCGGCGTCGTACTCGCCCACGAACAGCGCCGCCTCCTGCAACTCGTCGAGCTCGCGGCGAAGCGGCACGAGCGACGACGCGATCTCCCCCTCCATTTCACCGCCGTCCATGCCGGCGAGCTCGCGGGCATCGTCGAACTCCTGCCGCAGGCGCCGGTAGCCCTCGAGGCGGCGCGAGACTCGCGCATGCTCGGCGGACACCTTCGCGGCCCGGTTCTGGTCGTCCCAGAAGCCGGGGCTGTTCAGTTCCTCTTCGAGCGCTTCGAGGCGGGATTCGAGCGACGCGGGGTCAAAGGTACTCACGGACCCAGTCAAGCTGGGCCCCGAGCTCTTCGAGCTGGTCGGTCAGTGATCTTGCGTCCCCGAGCATGCGGGAATCGTACCCGTGAGCGTCTGCAGCCCCCGCTTCACGCTGACACCGAAGCGCAGCTCGACGAGCCCGGCCTCGTGTGCCGTGATCCTCATCAGCCCGTCCGGCGCACGCGCGACGCATCCGCTCGACGAGTGCCAGTACGGCGACCAGCGGACGCGGACGCGGTAGGTGCCCGGTGTGTCGACGGCGACGACGAGGCGCTGAGGGCCACAGCCAGAGAACGGTGGCGCCGCCCGGGCCGGTGACGAGCGGTGTCGCGGGGCGGCAGCTCATACACGGTCATGTGCGGCGAGGACGCTCACGGGAATGAGGCCCGACTTGCCTGAGCGGATCAGTGCGGCCTCGCGCCGCGAGCTGTAGTCGGCGGGCGCATCCGTCACCAGCACGTAGCGGACCGCCAGCTTCCGAAGCCAGCGCCCGGTAGGCGCGGCCGCCGAGCGTCGAGTCGTACAGCAGCTCGTTCTGTGGAAAGTCGCTCTGCCGGTACCAGCCGCGGACGATCGGAATCCCGGCGTCGGGTAGGTAGGCAGCCGGCCAGTGCTCGGCGGTGTCGACGACCTCGACGCGGTACGAAGGGCTGAGGTGAGCGCGCAGGTACGAGACGGCAGGCTGCCAGTACGCCGGAGGCGACTCGGCGTCGGTTCCCGCCCGTGCGAGGGTCGTGAAGATCGGCGTCGTGTTCCAGATCCCGGCGAGGAGCGCGCGGGAACGACGAGCCACAGCGGCCGCCACGCCCGCAAGGCTAGCGGCGATGAATGCCACCGGGAGGGCGATGTAGCGGAGGCGCTCGAGGTTCGAAGCCGACCGCGGTCGGCACGAGATAGGCGACGATGCACACCACGAGGTAGACGTCCCAGAAGAAGCCCCGCAGAAGCCGTGTTTCTGGCACTCCACGCGTGATCACGAGCCCCACGCCGCCGAAGAGCAGCGACGGTGTCAGCTGGAGGACGCCGTACGGGAAGTGGCCTCCGTCGCCGAACAGCCGCCAGCAACACGAGCTCGGCTGCAATTGCAGCTTGCGACCGCAGCGATCTGCAAGCGCGCGTCGCGCAGACGTTCGCCGTCCGAGCAGCACGCCGACGAGGGCGACCACGAGGAACGCGAACCCGAGCGGGCTCGCCGCGAGGGTCAGCAGCGCGCAGCACCGCGAACCGCCCGCGCCTCCGCGCCTGCAGCGCGGAGAGCGCGAGCAGCGCGAACGAGAACCCGAGCGCGAACGGGAACGCGGCCGAGACCACGATGCCGGCCGAGAGCGACGGCGAACGGCGGCTTGCTAGCCGTGAGCGCGGCCCCCACTGGGCGGAGCACGACCGCACTGAAGGCGAGCGCGCCGGTCGCGACCGACAGAACCGCGAGGATCCTGATCCCGACGAGCGCGGCAAGCGGGTAGTAGAGGACGCTGTAGGTGACGAACGAGTACCGGCCCGCGTACCAGAAGTTGTTCCAGATCGCGAAGCCGTGCTGGAGCAGGAACGTGCGCTGGTAGGAGTGCGCGGCCCAGTCGACGCCGGGCGGCGCCGCCCAGACGAGCGCGGCCGCGACCACCGCAGCGAGCGCCGCGGCGAGCGTCTCCTCGCGGGCGAGCAGCCGGCGCATGGTCGCCAGCGTCATGGGCGACACCCTACGAGATCACTCGTTCGCGAGGCGCGCCCAGATGTCGAAGTCGCTTCGCCGGCCTTCCTTGAAGTACGTGCTGCGGAGCGTCCCTTCGAGGCGGTAGCCGGCCCGACGCGCCACACGCGCCGACGGCTCGTTCGCGGGATCGATGTGCAGCTCGATGCGCTCGAGCCCGAGCGCGCCGAAGCCCCAGCTCGTGAGGAGGAGGACCGCGCGGCCGGCGGCGCCACGGCCGCGTGCCGCCGCAGCCACGACGTACCCGATCTCGCCCTGCTGCTTCTCGAGGTCGAGCTGGACGAACGCCGCGAAGCCGATCGCGGCTCCGGTCGCGCCGTCGCGGACCGCGAACCCGGCGCACGAGCCGTCCTCCCAGCCGCGCTCGTAGCGCCCGAGCCACGTCGTGAGGAACTTCGCCGTCCGGGCGTGACGGAATGAGCGTGAAACGGTCGGTGTCGGCGTCGCCGTCGAGTACCCAGCCGAACTCGGGCGCGAGCGCCTCGGCGAGCGGCTCGAGGCTGATCTCGTCGTCGGCGAGGGCGGGTTCGGGCCGTGCTAGTGATGTGACTGGTGACATTGCCCGCTTCCTGGGTCGCGAGCACCAAGCGATGCAGGGACGCAGGCTGCGTGCATAGCAGCGCCATGGACGCGGCCGAGGACACAGCAGCGCGCAGCGTGATCGCGGGCCAGGGAGCCGGCGAATGTCGCCGGTTGCATCACTGGCCCCGTGGCACTTCTTGAACTTCTTGCCGGAGCCGCACGGGCAGAGGTCGTTCCGGCCCACGTTCTCGAACTCGCTGTTCACCTTCGGTCGCTGAGCGACGGGAGTCGCGACCCCGCCGGCGCTCGCGAACCCGGCGGCTGCAGTCGAGGTGCCGCCGGCGGCGAGGATCGCCTCGGATCCCGAAAGCGACTGGTGCTCGTAGCGAGAGCCCGCCGTTCGCACCGTTCGGGCCCTGCTGCTGGAGCTCGACGCTCTCCTGTGCGCGTCGACCTCGGCGTGGAACAGGAGCGCGATCACTTCCTCGCGGATGGCGCGGTTCAGGTCCTGGAACATCAGCGCGCCCTCGTTCCGGTACTCGACGAGCGGATCTTTCTGCGCGAGCCCGCGGAGCCCGATGCCCTCGCGCATGTAGTCCATGTTCTCGAGGTGCTCACGCCACCGCGTGTCGACGACCTGGAGAATGATGAAGCGCTCGAGCTGGCGCATCAGGCCCTCTTCGAGCGCCTCGATCTCTTTCTCGCGCTCCGCGTAGGCGTCGAGCGCGTCATCGAGGAACTCCTGCACGACCTGGTCGCGTTCGAGCCCGGTCAGCTCCTCCGCCGCCACACCGGTGCCGTAGAGCGTGTCCATGGCCGCAACGAGGTCGCCGAGCTCCCAGTCTTCCGACAACTCGGTGGCCGTGTAGTCGGAGACGACGTTCGAGATCACCTCGGGGAGCCACTCCTCGCGGATCTCCTCGGAGAGGTCGGCGCCGTGCAGCACGCTGTTCCGCTGCTCGTAGATCACCTGCCGCTGGACGTTCATCACGTCGTCGTACTTGAGGACGTTCTTGCGTGCGACGAAGTTCTGCTCCTCGACCTTCTTCTGCGCGTTCTCGATCTGGCGCGAGAGGATGCCGGCCTCCATCGGCTGGTCGTCCGGAAGCTTGAAGCGCTCCATGATCCCGTGGATCCGGTCGCCCGCGAACAGACGGACGAGGTCGTCGCGGCCCGAGAGGTAGAAGCGCGTCTCGCCGGGGTCGCCCTGGCGGCCGGAGCGGCCGCGCAGCTGGTTGTCGATCCGGCGCGCCTCGTGGCGCTCGGTGCCGAGAACGTACAGGCCGCCGAGCGTCGCGCACCTCGTCGTCGATCTTGATGTCGACGCCGCGGCCCGCCATGTTCGTGGCGATCGTCACCGACCCACGGCTGGCCGGCGTCCTTGATGATCTCCGCCTCGCGCGCGTGCTCCTTCGCGTTCAGGACCGTGTGCGGCACGCCCTGGCGCTTCAGCAGCTCGCTCAGGTACTCGGAGGTCTCGACGGCGATCGTGCCGACGAGCACCGGCTGGCCCTTCTCGTGCCGCTCCTTGACGTCGTCGACGACGGCATCGAACTTCGCCTCGACCGTCTTGAAGATCAGGTCGTTCTGATCGTCACGCGCCACGGCGACGTTGGTCGGGATCTCGACGACATTCAGGCCGTAGATCTCGACGAACTCCTTCTCCTCGGTCTTCGCGGTGCCCGTCATGCCGGCGAGCTTCTCGTAGAGGCGGAAGTAGTTCTGGAGCGTGATCGTCGCGAGCGTCTGGTGCTCCTCCTGGATCGGGACGTTCTCCTTCGCCTCGATCGCCTGGTGAAGGCCCTCGCTCCAGCGGCGGCCTTCCATGATGCGGCCGGTGAACTCGTCGACGATCTTCACCTCGCCGTCCTGGATCACGTAGTCGACGTCGCGCTTGTAGAGCGCCTGCGCCTTGAGCGACTGGATCAGGTGGTTGACGAGCTGGACGTTGCCCGGGCTGTAGAGGTTGTCGACCCGAAGCGCCCGCTCGACCTTCTCGATCCCCGACTCGGTCGGCGAGACGGTCTTGTGCTTCTCGTCGTACAGGAAGTCGTGCTCGGCCGCGAGCACCTCGTCCTCGAGCTTCGTGCCCTTCGACTGCGCGCCGTCGAGGGCCTTGACGACGCGCGCGAAGTCGTAATAGGTCTTCGCGGCGGTCGTCGGCTCGCCGGAGATGATCAGCGGCGTCCGCGCCTCGTCGATCAGGATCGAGTCGACCTCGTCGACGATCGCGTAGCGGTGTCCGCGCTGCACCACACCGTCGAGACTGATCGACATGTTGTCGCGCAGATAGTCGAACCCGAACTCGGAGTTCGTGCCATATGTGATGTCGGCGTCGTAGGCCGCCTTCCGCTCTGCGAACGGCATGTTGTTCTCGATCGCGGAGACGCGTGACGCCGAGCCGCTCAAAGACTCCTCGGTTCCATTCGGCGTCGCGCTGTGGCGAGATAGTCGTTCACGGTCACGAGATGGACGCCGAGGCCCTTCGAGCGCGTTCAGGTACATCGGCAAGCTCGCGACGAACGTCTTGCCCTCGCCGGTCTTCATCTCCGCGATATCGCCTTCGTGGAGGGCGATGCCGCCCATCATCTGGACGTCGAAGATCCGCTGGTCCGACTCCCGGAGCGCGCGCCTCGCGCGCGGCGGCAAACGCCTCGAAGAGGAGGTTTTCGAGCTCCTCGCCGTTCGCGAGCCGCTCCCGGAACTCGACCGTCTTGCCGCGTAGCTGCGTCGTCCGAGAGCTTCTGGAAGTCGGGCTCGAGCGTGGCGATGTACGCCGCCTGCTCCTGGAGTCGCTTCAGCCGCCGGCCCTCGCCGAAGCGAAGGGCTTTTTCGAAGGTGCCGAGCGCCGGGGACATCGGCGACAGGGTACCGGGTGGGCCTCCGGGCGAGCGTTCGCTGACCGGAGCGCGACGGAACGCTCACGGGAGGCTTACACGCCCTTCTCAGAGCGGCGTTACCTCCACCTCCCAGAGCTCCTCGTCGACGCGCGTCGCACGCACGACGAACTCGCGCGCTTCGTCAGCTCCCGCGGATTCGAACGCCGGGGCGTGGGCGACTCGCTGCGCCCCGTCGACCGTCAGCGTGCGGCCCCCAGCGTTGACGACGAGCTCCGCCACCTCTCCGTCGATCGCCGGCTCCCGCACAAGCACGATCCGTCGGCCGCCGACGCTCCAGAGCGACCCGTCGCGCCGCACGGCCTCCGCGCGGTAGGGCGGCGCGAGGCGCGTCTCGAGCGCGTCCGCGAGCGGCGTCAGCGCGTCGTCCGGCTGCTCCTCGTCCACGACCAGGGAGCCGTCTCCGAGCGCGACGAAATGGACCGCATCGCCCGCAAGCTCGGGGGCGTCCACCGCGAGCACCGCATCCCAGCGGCGCGCCCGCGGTACGCCGTGGATGCCCGGCTCGCCACGCTGCTCGCCGTCCCAGCCCGGTGGCGCCGCCGAGAGGCCGGGCCGCGGCGTTCCGTCGCCGAACGACAGGCCGCCGGCCTCGGCGAGCGCCTGATGCAGCGGCTGCTTCCGCCCGAAGAGCCGCATCGCCGCCTCTCAGGATGCGGCGATGTCGCCGTGGTGCTCGGTGTGGCGCCGCGGCTCGACGGTCCGCCGCTCGCGGTACTTCTTCACCTGGCGCTCGAGCTTCTCGGCGAGCTGGTCGATCGATGCCTTCATGTCGGGCGACGCCTCGCGCGCCCGCAACGTCGGGCCCTTGGTGAAGATCGTTCCCTCCGCGACGTGGCTTTCGGCAATGGAGGGGTTGCGCTGCTCGGAGAGCTCGACCTCGACCTGCGTCTGCTCGGCGAGCTGCTTCGCCAGCTTGCCGAGCTTTCGTTCGGCGTACGCACGGATCGACGGCGTGACCTCCACGTTCTTCCCCTTCACCTGAAGCCTCATCACGACCTCCTCGGGTGGTGGACCGGTCGAACTCTGAGCGTAACCGAGAAGCGGCGGCTGCGCGCGGGGCGCACCTAGGAACTACCTACGATCCGCTCAGACCCGCACCGTGCGCGCGAAGGTGACGACGTCGACCTGCCGAGCGCCGGCGCTCCTGAGGGCGGTCGCTGCCGCCGAGACGGTCGCGCCGGTCGTGTACACGTCATCGACGAGCACCACACGCCTGGGTGTCTCAGCGACGGCGATGTAGGCGCCACGAGCGTTCCGGAGGCGCTCGGCCCTTGGCAAGCCGGTCTGGCGGGCCGACGGTCCAGCACCGGCGCGGACGAGCAGGGACACCTCCGGCAGGCTCCAACGGCGTGCGAGCTCACGGGCGAGCCGCTCGGCCGGGTGGTGGCCGCGGATGAGGAGCCGCGTCGGATCGGGCGGGATATAGGTGATGACGTCCGCCGCTGGAGCGTCGAGCCCTTCGACCACCAGCTCAGCGGCCACGATCGCCGCACGGCGGAGCGCGCGCTCCTTCCAGGCTGCCACCAGATGACGGGCAGCGCCCGAGTAGGCGACCGCCGCCCGTGCGCTGTGAAATGCGAGCCGGCGACCCGCACATTCGCGGCACCGTTCGACCGGCCAGAGCGTCGGAGCGCCGCAGCGGCCGCAGACCATCGGGCCAGGTCGGCGAAGCGAGCGCCGGCACGCCGCGCAGAGCACGCTTGCCGAGACAGCGCAGGAGACGCAGCGCGGTGGGAAGACGAGGTCGACGAGCCACGCACTCGACGGTACGCGTCAACGCGTCGCGTGTCCGTCACGACTTCGCGCCGATTGTGTGCCTTCTCGTCAGGAAGGCTCGTAGGCCGTGCGGCTCGGGAGCCCAACGGCGACCCGCAGCCGGTTGTCCGCTTCGAGAAGCTGCTCGTGATCGCCGATGTCGAACCATTGGCCGTCGAAGATCCAGCCGTAGACCGGCTCACGCGCCTGGAGCCAGGCGACGAAGCGCCCGGGCTGATCGGCGCCGGGCTCGTTCTCCAGATACGTCCGGATCAGCCGCACATGCTCACGGTGGAAGACGTACGTCGCGGTTGCGGCCACTGTCGACGTCGGCGCGTCGGGCTTCTCGACAAACGATCGGATGCGCCCTTCGGGACCGATCTCCACGATGCCGTACTGCCGCGCAAGGTCGAGTGATCCGACGTCGCGGACCGCGACAGCGCTCGCAACCCCTTTCGTGCCCCAGAACGCGACGAGGTCGCCCAGACGAAAGTCGAAGAGATTGTCCCCGGCGATGACGAGCAGATCGTCGTCCGCTCCGAGCCGGTCCACGACGAACTGCATGTCGCCGATGGCGCCGAGTCGATCGTCGTTGGACGTTGTCCCATCGTCGTGGATCGTCGCGTCGCGACCGTTCGCCCAATCGCGAAACATCGACGCTTTGCGCGCGTTGGTGACGACGTGCACCTCGTCGATCTCGGCGACCTCGTGCCACGTTCTCGAGGATTCGATCGATGATCAGGCGCCCGCCGACCGGCAGGAGCTCCTTCGCCCACGTGTCGGTCAATGGTCGGAGGCGTGTCGCGTAGCCCGCGGCGAGGATCAGCGCCTTCACGCGACGACAGCTCCCGTCAACGACTCCGCATAGGGAGCCCGGTGCACCCCGCGCTCGGTGACGATCGCCGCGATCAGGGCCGCCGGTGTGACGTCGAAGGCCGGGTTCCGCGCCGCGAAGCGTGCCGTGACCTCGGCGGGGTCGCGTTCTTCGATCGGGATCGACGCGCCGTCGGGCGTTCCCAGGTCGACCGTCGTGCTGGGCGCGACCACGTACAGGGGCAGCACGTGGTACTGCGCGAGCACCGCGAGCGAGTACGTCCCGATCTTGTTGGCGGCGTCACCGTTCGCGGCGATGCGGTCGGCGCCCGTGATCACACAGTCGACCTCTCCGGCGGCCATCAGCGATCCTGCCGCCGAGTCGGCGATCACCGCGTGCGGGATCGCGGCCGTTTCGAGCTCCCAGGCGGTCAGTCGAGCACCCTGAAGCAGGGGCCGAGTCTCGTCGACCCAGACGTGGGCGAGAAGGCCACGCTCGAACGCCGTCACAAGCGCCCCTACGGCGCTGCCGTAGCCGCCCGTGGCGAGCCCGCCCGCGTTGCAGTGGGTGAGCGCGCGCGTGCCCGGTGAGAGCAAGCCGGCCGTGTGCGCAGCCATCCGCCGGCAGCGGTCGACTTCGCCCGCGTGGATCGCGCGGGCATGCTCCGGCGACGGATCGTCGCGCATCTCGTCGAGGGCCCAGGCGAGGTTGACGGCTGTCGGCCGCGACGTGCGGAGGACCGCGTCGGCCGCGGCGAGGTCATCGCCGCGCACCGCTGCGAGCGCCATGCCGTACGCCGCCGCAACGCCGATCGCGGGTGCGCCGCGGACGACCATCGTCCGGATCGCCTCCGCGACCTCGGCCGGCGTCCCACAGCGCACCTCGACGACATCGTCCGGAAGGCGGCGCTGATCGAGGAGGACGACAGCATCCTGCTCGAGGCGCGCGATCTGTTCAGGCTCGAGCATCGAGGCGACCCGAGTCGCTCAGGTCCCCTCATCCCATGACGCGAGATACTTGGTCTGCTCCGCAGTCAACTTGTCGATGTCGACGCCCATCGTCTCGAGCTTGAGGCGTGCGATTTCCTCGTCGATCTCGGTCGGAACCGGGTAGACCTTGCTTTCGAGCGACGACGCGTTCTTGACCGCATACTCGGTCGCGAGCGCCTGGTTCGCGAAGCTCATGTCCATCACGGTCGCCGGGTGACCTTCTGCAGCGGAGATGTTCACGAGGCGGCCCTCGGCGAGCAGGAATGCGCGCCTGCCGTCCTCGAACTTGAACTCCTCGACGAAGTTGCGCGCCTCGCGCGTCTCGACCGCGAGGTCTCGCAACGCCGGAATGTCGATTTCGACATTGAAGTGACCGGTGTTGCAGATGATCGCGCCGTCCTTCAGCGATGCAAGGTGCTCGCGTGCAAGGACGTGCTTGTCGCCGGTGGCGGTGCAGAAGATATCGCCGATCTTCGCGGCGTCGTTCATCCGCATCACCTCGAACCCGTCCATCAGCGCTTCGAGGGCGCGCATCGGATCGACCTCGGTGACGATCACGTGTGAACCCATGCCACGTGCGCGCATCGCGACGCCGCGCCCGACCCACCCGTACCCGGCAACGACGAACCGCTTGCCGGCCAGCAACACGTTTGTCGCGCGGACGATGCCGTCGATCGTCGACTGTCCCGTCCCGTAGCGGTTGTCGAAGAAGTGCTTCGTGCGCGCCTCGTTGACGGCGATGACTGGGAATGCAAGCGCCCCGTCGGCTTCCATCGCCTTCAGCCGGATGACGCCCGTAGTGGTCTCCTCCATCCCGGCAATGATGTCGTCGAGCTGCTCGCGCCTGGACGAGTGGAGAACGCCAATCACGTCGGCGCCGTCGTCCATCGTCAGCTGCGGCTTGTGGTCGACGGCGGCCATGATGTGCGCGTAGTACGTGTCATTGTCCTCGCCCTTGATCGCGAAGACCGGGATGCCGAACTCTTCGACCAGCGCAGCCGCGACGTCGTCCTGCGTCGACAGCGGATTCGACGCACACAGCACCACGTCGGCGCCGCCCGCCTTCAGCGTGCGCATCAGGTTCGCCGTCTCCGTGGTGACGTGCAGGCACGCCGAGACGCGGTAGCCGGCGAGTGGCTGCTCGCGCTCGAAGCGCTGGCGGATCGTGGTCAGCACCGGCATCTGCCGGTCGGCCCACATGATTCGGCGCACGCCTTCCGGAGAGAGCGAGAGATCCTTGACGTCGTGCTTTGCAGTCGTTGCCATGAGTTCCTTTCTGGTCGAAATCCGCGGGGAGTGTAGTTAGGCCGCGAGGAGCCGCTCGTGCTTGCGCTGCTCCCACTCGACCCACGAGCCGGTGTCATCTGCCGCAGCGAGCCAGCCGTCGACGGCGCGCTTCAGGTCGGGCTCGCGACGCAGCCGGCACGCGAACGCAAGGTCGGTGAGCTCGAGTGCGAACCGCCGGCGGAGGTCGCGCAGGGAGCGGAGCCGGTTCAGCTCCGGCAAGCCGTAGACCCGGTAGCCGCCGGCCGTGCGCGCGGGCACGACGAGGCCCTGGGCCTCGAGGTAGCGGAGCATCCGGGCCGACCAGCCGGTCTCGGCGGCTGCGGCTCCGACAGTCAGCGGGCCGGTCATTCCCCAACCTTACCACAATAGTGTGAATGTTGTTTGGGTTGAAGGCCCCCAAGGGGCCGAACGTCCCTTTCCGAATCGTCGCAGAGCGGCTGTGGACCAGGGGTGACGGCTTCGGGGCGAAAGGCGAACGTGTCCTCCCCAGGCCCGCGCGCCCGGAGCGGGCGGTTCAGGGCGCCGACGTGCCTTCGCGGCCGTAGGCGTCCTCGAGCCGCACGACATCGTCGAGCTGCGGCGTCGAGACCTCGAGGATCGTCGTGTCCTCGAGGGCGGTCACGCGATGGACCGTCCCGGGCCGGTAATGGAACGCGTAGCCCGGGCCGACGACCTCCTCGAGGAGCGCGGCCTGCCCCACGTCGCCGAGCTCGAGCTTGGCCCGCCCGGACTGGACGAACCAGGACTCGTCCTTCTCGCGATGGAACTGCAGCGACAGCGCCTGGCCGGCCTTCACGAAGAGCACCTTGCCGCAGTAGGTGTCGGTCAACGCCCAGATGAGCTCGTACCCCCACGGCTTGTCGACGCGCCGGACGTCGAACCCCCAGCGGTCGAGCGACGTGAGGTTGGGCGAGTCCATCGTGGGCGATCCTCTCACGTTGCGAGCCACTCCGGATGGGACTCGAGATGCTCCTGCGCGACCCGGAGCTCCTTCGGCGTGTTCACGGTCAGCCAGAGACCCTCGTGGCGGTAGGCGCGCAGATCACCCGACGCGGCGAGCTCAGGGAACGTCGACGACTCGTGGTCGCCCCGGTCCGGAAACCTCGCGATCGCCTCCTCCGTCAGAACGTAGTTGCCACAGTTCACCCAGTACGGCACGCGGCCGGCCTCCTCGAAGCCGAGGACGAGATCGTCGTCGCCAACCTGGACGAGCCCGAACTGCGACTTCGGGCGCGCAACGGCGATCGTCGCCAGCGCGCCGCCTGCTCGATGCGCGGCGAGCAGCGCATCGAAGTCGACGTCGACGAGCTCATCGCCGTTCAGGGCGAGCACCTCTCCCCGCTCCGCCCGCTCGCGGGCCGCGAACTTGATGCCGCCACCGCGACCGAGGCGCTCCGGCTCTTCAGCGGCGACGATCTCCGGGCCAACGCCCGAGAGCTCCGAGACAAACTGCGCGCCGTCTCCAGCGGCACACGCGAAGATCACGCGCGTCACGCCGGCGCGCGCGAGCCGCCCGACCTGATACGCCGCTAGGGGCTTGCCCGCCACCTCGACGAGCGCCTTCGGACGTCCACCGGCAGCGTCGCCGAGCCGCTCGGCCTTGCCGCCGGCGAGAATGATCGCTTCCACGGCGCCTACGTCCTGGCGGTCGGGAGCGGAGCCCGCGGGACGGTGTCCGGCGGGCCTGTCGGCCGCCCGATGCCTTCGTACGTGAATCCCGCCCGCCGGGTCTCCTCAGGATCGAGCAGGTTGCGGCCGTCGACGATCAGCGGTGTCGCCATCGCAGCGTGAACCGCCGGCGACGCAAGCTGTTTCAGCTCCGCCCATTCGGTCACGATCACCGCCGCGTCGGCGCCTTCGACCGCCTCGAGGACCGAGCCGACGATCTGGACGCCAGCCGGCAACTGGTCGTCGCCGCGCACCACCGGATCCCAGGCGCGGACCGCCGCGCCTTCGGCCAAGAGCCGTGCTGCCAGCACGATCGAGGGCGCCTCTCGCATGTCATCGGTATTCGGCTTGAAGGCGAGTCCAAGCAGCGCGACCGTTTTCCCACGCAAGGACCCGACGTGTCGCTTGAGCTTCCCGATCACGCGCCGCTTCTGCAGCTCGTTCACCTCGATCACCGCCGAGAGCAGCTGAAAGTGGTACCCCGAGTTCGACGCGAGCTGCTTCAGCGCCAGCGAGTCCTTCGGGAAACAGCTTCCTCCGTAGCCGATGCCCGCGCGCAGGAAGTGCGGGCCGAGCCGTCGGTCGAGGCCGACGCCTTCCGCAACCGCGACGACGTCGGCGCCGGTCGCCTCGCAGACGTTCGCGATCTCATTGATGAACGAGATGCGCGTCATCAGGAACGCGTTCGCAGCAAGCTTGATCATCTCCGCCGAGCTCACGTCAGTGCGCACGATCGGCGTGTCGATTGCGGCGTACAGGCCGACGACCGCCTCGGCGTCGTCGGCCGCGAACGCACCGACCACGATGCGGTCCGGCCGCATGAAATCGTCGATCGCATGACCCTCCGCGAGAAACTCCGGGTTCGAGGCGTACCCGACGTATTCGAGCCCGCGCTGGTCGAGCCCGACCCGCACCTTCTCGCCGGTGCCGACCGGGACCGTCGATTTCATTACGAGGACTGGATGTCCCTCGAGCTCCGGTAGCTCGTCGACGACCGTCCAGACGCGCGACAGGTCCGCGTCGCCCGAATGGGTCGGAGGCGTGTCGACGCACACGAACAGGAACTCACAGCCGGAGACCTCCTCGGCCTCGAGCGTGTACGTGATGCGGCCCGCGTTCGACGCGAGCAGCTCGGGAAGCTTGTCCTCATGGAACGGCACATCGCCCGCCTGCAGTGCTTCGATCTTCGCGGCGACGACGTCGCGAATGACGACCTCATGCCCGAGTTCCGCGAAACACGCGCCGGTGACGAGCCCGACCCAACCGGCGCCGAAGATGCCCACCTTGCTCATTCCGGCCCGAAACCTACTTCACGGATGTAAGGGGCTTCAGGCCCTTGGCGATGGAGATCATCGTCTCGTTGGACAACGAGTCGAGGAGCGTGTTGACGACCCAGTACGTCGCCCCGTGCGCACGGAGAACGACCATGTGCAGGTGCGAGCCTGAGTAGTAGAACTCCATCTCCCGCCCGCCGACAGCGTGGCGGAAGCTGCGGTCGGAGAGCGCCGGGGCATCGTTCCAGTCGGTCTCCTGGAGCCCCCAGTACTCGTTCCCGCCGGTGCGGAAGACAAGGCGCACCGCCAGGTGCTTGCCGCGGCCGTCGATCCAGTAGCGCCGAACCGGCTTGTCTCCGGCCTGCGTGTCCGGGTAGGAGTTTCGCTCGAGCACCGTCGGCGTGTACAGCGGGAAGTGGACCTTTGCGCGTATCGGTCGGAGAAGCTGCGAGGCCGAGTAGGCGTCGTACCGCACGACCGCCGCCTGGTGCTTCGGAGCGACGTGCGGAAGCGGTGCGATCGTCCCGTCGAACGTCTGGCCGAGCACGACCATGAGCATCGAACCCGGGTCGAGCCTGAGCAGCTTCGGACGGCGCGGCAGCTTCGCCACATCGGCCGGCTGCATCAGGTTCTGGAGCGCAACCGCTGCGAGCTTCGAACCCTTCTGCGCCGGGTCGTAGTAGATCTTCGTGTGGAAGACATGCGGCGAGATGTTCGGATCGAGCCCGTTCGGCGCGTCGAGCACCTGATACCCACGCCCCTGCGGGCCGAGCAGGTAGGCGGCGTTCGCCGCCGCGCCGGCGACGCCGTTCCCGTTCACGACCGTCACGGTCACCTTGGCCGGCGGCAGCGCCTTCTGCTTGACCTTGATCCCGAGCGCAGCAGCGTTGGCGGTCTTCGAGGACTCGACGTCGGGATTCTGGAAGGCGTTCACCGCCGCCTGGATGTCCGTCGAGGATGCCTGGCAGCCGAGCGAGCACTGCACGTTCTCGATGCGGTTCTGGAACACATGGCCCGCCGGGAGCGACTGAGCGAAGGAGGCATAGGACAGCACCTGGTTGCCCTCGAGCGGATGACCACCCTCCCCCACCTCGATGTTCTTCGTGATCGAGCTGACGAGGCTCGGCAGGCTCAGGACCGAGAAGTTCTGCGAGACCTGCTCACGAAACGCGCGCACGAACTCCTGCTGGCGCGCGTTGCGATGCAGGTCGTCGTCCGTATGCCGGAAGCGGACGAAATCGAGCGCTTGCTGGCCGGTCAGCTGCTGGTAGCCCGGCTGCAAATTGATGTTCGCGTAGTCGTTGTAGTACGCGCCGGTGTTCTTGTTGTAGTAGCGGCGGTCGACGTCCATCCACACCCCGCCGAGCTTGTCGACGACCTCCTTGAACCCGTGGAAGTTCACGGTGATCAGGTAGTTGATCGGCAGGCCGGTCAGGTGCTTCACCGTCAGCACCGTCCCCGTCGGGCCGCAGCGCGAGTACGCCGAGTTGATGCGGTCGCCGCTCGACGCGACGTAGCCGGCGTTGTCGGACTTCGAGCGGGGACAGTAGATCGGCACGTCGAGGTCGCGCGGGAACGAGAGCAGCGAGATCGTCTTCGTCGACGGATCGGCACGCACGAGCATCAGCGTGTCCGAGAGCGACGGCCGGTTCGACTCGACACCCGCACGGTGGTCGTAGCCGACCACCAGCGCGATCGCGGCCTGGTGCGCGAGCGGGATGTCGAGGGTCTTCGCAGCGCGCACGACGGACGGCGTGTGCGCGCGCACCGTCGCGACCGACTGGTGGAAGTAGAGATAGGCACCGCCGGCGACCGCAAGGATGAGCGAAGAGAGGATGACGAGCGTGCCGATCACGATCCGCCAGAAGAGCCCGAGCGCGGTCTTCGACGGAGGCGGCGGCTGCCGGTAACGGGTGACGGTGCTGAGGGTCCCAGGCGGGAAGACGGCCTTGCCGTTTCCGTTGTGGGCTCCGCGCCCGACGCCTCGCTTCAGTGTGGTCCGCATACAAACGTTTGCGGCGCCACGAATGGCGCCCGCACGCACCAGGATAGCCGACCTCCCGGACCGACTTCCCGGCTACGAAAGGCTTTGGCCGAGCCAGCGTTCGACGTCCGCGGGCGGTTCCCCTTTGCGTTCCGCGTAGTCGCCGAGCTGGTCGCGGCCGATCCGGCCGACCGCGAAGTACTTCGCCTGCGGGCTGTGCAGGTACACGCCCGAGACGGCCGCCGCGGGCGTCATTGCGTAGCTCTCGGTCAGCCCCAAGCCGATCGCATCGGCGCCGAGGAGCCGCTGGAGCTTCCCTTTCTCGCTGTGATCCGGGCACGCCGGATAGCCGTACGCCGGCCGGATTCCGCGGAAGTTCTCCTTCACGAGGTCCTCGGCGCTCAGATGCTCGTCGGGCGCGTACCACTCGTGGCGCACGCGCTGGTGCAGCCATTCGGCGAACGCTTCGGCAAGCCGGTCGGCGATCGCCTTCACCGCGATCGCCGAATAGTCGTCGTGCACGGCCTCGTACCGCGCCGCGAGCTCGTCGGCACCGTGGATCGAGACGGCAAACGCCCCAAACGTGTCGTCGGCCGGCGCGACGTAGTCGGCGAGGCACCGGTTCGGACGGCCGTCGCCATGGTCGGCCTGCTGGCGCAGGAAGCAGAACCGGGTGCCGTCGACGACGACGTCGTCCCCGTCGGAATGCGCGGGCCAGAAGCCGTAGATGCCACGCGGGCGAAGTGACGCCCCCTGCAGGATCTCGCGCAGGAGCGCCTGCGCGTCGTCGTAAACCTCGCGCGCTGCCGGGTTGTCGAGGATCGCCGGGAACTTGCCTTTCAGATCCCAGGCGTGGAAGAAGAACTGCCAGTCGATGTACCGGACGAGCTCGGCGAGCGGCGGGCTGACCTCGCGCACGCCGGCGAACGGCGCGGGCGGGAGATCGTCGAAGCGCACAGGCGCACGGTTCGCGCGCGCCGCGGCAAGCGGCAGCAGCGGGCGCCTGAGCTTCTCCGCGTGCTGTTCGCGCAGCCGTTCCTGCAGCACACGATTCTCGTTGTCGAGCTCGCGCCGCCGCTTCGGATCGAGCAGACGTGCGACGACGTCGACGACGCGACTCGCGTCGAGGACGTGAACCGTCTCGTTGCCGTACTCGGGAGCGATCTTCACGGCGGTGTGCTGCCGAGAGGTCGTTGCCCCTCCGATCAGGAGCGGCAGCTCGAGCCGCCGCCGCTCCATCTCGCGTGCGACGTCGACCATCTGGTCGAGGGACGGCGTGATCAGCCCGGAGAGGCCGACCAGCGCGGCGCCTTCCGCCTCAGCCGTGTCGAGGATCCGGTCGAGCGGAACCATCACACCGAGATCGATCACCTCGTAGTCGTTGCACCCGAGCACCACGCCGACGATGTTCTTGCCGATGTCGTGCACATCGCCCTTGACGGTCGCGAGCACCACGCGTGCCTGCGGCTCGCGCGCGCCGTCCTGCTCGTCCTCCATGAACGGCTGGAGATAGGCAACGGCGCGCTTCATCACGCGCGCCGACTTGACGACCTGAGGCAGGAACATCCGGCCGGACCCGAACAGGTCGCCGACGACGCGCATGCCGTCCATCAGCGGCCCCTCGATCACGTCGAGCGGCCGCCGCATCCGCGCGCGCGCCTCCTCGGTGTCCGCCTCGACGTAGTCGACGATCCCGTGCACGAGCGCATGCTCGAGCCGCTTCTCGACCGTCGCCTCGCGCCAGGAGAGGTCCAGCTCGCGCCTCGTACCCTCGCCGCGCACCCGCTCCGCGATCTCGACGAGGCGATCGGTTGCATCCGGCCGGCGATTGAAGACCACGTCCTCGACACGCTCGAGCAGTTCCGGCTCGACGTCCTCGTACACAGCGAGCTGTCCCGCGTTCACGATCCCCATGTCGAGGCCCGCCCTGATCGCGTGGTAGAGGAACACGGCGTGCATCGCCTCGCGAACGACGTCGTTGCCGCGGAACGAGAAGCTGAGGTTCGAGATGCCCCCTGACGTGCGGACACCAGGGCAACGCTCCTTGATCAGCGGCAGGCAGTCGATGAATGCCCGCGCGTAGTCATCGTGCTCTTCGATCCCGGTTGCGACGGCGAGCACGTTCGGGTCGAACACGATGTCCTCCGGCGGAAACCCGACCTCGTCCACGAGCAGGCGGTAGGCGCGCTCGCAGATCGCAACGCGATGCTCGACCGTCGTCGCCTGGCCCTCCTCGTCGAACGCCATCACGACCACACCGGCGCCGAAGTCGCGGACGCGGCGTGCGTGCGCGAGGAACTCCTCTTCGCCTTCCTTGAGCGAGATCGAGTTGACGATCCCTTTCCCCTGGATCGACCGGAGACCCGCCTCGAGGACGCTCCACTTCGAGCTGTCGATCATCACCGGCAGCCGGGCCACCTCCGGCTCGGTGGCGATCACGTTCAGGAACGTCCGCATCGCGTCCTCGCCCTCGAGCAGGTCGGCGTCCATGTTCACGTCGATGAAGTTCGCCCCACCGCGCACCTGTTCGAGCGCGACGTCGACTGCACCCGAGAAGTCGCCCGCTTCGATCAGACGACGGAAGCGCGCCGAGCCGGTCACGTTCGTGCGCTCCCCGACCAGCACGAACCCGGTTTCGGGCTGGATCTCGAACGGCTCCAGACCGCTGAACCGCGACCCCGGCCGTCTCGGTGGGACCGGCCTCGGAGACAGCCCTCTGATCATCGACGCGATCGCCCGCGTGTGCTCCGGCGTCGAGCCGCAGCAGGAGCCGACGACGTTCAGCAGGCCGTCCCGCGAGAACTCGTGGAGAAGCGCCGACGTGACATCGGGTGTCTCGTCGTAGCCGCCGAAGGCGTTCGGCAGGCCGGCGTTCGGATGCGCGGAGGTCAGGCAGCTCGCGATCCGAGACAGCTCCGCGACGTACGGCCGCATCTCGCGCGCCCCCAGCGAGCAGTTCACGCCGACGATCAACGGCTCCGCGTGCTCGATCGCCGTCCAGAAGCCGTCGATCGTCTGGCCCGACAGCGTGCGCCCAGAAAGATCGACGATCGTCACACTGATCCAGAGCGGGAGCTCGGGCGCCTCGTCGCGGGCGGCGACGATCGCTGCCTTCGCGTTCAGCGTGTCGAAGATCGTCTCGATCAGGAGGAGATCGACGCCGCCGTCGCGCAGGCCGCGGATCTGCTCCGCGTAGCTCTCGACGATCTGGTCGAAGGTGTGCGTGCGGTAGGACGGGTCGTCGACGCGCGGGCTGAGCGACAGCGTGACGTTCAGCGGCCCCACCGAGCCGGCGACGAAGCGATCGGGGCCGGCGGCCTCACGCGCGATCCGCGCACCCGCGACGTTCATGTCGTACACCGCGTCCTCGAGCGCGTAATCCGCCTGCCCGATCGACGTCGCCGTGAACGTGTTCGTCGTCGCGATGTCCGCGCCCGCCGCGAAGTACGCGTCGTGGACCTCGCGCACGATGTCCGGCCGCGTCAGGTTCAGCAGGTCCGGGTCGTTCTTCACGTCGCGCGCATGCGACGCGAAGCGCTGGCCGCGGAAGTCGGCCTCGGAGAGGCCCCGACTCTGGAGCAGGACGCCCCAGGCGCCATCGAGCACGAGGATGCGCTCGGCTGCGAGGCTGCGTATGTCGTCGGCGACGTTTCGCATAGCTCTTTAGGCGTTTGGTGACCCGGTCGCCAAGCTGCTTGTCAAAGCTTTCCGGAGGTGTCTGACACCATATGGTGTCAGACACCGGTTGTCAGCCGCGACCGGACACGGAGAGCTGGTTTTCCGCATGCCGGAGACGCTGTTCGGCCTGCCAGCGGTCGGCGGTCGAGTCGCCGCGGTCGATCGCTTCGAGCTCCGCTTGCGCGGCCTCGAGCTGCGCGCGCGCGCGGGCGTCGTCGATCTTCGACGCTTCCACGGCGTCGTCGACGAGCGCGATCGCCCGGTCCTGCAGCACCTGGAAGAACCCCGGGCCGGTCGCGAACTCGAGCACGTCGCCGCCCGGCGGATGGACGCGCGTCGAGCCGGCCTTCAGTGTCGCGATCAGCGGCGCGTGACGCGCGAGCACTCCGATCTCACCGGCGGCGCCCGGCACGATGATCATCTCCGCGTCGCCTTCGTACGCCGGGCCGTCGGGGGTGACGACCGAGACCGAGAACGCCTTCCGGTCGGCCATCAGGCGTTCGCGCCGGACAGCTGCTTCGCCCGCTCGACCGCGCCTTCGATCGGGCCGACCATGTAGAACGCCTGCTCCGGCAGGTCGTCGTGCTGACCGTCGATGATCTCGGTGAAGCCGCGGATCGTGTCCTCGAGCTTCACGTACTGGCCGGGCGTGCCGGTGAACTGCTCGGCGACGAAGTTCGGCTGCGAGAGGAAGCGCTGGATCTTCCGGGCGCGCGACACTGTCAGCCGGTCCTCGTCCGAGAGCTCCTCGATGCCGAGGATCGCGATGATGTCCTGCAGGTCCTTGTACCGCTGCAAGATCTCCTGAACGCGCGTTGCGACCGCATAGTGCTCATCCGAGACGATGCCCGGCTGGAGCGCACGCGAGAACGAGTCGAGCGGGTTCATGGCCGGGTAGATCCCCTGCTCGACGATCGCCCGGTCGAGGACGACCGACGAGTCGAGGTGCGCGAACGTCGTCGCCGGCGCGGGATCCGTGTAGTCGTCTGCGGGCACGTAGATCGCCTGGATCGAGGTGACGGAGCCTTTGTTCGTCGTCGTGATCCGCTCCTGCAGCTGCCCCATCTCGGTGGCGAGAGTCGGCTGGTAGCCGACGGCGCTCGGCATGCGGCCGAGCAGCGCCGACACCTCGGAGCCCGCCTGCGTGAACCGGAAGATGTTGTCGATGAAGAGCAGCACGTCCTGCCCTTCGTCACGGAAGTACTCGGCCATGGTGAGACCCGAGAGCCCGACGCGCAGGCGCGCTCCGGGCGGCTCGTTCATCTGGCCGTACACGAGCGCGACCTTGTCGAGCACGCCCGACTCCTCCATCTCGAGGAGCAGGTCGTTCCCCTCACGGGTGCGCTCGCCGACACCGGAGAAGACCGACACGCCGCCGTGCTCCTGCGCGACGTTGTGGATCAGCTCCTGGATCAGAATCGTCTTACCGACGCCGGCCCCGCCGAACAGGCCGATCTTGCCGCCGCGCACGAACGGCGCAATCAGGTCGATCACCTTGATGCCGGTCTCGAAGATCTCCACCTTCGGCGAGAGGTCGGCGAAATCAGGCGGGTCACGGTGGATCGACCAGCGCTCCGCGTCGGGTCCTGCCGCCGGCTTGTCGTCGACGGGATCGCCGAGGACGTTCCACACGCGGCCGAGCGTCACGTCCCCGACCGGCACCGAGATTGGCGCGCCCGTGTCGAAGACGTCGGTGCCGCGGGCGATGCCGTCGGTGGCGTCCATGGCGACCGCACGGACGCGGTCGTCGCCGAGGTGCTGCTGCACCTCCGCGATCAGGTCTGGGCCGTCGGCGCGCGGGATGCGCAGCGCCGAGTAGATCGCGGGCAGCTTCCCCGGGAACACGGCGTCCACTACCACGCCCTTGATCTCGAGCAGCTTGCCGGTGCTGTTTCCGTCGGTCGTCGACACGGTTCTAGAGCTCCTGGAGGGGTGAGGGTGCGAGTTCGATCTGCGGCTTGCGGCGTAGGACGCGCGCGAGCCGCCGAGGCAGGCGCAGCCTAGCGGAATGCCCCTCGGAACTGCGGCCCAAGCCGCGTTCGTGGGCAAGAAGCGCCGCCGAAACACGTTCGGCGTGGTCGAGCGTTCAGACCCGTTGGGTCACCGGGCTCGCGAGCACGGGCACGCCCTCCCTTCAGCTCTCGCGGACGAACCGCGCCCGGACGCCGAACACCCCGGTGGGGCACGCGCCGCCGACGCAGTCGTGGGAGCTCACCATGTCGAAGACACAGGTCGCATGCGCACCGTTACACAGGGTGCTCTTGAAGCCGGTGAACTGCCAACCGGGAGCGGCGACGGCATGCAGGCGCAGGTGGGTTCCACGGACGAAGAGCGTCCGGCACTTGCCAGGGCAGTTGATCCCGCGCGGCTTGCTCACGACCGACCCGTGACCGGTGACGGTGACGAGCGCCACGTCGCGGTATACGTAGCGCGGCGGCGAAGCGGAGGACGCAGCCACGAAGACGCCCACGAGCGCAGCGACGGCGAGCACCTTTGCGCCGAACGTCACAACTCGAAGCATAGTCGCCGCGCCCACGGTGTCACCTCTTGTTACCGTGATTCGTGTGATTCGGATTCCCGAATCGCGGCGGGTCCGGCGCCGCCTCAAATGGAGCGCGATCGCCGCCGGCCTGGTCGCCGCCGGGCTCGCAATCGCGATCCTGGTCCCGGCAAGAGCCCATCGAACGCCGAGCCGATCGGAAACCGCCGCGCGGCGCAGCTCGCGGTCAACACGCACCAGAAGCTGCCACGGGCAGACCGAACGGCGATCGACACGCTTCTCGACCGCTTCATCCCGGCGGCGGTCGCGCGCGGCAACGCCGTTACGGCGTGGGCGCTCTCGGGGCCTGAGCTGAGGAGCGCCTCGAGCCTGAGCGACTTCCGGAAGGGCGTCTCACCCGTCCCGTTCTACCCGGCAAACGAGCGGAACTACCACCACTGGCGGGCGATCGACGTCGAGCGGAACTCGGTCGTGCTCAACATCCTCGTCCACCCCAGGAACCCACAGAAGCTCGGGACGTGGGTCTTCTCGGTCGAGGTGGTCAAGTCCAAGAGCCGCTGGCTCGTCAACCGCATCTACACGATCGCCGTCATGAACCCACCGGTGCGGCCGGCAACCGTGACCCACGAGCTCGGGCCCGCCGACTACGCGGCCCCGGCTCCGACCTCGCGAACGGCCGGCACGAAGAGCCCCTCGAGCCATTCGTTCCTGCTGCCGGTGGTCGCGATCTTCGCCGTCCTGCTGCTCGTCCCCGTGGCGTTCGGGGGCGTGGCCCTGCTTCGGGCGCGCCGGTGGCGGCTGGCCGTCCGGGCGAGCGGCCGTACGGAGCTTCCGCCGCTCCCGTCGAGCTATCGCGGCGGGGCGGAAGAACAGAAGAAACTCGCGTCACAGCCCTAACTTTTTGGCTGCTACCGTGGTCTACAGCTAGGTATGACCGACTCGACGGGGATCCTCGGAGGCATGCTGGACTCGCCGCGCAAGCAGCGGCGCTTCCTCATCATCAGCGCTGCCGTCTTCGCGGTCGGCGTCGTCGCGTTCATCTCCGTCTTCCTGCTGCGGGGCACGTCCAACGCGTTCCCCGACACGATTTCGAACCAGCCCGCGAAGCTCGCCCAGAAGGAAAAGACCGTCCCGGTCACCAAGCCGCAGATCAATCTGATGCGGACCTTCATCAAGACCGCAGTCGCGCGGAAGCAGCTCGGGTACGCCTACACCCTCGTCGACCGCGACCTCAAGGGCACGATGACGCTGAAGCAGTGGGAGTCGGGGAACATCCCGGTCATCCAGTACGAGGCCGAGAACGTCAACACCGCCGAGTTCATCCCGATCTACCACTACCAAACCCAGGCGCTCTTCAACGTCGACCTGATCCCGGTCGGGCACACGCAGAAGCGGCCCGAGCTTCTCTTCTTCATCGGCATGAAGCGCGCCGGCGGCGCGAAGACCGGCAAGTGGCTGATCGACTACTGGCAGCCACGCTGGCGCCCGCCGGTCCCGGCCGCACCCGGCTAGAGCCGGGACGCTCGGCCCGGCGATAGGTGTCTGACACCCACTGGTGTCAGACACCAGTTCGGTCGGCTGGGCCAGACCGTATGGAGTGCCGGCGCCTCGCTACGTAAGTTGGCGCGGGTTGCCGTCGCGGTTGGCCGCGGCGGTAGAGCCGCAATTACGAGGAGGCGCCGGTCATGGGTGAAGGTAGCTGGGTCGGACTCGATGTGCACGCTCGTTCGGTGGTCGCGGGCGTGATCGATGCGGGGAGCGGTGAGGTGCGCTCGCTGCGGGTGCCGCCGGGGTCTGATGCCACGGTGGCGTGGCTGAAGACATTGCCGGCGCCGGTCAGGGTCGTGTACGAGGCGGGGCCGACCGGGTACCGGCTTGCACGTGCGTGTGCGGGGGCTGGGATCAGCTGCGTTGTCGCGGCGCCGTCGAAGATCCGGCCGGCGGCCGATCGGGTCAAGACCGACCGGCGGGACGCCGAGCGGTTGGCGAGGCTGCTTCGGCTGGGTGAGATCACGGCGGTACGGGTGCCCGGGCCGGAGGAGGAGGCCGCGCGCGATCTGGTCCGCGCTGGTGAGGACGCCCGGGGCGATCTGATGCGGGCCCGCCACCGGCTTTCGAAGCTGCTCTGCGCCATGGGGCGGTGTACGACGCGACCGCCTGGACGAAGGCGCACGACGTGTGGCTTCGCAAGCAACGGTTCGAAGCCGGCCCCCTCGCGATCGTGTTCGACGAGTGCTACGGCCGGATGCTCGACGCGAAGACCAGGAGGGACGCGCTCGACAAGGCGATCACCGAGCTCGCCGCGACGCCGCCGTATGTCGAGGTCGTCGAGCGGCTCGTCTGTCTCCGCGGCGTCTCCACCCTGACGGCGTTCGCGCTGACGGTCGAGCTCGGCGACTGGAGCAGGTTCCGGCCCGGGTCGCTCGGCCCGTTCCTCGGCCTCACCCCGAGCGAGAACTCAAGCGGCGAACGGCGCCGTCAAGGCGCGATCACCAAGGCCGGCAACTCGCACGCGCGCCGGCTTCTGATCGAAGCCGCCTGGCACCACCGCCGCCCGTCACGGTTGAGCCGCACGCTGGAAACCAGACGCGCCGGCAAATCCCTCGCCGTACGCGCCCAAGCCGACCGCAGCGCCCACAGGCTCCACGCACGCTGGCACACGCTCGAGAAGAGAGGCAAACCCCGCACGATCGTCGTCGTCGCCGTCGCACGCGAACTCGCAGGGCACCTCTGGGCGCTCGCAACGATGGAGTAGCCGCGCACCAACAACGGCTCGGCGAGGAGAGCGCACCGGCGCAACGACGCGAGGAGCGACCCGAGAGAACACTGCGAGCAGCCCCATCGGAGGCCACGCTCGACCCCAGAGATCGGCACCGCTCCTCATCTCGCACACCCGGTCATGCGGCACCAACCCGCGCATATGAGTCGCGACACAGACGTCGACGACAGCCGGTGCGCTCTCCCCGCCGAAACCCGAACCCCGCACACAGCGGGGCCGACTTACCCCTGCCCGCTTGACAAGCCACACTCCATATGAGTGTTCGGGAATGTCACGCCTGAGGACACAGCGCGCCCGTCAGCGGGAATGCGTGCCAGCATTCCGTCGCGATGGACCGATTGGCCTCACAACCCGTAGTGCAGGCCAGGGACCTCGCGGACTCGCCGTACTCGCTGTCTTAACGGTCGCGCTTGGCACCGCGACTTCCGGCGGTCAGCTCCGGCGTCGCGACTAGCGACCTTTCGTCTGGGTGGCTGGTCGTCCCGCGAGGGAAGCCGTTGGTGTTCCAGGCTGTCGTGAAAGCGCGGGGCGTGACCGTGACGCGCAACTGGCCGATTGTCGTGCACTGAGGCGATGCCTCGATCCGCGGACTGAGGACTCCCGCCGCAGTCCGCGCAGGAGGACCACGGGGTGCTCAACGGTACGCGTCAGATTTCTCTGCACGTACCAATCGGGGTGCCTCAGATGACGCCTCCGGCTGCGCTCTTTCCGGCCCGAGGTCGTCCGCCGAGTGCGAGGCGTGGGTCGAGTACCGCGTAGAGGGTGTCTACGGCGAAGTTGCCGACGACGACGATGGTGCTGATGACGAAGACGAGCGCCATGATCACGGGCAGGTCGAGGTTGGTCGATCCGGACATCGCGAAGACGGCGCGGGATGCGAGTCCGGGCAGACCGAACGCTGCTTCGACGTAGATGCAGACGCCGATCGCGGTTCCGATCTCCATCCCGATCATCGTCAGGATCCGCAGGCCCGCGTTTGGGAGGACGTGCCGGGTCATGACCTGGAAGCTGCTCGCGCCTTTTGCGCGGGCGGTTCGAACGTAGTCCTGTGGGAGTGTCTCGGCGACGCTGACGCGGACCATGCGCACGTACAGGGCGAGGAACAGCAGCGCGAATGTGAGCCACGGCAGGGCCAGGTGTGTCGCCCACGCTGCTGGGCCGTTGCATCCCGGCTGGCCGTTGGTGAGCGGGCAGTAGCCGCCGGGTGGGGTCCAGTGGAGGCGTCCGTGGAACAGGCTGCGGATCAGGATGCTCAGCACCATCGGGTGTGAGCAGACGCCGATCAGTGCGACGAGCGAGACGGTTCGGTCGCTGATCGTTCCGACCCGGCTGCCCGCGAACGCACCGAGCGGTACGGCGAGTAGCAGTACGACGACCGCGCCGCCGAGCAGCAGCGACAACGTGACGCGTAGCTGAGCGTCGAGTTGCGCGGTGATCGGGAACCCCTGCTTCGCGGCGGCCTGCCCCGGCAGCGCGAACCCGCGCGCCCAGGACTCTCCGAAGTCCCAGCGGAAGAGATGCTTGACGTAGTCGAGGTACTGGTCGGATTTTGGTCGGTCGATGCCGAGAATGTGGTCGCCGTGCTGGATGTGCCACGCGGTCAGGGTTTGCACGTTCGGGTAGACAAACCGGGCTGGCTGCGTCGGTGTCGCCCAGAAGATGACAAACGTGATCGTGATCATCGCGAGCACGGTGAGCAGCCCTGCGAGGAGGCGTCTCGCGAGGAAGTAGAGCGTGTGGCTCATCGGCTGGTGAAGGGGTCGAGGGCTTGGCGCAACCCTTCGGAGAGTTGGTTGAGCGAGACGACGGTGAGCAACACGACACGGTCGGGAACACCGTCTGCCAGGGCGTGAACTGCTGGCTGTTGTAGGTCTGCGGCTGGAACACCGTTCCCCACGTTGTCGAGAGCAGCGAACCCCACGTGGCGGTTGAGACCTGTACGCCCGCGCCGATGAAGCTCAGGCCGATCTCAAGCAGGATGTTCGTCGCGACCGCGACCGCCGACCAGACGAGGATCGTCGGGACCAGATGCGGAAGCAGATGTGACCGCAGTATCCGCCAACGAGATGCACCGACCATCTCTGCTGCCTCCACGAACTCTGCTTCGCGTAGCTGGAACAGTTGCGCGCGGATCAGCCTCGTCGGGTAGAACGATGTGAAGAGGCCGATCAGGAGTGCCTCGGCGAACACCCCCTCGGGGAGCCACCAGCTGATCCCGATGCCTCGGATGTGCGAGTCGAGTTGGACGCTCGCGAAGACGAGGAACAGCATGAGCGGGAACGCCATGATCGTGTCGGTGATCCGCGAGACGATGGCGTCGCTGATCCCGCCGCCGTAGCCGCCGACAGCGCCGAGCGGCAGGCCGATCAGCAGTGCGATCAGTGCTCCGCCGATGGCGATCTCAAGTGATGTCTTCCCGCCGTCGAGGACGCGGATGAACTCGTCACGGCCGAGCGGCCCATCGGCACCGAACACGAGCAGCGTGTTCGGGGTGCCTTTCGGCGGTGGTGCGAGGTCACCGCTCGCGAGGATCCCGGCCGAGTTGTTGAGGGCGGGAACCACCGTAGAGCGGCCCGACAGGCTTCTGCGTGATGTTCGCCGCGTACGGGAACTGGTCGAAGCCGTTATGGCCGAGGACGCGGCTCGCAACTGGCCCGCCGACGAACGACAGACCTACGACGACCGACACGACGACCAGGGCACCCATCGTCCATCTGTCGCGTCGGATCCGTGCGAGCGTCAGACGCCAAGGAGACATCTCAGCTAACGCGCTGTTGCGAC